>NZ_JBVILA010000013.1:190639-230034 GCF_055580625.1 Amycolatopsis sp. NPDC031561 | reverse complement strand
CGCTTTGCGACGGGGGTCGTGAGTGGCAATGCTGGTTCTAACCCTCTTTGCCACTCACGACCCCCCGTCACGAAGCACGCAAAGCGCCCAAACCGCGCAACTGCACCGTGAAAAGTGTCCCTTAAGGACAGTCAAGGCTCCTCAGGTCTCTCGGGGGAGCCTGCCCCCGCCACATTTGACTTACCCCTCAATAACCCGAAACGCCACTCACGACCGAGAAGCCACCCGGTCACTCCTTCAGCGCGAGGGCGATCGAGTCGGCGATCGGTGTGGTGGGCCTGCCGATCAGGCGGCCGAGTTCGCCGTCGGTGCCCGCCAGTTCGCCCTTCTCGATGGCCACCTCCATACCGGTCAGGAGCGCGGCGATCGGCGCGGGGAGCCCGGCGTGGCCGGTCAGGATGTCAGAGAAGGCGTCCACCGAAACGGGCTTGTAGACGATTTCACCGCCGGTCTGCCTGCTCAACTCGGCCGCGAGCTCGGCGAAACCCCAGGCGGTGTCGCCGCTGAGCTCGTACGCCGTGTTCTCGTGACCCTCACCGGTGAGCACCGCGACCGCGGCGGCGGCGTAGTCGGCCCGGGCAGCGGAGGCCACGCGGCCTTCGCCGGCGGCCTGGGTGACGGTGGAGGTCTGGAGCATCGGGGCGAGCCGCTCGGTGTAGTTCTCGTTGTACCAACCATTGCGCAGGAACACATACGGCAGACCGGACTCGAGGATCGCGGCCTCGGTGCCCCGGTGGTCGTCCGCGAGCGCGGCGGTCAGAGCGCCGGGCGCGCTGGTGTACGCGAACAGCGCGACTCCGGCGGCACGCGCGGCGTCGAGGACGATCTTGTGCTGCCCGACGCGGCCCTTGTCGAACTCGGTGCCGGAAATGAGGAGCACCTTGTCGCCCGCGGCGAACAGGCCGTCGAAGGTCTCGGGGTCGTTGTAGTCGGCGATCGCGATCCGCACGCCTCGGGCGGCGAAGGCGGCCGCTTTCTCCCTGCTGCGGACGACGGCGGTGATCTGCCCGGCCGGGACCTTCTCCAACAAGCCCTCGAGGACAAATCGGCCGAGGCTTCCGGTGGCGCCGGTGACGACGATGCTCATGCTCGTACTTTCTCCTTCAAGGTCGGTTCACCAACCTTGACCCGCACACTCTCCTTTGGGAAGTACCCACCTTGAAGTAAGGTACTGGCATGGACGTAAGTGAGATGTCGCTCGTGGACCGCGTCCGGCTCGCCGGCGGCGACACGATGTGCCCCCAGCGCCTCGTACTCGAACACCTCACCAGCCGGTGGGGCACGCTCGTCCTCATCGCGCTCCTGGACCGTCCCTACCGCTTCAACGAGCTGCGCCGTCAGATCGGCAAGGTCAGCGAGAAGATGCTCGCCCAGACCCTCCAGACCTTGGAACGGGACGGGCTGGTCCACCGCGACGCCAAACCCGTGATCCCGCCCCGGGTCGACTACTCCCTCACCGACCTCGGCAATGAGGCCGCGGACCAGATCTGCGGCCTCGCCCGGTGGACCGACCGGCGTTTGAGTGCCGTCCAGAAGGCACGTGAGGAATACGACACCGCGAAGGCGAGCCTCCACTGAGGACAGTGTCCTCAGTGGAGGTTCATCTTTCTCCGTCAGCCGGCCATATTCGCGCCCAAGGCGCCTTCCTTGGAGGTCGCGACCGCGACTTTGATGCCGGGGACGATCTCGCTCACCTTCGGTTGTGCCGCGTCGTCGGCAAGAGGTTCCTTCTTCAGGTCCTCGCGCATCTTTTTGAGCGCCTGTTCGAGGCTTTGCTGCAAGGTGCCCTCGCTCGGCGACTCGTCGGCCTTCCGCGAGACGACACCCGTTCGAATCCACAGTCCCTTTTGCTGGGGCAGGTTGACCTGGAAGACGACGTCGTTTCGCTTGACTCCGTTCTCTTCTACCGGCACCACGGTGATCGTGGAGAGGTCGATGGAGATGGACGCCGCCTCCGGCCCCGATCCGGCCAGGCCCAGCTGGCGCTGGTCGAGACCGAAAGGCGGCTTCGGGACTGATCCTGCCGCCGCGCGGGCAATGACGGCGGAGGCGTAGGCTATCTCGGCTTTGATCTTGAACCATGCGGCTTGACTGGCCGGTGGTGGTTTGCGTCGTCCGTCCAAGAACGCCCCGACACCACCCGCCGGATCGACCGAACGGCCGTTCAGCTTGCGATCGTAGGCGGGCATGGACAGGCTGCCGTTTCCGAGACTCGTGCCGGTTTCCAGCGAGGTCGGCGAGACCACGGCGTAGGACATGTTCTTCTGGCTGAGCAGGCTCGTGATCTCGTCGGAGTGAGCCGCGCCGACGTTCATGGCGATCGGCGCGCACTCACCCACGCGCACCGTCGCGATTCCGGCCGTCACCTCGGCCATCGTGGAACTCCGCCGGGTGGACACCTCGAAGAAGTTCCGGGCGGCCTGGAGGTCTTTGCGGTACTCCGAGACGTCGGCACCGACTTGGGCGGCCTTCTCCTCGAGTTCGGCGCCGAGCCGCTGCATCTCCCCGGTGGACACCACGGGCGTTTTCCGTTCCAAGAGCTCATGCCGTTCCTTGGTCCACGGGCTCGAGCTGATGATGAACTTGATCGCCTCCTCTTTCTTGTCCTGCTTGAGGAGCGCTTCCGCTTGCGTGGCCTGGCCGTCCGTCATGGACAGCACGGCGATGGCCACCAGATACGAGGTGTAGGCGCGGGTGGCCGAGGTCGACAGCTCGATATCGTGCTCGGACGCGTGTTCGATCGGCTGCAACTGAAAGCCGGGCAGAGCCATCGCCGCGAACTCCGCGGCGCTGACCTCGCCTTGCCTCAGTAACTGCAATGCCACGGCGGTCCGGTGCCGAGGGTCCGGTTTCGCGGCGAACCAGGCGAGATCCGGCCGGGGCTTTTCGATGACGCCTCCCTCCACCGCAAGATTCCGCAGATTGGCGGAGTGGTACAGGCGGTTGAGCATCATGGCGATTTCCACCTGCCCGATCCGCGACGCGTGCTGCTCGTCGAACACGACCACGAAGGGGCGGCTGTTTCCCTTGGTGGCGCCGGGTTTCCCGACCTCGGCATAGGTGTCCGGGCCCACTGAGTACGGCGTCTTGTCTCTCAGACACGCGGGTTCCGCCTGAGGCGGCTCCGCAGGAGCGCCGCACCCGGTTGTTCCGGTGCAGAGAAGGATCGCCGTCGCGACGACGACTTTCGTCCTCCGTGCCCGGATTCGGTGTTCCATGGAGTGAATCTCCTTTATTCGAATGGCTCCTGCCACGCGTCAAGAGCGTCCCGGATCGCGAGCCGCTCGATCGGATAGCGTGGATTCAGAGTTTTGAGGGCTTCCTGCGCGGCGGAGGTACCCAGCCGCCCCAGTGCCACGATGATCCGAAGGCTCACATCGGGATCGAAGGTCTCCAGGAATCCTCGCCGCAGCACCGGTACGGCGTTTTCGAAACGGCCGCTGCCCAGCGCGTCCGCGGCCGTGATCTGCTCTTCGACGCTTCCGGACAGCAGGTCCGCCTCCATCGCCCGAGCGGACGCTTGGGACGCGGCCCAGCGGACGGGACTGAATTCCTTCAACAGGGTCACGGCGAACGCGGCGGCGTTACACGACGCCTGTTCCTGCCAGCCGGTGCGGTCGGTCGCTTCCTTCCGGCCGTCGGCGTAGTCGCTGATCCCCCGGATGACCACCATCGGCAGCGAATCGTTCAAATGGCCCGCGACCGCCGCCCCGGACCCCTCCATTTCGATCGCCGCGGCGTCGTCGTAATGCTTCTTGCACAATCGCGCGAGTGACGACTCGGCCGAATCCAGGACGACTTCGCCGGAGGCGAGCGCGCGCACAACCGCTCTCGCCTCGGCCCGCCGTCTGTCGGGACGCGCGTTTCGCCAGGAACCGCTTCCGGCGACCCGTTCCGCCCGCTGGAGATGACCGTGGTCGAGCTGCCAGGTGACGGGGCGGGGCTGAAATCCGGTGTCGTTCTCCATGCCACTGTGGATCGCGTAGATCTTCTTGGCCACCACCACATCGCCGAGCGCGAGGTCGAGGTGCAGCCGGCCCGCCACCCCGACGAACAGCGCCATATCCGGCCGGTAGAACGAAATCGCGCGCTCCGCCAGGGCCGCCGCGGACGAGTTTCCCTGCCCTGTCCTGGCGAGGGCTATTCGCCACGGCCCGCTTCTCAAGCGGCCGAGGGCGAAGATCGTGCCGGCGGGGTGGACCTGTTCCCGAACGTCGAGCAGATGTTCTCGCATCGCTTCGTACTCGACGGGTATGGCCGTCAGGACAACGGCGAGCGGAGCCGAATCGACCACAATGTCCTCATCAAGGATACGACCCCTTTTAGTCAATCTGACGATATTAGGCGATGATAGGACGAGGATCACTTGGCGTCAAGCTGACGAGAAGATAGAGTTCGGCCGTGCCCCCGAAGTCCAAGGATTCCTGGAAGATACCGAAGGTGGCGGTGGCCGTGGATCTCGCGGTCCTGACCGTCCGCGACGACGAACTGCAGATCCTGCTCATCGAGCGCGCCATCGCCCCCTTCCGTGGGAAGTTCGCCCTGCCCGGCGGATTCATCGCCTCCGAGCGGGAAGATCTCGACGTCGCGGCCGCACGCGAATTGGCCGAGGAAACCGGACTCGATGCGAATACGCTGCATCTGGAGCAGATGCGTACTTATGGTGCACCCGAACGGGATCCACGCGGCCGCGTGGTGACCGTCTGCTATCTCGCCGTCGTACCGGATCTTCCCCTGCCCACCGCGGGCGGGGACGCGCGGATGGCTCGGTGGACCCCGGTCGACGCCGTGCTCGGCGACAGCACGACCGTGGCCTTCGACCACCGATCGATCATCGCCGACGCCGTCGACCGGGCCCGCGGCAAACTCGAATACACTACTCTCGGCGCCGCCTTCTGCGCTTCCCCCTTCACCATCAGCGAACTGCGCCATGTGTACGAAACCGTCTGGGGCCACAAGATCGACCCCCGCAACTTCCACCGCAAGGTCACCGGCGTCGACGGTTTCCTCGTCGCCACCGGCGAGCGGACCACCCGCGACGGCGGACGCCCTGCCGCCCTCTATCGCCGGGGCGACGCCGTGGTCATGCACCCGCCCATCCTGCGCGTTTCGAAGCCGTGACCGACCACGCTTCGGGGTGAGACCGAGATGGCGGCGGCCGTGACGATCACCATCATCTGCCTGGCGATGGCCGCTGTCCTGTGGTGGAGCACTCGCCCGGCACGGCCACGGAGCCCGCGGGTCCTCGACGCCGTCGAGATCTCCCTGTACCGCGTGCGGCAGGCTGGGCCGGAGCGCCACCTCGGCATCGTCACCGGCGACCTGCGCCGGACACACTGCGCCCAGCTGTGGGTCAACCCGGAGAACACCGCGATGCGGATGTCCCGCGTCGACGAACTGTCCGTCTCGGCGATCATCCGTTACGAAGGCGCCTGTCGGGACACCGCGGGACGGATCACCGCCGATGTCGTCGCCGATGAACTCGAACGCCGCGTCGGCCCACGACGCCCCGTGCCCGCCGGAACGGCAATCATCACCGGACCGGGTGACTTGGCCCGGTTCGGAGTCCGCTATGTGGCGCATTCGGCCGCGGTACAAGGTGAGCCCGGCGGCGGTTATCGCCAGATTCGCGACGTCGGCCGATGCGTCACCGCGGTGCTCGCCGCGATCGACGGCGTCACCGATCCCACGCCGGTGCGGTCCGTGCTGTTCCCCTTGCTGGGCGCGGGACAGGGCGGTGGCGACCCCGCGTCCACCGCCCGGGCTCTGGTCGGCGCGACCATCGACTACTTCACCGCCACGCCCGCTTCGGCGATCACGGCCGTGTACCTGCTCGCGTACACCGACGTCGATCTGGCCGCTTGCCGGAAAGCCTGCGACCGCGCGAGTCTGTGGCCCTTGCCACCCGGCCCGGAGGGGCACCTCGGCGAACCGGCCCTCACGGCGGCGATGACCACGCCTCCGTATCGTCAGGTGCGCAAGACACTGCGGATCGGGCTCACCATCGACGTGGTCGGTTTCGGTGGCCGCTCCACCACCGGCCGCGAGAGGCTGGAGCATCGGATTCCGGCCTTGCTGCGCCGGACTCTGGCCGACGCCGGCACCGACCTCGACCAGATCGACCATCGATGGCACGGCGACGGCGCCTCGGTCTACCTTCCGAGTGACGCGGACCCCTCCCGAATGCTGACCGATCTCGTCGAGGCGACCGCTCGGCGGCTCGCCGAGGACAACCGGCTCCATGAAGACCGGATCAGGCTGCGCATGGCCGTGACGCTGGGGCTCCTCGGCCACAGCGGGACGACCGGCTACACCGGCCCGCTCGTCGTCGACCTCGCCAGGATGATCGACGCCCCTCCCCTGCGCCAGGCCGTCATCGACGAGCCGGACCGCGACCTCGTCGTGCTCGCGTCGGACCAGGTGTACTCCGCCGTCTTCCAGCCGGGAGACTTCGAGGCCACCGCCCGGTTCCGGCGCGTCGAGGTCGCGGTGAAGGAATTCACCGCGTCCGCGTGGCTGTGGGTGCCTGAGCCGGTGTGAAGCCGGAACCGGCTCACGGATAGCTGTCGCGAACGGCGAAGGTGACTTCGCCGACCAAAGCCCGCGCCGCGGCCAGGGCCTTGTGCAGACTGTCGATGTCGCAGTCCGTTCCGCGCTCCCGGAGCTCGATCAGGGAAACCGCACAGGTGAGCGCGCTGTCCACCGCGGCCATCAAGGGATCACCGGATAGTCGCAGCTCGCCCCGGGCCTGCTCGACGGCGTCGAGAGCCCGCTCTACCGCGCAGCCCGTTTCGACGAGTGTGTCCACTTGGCCGTTCATCACACTCCCACCAGAGCCATGACGCCTAGTCCCACCAGAATCACTCCTACCACCGAGTCCAACGATCTTTTGACCCGCGGCCGGTTCAAAATCGGATGGAGACTTCCGGCCGCGAACGCGAATCCGAACAACCACAGGGCGCTCACCGTGACGTAGATGGCGAAGAGCACGAGCTCGTCGCCCACGGCCGGCGTCGCCGAGCCCGGGAGGAACTGCGGAAGAATCGACAGGTAGAACAGGCCGATCTTCGGATTGAGGCAATTCATGAGCAGTCCGCGCATGAAGAACCCCGTCTTCCCGCGAGCGTCGCGTATCGGAGCGGCGCCCGCCGCGGCCGACATCGCGGAACGCAAGGCGTTGATCCCGAGCCAGATCAGATAGGCCGCGCCGATCACGGAGACGACCAGAAAGGCGACGCTGCCGTTGGCCAGCAGCGCGGACAACCCCACCACCGAGGCGATACCCCACAGGACGATGCCGAGCAGCACTCCTCCTGCGGCGCGCACCGCCGCCGGGCGTCCGGACGCGGCGCTCGTCTGGAGCAGCAACGCCTGGTCCGGCCCCGGCACGATGACGACGACCGCCGCCGCGGCTGTGAAAGAAAGAAGTGTAAGTGTCGTCAAAACTCCCCCGTTGTTCACTTGCAAGCTGCTACTAGAAATCGCGGTAGACCCATTCCAGAATGGCGACCGCACTGCCGTACTTCATCCGTGCCTGTTCCCAGGCGATCGAACGGTCTCCGTCGAGCACCGAACCCTTGACCTCGTCGCCGCGGTGCGCCGGCAGGTCGTGCATGAAGACCGCGTCCGGCCAGCGGGACATCACCGCGTCGTCCACATAGAACGGCCGGAAGTCCTCCCGCCAATCCGCACTCGGTTTCGCCGTACCAGTGGTCTGCCAGCGAGTCGTGTAAACGACGTCGACCGTTACGTCGACCGCATCGAGGTCGTGGGTCTCGACGATCCGGGAGCCCGAAGCCGCCGCCTTTTCCTGCAGCGAACGGAGCAGCGTGGCATCGAGCCCGTATCCCTTCGGGGTGGCGAAAACCACCGTGACACCACGATAAGTGCTCAGGATCTTTCCGAGTGCCACAGCCGTGTTGTTGCCTTCACCGACGTACAGCACGGACAAACCGTCCACACCGCCGAAGTGCCGGAGCATCGACGCCGCGTCGCAAACGCCCTGGGTCGGATGCTCTTGCGCGGCCATCGCGTTGACGACGGGAAGGTCGCCGCTGCGAGCCACGAGCCGCATGTCTTCGAGCGGGCCCGCGGTGCGCATGACCAGGCCGTCGAGCATCACGCCGAACATCCGGCCGGTGTCGTGCAGGGACTCCCCGGTGTTGAGCTGAAGATCGGCGGGGCCGTACGGGACGACCGAAGCCCCGAGCCGCAACGCGGCCGTCGTGAACGCTGTCCTCGTGCGAGTGGACGTCTTGGCGAAGTAGGTTCCGATCACCTTGCCGGACAGCCGTTGTTCCCACCGCTCCGGCCGGGCGAGCACGTCGACCGACCTGCCGACGATTTCGTGCAGCTCGCCGGGGTCGACATCGTCGAGAGAGAGAAAGCCAACCATGCGATCCTCCGTCCTCAGGTCAAAATCAGCGAATTGTCCACGACACTCGTCGAGCGCACTTCCGGAAATTCCAGATCCGCTCTCGCGGTCAGGTCCTTCGCTCGACGCCAGTTCTGTGAATAGATCGTGTCCTCGTAGCGTTCGCCGCCGTCAGGGCAGACGACGACCATGTGCTCGGCGCCGAAACCCTCGCGCATCCATCTCAGCGCCCCTGCCACGGTGGCCCCCGAGCTGCCGCCGACACGGACGCCCAGCTCACTCGCGACCCAGTCGCACGCGGCCACCGCGTCGCGCGCGGTCACCCGCACGTTCGGGCAGTCACGCCCGGAGACGAAGGACGAGCTCCGGCTCGCGCCGATTCCGTTGAGGCTGCGGGTCGCAGGCGGGCCGCCGAGCGCGATCGATCCCACTTCGTCCACCGCGATACACCGCCACGGCAGCCTGTTGCGCGTGACGTAGTCCGTGAACCCGCGCATGGTCCCGCCCGTCGACACGCCCAGGAAGACGTCGAGATCGTCGGAGGGAATGGCGGAGTGGATCTCCGGTGCCGTCCCTTCGGTGTGGGCACGAGGGTTGGCCGGGTTCTCGTACTGGTTCGGCCACACGAGCGTGTCCTCGACCGCCATCCGGTCGCGGATGTAGGCCAGCCGGGAGAGCAGGAATCCGCCTGTCTCGTCGGGATTCGTCACTTCCACGATCTTCGCGTCCGCGCTCCGCATCTGCCGCACGAGCATGCGCGACGTCCGCGGGTCGACGACGGCCGTGAACTCCACGCCGCAGATCTGGGAGTACCTGGCCAACGCGATCCCGAGATTTCCGGACGTCGACTCGATGATCCCACCGCAGAGCAGTCCCGTCTCGAAGATCGTGCCGAGCAAGGAGTACGCCACTCTGTCCTTGATGGACCCGAACGGGTTTTCCTGTTCCAGTTTCAACCAGAGATTCGTCGTTCTGCCGTGATAGCCCACCACCGCCTTCACCATCGGTGTTCTACCCGGCACAGGGCCGTGCAGTTCAACCAGCACCGTCTTTTCCTCCCCTGGGGCGTGTTTCATAAGTCTGTTCGATGGGCTTCGTGATCCAGGTGGTTCCTGGCGGTGCGGGCGGATCGGCCTCGTACCGGGTCGTACTCGGCCGTGTCCGCCCGTGCCGTCAGGGGCCGCCTGGGCGCGAAGACCGCGAACAGGGCTTATGAAACACGCCCTAGCACAGGCACCGTCACTACGTCCGGTCCGACCGGTCTCCATGGCCACCGTTCCTCGCCCAGATATGGCTGCCATCGCAGAACGGCTTCATCAAGGAACGTCCGCAACGGCAGATGGCGATGGTCTTGCGCTGTGGATCTATCGGCTCGTCGGTTTGGCTGCGCAGGTCGTAGTCTCCGCGGATGATGATCGGCCCGTCTTGGCACACCACGACCGTGGCCGGAGCGTGCTTCTGCACCACCGGCCCGGCGCTGGTGTCCCCTGCCGGCTCCCGGCCGTCCATCAGCTCGCCGCCACGGACGTCTTGCCGCGGAGGGAGGATTCGCCACGTTCCCAGGCCGACAGCATGTTCTCGTTGGCCCGTGCGCCCAGTTCGGCCGTCACGACTGCGCCGAAGACCAGATCGGACAACTCCCGCGGGTTCTCCCGCACGAATTTGCCGCACATGTCATAGGCGGCGAGCTGTTCGTGGACGGCGTCGGCCACGATGTGCTCTTGGAAGAACAGCCACGAATCGTCCGACCCGTTCAACCGCTGCAGGCCGTTCCGGAAATTCCGGTTCACATAATGCGAGCCGATTTCCGTGAGCGCCAGGTTTCCGAGCAGCGCACCCCGGTGACGCCCGTATGTTCCGAAATAGGATATCACGTTCACCGTCTCCAGTGAACAGGCCGGGACATCCTCGAAATACGAGCCGAATTCGGTGAGCATGCCGAGCTCGGCCAGGGTCAGTTCGAACAACTGGGAGTGCAGGCGGCCCGGGATCCCGCCGCCGTACTCGTCGGCCTGGATCTCCACCAGTGCCGGTTTTCCGCCGCCGCGCACCCGCGGGATGACGAGGCTGTGGTGGTCCGCTTCCATGAGGCTGTAGACGGACCGGTGCATGAGGAACTCCTGGAACTGCGCCATGGAGGCCTCTTGCTTGATGTAGCGCGAGAGAGACCGCCCCGGGCTCGGTTTCCCTAGTTCCATCAGGAACTCGGGAAGCTTCTCCACGTCCACCTCCGGGAGCGGGCCGGCGATTTCGCCGAGCTCGCGGGCGAAGCGGGTTTCGAGCCGCTTGCGCAACTCGACCAGAGAGGCGTCCCACTCCCAATATTGCGCGGTCTCTCCGAAGAGGCAGTACTGGGGTCCGTAACACAAGAACAAACTCAGTTGCAGGTCCTCGTCGGAGATGGCCTCCACCTCGGTCGCCGAAATGGCCTCCAAGACGGACTTGTCGTCACTCTCCGGCGGGCGCTGAAAAATACCGACAAGGATCTCGCTCACCGGACCGCGATGGTTGGGCAACCGCACCTGAACTCCCTGAATCAAAGACGGTGAATGGTCAACAGTGAAACTTTCGCCGGACGGCGAGCGCCCGGCTCAATTGAGCTCCAGAATCCGCCCGACGCCCGCACCGCTCGCCTGGCGCAGCACCGCGCCGAACAGTGCCACGTCGAGAATGCCGAGCCCGAAAGGATTCACGACGACGTAGCCGGCGTCGGACCTCTGGACGGTCGTGTCGCCGACGAGCAGCTCGCCGATCGTCGCGGTGACCGAGGGCAGGCCCTCATCGGCCTTCGCCGCGATTCGCCCGTCGTTGATCAGACGGCCCAACGGCCGCCGGGGATTCTCGATGATCAGCTGAAGGTCGTCGACGACGAGGGCGGAGGCGCCGACCAGGACCTCGTCGGTGAGGTCGCCGAGCGAGACGTTGACCAGGAGCGATCCGGGTCGCACCCACTCCGGCTGGACGTAGCCTTCGGCCACGGTGGTCAAGAACAACGCCACCTCGGCGTCTGCCATCGCATCGGCCGGCGTGGAGGCGACGGAGAACGAGACTTCCGGGTGCCGCAGGGCGAGCTCAGCGGCCAGGCTCTCGGCCACCGGCTGTCGCACGTCGTACAGCGTGATCCGGCTGAGCTCCGGGCATCGCGCGAGGAGCAGCGCGAGATGCACACGCGCCTGGGTTCCACATCCGACGGCGGCCAGCGAACGAGCCGCGCCGTACCCGACAGCCTCGACGGCGATCGCGGTCACGGCGGCCGTCCGCACGGCGCTGAGCACGCCGACCTCCATCACCGCGGTCACCCTGGCGGTCTGCGCGTCGAAGCAGAGACCCAGGCCACCGGCCCGTTCCAGGCCGAACTCCGGGTTCGACACACTGGCATTGATGATTTTCATGCCGTAGGCGCCTTCGGATCCCTGCTCCAGCACCGCACCCGGCATGCCGATCGACCGGCTGTAGGCGCCGAGCCGATTGGTCCAGGACAGATAGGCCTCACCGGGCAGGATCGTCCGGCCGTGGTGATGGCTCAGCAGCGCGCCCTTGACCGCGCCCACGACGTCGACCGTGGCCAGGCACTCCACGACGTCGGCGCGGCTGAGGAACCGCACCGACTCCGGCACCGGCTTCGCGAGCACGTCGGCGAGCCACAGGTTCTCCATCATTCCTCCGGTTCGTTCGGGCGACCCGGGTCGCCGGACGCGGTGATCACGAGTTCCATTGGCCCTGGTACCACTGCGCGAGACTCAAGACGGTTTCCAGCGGATTGCGCCGGAGCTGGGTGTCGAAGTAGCCGTCGGGCCTGCTCAGCAGCTCGCGGAGGGCGCCAGGGTCGACGACCTCCAGTGCCGGAGACCGGTTCTCCGCCAGGAGGGTGCCGACCCGGCGGCGCAGATCCTGTTCGTACCGGGTGTTGCCGGTGGTGGGATACGGACTCTTTTTCCGGCTCAGCACCGAATCGGGCAGCAGACCGGCCGCCGCGCCACGGAGAACGCTCTTTTCCCGGCCGTCGTAGGTCTTGATCTTCCACGGGATGTTGTGCACGTACTCGACCAGCCGGTGATCGCAGAACGGCACCCGCACCTCGAGACCGGCGGCCATGCTGAGCCGGTCCTTGCGATCCAGCAGGACTTGCAGCCAGCGCGTGAGATGCAGGTGGCTGAACTCGCGCATCCGCCGGTCCTGCGCGTCTTCTCCCGGCAGGTACTCGACTTCGCCGATCGCCTGCTGGTAGCTGTCGGCCCGGTACTCCCCGAATCGGGTGTGCTCACGGAACTCGGCGGTCAGCATCCCCTCGGGGACGAACTGCATGGTGCTGAGCCAGGGAAAGTCCGCGGTGCCGACGACCTTCGGGTCGTGGAACCAGTTGTACCCGCCGAAGACCTCGTCCGCGGACTCACCGGAGAGCGCGACGGTCGAT
Organism: Amycolatopsis sp. NPDC031561; assembly: GCF_055580625.1. Lineage (NCBI taxonomy): Bacteria > Bacillati > Actinomycetota > Actinomycetes > Pseudonocardiales > Pseudonocardiaceae > Amycolatopsis > Amycolatopsis sp. NPDC031561. The sequence continues at coordinate 217,246 of NZ_JBVILA010000013.1, read as the reverse complement.
TTGTCGCGAATGGCCGAGAAGAGAAGGTACAGCGAGGTGTCGACGTCGCCGAAGGTGAGCGGAAGGTCGTGCGCGCCGAGGACGACGTCCCGGTTGCCGTCCTCGATGAGGGCGTCTTCCGGCAGTTCGATGGTCCGGTGTGCCGTGCCGAGGTGTTCGGCGACCAGGAGGGCGTACGGATTGTCCCGTTCGGGCCGGAAGTCGCTGGCGCGGAAGTGGTCCGCGCTGCCGACGAAGTCGACGGAGAACGAGCGGACCGGGCCTTCTCCCGTGCTGTCGAGGATTTCCGTGGCCATGGCTGTCAGCACACTCGAGTCCAGACCGCCGGAAAGCAGGGTGCACAACGGAACGTCGGTGATCAGCTGCCGTCGCACGGTGTCGAAGAGCAGTTCGCGGACGTGGCTCACCGTCTCCGCGATGTCGTCCTCGTGCGGAGTGGTCGGCAAACTCCAGTACCGGGTCAGGTGGCTGCCGTTGTCGTCGATGGTGAGGACGTGCCCGGGCGGCACCTCGAACAGGTCGTGGAACGGGGTCACGCCGGGAGTCTTGATGAGCCCCAGCAGATCGGCGAGCCCCTGGTGATCCAGCCGGGCGGTGAACTCCGGGTGGGCCAGCACCGCCTTCGGCTCGGAAGCGAACAGCACCGCTTCGCCGAGCCGGGCGTGGTAAAGAGGTTTGATGCCCAGCCGGTCGCGGACCAGGAGCAGCTTCCGTTCGCGCGGATCCCACAACGCGAAGGCGAACATCCCGCTCAGCCGCTCGACGAAGCTCTCGCCCCACTCCAGGTAGGCGTTGAGCACCACTTCGGTGTCGCCGTGGGTCCGGAAGATGTGCCCGCGCCCGGCCAGTTCCGCCCTCAACTCGCGGAAGTTGTACACCTCGCCGCTGTAGCAGAGCACGGCATGCGGCCGGTCCGGCGGACCCGTGACCATCGGCTGCACACCCCGCTGCACGTCGAGGATGGCGAGCCGGCGGTGGCCGAGTCCCACGTGCCGATCAGTCCACAGCCCTTCGTCGTCCGGGCCGCGGCGGGCGAGCGTCCGGGTCATGCGTTCGAGGTCCGCTTCCTTCCACCCGATGGGATGCTCGAGATTGATCCAGCCTGCGATTCCGCACATGACGCTCCCTGTCTTAGAGGCATGCTGGGTCTGCTTGATGGGCTCTTACGCTGCACCGACGAGCCGTACACCCTCACGACACGTGCTATTGACTCGCGACCAGGCGCACGGAAGGGGGTGTTTCACCGACCATGGCGGCGATATAGTGCAGACGAACGCACGCCAACGACTGCCGGTAATTCATCTGGTCGAGGACTGTACGTCAGCGCCCGACAGGGCCCGTACCGCCACCAGAGTGACGTCAGTCGCGAATGATACGAACGTCGTTGTCTCGTCGGACAACTTGCGACGTATCGAGGTTTAGTGCTAAACTTGCTCCGATTGAATAGCCGGGGGCCTCAAGAAGATCATAGACCTTAGTCTATTTCCTGGGGAGGGAATTATCCTTGATCATCAATAGCAGCGATCGCTTGCGCCTGCTGAACCAGGCAGGCGACGAGATCTGCGACCAGCAGCGAAAAATGCCCAGCAAGGGCTTCTACCTGCGGAAACTCGCCGACACATGGCAACGAGCCTGCCGCACCGAAGCCTACGCCGACCTTCCGGAGTACTCCTTCGCCAGGTTCGAAGCACTCGGTACCACCAGTAAGCAGCACCTCAAGAAAAAACCTTCTGAATTCCTGGCTTCCCCAGTTGACGCGGCGTCGAAATATTATGAAACAACCGGCACCACCGGGCTACCGACGCCGACTCCGCGACTGGCGGAGGACATAATCTGGAACACCGTTTCGGTGGCAGAAGCCTGGCGCGATCTGTTGCCGGAAAATGAACGCGTATTGATTATGCTTCCCTCGGACATCGTTCCGGTGGCCGATCTTATCGTCGGTGTCTGCGAGTACCTCGGGCGGCCGCATGCCAGGGCCTATCCGTTCGCCACCGGGATCTCCGACTGGGACCGGCTGATAGGACTGTGTCAGACCTTCCGGCCGACCGTCGTTTTCGCCGCTCCCGGGGTGGCACTGCAGTTCAGCAGGCTGATCAAACAACGCGGGCTTTTGGCGGAACTGAGTGCCGGCGTGAACCGGCTGATGCTGCTCGGCGAGGTCAGCACCGCGCCGTTCCGGACCCGCCTCGGCCGATGGTGGGGTGCCTCCGCGCTGGACGCGAGTTACGGGAGCACGGAGACCGGCACCCTGGCCGCCGGTTGCGCCAGGGACCGGTTGCACCTGCTGACCGCGACCAACTACTTCGAGCTCGCCGATGACGACGGAACCGTCCGTCCACTGCCGGAATCCGGCGCCGGACGACTCGTGGTCACCCCGCTCAACCTGCACGCCCGGTGCGTGCTGAGGCTGGACACGGGGGACGACGTGCGGTTGGGCGCCCGCTGCGACTGCGGCGACCGCGCCCCGGTGATCGAGGTCGTCGGGCGCAGTTCCGACGCCGTGGCCGTCCGCGGCGCGAAACTCACCGTGCGAGCGGTCGAAGAAGTGGTCTACGGCGAGACCGAGGCGACCGGCTACCTGATGGAGACCGACGCGCCGGGCGCGTTCGCCCGGTTGATCCTGGAACGGGACGTGCACTGGGACCGGACCGGCGAGGCCACGATGGCCGACCGGCTCCAGCATTCCTCCCGCGAAGTGCTCGGCCTGGAATGGGACGAGGTGCTCTTCGTCAACCAGCTGCCCGCGAGCACCAAGAGCGGTGCTTCGCAGAAGAGCTGGAAGCGATCCAACTTCCGGGTCGTGGGAGCGGGCGGATGATCGCGCACCTGGCGCCCCACGCGCCGGTCGGGACGGCCGTCACCACCGGTGAAGCAGACCTGTGGTGCACCTACGCCGCGGTCCGCACGGCCGCGTGGCTGGGTCGGACCGGCGAACTGCCCGGTAGCGCGGCCACCGTCGATTACCTGCGCAGTCGCCGCAACAGTGATGGCGGCTACGCCTGGAGCAAGGGAATGGCGTCCGACGCGTGGGCGACGTTCTACTGCACCCAGGCGATGGCCGAACTCGGCGCCGAGATCCCCAAGCTCGGCTCGACGCGGGACTGGCTGCACCGCACCTGGTCCGGCGACGCGTACGCGATGCTGCCCGGCCAAGCCCCCGATGTGTGGGCCACGCACTTTTCGGTGCGCACCATGGTCGAACTGTGTCACGACGACCCGCCGGACCGTGGTCGCCTGCTGACCTGGCTGCGCGCGCTGCAGGCGCCGGACGGCGGCCTCGGCTGGTCGCCGGAGCACGCCGCGACCACGGCTTCCGACGTCCGGGCCTGCTTCTACGGAGTGATGTCCTGGCGGGCGCTGCGAGCCACTGATCCGGATTTGGCGCTTCCGTGGGACGGTCCCGCGCTGGTCCGCTGGATGCGGGAGCAGCAACAGGCCGAAGGCGGTTTCCGGTTCGGCCCGTCGGCCGATACCCCGTGCATGTGGGCCACTTATCGAGCGACAGCCGCTCTCGAAACGCTGGGCTCGGGCCCGGCGGAGAAGCAGCGCTGCGTCGATTGGGTCCTGGACCGCCGGTTGGCCGATGGCTCGTTCGTCCGATGGGCCGGTTACGACGTGGCCGACGTCTGGGCCTCGTTCTGCGCCATCGGTTCGTTGCGGGCCATGGGCGCGGACACCGAGAGGCACGCCGGTCCGGTGCTGCGCAGGCTGCACGCGATGTCCTGTGCCGGCGGCGGCTTCACCTATCGCGAACCCGATCGAGCCGGAGACGCGCTGAGCACCGCGGCGACCGCGATGATGTCAGCGCCCGAAGACCCGCGACAAAGCCAGTGGCGTACCTGGCTGGCCGGGTGCCGGCTGCCGAACGAGGGCGGGATCATGTACATGCCCGCCCGGGGCAGCGAAGTGCGGTGCACACTGTGGGCCGTCGCCGCGGGCGCGGCGGGCGCCGATCCCACCGCGCCTCGCGAGATCGCGAACTGGTTGGGCGAACTGCAGAATCCCGACGGTGGTTTCGGCTACTGGGAAGGCCGCGGATCGGATCTGGTCTCCACCGCGGCGGCGGTGGAGACCTTGCGGCTGCTCGGGATTCCGCTTTCCGAGGCGCTGGATCCCGCGCGGCTGGCGGAATTCGTCCTGGGGTGCCGTGACGTGCTGGGTTACCGGCACGTGCCGGAGGCACCTCCCACGCTCCGCGCCGGGCTGCAGGCGTTGCGGATCCGGGACGAACTGGGCCAGACCACGCCCGGCGAACTCTCGATCTTGCTCGACCAGCACCGGGTGACCGGTGGCGGCTTCGCCAACGAGGGTTCGCGCATGCCGGATCTGCTGAGCACCTACGAAGCGGTGGTGACCGCGGACCGCCAGCGGATCCCCGTCGACTTCTCCCGGCTGGCCGTCTTCCTCGACCGGATCGGGCGTCCGGACGGCACCGCGTGGACACCGCTCACCCCGACCGGCGGCGGAGCGCTGGCCGACTGCCTCGGCGTACTGCTCCGCGACCGCATCGCGGGGCACCGGGCGGAACTGCCCGCACTCACCCTGTCCTGAGGGAACCCTTCCATTCTGGGGAAACCATGCCCACCATCACCATTCGCACCATGGCGCTGTCCACCACCGAACGCCGGGCCATCGCCGTCCGGCTGACCCGCTGGTTCGCCGACCACGACAGCGACCGCAGGCATGTGGTCGTGCGGTTCGAGCGGACCGAGGAGGGCACGGTGTTCGTCGGCGGCCTGCCGATCGAAGCCCTTCCCCAAGAGGACGAAGGACTGCACCACGCCAGTGTCGTCTGCTGCGTGTCCGTCGGGCGAGACGAGGCCTTCTACGAAGAGCTGGCCGCCGTTCTCGCCGACGCGCTCGGAATGACCGCCGGGACTCCCTTCCTCTACCTGGAGTTCCGGCCCACGCCCAAGGAATCCGTGTACTTCGGCGTTCAGGGACGACTTCGTCGCGCGGACGCCACCTGAAGGGGAAACCGATGACCGTATCTTCCGTGCCCACCCTCGACTCCCTCCGGACCCGGACCCGGGCTGTGCTGGCCGGTCTGTTCGGTCCGGAGATCGACGACCTGCCCGCCGACGCACCGCTCCCGGAAACGCTCGGCGACCGCTACGACAGCCTCGGCGCGATGGAATGCGTCACCGCGATGGAGAAGGAGTTCGGCATCGAGGTCGACTTCGTCGAGCACGACGTCCGCTACACCTTCGCGCAGATGGATCGCATCGCCGAGTTCGTGCACGCCCAACTGGAAGACCAGGCCGCGTTCGGAGGGCCCCGGTGACGGCGCGGGAAGTCGAGTTCCGCACGTCCGGGCACACGGGTTCGCCCACCGTGTGGCTTCGTACTCCGGAACAACTCCGCGCCGAAGCCGAGCTGATCGCGAGCGAGCTCGTCGGCGAGATCGAGCAGATCGTCAGCTTCGCCCCCGTGGAGCATCTGTTCGGCAAGCTGTTCGCGCAGATCCTGCCGGAGCTGCGCGGCGTTCCCGTGCACCATCTCACCCACGCGCCCGCCGGATTGCCGCCCGAGGTGGAGAAGAAGCGGACGCTGTTCGTCTGCCTGCCGTCCAGCTGGCTGCTGCTGCGTCATCTGCTCGGCCAGCTCAAGGCGCTGCCCTCGGCGGTCGCGCTGCACGGGACCGGGCCGACGGTGCAGGCCACCGGTGAGGTGCTGGACGCGTTGTCCGGCACCGGTTTCCGCGCCTTCGAGCTGTTCGGGTCCACCGAAACCGGCGGGATCGCGCACCGGGAGATCACGCCGCCGGGCGTCGACGCGGGACGCTGGCAGCTCCTGCCCGACGTCGAGTTCGCCGATCCCGGCGAAAGTCCGGGACAGTGGCTGCACATCCGGAGCCCGCGGCTGGCCCGCCGCAGCGACATGGCGTTCAAACCGGAATCGTGGCGGCTGCCCGACGTGATCCACCGCGACGGCCGGTCCTTCGAGTTCAAGGGGCGGGCCTCGGCCCTGATCAAGGTGAACGGGGCGCGGGTGAACCTGGAAGAACTCGCGACCGCGCTGCGGAATTCGGTCGACGGTCTGGACGTGGCCTGCCTGCCCGTGCACGATCCCGTCCGCGCCGAGCACTACGAACTGTTCTACAGCCTCGACCGGGACCTCTCCCGCCAGCAGATCTTCGCCCGGTTGCGGTCGGTCATGCACGACTTCACCCCACCGCGGGCGATGCACCAGGTCCGGCGCATCCCGCGGACCGCGACCGGGAAGATCGCCGTCACCGCCCTGTACGCGCTCACGCAACAGGAACCCCGTGTGGCACTGGAAGGAGCGAGCTGATGACGGCCCGCCCGCTCCACTCCGATCCCGCCACGTCGATGACCGGCTACATCGAGAACGCGGGAATCACCTATCCCGACGATCGCCCGGTCCGGCCCGATCTGCTCGAACTGCCGCTCGCGCAGCGGTGCGACCTGCACGATCGGGGCGAGTGGGACGACCGGAAATGGGCCGAGCAGAACGAAACCTGGTACTCCGTGGCCGATGCCCGCTACCGGGCGGTCACCACGCGGCGGAAGCCGGAATCGGGTACGCCGCTGATCCGGGTCGGCGTCAAGGACACCATCGACGTCGCCGGTCTGCCCACTTCCTTGGGCCTGCGCCATTACCGGCATCACCCGGCGGCGTCGGCGTCGGCGCTCTCCCGGCTCGACGGTGTCGAGGACCTGGTGATCGGCAAGGTCGTGAGCACCGAGCTGAACATCGGCGTCGGCTCCGGCTGCGTGAATCCCTATTTCCCGCACATCGACCCCGCGGGGTCGAGTACCGGTGCGGGGGTCGCCGTCGCGGCCGATCTCTGCGATCTCGCGATGGGCACGGACGTCCTCGGTTCGGTGCGGTGGCCCGCCGGGCACTGCGGCACCGTCGGGCTGCGGATGACGCACGATCCCGGGCTGCTGCGCGGCATCTTCCCTTTGTCACCGCCGATGGACGCGGTCGGCTGGGTGGCGCGCACGGCCGAGGACCTCGCGTTCCTGTGGCAGCGCTTGGGTTTGCGCACCCTGCTCGGCGACACCGGACAGCCGTTGCCCGCCCGCTATCGCATCGGTGTGCCCACCAACGTCCGGGAAGGCTCGTGCGGTCCCGAGATGCTGGAAACGCTGGATCTGGTCAGCGCCGCGCTGGCCGAGGACGGCCACGAGGTGAACGACCGGAGGGTGTCGGACGACCTCTGGCAACGCCGTGGCGACGCCTGGCAGCTCTGCGCCCGGCAGGCGTGGGACGGCTACCGGCTCTGGCGGCACTGGATCACCGTGCCGTTGCACGCGAGCACCGAGCAGGCGCTGGAAGTCGGCGCACGGGTGAGCGACAGCCACTACGCGGAGATCCTCGACGCGATGTTCTCCTGCCGTCAGGAGAACGCCGCCCGTTTCGACGACCGCACGCACGTCTGGTTGCTGCCGCTGGATCCCTCTCCCCCACCCGATCTGCGGACCAGCCGCCCGGTCGCCACCACCATTCCGGCCCCCGGCGAAGCCGACTACGACCGGCGGATCGGCTACACCCCGATCGCCAGTTTCGCCGGACTGCCCGCCATCGCCGTGCCGGCCAGGCTCAGCCCGGTGAACCGCGCGCCGCTCGGCGTGCAGATCGTCGGACCGCCCGGCAGCGAAGAACGGCTGATCGACCTGGCCCGGCGGGTGCAGCTCCGGCTGGGAACACCCGCCCTCCGCCCCGCGTGACGCCCCACCACCCCACCAGGAGACCGCGATGATCCCCCACGCAGTACTGGAAATCGCCGCCGCCCACCAGCCCGAATGGTCCACCCCCGGCGAACTGGCCGCGGTCCGGAGCGAACTGCTCGGCAGGCCACCGCTCGTCGACGCGCACTCCTGTCACGCGCTGGCAGGCGAACTCGAGTTCGTCGCCCGCGGTGAGGCCGTGGTGATCCAGGCGGGCGACTGTGCCGAGCTGTTCTCCGACTCGGAGCGGCACCGGGTCCAGGCCAAGGCCTCCCAGTTGCACCATCTCTGCGACACCGCCGAATTCGCCGGGATACCGGCCGTCCGGATCGGCCGCTTCGCCGGGCAGTTCGCCAAACCTCGTTCCTGCGCCACGGAAACCCTGCCGGACGGCACGGAGATCCCGGTCTACCGCGGCGACGCGGTGAACGGCCTGAATCCCACCGCCACGGCCAGGCGGGCCGATCCGGCGCGCATGCTGACCGCCTACGACCTCGCGGCGAACGGCCTGGACGCGCTGTTCATGCGGCAGCTGCTCCTTTCGGAAGGCGACAGCGGGATCAGTTCGATGCTGGCGCCGACCTACATCAGCCACGAAGCCCTGCTGCTGGACTTCGAGCGAGCGCTGCTCAGGCCGGACCCGGCCCGCGGCGGCACCTACGCCTCCTCGGCCCACATGGTGTGGATCGGTGAGCGCACCCGGCAGCTCGATCACGCGCATCTCGCGCTCGCCGAGCAGATCAACAACCCCGTCGGAGTGAAGATCGGCCCGACCGCGACGCCGGAAGAGCTGATCGCCATCGTCGACCGGCTGGCCACCGGGCACCGCCGGGGCAGGCTGACCCTCATCATCCGCATGGGCGCGGAAAAGATCGCGGACCGGCTCCCCGCGCTGGTGGCCGCACTCGGCACGCGGGCGGGTGAGGTGGCCTGGCTCAGCGACCCCATGCACGGCAACACCAGGAAGACCGTGACCGGGCAGAAGACCCGGGTGGTGACGGAAATCCAGGACGAGATCGGGCACTTCTGCCGGATCCTGCGCGAGCAGCGGGTCCACCCGGGCGGCCTCCACCTCGAGGTGAGCCCCGACCCGGTGACCGAATGCGTGGACACGATGGCCGACCTGTCCGGCTCGCTCGAATTCAACCGGTACGAGTCCGCCTGCGATCCCCGGCTGAACCCGATTCAGGCGCAGCATGTCGTCCGGCATTTCACCCGGATGTTGTGAGCCCGCCCCGTAGCGGGCTCACAACGCCGAACCGACATCGCCGACGTGCGAAACACCGTGATCGTTGCATCGCGTCTGGACCTCACCGAGGAGCACCCGCAGCAGCGAAGCGAGCTCGCTTCGCTGCTCGGTGCTCAGCCCTGAGATCAGTTCGAGTTCCCTCGCGAGCACCCGATCGACGGTTTGCTCCACCAGAGCGTGCCCGGCCGGGGTCAGCGTCACGTACACGCTGCGGCCCGGTGGCTCGGTGTGCCGCTCGACCAGCCCCTCGCGTTCCGCCCGAGCCACCCGCTGTGAGATCGCTCCCGCGGTGACCAGGGTCAGCCTGGCCAGCTCCCTGGTCGTCAGCGAGTACGGCGGGGAGCTGCGCCGGAGCATGCTGAGCAGGTCCAAGGTGGCCGAATCGACGTCGGAGTCGAGCAGCACCCGACGGCGATCCTCACCGAACAGCTTCGCCAGCTGCCACACGCGAGTCACGATGCCGATGGACTCGGTCGACGTGCCAGGACGCTCGCGTTTCCAAGCCGCTTCGATGTCGTCCGCGGCGTCCAGCGTGGGGTCTTTCCCGGACGCTGCAGTCATCCCAGACCTCCACCTCGGTTGTCGGCTGCACGGCACACAGCCTATCATTTAGGTCTAAACGTGAGTCTAAACCAGCTGACACGAAGGAAGGCTAGATGATTCGGACAATTTTGGTCACCGGCGGGGGCACTGGCATCGGCAGGTCCGTGGCGGCGAGGTTCGCCGCGTCGGACGCCGTCGTGTACATCACCGGGCGACGGAAGGAAGTGCTGGTCGCGACCGCGGCCGAGCTGGGTTCGTCGGTCCGGCCGCTCGTCTGCGACTGCACCGATCCCGATCAGGTGACCGCCGCGTTGGTCGGGCTGGACGGACCGATCGACGTGCTGGTCAACAACGCGGGCGGCAACACCGACTTCGATCTCCCCGAGCAGGACGGGCTCGCCGGGGTCCTCGCGCACTGGCGGGCCAACCTGGACGCGAACCTGATCAGTGCGGTGCTGACCACCACCGCCGCCGAGGGCAAACTGGCCGAAGGCGGCTCGGTGATCCACATCGGGTCCATCGCCGCCGACCAGGGCGCGGGTTCCTACGGCGCGGCCAAGGCAGGGCTCTCGTCGTGGAACGTCGACCTGGCCAAGCAACTCGGCGCCCGCAAGATCACCTCGAACGTGGTTTCGCCGGGCTACATCCGCGAGACCGAGTTCTTCCGGGACAAGCTGCCCGCCGAGCGGGCCGAGCAGCTGGTCGAGGCGACCAGCACCGGCCGCGCCGGAGTCCCCGCCGACATCGCCGAAACGGTGTACTTCCTCGCTTCCGCCGGCGCCCGGCACATCACCGGCCAGACCCTCGGGGTCAACGGCGGCGCTCACCCGACCAGGTAAAGAGGCGAGAATGGTTGTCGTTGCGGACACAACACCCTCGACCAGGCCGAGTCCTCGTGACTGGGCCGGGATCGGGGTGGTCCTGCTGGCCACGTTCATGGGCCAGATCGACATGTTCATCGTGAACGTGGCCAGCCCGTCGATCCAAGTGGATCTGGGCGCCAGTTTCGGCCAGATCCAGTTCGTCATCGACGGCTACGTGATCGCCTACGCGGCGGGCATGGTGACCGGCGGCAAGCTCGGCGACCGGTTCGGCCGCAAGAAGGTGTTCCAGTACGGCGTCGCGGCCTTCACCGTCGCCTCGCTGCTGTGCGCGCTGTGCCCCACGGCGAATCTCCTGATCGTGGCGCGGGTCGTGCAGGGCGCCGCGGCGGCCGTCCTGATGCCGCAGGTGCTGTCGATCATCCAGGGCACCTTCCCCCGGGTGCGGGACCGGCAGCGCGCGATCGGCGCCTACGGGTCGGTGATCGGGCTCGGGGTCGTCGCCGGGTTGATCGGCGGCGGGCTGCTCCTCGAAGTGGACGTCGCCGGGCTGGAATGGCGGACGATCTTCCTGATCAACGTGCCGATCGGGCTGCTCATCCTGCTGGCCGCGCCGCCGACGGTCCGGGAGAGCCGGAGCGAGGTCACCGCGCCGCTGGACATGGTGGGGACGGTGCTCACCGCGGCCGTGCTGCCCGCGCTGCTGATCCCATTGTCGCTCGGCCCGGAACACGGCTGGCCACTGTGGATCTGGTTCAGCTTCGCCGCCACCGCGCTGCTCGTGGCCGGCCTGTTCCGGTACGAGAACAGACTGGCCGCGCGCGGCGGTGATCCGCTGCTGCCCGCCCGCGTCCTGCGGGGGCGCGGCTTCCCGACCAGCATGGCCACGGTGACGGTGTTCTTCGCCGGCAACGCGGGCTACTTCCTGGTGCTGACCTACTACCTCCAGTCAGCGCTGCACCTGGACCCGCTGGGCACCGGTGTGGTGTTCGTGCCGCTGGGCGTCGGGTTCGCGGTGGCCTCGTCCGCCGGACGACGGCTGACCGAGCGCTACGGCACCCGCGTGCTGATCACCGGCGCGCTGCTGATGACCGTGAGCTTCCTGCCGATGCCGTTCATCGTGCAGGCGGGCGCCGACACCCAGGCGGTCCTGCTCGCGGCCACCATCGGACTGTCCGGAATCGGGCAGGGGCTGGTGGTCTCGCCGTTGATCGGCATCGCCATGGCCCAGGTGCCCGCCGATCTGACCGGATCGGGTTCGGGCGTGCTGAACACCGTCACGCAGGCCGCGATGGCGCTCGGGATCGCCGGTATCGGCACGGTCTACCGCGTCGCGCTGGGACACAGTCCGCAGGACACGGCGTCGATTCCCGCCGACGGTTTCGGCGACGCGTTCGTCGTCACCTGCGGGGTGCTCGCGCTGCTCGCCGTGGCGACGGCGGTGCTGAGCTGGCTGCTCGGCCGTTCCGGGACACCGATCGAGGCGGGAGTGCAGTCGTGACGACGAGGAGACACCAGCCGGTCGAACTCGACGGCGGCGCCCTGGACCTCGCCGCCGTCCGCCGGATCGCCGAGGACAAGGTGCCGTGCGTGGTGGCCCCGGCCGCCCTGGCCGCCGTCGACGAGAACCGGAAGTCGTTCGAGCGACTGGTGAGCCGGGGCGTTCCGGTCTACGGCGTCACCACCGGGTACGGCGAACTGGTGCATCACCCGGTCGGGGCGGGCGACGAGGTGGCCCTGCAGACGAACCTCGTCCGCAGCCACAGCGCCGGTGTCGGCCCGCTGTTCGCCGCGGACGAGGTCCGGGCGATGATCACGGCCAGGATCAACGCGCTCGCCAAGGGCTACTCGGCCGTGCGCCCGGTCGTCCTGGAGCGGCTGGCGTCGTATCTGAACCTGGACATCGTCCCGGCCGTGCCGGAGATCGGGTCGCTCGGAGCCAGCGGGGACCTGGCACCGCTTTCGCATATCGCCGGAACCCTGATCGGCGAGGGGTACGTCCTCGAAGGCGGTGAGCGGACACCGACCGGCCCGGTGCTCGAACGGCACGGGATCGAGCCGCTCGAACTGCGGGCCAAGGAAGGCCTCGCGCTGATCAACGGCACGTCGGCGATGACAGGGCTCGGCGCGCTGGTGGTCGGCCGCGCGCTGGACCAGGTACGGCAGGCCGAGATCATCTCCGCGCTGGTCGTGGAGGTGCTGCGCGGCTCGACGAGCCCGTTCCTCGCCGGTGGGCACGAGCGGGCCCGTCCCCACCGGGGTCAAATCGACACCGCCGCGAACCTGCGCCTGTTGTTGAACGGCACCGGACTCGCCGTCGAGCACTCCGAACTCTCCCGGCAGGCCAAGAACGGCGACGGCGAGGTCTACCTGCAGAAGGCGTACACCCTGCGCGCGGTGCCGCAGGTGCTCGGTGCCGTCCGCGACACCCTCCGGCAGGCCGAGGCCACCCTGGAGATCGAACTCAACTCCGCCAACGACAATCCCCTCTTCTTCGGCGGGGACGGCGAAGAAGACATCTTCCACGGCGCGAATTTCCACGGTCAGCCGATCGCCTTCGCGATGGACTACTGCACCATCGCGCTCACCCAGCTCGGCGTGTTCTCCGAGCGCCGGACGCATCGGTTGTTGAACCGGCATCTCAACGACGGGCTGCCCGAGTTCCTCATCGCCGGCAGTCCCGGCCTGCACAGCGGACTCGCCGGGGCGCAGTACCCGGCGAGCGCGCTGGTCGCCGAGAACCGGACGATCGGCCCCGCCAGCATCCAGAGCGTGCCCGCCAACGCCGACAACCAGGACGTGGTCAGCATGGGACTGATCGGGGCGAGGAACGCCCGCCGGGTACTGGCGAACAACTACTGGATCCTGGCGGTGGAACTGCTCGCCGCGGCACAGGCCGTCGACGTGTCGGGCCGGTACGAACGCCTCGGCCCGCTCGGCCGGGTCACCCACGACCAGGTCCGGGCGACGGTCCCGACGCTGGACCGGGACCGGTATCTGAGCGATGACATCGGAGCGCTCGCCGTCGCACTCTCCCGTGGTGACTTCCTCGACGCGGTCGTCCGCCACGGGGCCAAGCTTCGGTGACGGCTCACCGGAGAGAACCGGATTTCCTTCCGCAAGCGCACGACGAATCCCGGACCCCGACCTTCGGCCGTGCTCCAGCTCAGAAAGGGGCCCCGTTGCCGTACAACGATGTCTTGCCCACCCGTATCCTGGGGATCGACGGTCCCGTCGTGTCCGCGCTCGGGCTCGGGTGCTTCGGGATGAGCCAGGCCTACGGTGCCGCTGACGACGCCGAATCGATCGCCACCGTCCACCGGGCACTCGACCTCGGCTGCACCTTCTTCGACACGGCAGAGGTCTACGGGCCGTTCGTCAACGAAGAACTGCTCGGCGCCGCGTTGCGCGGCCGCCGTGGCGAGGCCTTCGTCTGCACGAAGTTCGGCTGGGAGTACGCGCCGGACGGCACCCGCGGCGAGTTGAACAGCAGGCCTGATCACATCCGTCGTACCGTCGACGCGATGCTCACGCGGCTGCGCACCGACCACATCGATCTGCTGTCACAGCACCGGGTCGATCCGAAGGTGCCGATCGAGGACGTCGCGGGCGCCGCGAACGAACTGATGGCCGCGGGCAAGATCCGGTACTTCGGCCTCTCCGAAGCCGGGACGGCCACGATCCGCCGCGCGCACGCGGTCACCCCCGTGACCGCCCTGCAGACCGAGTACGCCTTGTGGGAGCGGCACATCGAGGCCGAGATACTGCCCGTCCTGCGCGAACTGGGCATCGGACTGGTCGCCTATTCCCCGCTGGGCCGCAGTTTCCTGACCGGAACCGCCAAACCCGCCGAGGAGTACGCCGAGGACGACTACCGCAGGAGAGACCCTCGCTTCCAGCGCGAGAACTTCTCCGCGAACAAGGCCGCCGTCGACGTGGTCGGGGTCATCGCCGCCCGGGTCGACGCGACCCCGGCGCAGGTTTGCCTGGCGTGGCTGCTGGCCAAAGGTGGCGATGTCGTGCCGATACCAGGCACCAAACGCCAGTGCGCGCTGGAGGAAAACCTCCGGGCGGCCGCGCTGCGGCTCGGCCCCGAGGACATGGCGCTGCTCGACGCGGCGGTCCCGGCCGGCATCACGAAAGGCGAGCGGTACCCCGAAAACGCCATGTACATGAACGGCCTCTGACCCTGGTCGTCAAGCGGCCGGCCGGTGTTCCCAATGTCGCATTTGAGTCGCTGAGCGTCTCAGATGCGACATTGGGAACACCGACAGCTGGGGTGGGCGCGTCAAGATCCTCTCGTCAGCCGCCGCCAGGCTTCGCGCCGTCGCCGTTGTGCGGCGGGGTCGGCGACCGGCGCCGCCGACAGCAGGCGGTGGGTGTACGGATGCACCGGGTCGGTGAGCACCTCCTTCGTCGGCCCCTGCTCCACGACATGGCCGCGGTGCATCACCGCGACCCGGTCGGCGAGCTGCTCGACGACGGCGAGGTCGTGACTGATGAACAGGCAGGCGAAACCGAGTTCGCTCTGCAAGGTCCGCAGGAGCTCGAGGATCCGGGCCTGGATGGTGACGTCGAGCGCGCTGGTCGGCTCGTCCGCCACCAGCAGGTCCGGATCGAGGGCGAGCGCCCGGGCGACGCACACCCGCTGGCGCTGGCCTCCGGACAGCTGGTGCGGATAGCGACCGCGCAGATCGGGGGAAAGCCGCACCGACTCGAAGAGTCCGGCGACCCGATCGTCCACTTCGGACCCGCGGTGGGTGCGGTGCAGCCGGATCGGGGTGGCCACGCTGTCGCCCACGGTCGTCCGGGGGTTGAGCGAGGACAGCGGGTCCTGGAAGACCACCCCGATCCGGCGGCGCAGCGCCTTGGCGGCCTTCCCCTTCGCGCGGGCGATGTCGGCCCCGCCGATCCGGACCGTGCCCGAGGTGGGCGGGATCAAGCCCGTGACGGCACCGGCGACGGTGCTCTTCCCCGACCCCGACTCCCCCACCAGACCGAGGATCTCGCCGGGTTCGACGTGCAGGCTCACCCCGTCCGCCGCCCGGACCGCCATCGCCCGGAATCGGCCGCGATAGGTGACGGACAGGTCTTCCACCACCAGCAAGGGCGCCACCGCCGGGACGTCCGGCACCGACCGGGTGGCGGGATGGTCGGTCGCGGCGTGATGGCCGGTCGACAGGACCGGCTCCGCCGCGAGCACCCGCTCGACACCCTCCGTCGCCGCGACGCCGAGCGAGACCACCGACCCGAGCAGCCGCCGGGTGTAGTCCTCGCGCGGGGCGGTGAAGATCTCCTCCACGCCGTCCTGTTCGACGACCTGGCCGTCGTACATCACCACGACGCGGTCGGCGATGTCGGCCACCACGCCCATGTCGTGGGTGATCAGCAGGATCGCCGTGCCGAGCCGGTCGCGCAGATCCCGCAGCAGTTCGAGGATCTCGGCCTGCACGGTGACGTCGAGAGCCGTCGTCGGTTCGTCGGCGATCAGCAGTTCCGGCTCGTTCGCGACCGCCATCGCGATCACGATCCGCTGCAGCTGACCGCCGGACAGCTCGTGCGGATACGACCGGAACCGTTGTTCGGGAGCGGGCAGTCCCACCAGGCCGAGCAGTTCGATCGCCCGCCGCCGGGCGGCCTTCGGCGTCAGGTCCTGATGGGTGCGGATCGCTTCGATCAGCTGCTCCCCGACGGGGAACACCGGGTTCAGCGCGCTCATCGGTTCCTGGAACACCATGCCGATCTCGTTGCCGCGGACGGCGCGCAGCTCGTCCGGCGTCAGCGTGTAGAGATCGCGGCCGGACAGCAGCGCCCGGCCGGAAACGTCCGCGTCCGGCGGCAGTAACCCGAGCAGCGACAACGCGGTGACCGACTTCCCGGAGCCGGATTCCCCGACCACCGCGACGACTTCACCGGCCGACACCGACCAGGAGACCGAACGCGCCGCCTTCGTCCGCCCGAAAGAGACACTGACGTCGCGCAACTCCAGGAGGGCGGCCTCGCCGTCCGGCGCCGCCCGTCCGCCGGACGGCGAGGCCCCCGTCACTGGATCAACCCGAACTGGCGGTAGTCAGGGTACGCCGGGAACCGGCCGATCACGACGTTGCCGAACTTCGAGCCGTGCAGGAACGAGTTCCGGGTGTAGATCAGCGGGACCACCGGCGAGTCACCGAGGATCTTCTTGTCCAGTGCCGCCCACTTCTTCCCCGCCTCGGCGGGATCCAGCGTCGCCTGCGCCTCGGTGATCAGCCGGTCGACCTCGGGGTTGTTGTACCGGGATTCGTTGACCCCGCCGTTGCCGATCTCGGTCGACTGGAACAGCGGCTGGATGTTGGCGTTGGCGGACGGGATGTCCGGCTGCCACGAGGTCAGCGTCAGGTCGTAGTCCGAGATCCCCTTGGTGTCCACTTCGGACGTGTAGGTGTCCTCGTCGAGCGCCTTGATGGTGATCTTGATGTTCGCCCTCGCCAGCGCGGCCTGGATCGCGGCGGCCTTCTCCGGGTAGCTGTTCTCGTTGCGGGTGGCCAGGACCAGGCCGTCGAGGCCGTTCGGCAGGCCTGCCTCGGCCAGCAGCTTCTTCGCCTTTTCCGGGTCGCCGCTCGCCGGTGCCGGGTACAGGTCGAACTGTTCGCGCCCCTGCAGGCCCGGGGTGATCAGCGTGGTCGCGACGTCCCCGGCGAGCTGGGCGTTGCCCGCGCTGGCGACCTGGTACGCCGCCTTGTCCACCGCGTACTGGAAGGCTTGGCGCACCTTGGGATCGACGAGTTTGCCGCGCTGGGTGTTCAGCGTGAGGTACGCGAGCGCTCCCGATTCCGAGGTGACGATCCGGGATTTCGCCGAAGGGTTCGCCTGGATCTGGGCCAGCTGCGCGGGCGAGGCGAACGGGATGCTGAACGCGCTCTGGTCGTCACCGCTGTCGTCGATCAGCCGCTTGGAGATGACACTGGTGTCCTGGCCGAGCTGGAACACGATGGTGTCCGGGTTGGCCTTGCGGGTGTCGTCGGTCGCCCGGTCCCAGTGCGGGTTCCGGACGAGCCTCGCCTCCTTGCCGCGCTCGTACTTCTCCAGTACGTACGGCCCGGACGCGACCGGATGGTTGCCGTAGTCCGCCTCCTCGCCCTTTCCCTTGGGTACCGGGGAAAACGCGGGCGTGCTCGCGATCCAGTTCCAGTCGCCGTAGGGGCGGGCGAGGTGGAACACGATGGTCTTGTCGTCGGGTGTCTCGATCGAGTCGAGCTCCTTGCCGCCCTCGAACGGCCCCTTGTACGCGAGCCCCGGCGACAGCAGGTCCTTGTGGTAGGTCAGGCCTCCGGAGAACGCGGCGGCGTACGTCCGCTCCAGCCCCCATTTGATGTCCTGCGCCTTGATCGGCGAACCGTCGTTGTACTTGACGTTGTCCTTCAGGGTGAAGGTCCACGTCTTGCCGCCCTCGGTCGGCCTGCCGGTGTCGGTCGCGAGGTCGGGGACGATCGTGGTGTCCTGCCCCGGGGCGACCTTCCACGAGGTCAGCCTGCGGTGCACCAGGCCGAGCGCGGTGACCACCAGGCTTCCGCTCTTGGCCGGGTCGTACTGCTGGGTGGCGCTGTCGTTCAGGAGCCGGACGGTGCCACCGGGTTTGACCTCGCCCCCGGCCTGCGCCGGTTTGTCGTTGGCGCCGCAGGCGGTCAGCACCGTCGTGACGGCGACCGCCCCCGCGACCGCCTTCAGCAAAGGCTTGCGTTTCATCGTTTCCCCTTCAGATCAGGCGGGCTCGCGGATCGAGCGCGCCATAAGCCAGGTCGACCAGGAAGTTCACGACCGTCACGAGCACCGCCGAGAACAACGTGACGCCGAGCAGGACGGGCAGGTTCATTCCGGCGATGGCGTCGACCAGCAGCCTGCCGACCCCGGCCATCCCGAAGATCCGTTCGGTGATCACGGTCCCGGCGAGCAGGGCGCCGAGGTCGACGCCGAACACGGTCACCACGGGCAGGAGGACGTTGCGCAGCGCGTGCTTGCCGACGACCTTCCGCTCGGTGAGCCCCTTGGCCCGCGCGGTGCGGATGAAGTCCTCGCCGAGCGTCTCCAGCATCTGGCTCCGCGTCAGCCGCGCGTAGATCGCGGCGTGCAGGAAGGCCAGCACCAGCCAGGGCAGGACGAGATGCCAGGCCCATTGGACCGGATCCTCGCCGAACGGGACGTAGCCGTTCTTGGGCACCACATCGAGCGCGAACGCGAAGACCGTGATGCCGATCATCCCGGCGAGATAGGCGGGCAGGGAGACCCCGGCCATCGCGACCGCCATGGTGATCCGGTCGGCCGCGCTCCCCCGGCGCAACGCCGACAGCACGCCGAGGCCGACGCCGGTGACGAGCCAGAGGGCGGCGGCACCGAGCGCGACCGAGAAACTCACCTCGATCCGTTCGCCGATCTCCGTCAGCACCTCGACGTTGTTCTGGAAGTCGTAGCCGAAACACGGCGCACCGCACTGGATCGCGGTGACACCGGTGCCGAACGTCCGCCCGGCAAAGATGCCGCCGAGGAATTCGGCGAACTGCCGGTACCACGGCGCGTCGTACCCCATGAACTCCCTTGCCAGCGCGAGGCTTTCCGGGGAGCAGGGGCGACCGCACGCCATCCTGGACGGGTCGGCGGGCAGCAGGTAGAAGACCACGAACGTCACGAAGGTGACGATCAGCAGGACGAGCACCATGCCGGCGAACCGGCCGAGCACGAAGCGCAGGGCACGCATCAGTCCCGGCCTCCCGACCGCGGGTCGAGCGTGTCGCGCACGGCGTCGCCGACGACGTTGAACGCCAAGGTGACCAGGAACAGCATCAGCCCCGGGAACACCAGGTACAGCGGATCGGTCTCGAAGAAGTCGATCGCGGTGCTGATCGTCCGGCCCCAGCTCGGGGTCGGCGGCAGGACACCGACCCCCAGGAAGGAAAGCGCCGCCTCGCTGCCGATCATCGACGGGATCGACAGGCTCGCCACGACGATGACCGGCGCCCACAGGTTCGGCAGCAGCTCACGGGTGAAGACGTGCCACGGTCCCCCGCCCATCGCCTTGGCCGCCGACACGAAGTCGCGGCCGCTCAGCGAAAGCGTCTGCGCGCGGACGATCCGCGCGACCCGCGGCCAGCCGAAGAGGCCCAGGACGACGATCAGCAGGGGCTGACGCGGGAAGTCTGGTGGCGCCATCGCGCCGAGCGCGATCATGAAGATCAGGTACGGGAAGCCCAGGAACACGTCGGCGGTCCAGGTGACCACCCGGTCCCACCAGCCGCCGAGGTAGCCCGCGCCCGCCCCGATCACCACGCCGAGGGCGGTGGCCAGCGCCGTCGCGCCGAGCCCGACCAGCAACGACGTCCTGGCACCGTGGGCAACCAGGGCGAACAGATCGATACCGGTCAGCGGTTCCACCCCGAACCAATGGGATCCACTGACGCCGCCCAGGGATCCGGCGGGCAACCCGGTCGGCCCGAGGTTGGCGATGTCCGGGGTCAGGCTCTGTCCTTCGATCAGGACGAGCAGGTCCGCGGCCACCGCCATGACCAGGATCAGCACCACGACGATCGCGCAGGTGAGCGTCCAGCCACTGGACCGGACCGCGTGCCACACCGCGGACGGCAGTGAACGCGCCGCCGTCGGCGGGACGCCTTCGGGCAGCAGCAAGGGATCGGGCACAGCACCTACTCGGGGTCAGCTGATCGGGTGACGATCAGGGACCCTAAAGAAAGAAAACCGCCGCACCCAGCCTTGACACTTCCGTCTCACCAGCTGGACTGTGAGCTATCCGGCACTGGCGAGTCCTTTTTGGACAAAGACGGTGTTCCGGCTAGACCCCGTAGGCGCGCACGAAGGTGTCGACGGCCGATTCCGCGATGCCCTCGAGTTCTTTCTCCGGAAGCGTGCGAGCGCCCAGACGTGAGCGTGATTCCAGCGGTCCGATCAGCAGGGCGAGGAAGTGTTCGGCCGCCGTGTCGGGGTCGCAGGGGCGGAGCGCGCCGGAAAGGGCGAGACGGGCGAACCGGTCGGCCAGCGCCTCGGTCAGGTGTACCGACGTGCGTTCCTGCATGGCGACCGCCAGCTCCGGGAACGTGGCCAGTTCGGCGAAGGCCAGCGACCGGAGCGCGTGCGAACGCTCGCCCGCGCAGATCCGCAGCAGCCCGGTGGCCGCGACGCCGAGGGTCGCGCGGACGTCGGCACCCGCGTCGCGGAGCGGTTCGATGGCGGCGAACGTCTCGGCGGCGACGCTGTCGGCGGCGGCCGCCATGGCACCGCGGAACAGTGTTTCCTTGTCGCCGAAATGGTTGTAGACGGTGGGTTTCGCGGCCTTCGCCTCGTCCGCGATCTCCTGAACGGACGCCCGCGCGTAGCCGCGGCGGGCGAAGACCGTGAAGGCCGCGGCCAAGATCCCCTCGCGCTTCGAAATCCGGTCTTGCACCTGAACCTGCCTGTTCACTACGTTGAACTCGTGAGTTCAATCTACGGGAGGAAGTCTTGATAGTCCAGTTCATGCGCTTCGCGTTCCGCGAGGAGAGCACCGAGGAACAGAAGACCCGGGCCCTGGCGTTGATCCGCCGGACCGCGGCGGTGGAGTCGCTGTCGTTCTCCACGGTCGGCCTGCTTCTCGGCGACCCGGCCGAGGGCTACACCCACGGCTACTCCTTCGGCCTCGCCGATCTCGACGCTTTCGAGCGCTACATGTACGACCCGGTCCATCTGGCCGGAGATCCGGAAATCCTGCCGCACTACGGCAAACTGCACGTCGGGCTCGCCGTCTCCGACGACCCCGATCCGGAGCTGGCCGCGAGGATCACCGCCGTCTACGAAGGCAAACTCGCCAGGTATCCCGAGTGGGAGCGGCTGATGGCGGCGATCCCCGAAGTCCGCTTCGGCTGACCACGGTCAGGTCGTCGCCTGCCGGTGCTGTTCGGCGAAGAGCCGCGCGACGAGCCCGACACGGCTGGAGACCGCGGTCTTGCCGAAGAGAGCCTTGAGGTGGTCGCGGACGGTGTGGGGCGAGAGGAACAGGGCCGCGGCGATCTCGGCGGTGGGCAGGCCCCGCGCCACGAGGTGAGCGACTTCGAGTTCACGCGGGGTCAGTCCGTACGACTCGGCGACGATGCCCGTGAGGTCGGCGGCGGCCGCGGGTTCGATGACCAGCGCCACCGGCCCCGGTCTCCCGTCGAGACCGGTGAGGCAGGAGGCGTGGCAGGTCAGCCACACGCCGTCGACGGTGCGGATCCGGACCCGGGCGCTGCCGCGATCCCGGCCCAGCGCGATCGCCCGTGCCTGCAGCGCGGCGCCCGCCACCCAGATCGGCAAGCTCAGGCCCAGCGCCGAAGGAACGGACGGGCCGTCAGGCAGCCGGGCGAGGTACCGCCGCGCCTCTTCGTTGATCGAGGTCGCCTCACCATCCGGGTCGAGGAGCAGCAGCCCCGGCGCGGAAGAGCCGTCTCCACCGTCCGATCCGGACGGACGGGCGAACCGGCGCAGCCGTCCCGCGAGGGGTTCGGACAACCCGGCGAGCAGGGCGACCTCGTCCGGCGCGAACTCGGCGCCGCCGTGCATGCGGAACAGGCTGACCAGCCCCCACGGCCGGTCGCCGACGCGCAGCACCGCACGGAGTTCGTCGTCCACGCCCTGGGCCCCGAGCAGGCGCCGGTATCGCGCACTGCGCGCGGGCACGCCACCGGTGGCCGCGCATAGCGCCGCCGCCGGGACGGCCGCGCGGGTGAGGTCGCGGAACGGCAGGACGTTCTCCTCCAGGAACTCGCTCTCCCAGTACGCACCGCATCCCTCGCCGGAGCCCAGGTTCTCCACCAGCATCGGCGCGGTCACCAAGCCGGTTTCCGGGTCGGTCGCCGTCCACACGGCCGCGTCGAACGGGACGAGCCGCCGGAGCCTGGCCGAGGCGCGGGTGAACAGGTCCAGCGCGCCGCCCGCGCGCTCGGCCGCCGCTACGACGTCGGCATGACGGCGTGGATCGCTCACGAGACCTTCCTCCTGCTGATCGGTGCCTCGGTGACGATGCCCGCTCCCCCGCTCCGGGCCCATCCCTCATTCGAGGGGGTCTTGCCCGGCGAATCCGCCGCGGGCGCGGGATGGAGCACGGCTCCCGCCACGGCGAGGCTCAAGGGCATGGACATCGCACTCGTCGGAGGGGGCGCGGCCACGGTCGCCCTGCTCGACACACTGGCGGCCATCGCCGACGGACCCGCCACCGTCACCGTTTTCGAGCCGTCCGCGCGGTTGTGGCGCGGCCGCCCGTACGGGCCGGACCTGGACACCGTGCTCGTCAACTCCCCACCCGCCCTCATGTCGATCCGCCACGCGGACTTCGGGCACTACGCCGCCTGGCTGGGCGAGCGTGGCGCCTCCCACCTTGATGAACTCCTGGGACAGCCGCTTGTTCCCCGCGCGCTCTACGGCGGCTACCTGGAACACACCGCCGAGGCGGCGATCGCCGCGCTGCGTGAGCGCGGGGTGACGGTCCGGGTGATCGGACGGCGCGTCACCGCGATCGCCCGCGCCGGCGAACGGCTCGTCCTGCGCACCGACGACGGACGAGCGCACGAAGCCGACCGGGTGACGCTTTGCGTGGGCGGAGGGCCACCGCACGACCACTACGGACTCGGCGGGGCCGCCGGGTTCGTCGCCGATCCGTACCCGCTGGCGCGCACTCTCGACCGGATCCCGGCCCGGAGCCGGGTGGCGGTCGTCGGCAGCGGCCTGACGGCGGTCGACGTCGTCGTGTCGCTCGCGGCGCGCGGGCACACGGGCCCGATCACACTGGTGTCGCGCACCGGCCTGCTCCCCCACGTCTGGCAGCGACCGCTCGACCGGCGCCCACGGCAGGTCACCGTGGACCGGGTGACCGCACTGCATCGCGAAAACGGCACGGTCACCCTCGACGATCTCGTCCGGCTGATGCGTTCCGAACTCGCGGAAGCCGGAGAGGACTTCGACGACGTCTTGGCCGATCTGCTCGCGGCCGGATCCGAACCGCCCACCGAGCGCCTGCGGCGCCAACTGGCCACTGTGGACGATCCCGCGATCGGACGCCGTGTCCTGCAGGAGACTGCGCATACCGTCGGCCCGTTGGCCTGGCGGTTGCTGCCGGAGGCCGACCGTGCCCTGCTGTGGCGGCGATCCCGCCTGGCGAGCAGTCTCGTCTCGCCCATGGTGCCGGTGAACGCGGAGATCCTGCTCCGGCTGCTGGACGGCGGGCAGCTCAGCGTCACCGCGGGCATCCGGGAAATCCAAGCGGCACAAGGGGGTTTCAGGTTGCACGATGCCGCGGGGACATCGAGTGCGGACGTCGTCGTCAACGCCGTGAATCCGGCGCCGCACGCCGTACCGCGGGCGGCTGAGCCCCTGACCGCGTCACTGCTCGCGGCAGGCCTGGCCACCTCGCATCCCGACGGCGGTCTCGTCCCGGCCGATCCGCGTCTGGCCGTCGTCGGGGACTTCGCGGGCGGTGGCCCGTTCATCACCTCCGGCATCCCCGGGATCGCGGCCCAGGCCGCTCGGGCGTTACCGGCGGTCAGCGGCGCCCGGCGGCCAGGATGACGAGGAACTGCCCGCCACCCGGCTCGACGGCCGCGGTCACCGGCAGCCCGGGGACCAGCCGCGAGAACCGGTCCACCAGCCAGTCCGCGGCCTCGCGGGCGTCCTGCTCGGTCGGGCACCGGGCCACCATCTCGCGGCCGCCCTTGCGCTCCAGCCTCCCGGCGACGGTGATCAACGGCGCGGGTTCGACCACGTGCAGGCGGTCCGGCCAGGCGATGACCACCTTGACCGCGCCCTTGCGGGTGTTGCATCCGCGATGCGCGAGCCGTTCGGCGATCTTGGCCTTCCGATCGGCGGTCCTGCTGTCGACGCTGGGTCCTCGAGCGTCGTTCACCGACATGTCGGGGTCGACCGGTTCGTCGCACACCCAGCACCGCCAGCCGTCGCGTTCGGCCACGTCATCGAGGAGACTCATCCGGGAAAACTAGCCTGCCCGGACGCCGGACCGCACACCGCGTGCCCGCGGCCGGTACGGGGTCGGCCGCCTCGCTCAGCTGATCTTGATCCCAGCCGGTAATGTCCGGTTCATGAGCGACGCGCCGCCGACCCCCTCCGAGGCCTTCGACCTTCTGCTCACCGGTAACCGGCGGTTCGTCGCCGGCACCCCGGAGCACCCGAACCAGGACGCCACCCGCCGGGCCGAAACCGCCCCGGTACAGCGCCCCTTCGCCGTTCTCTTCGGCTGTTCGGACTCGCGACTGGCCGCCGAGATCATCTTCGACCGCGGACTGGGCGACCTGTTCGTCGTCCGCACCGCCGGGCACGTGGCCGGTACGGAGGTGCTGGGCAGCATCGAGTACGCCGTCAGCGTCCTCGGCTGTCCCCTGGTCGTCGTGCTGGGCCATGACTCCTGCGGCGCCGTGGCCGCGACCCGCGCGGCGCTGACCGAAGGGCTCGGCACCAACAGTTTCGTCCGCGACGTCATCGAGCGGGTCACCCCGAGCGTCCTCGCCGCCCACGCCGCCGGGCTCACCGGCGACGACGACATCATCGACGAGCACATCCGCAACACCGTCGACCTCCTGGCCGACCGCTCCCGGCTGCTCGCCGACAAGATCGACGCCGGGGAAGCCGCCATCGCCGGACTCTCCTACCACCTCGCCGACGGCAGCGCACGCGTCGTCACCACCCGAGGACTTCCTGAGGGATAAGACAAAAGGCGGCCGTGTCAGGGCGGTGTCAGCACCGCGTCAGCGCACCCGTCCACCGTGATCTCGGACAAGTCATCCGAGCTTCACCAGGAGGGGACGCGACATGGTGGACGGAACATCCGAGCAGGGGCACGTCCGG
This sequence comes from Amycolatopsis sp. NPDC031561, assembly GCF_055580625.1. Taxonomy (NCBI): domain Bacteria; kingdom Bacillati; phylum Actinomycetota; class Actinomycetes; order Pseudonocardiales; family Pseudonocardiaceae; genus Amycolatopsis; species Amycolatopsis sp. NPDC031561. The sequence goes on along the minus strand of NZ_JBVILA010000013.1, from coordinate 192,083 downwards.
CGCAGGACCGTGCTGACCGGAGCGCTCACCGCCGGTGCGCTCGCCGGCCTCGCGGGGCGCGGCAACGCGGCGGAGAGCGGTCATGGTGGCGACGACGTCGAGCACGGCTGGGGGAAGGTCGCCGACGTCTTCCGCCGGAACTTCAAGGACGACCCCGGCGAAGTCGGCGCGGCGTGCAGCGTCTACGTCGGTGGCCGCCCGGTCGTCAACCTGTGGGGCGGTCTCGCCGATCGCGATACCCACCGGCCGTGGCGCGGGAACACCATCGTCCAGGTCGCGTCCACGACGAAGGGCGCCACCGCGATCTGCGCCCATCTGCTGGCACAGCGCGGCGAACTGGATCTGGACGCCCCCGTGGCCCGGTACTGGCCGGAGTTCGGCGCCGCGGGCAAGGAGCGGATCACGGTGCGCTGGCTGCTGTCGCACCAGGCGGGCCTGCCGCTCGTCGACGGGCCGCTGACCTTCGAGCAGGCCTGCGCCTGGCATCCGGTCATCCGGGCGCTCGAAGCGCAGAAGCCGCTATGGAAACCGGGAACCGAGCACGTCTACCACAGCGTCACCTTCGGTTTCCTGGTCGGAGAAGTCGTGCGCCGGATCTCAGGCAAGTCACTGGGCACGTTCTTCGCCGACGAAATCGCCCGCCCGCTCGGGCTCAGCGCCTGGATCGGGCTGCCGGAGAGACAAGAGCACCGGGTGGCCAAGATCCACAACGCCGCGCCGTTCACCCTGGAAGAACTGATCGCGGGGATGATCAAGGTGACCGGGCTCGACGCGGACACCGTCACCCGCTGGGTCACCGCCCTGTGGGCCCCGGGCTCCGTGCAGGCCAGGGCCGGTGAACTGGGCGGCGCCCTGGACCCCACGACCGACTACTTCTCCTCCCGCGCCTGGCGCGCGGCGGAGTTCCCCGCCGCGAACATGCTCACCGACGCACGATCACTGGCCCGGATGTACGCCGCCACGGTGAGCACAGTCGACGGGGTACGGCTGCTCGATCGGGCGACGGTCAAGAAGATGACCGCCGTCCAGACCGACAGGACACCGATGCACGGCCTGCCACCGGGACTGGACATCCCGGCCGACCGCTCCTTCAACATGTCGCTCGGGTTCTGGCGGGCCTGCCCGCCGATGCCGATGACCGGGCCGGGATCGTTCGGGCACCCGGGTTCCGGCGGATCGATCGGCTTCGCGGATCCCGACGCCGGTGTCGGCTTCGGTTATGTCACCAACCTCTGGAACTTCCGACCCGACGACCCGAGGGCGGCGAACCTGACCAAAGCCGTCCGAGCCTGCCTCGGCTGAGGCTTGTTGGGGGTTCGTGGGCGAGGCTGGCGATGGGGTGAGGCGTCCTTCGCCGCGTCCGATGTCGAGCGGCCGTGGGGGGGGGGGGGGGAGGGGGGGGGGGGGGGGGGGGGTGGGGAGGGGGGGGGGGGGGGGAAGGGGA
>NZ_JBVILA010000013.1:144587-190629 GCF_055580625.1 Amycolatopsis sp. NPDC031561 | reverse complement strand
TCCCCCCCTCCGCCCCCCCCCCCCCCCCCCCCCCCCCCCCCCCCCCCCCCCCCCCCCCCCCCCCCCCCCCCCCCCCCCCCCACCCCGGGAGGTCGGATCTGGACTGGCCGACGAGAGCCGACCGCACTCCAACTGTCCATATAGGACATGCTCGGGCGGCTAATGTCTTTTTAGCGCCCATATGCGCGCAACTAAACCGTGAAATGTGTCCCTTAAGGACAGTCAAGGCTCCTCAGGTCTCCCTGGGGAGCCTGCCCCCGCCACCGAGCCCGCCACATTGACTTACCCCCCATAGAACCCGAAACGCCACTCACGACCAACCCGACCCACACGGCCTGCACCTCCAGCCCATGCCAGGCCCGTCCCCTCATTACGTTCAAATCGGCAAGGGCACGCCGGCGAGCGCGAGTACCGTCCCCGCGCCGGCCGCGGCGAGGATCGTGGTCACCACGCCACGCCGTAGCGCGAACAACAGGATCACGGCACCGGCGAGGACGGCGTATTGCCACGCTTGGGTCAGGCTGAGCGCGAGCGGGATCGCCGAACCGAGGATCGCGCCGACAGCGGCAGGACCCGCGCCGTCGAGGAACGCCCGCACGTTCGGATTGCCGCGAAGCCGGTCGAAATGCTTGGCACCGAACAAGATGAACAGGAACGACGGGGTGAAGGCGACCAGTGCGGCCAGGATGCCACCGGCGAGCCCGGCGGCGGCGTAGCCGACGACGGCGACGGTCTGCACCACCGGCCCCGGGGTGACCTGGCCGAGGGCGACCGCGTTGAGGAATTGCCCGGCGCTCATCCAGTGGTAGGTGTTCACCGCGTCGTCCTGCATGAGCGGGATGATCACGAAGCCGCCGCCGTAGGACAGCATCCCGACCTTGAGTGCCACCCACGCCACGGACGCGAACACACCGGCGCCCGCGACCGCGGTGGCCCACGATTGAACAGGTACGGCAAGAAGCGCCGTACCTGCTTCGCCGGTCCGCGCCCGGTGCACGGTCAGTTCGATCAGCCCGCAGCCGAGCAGGACCAGCACCAGCCACGGACCGAGCGTGGCCGCCGACGCGATACCCGCGAGGACGTACAGGGCCCAGCGAATGCGGCCGGTGGTGGCCGCACGTCGCCGGCCCGCCGGGATCAGGCCCATCCCCGCGTGCACCGCGACGGCGGCGACCGCCGCGCCCGCGCCCGCTCCGGCCCCGCGAACCCAGGCAGGCGGAGACCCGGTGAGGAACAGCGCCGCCAGCGCCAAGATCACGATGAGGCCAGGGACGATGAACGCCGCACCTCCGACCAGTGCTCCCGCGCGGCCGCGCACCCGCCAAGCGGTGAAGATCGCCAGCTGGGTCGACGCCGGGCCGGGCAGCAGATTACAGGCGGCGATCGCGTCTTCGAACTCCTGGTCCGACAACCACTTCTGGCGCTGCACGCACAACTTCCGGAGCAGCGCGATGTGAGTCGGCGGGCCGCCGAAGCCGACACACCCGATCCGACCCCATTCCTTCAGCACCTTCCCAAGGCTCGGCGCGACGGTCCCGTCCTCTGTGGACTTTCCCGGCGTCCCGGGCTCCCCTGTCATCGGGCGGGTGAACCGAGCTGGGCGGTGAGAAAACCGATCCGGCGGTCCAGCTCCACGGCGAGGCGACGGAACGCCGGATAGGTCTCTCCCAGTTCGTCCGCTTCCCTGGCCGGGTCCGGCAGACTCCAGTGGACGACGCGCGGATGCCCGGGGAATTCCGGGCAGACCTCGCGGACCCGGTCACACAGGCTGATCACCCACTGGAAACGTTTGCGTCGGAGACCGTCCACAGAGGCCGGTTCGTGAGTCAAGGCGATTCCGCGCTCGGCGAGAGCCCGAACGGCGTGGGGGTGCAACGGTTTCGGATGACTTCCCGCGCTGGACACCTCGACCGACTCACCGGCTCGATGTCGTAGCAACGCCTCGGCCATCGGTGACCGGCCACTGTTGCCGGTGCACAGGAACAGCACCTTGGGCCGGGACGCCGTTCGCTTCTCACTCCCCAGGTTCGGCACGAGACCAGGGTGCAGCGCGCTTCCCGCTTCGGCCAACGAATCCGCGCACCGTTCAAGATCGAGGTGGTAGTAGGTGTCTCGGCCGTCGAAGCTGCTCTGCCGCGCCGTGACCAGCTCCGCCGCCCGCAACTTGCGCAAGTGGTACGACACCAGGTTCTGCGGCTGCCCGACGCTCTCCACCAGCTCCCGCACCCGGCGATCGCCGTGCGCCAGCTCGCGCAGCAATCGCCAGCGCAGCGGTTCACTCGCCAGCCGCACGAACGGCGGCGGCTCGGACATTCCGGTGATCGTCACGAGCCGGAGGATACATCAATCCAGGTTGATGCACCTGGATCTACCTTCCGGATTTCAAGACGTCGATCTCGCAGCCTGGCGCGGCCGGATCGAAGCCGTGCTCGACCAGCCAGCGGATCCCCAGCAAGCTGCGCGTCGACCACCACGCGCGGATCACGGCGAGGTCGACACCGGCGCCGTAGCCGTCGATCACGTCACCGAGGTGCTCCTCGTGTCCGAGCGTCAACGTGGCGAGGTCGAACAGGGCGTCGCCCCGGGCGGCCTCGGTCCAGTCGAGCACACCGGTGACCTCGTCTCCGTCGGTGAAGACGTGCGCGATCTGCAGGTCGCCGTGGATGAACACCGGCGTCCACGGCCGGAGCGCGGCCTCGGCGATCTCGCGGTTACGCGTGACCAGGTCGGCAGGCAGGACGCTGTTCGCGACGAGCCACTCGCATTCCCTGTCGAGGTCTGCCGCGAAATCGCCGGGACTCCGGCCCGGCCACGGGGGCAAGGGCGCGTCGTGCACCCTCCGCACGGCGGCCCCCGCCGCGGCCCAAGCCTCCGGCGACGCGGTGGACGGCTCGCCGAGACGGCCGAGCGCCCTGCCGGGAAGCGCGGCGAGCGCGAGCACGGGCGGTTTCCGCCACAGCACCTCCGGAGTCGGGATCGGCGCCAGGCTCATCGCCTCGACCTCGACATCGGCGCGCGCCTGATCGGTGTCGATCTTCAGGAACAGCTCACCGACCCGCAGAGTCGCGCACTCGTGGTGCGCGACGACGACCTCGACTTCCGCCATGACGGCCATTGTCACCGGGAAGAGCGCGGACGTCGCCGTATTTACGGTCCCTGGTAGAACGGGTGTCGGCCGAGATCATCTCCGAGAGGGAGCGGCATGTCCGAGCTTCGCCAAGCCCGCGTAACCGACCACGGCGCGATCGTCGACCGGGTGCACCGGTGGTGGGGCGACTCACGCACTCCCGCGCAGGCCCGCGAACTCTCCCTCTTGCTCCCCAAGCTGTTCTTGCAGTTCTTCTCCGGCACGAGCCTGGTCCTGGAGGACGAAACCGGCGTCAGGGCTTTCCTTGTCGGCTTCTACGCCGCCGACAATGACGTGGAGGCGTACATCCATTTCGTCGGAGTGGACCCGAAGCTTCGCGGACAGGGCACCGCTCGCCGTCTGTACACGACCTTCTTCCAGCGTGCCGCCGAGGACGGCCGGACGGAGGTGCGGGCGATCACCTCGCCGGGCAACACCGGATCGATCGCCTTTCACCGCGCCATGGGGTTCGCGCTCGAACACGGGGACCGGATGGTCGACGGGCTTCCCCTGCACAGCGACTACGACGGGCCCGGCCATGACCGGGTGTGCTTTCACAAGAAGATCTAGCCGCGAAGGGCGGGCAGATGTCCTGTCGGGTGACAAGTCCGCGTGTGGAACCCGGCTGTCGTTTGACTTACCCCTCAACAGAACCCGAATCGCCACTCACGACCACCCGGAGTTCCCACTACCCGCCCCCTGACCGCGGCGGGCGCCCGTGAGCGCCCGCCGCCGTCACTTCAGGCTCACTTGCGGCCGTTGATGTCCGCCGTCGTGATCGCGAACCGGCCGACCGCCCACGCCATGGACCGGCTGAACTGGTCGAAGATGGTCTGGTTCACGTTGCTGTAGCCGTCGCATCCCTGGTGGTAGCAGGGATCCAGCATCTGCCCTTCGACGCCGCCGAACAGCTTCACCCACTCCGCGGACTTCAACCGGTCCGAGCCCGCGTTCACGCCACCGGCGGCGATCCCGGCGTTGACGAACGCGGTGTGGTCGGATCGGCCGTCCAGCACCAGGTCGACGGTCGGGAGCTTCTGGTCGGCGAAGTAGCCGTGGACCAGCTGCGAGATCTTCGCGGAGCCTGCCGGGGCAGGCCCTTCGGGTGTCTGTCCACTGTAGACCTGGCGGGCGAAGTTCGGGGAGCCGATCATCTCCAGGTTCAGGTACAGGGCGGTCTGCTTCCGCTGTTCCGGGGTCAGCTGGTCGACGTAGTACTGCGACCCGGAAAGGCCCTTCTCCTCCGCCGCCCACCAGGCGAAGCGAACCTTGTTGCGGAGCAACGGCGCATAGCGCTTGAGCTGCAGTGCCGTCTCCAGCACGGTCGCTGCGGCGGCGCCGTTGTCGTTGGCGCCGGGCGTCGTGTCCACGCTGTCGAGGTGCGCGCCCATGACGATCGTGTTGTCCGCGCGGCCGGTCGGGGTGTCGGCCAGCAGGTTGAACGTCCGGGTGGTCGAGTCCTGTCCGCGCAGGTCGAGCCGCACGGTGACCGGACCTGCGGCCACATCGGCGGCGAGCCGTTCGGATTCACCGCGGGGCAGGGTCGCCGACGGGATCTTGGCGTCCTCGGGCGGAACCATCCGGTAGCGGAGGTTGAGATCGGGGTTCGGCGAGTCCGCGTTCATCAGCATGGCCGCCGCGCCCACGGCGGCGGCGGTGTTCTGCTTCTGCGTGATGAAGCAGTCCCCGACCCTGACCAGGACGATCTTGCCCCGCACGTCCTGTCCCGCGTAGTCCTCGGCAGTGCAGCCGGTGTCCTTGACGGCGGGTACGGCGACGGTCGCGGTCAGCCCTTCGGCCGGCGTGGAGACGGCGAACCTGACGATGAGCGGCCGCAGCGCGCGGGCGTTCGGCGAAACCACTTCCGCACGTTCGGAGTGGATGGCGTAGTCACGGAAAGAGAATTCCTGGCGTTGGACCTGGTAGCCCGCGGCCCGGAGTTTTCCGGTCAGATAATCCGCCGAGGCGGTGTAGCCGGGGGACGCCGAATCGCGGTGGCCGCCGTTCGCCGCCGTCGCGGCCATCAATTCGCGCAGGTGGCGAGCCGAATTCGCGCCGGTGACCTGGTCCGACATACGTTCGGCCAGCCAGTTCGCGGGTCCTCCGCCGGTCGCCTGCGCCGTACTCGTGGCCAATTGCGGTATGACCAGCAGGGCGGCGGCGAGAACGGCCGTCGCCTTCCTGAATCGTGATTTCCTCATGCTGTGGTACCCCCATTGTTCATCTCGGTGGTGTCGCCACTGTGGCACCGGGAACGCGCGCAACCGAAATCGCACCGGTAACCCGCCGGTGCGATTTCGGACGTACTCCCCAGTGCGCCAGATGATAGCCGCCCGCTATCCGTGGGCGACCCCGGAGCAGGATAAGCAGCGCCGGGCGGTGGTCTATACCGCCAAAGTGGTGTTCCGCCATCCGGGGCCGATTACCGCCGGTGATATTTCTGTCGGCTGATCAAAGTTCGACGACGGGTACGGCCGCCACCGGTGCACTACCACCCAGCGCTTTGGCCAAATCGGCGATCGTCGGCTGGTCGAAGAGCTGGGCGATGGTGATTCCGGGGTAATGTTTGCGCAGCCGCGCGAATACGGCCAGCGCCTTGAACGAGTCTCCGCCGCTCTCCAGGAATCGGTCGCTCCGCCCGATGTCGGCCCGCCCCAGTACCTCCCACCACACCCGGGCGATGACGTGTTCGTCCGGCGACTCCGGCGGTTCGGCGGGCTCGTTTCCCAGGTCAGACGGTTCCGCGGCGAGGGCACGCAGTTCCGCCGTGTCGACCTTGCCGTTGACCGTGACCGGGATCCGGGGGACCAGATGGAAGCGGCTGGGCACCAGTTCGGAAGGCAGCCGCTCCAGCAGCTTCTTCCCCAGCCCGGCGGGGTTTTCCGGGCCGACCACGTAGGCGGCCAGTTCCAGCGGTCCTTCCGCGGATCGTTCGCCCGCGACCACCGCCTGCCGGATCCCGGGCAGGGCGAGCAGGGCGGCCTCGACCTCGCCAGGCTCGATGCGGTGACCGCGGATCTTCAGCTGGCCGTCGGCGCGGCCGAGGTACTCCAGTTCCCCTCCCTCGCGCCGCACGACGACGTCGTCCGTGCAGTAGAAACGTGTCCCCTCGACCTCGGGGAACTTCGCCGCGGTCAGTTCGGGGTCGTTCCGGTAGCCGCGGGCCAGTGACGCCCCTCCGATGTGGAGGACACCGGGCTCACCGTCCGGGACGGGCGCGCGCCGCTCGTCCAGCACCCGGAATTCGGTACCCGACAAGGGCAGCCCGATCGGTACCCTGGCGGCGCCGGGCTCGACCCGGACCTCGTGCATGGTCACCACGATCGTGGCCTCGGAAGGGCCGTATCCGTTGTAGACCTTGAGATCCGGCCTCGCGGCAAGGATCGCTTCGGCGAGTCTGGGCGGGAACGCCTCCCCGGCGAGCATGACCGCTCGGGCGGGCAACACGTCGGCGACGTCGCCCGTGCCGGCGATCGCCTCCATCTGGGACGGCACCAGCGTGACCCAGTCGACCGGATGCTCCCGGATCTCCGCGGCGAAGGCCACCGGGTCCAGGATGGTCTCACGGTCGTAGATGTCGAGCCGGGCACCGGTGAGCAAGGCGCCGTACACCGAGACTTTGCCCAGGTCGGCCGCGAAGGTCGTGGCCAGGCCGTAGCTGCCGATTTCCAGTCCGGCCAAACCCCGGGTGAAACCCTCGAGGTAATTCGTCACCGCCCCGTGGGTGACCTCGACCGCCTTCGGCTTCCCGGACGAACCCGAGGTGAATACCAGGTAAGCAAGTTCTTCCGGTGTCCGGCCAAGATCGACGCGATAGGGGGCGGGCGGCGTGCGTTCGACCACTACGGCTCGCTCCCGCAAGGCCGCGGGAACCCTACTTTCGTTGTATGAATCGGTGATTATCGCCATGGGTCCCGCGAGCTCGAGTACTTCCGAGATGCGGGAATCGGGATGCGCACTTTCGAGGTGGACATAAGCGGCGCCGACCGCCCAGGCGGCCGCCACACCCACCACCGACAAGGGTGACCGATCCACGAGAATGGCCACTACCGCACCCGGCCGGACCCCGAGTTCGCGCAGGCTTTCTGCCGCGCCACCTGCGGCGGAGCCAAGTTCCGCATAGCTCAACGTCTTTCCGCCGTGGCGCACGGCGGGGCGGGTCCCATTCACTGAAATGATGTCCCGGACCAGCTCCGCCACTGTCGATGCGCAGTTCTCCCGCACGGGTAACGTCGACACTCGCCTACTCCATTCTCGTGAAAACAGTCCGACTCTGCTGACGCGCACGGCATCGCGTGTATGTTCAATTTGAGCAGGAGCGGCAAGACCGAATGCGAGCGTAACACAAATACAGCACTTCACTGGGGCTTATCGATCGTCCGGAGTAATCACTTACCGATTATTCCCGGTCAGATCTCTGGGAGCATCCTCACCCGATCCGGATCTTCACGTTTAATCAACACCACGATCCCGATCGGGCGCCTTGACGAGGACTGCGACGATGTTACAGTCGAATCACGTCGCGATGCGGCGGACTTACTGGGGAACAGGGGGCAAGGCAGCTCGCCATCCGCCCTGCTCACGAACGTGCAGGTACGACCGGGCGGGTAATCGATTAATCGCCGATCAACAGGCCGCCGTATGCCGCGACCTGGTATTCACCATGCCCGGCGAGCGCCGATTGAACCGATATCCGAGAGCGAGGAGAATTCGTGTCAGGCGTGGCCGACATTTCTGTCGCGATCATCGGGGTGTCCTTCGAATTACCGGGGCTCACCGAGTGGGAATCGTTGACCGAACTCTTCCGCTCCGGTACCGATCGCGTCGGGCAGATGCCCGGCGACCGGGCCGGGGAAACAGGGCTGGCGCCGGACTCCTCCGGCCAGCCCGGTGCGTGGCTGAACCACATCACCGGTTTCGACCCCCGGTATTTCGGGATCTCGCGAGCGGACGCCGAACTGATCGATCCGCGGCAACGGCGGATGCTGCACCTCGCCGTCGGCGCGCTCGGGGACGCCGGTTATGCGCCCGCCGAACTGCGGGGCAGCGACACCTCCGTGGTCGTCGCCGCGTACGGCGGAACCGAACCGACGCTGCGAGAACTGCTTCCCGGCGATCGCGCGACCGACGGGCCCGCGGTGATCGGGAGCATGCCCGCCTATTCCGCGGGCCGGATCGCGTATCACCTCGACCTGCGGGGCGCGGCCACGGTCGTGGACACGGCCTGTTCGTCCTTTCTGGTCGCACTGCACGAAGCGCGCCGGAAACTGGCCAACGGTGAGCACGACCTCGCCCTGGTGGGTGGTTTCGAGCTCATCCTCGGACCACCACCACGCCGTCCCGAGAACGGCGACGGCCTCGGCGTGCTGTCACCGACCGGACGCTGCCGTCCGTTCGACGCGGACGCCGACGGCACCACGTTCGGCGAGGGCGGCGGTTTCGTGGTCCTCAAAAGGCTTTCCGACGCCCGCCGGGACGGGGACACCGTGCACGCGGTCCTCCTCGGCAGCGCCGTCAACCAGGACGCGGGGCGCGCGAACGGCCTCACCTCCCCCAGCCCCGCAGGGCAGGCCGAGGTCATCACGAAGGCGTGGCGTGACGCCGCCGTCGAACCCGCCGACATCGGCTACCTGGAAGCGCACGGTACGGCGACCAAGATCGGTGACCCGATCGAACTGCAGGGCATCGGCCAGGCCGTCGCGAACTGGCCCGGGTACGCCGGGCGGATCCCGATCTCCTCCGCGAAGGGCAACTTCGGTCACCTGGACTGCATGGCCGGATTCGCCGGGCTGCTCCGGGTCCTCGCCCAGTTCCGGGCGGGCCAGCTGTTCCCGACCGCGCACTTCCGCGAGGCCAATCCCTTGGCGGACTGGGCATCGGGCCCCGTCCAGGTCGTCGGTGACGTCCGGCCGTGGCCCGCGGACGGTTCGCCGAGGATCGCGGGCATCAGCAGTTTCGGGCTCAGCGGCACCAACGCGCACGTCGTGCTGGAGGAAGGCCCGCGACCGTCCTCACCGTCCACATCGGACCGGGAGACCGCGATCCTGCTGTCCGCCCGCGACCAGGCCGGACTGCGGTCCCTCACCGGACGGTTGCGCTCGGTGATGTCGGAGGCGGGTGCCCCCGGCGTCGGCGACCTCGCCCGGCAACTGGCCGTCGGCCGCGAACACTTCGCGCACCGTGCCGCGTGGGTCGTCCGCGACCGGAACGAGTTGCTGCGGGCGCTCGGGAGCGAGCCGGACGAGACCACCGCGGTCACCCCGCCGCCGGTCGTGCTGGCCGTCGGCGGTGTCCTAGCGCCCGCCGACACGAAGACGTTGCTGGACTGGGCCCGCGACTATCGCGGATTCGCCACAGCCACAGCCTCGTCCACAGCCGGACCGGACGCGACCTGGTCGCCCACCGAGCGGGCGGAGGTCCACACGGCCGGTCTCCGCGCGATCGTCACCGATCTGGGGCTCGCCCCGGCCTTGGTGCTGGCCCATGCGTCCGGCGCCGCGAAGCCGGACACCACGAAACTCGGTGCCGCGCTGGCGTCGGTTCCCGACGGGACGATCGTTCTCGATCTCGCGCCCGGCAGCGCGCTCAGCACCGCGATCCGCGAGCTCCATCCGGCAGCCAACCTGCGGCCGGTCTCCACCCCGGCGGAGTTGCTGCGCGCGTTGTACCTGCTCGGGTTCGATCTGGACCTGCGGGCCGCGGTGCCGCCCCCGCCACTGCGGGCCCGGCTCCCGGTCGCGCCGTTGCTGGACGAGCACTGCTGGCCCCTGGAGACGACACCGTCTTCCCCCGATTCCGCCGGGACACCGGAACTGTCGGTGGCGGACCAGGTGCTCGAGTTCGTCCGCGCGGTGCTCAAGGAGCCGGACACCACGCTGGACGACGACTTCTTCGCGCTGGGCGGCGATTCACTCAACGGCGCTCAGCTGGTCAGCCGGATCAACGAGCACTTCGGCACCGACATCGAGGTGCTCGATCTGTTCGACCACACCGAGATCAGCGGGATCGCCGAAGCCGTCGCCGCCGAGATCCCCGCCGAGATTTCCGCCGGGCCGGCGCCCGCGGCGAGCGTGTCCACCGCCGAGCCCGCCGAAACCGGACCGCTGTCCGGACAGCAACTTTCGATCTGGGCCGCCGGACAGCTCGACCCGGACTCGAACGCCTACAACGTTCCGGAGATCCTGTTGTTCGACGGCGTCGTCGACACGGCGGCCGTCGGCGAGCGGCTGGCGGAGCTGGTCCGCAGGCATCCGATGCTCCGCACTGTCTTACGGGACACCGAATCCGGCCCACGTCAGATAGTGGAAACGGACAGGACCGTCGCGCTGGAAGAGGTCCGCCTCGATCTCTCCCACCTGTCGTACGCCGACGCGCGAGCGGATCTGGAAGCGGGCCTGGCGGAGCTCATCAGCCCGGCGCTTTCGCCCTACGACCGGCCGGTCCGGGCCCAGCTCGTCCGGATCCGGTTCGCCGACACCGAACGGGACGCGCTGGCGCTGACCGTGCACCACCTCTTCTGCGACGGCTGGTCCTGGCGGATCCTGCTGGCCGAACTGACGCGCGGACCGTCGGGCGACGTACCCGCCCGGACCTACTTCGACCTCGTGCGCGAACAGAACGAGGCCCTGGCGGGCGAACGCGGACAGCAGCTCACCCGGTTCTGGACGGAGTACCTCGGCGGCGCGCCCGAGGTGGCCCTGCCCACCGGCCACCCGGAACGGGCGATCGTGCCCGGCTCGGGCGGCGTGCTGCCCCTGGAGCTGGACGGCGCCCTGTTCGACGGGCTCAAGGAACTCGCCCGGCGCGAGCGCGCGACGGTGAACATGGTGCTGCTGGCCGCGTGGTCGGTCCTGCTGTGGCAGATCACCGGCGTGCGCGACCAGAGCGTCGCCATCCCGGTCAGCGGCCGCGAGCGCCGGGACGAAGACGTGGTCGGTTGCTACGTCAACACCGTCGCGATCCGCTCGAAACCGTTGCCCGACACCCTTTTCCGCGACCACCTCGCCGACGTCCGCCGGTCCCAGCTCGCCGCGCTCGCGCACGCCGAACTGCCCACCGACCGGATCGTGCGGCTGGCGCATCCGGGAGGCAGCGCCATGCTCGCCGCGACCAACTTCGCCTATCACGCGGGGGTCGAGCCGATCACGGAGTCCTTCGGTGACGGCGGTCCCGGCGTCGAGCTGCTCGACGTCGACCCGTCGGCGCCCGCGTACCCGGTCAGCGTGTCGGTGCTGGAGTACGGCGGCGAACTGCGCGGCCGCGTCAAGTACGCGGCCGACCTCTTCGAGCGCGCGACGGTCGAAGGGTGGATCGCGGACTTCGAAACCCTGCTGCGACGGCTGGCCGAGAACGGCGAGAAGGAGTCACTCCTGGAGCTGACCGGCACCGCACCGGCCGCCGTCGCCTTGCCCGATTTCCGGTTCTGAGTCCGAGGGAGCGGTATGAGCACCAGTATCAGCCCGTTGACGAGCCGCGACGACGGCGAAGTGCGCGACGGTGACACCGCCGTCGCGGGGCTCTTCGACGCGCTCGGCACCGAGCGGGCCGAAGCCTCCGCCGCTTGGTCCGCGCGCGCGGCCGCCCGGCTGGCCGCGATCACCGGTGGCGACCCCGTCCTCGGCTGGACCGTCGTCGCGGCCGCGACCGCCGTCGTGCTGCGCCGGTTCGGCGCGCACCAGGGCATCACGCTGCTGGCCGGACCTCCTTCGGGTGAGCGGTTCCCGCTGTTCCTCCGGCCCCGGCCGGAACTGACCGTCCAGGAATGGCTCGGCGAGGTGCGCACCGCGGTCGCCGAAGCGATGGCACACGAGACACCCGGCGACAGCCGCACACTGGAGCTCATCTGGGGTGATCGGCCCGGCACCGCCCCGCTGGCACTCGCCTGCGACGCGCGCGGAATCCGAGCAAGCTCGACGATCGCCGATCCGGCACGGCTGCGGTACCTGGTCGACGGGATCGGCGTCGTGCTGGAGGAGGGCCTGCACGACCTGGGCCGGACGGTCAGCGAACTGGGTGTGCTCGACGACGTCACGACGGCACTGCTCGCCGGGTTCAACGAGACCGAACCTTTGAACAGCACCGTTCCGTACCGGGAACTCGTGCTCCGGCAGGCGCCTGACGCACTGGCCGTGGAGGACGACATCGAGTCGTTCACCTATGCCGACCTGTGCCGTCACGCCACCGCGATCGCGCTGCGCCTGCGGGCCGAAGGCATCGGCAAGGAAAGCCTCGTCGCGCTGGCCGCGCCGCGTGACGCCTGGTTCCTGGTGACGGCGGTCGGGATCCTCTTCGCCGGTGCCGCGTACATGCCGGTCGACCCGGCCACTCCCCCGGCGCGGCAGGCGGATCTGATCCGCCGGGCGGACGCGCTGATCGCCGTCCCCGGCGTGGCGGGCGCGGCCGGGCGACCGCGATTCGACTTGGCGGAGCTGCGAAACGCGCCCGCGGGAGAAGTCGCCGACCTCGGTCCGGCACCCGAGCCGGGCGACCTCGCCTACGCCATCTTCACCTCCGGCTCGACGGGGCGGCCCAAGGGCGCCTGCATCGAGCACCGGTCCTTCCTCAACCTGCTGGCCACGCGGGTGCCCGACTACGGGCTGAAACCGGGCGCCACCGTCCCGCAGACCGCGCCGCTGACCTTCGACCTGTCGATCTGGCAGATGTTCGCCGGGCTCACCGCGGGGGCGACCGTGCGGGTCGTCCCCGACGACGTCGTCCGCGATCCGGCCGCGCTGCTCGCGCTCGCCGTCCGGCACCGGTTCGGCTGCCTGGCGCTGGTGCCGACCTACATCGCCGTCCTGCTGGACGAACTCCGCGACGACCCCGGGCTCACCGCGCGCCTGCGCGAGCACCTGCACCTGATGGTCTCGACCGGTGAGGTCCTGAGCCCCGGCCTGGCCGCCCGCTGGCACGCCCAGCTGCCCGGCGTCCCGCTGCTCAACGCCTACGGTCCCGCCGAGGTCGCCGACGACACGACGGGCGGCCCCGTCGGTCCCGACGAGCAGAGGCACACGCCGATCGGGCTGGTCCTGCCGAACGTCACCGTGCACATCCTCGACCCGGACCAGCGGCCGGTGCCGCCCGGCGTCACCGGGGAGATCCACATCGGCGGGCGCAGCGTCGGCCGCGGTTACCTCGGCGAGCCCGGGATGACCGCGTCGGCGTTCGTGCCGGATCCCTTCGCCGCCACCCCCGGCGGCCGCCTGTACCGCACCGGTGACCTCGGCTACTGGCGTGCGGACGGCGCGGTCGTACTGCTCGGCCGGGCCGACAGCCAGGTCAAGATCCGCGGCAGGCGAGTCGAGATCGGCGAGATCGAACACCTGCTGGAGACCTCGCCCGACGTCGCGAGGGCCACCGTCGAATTGCTGGACGAGCACGGTCTCGCCCGCCTGGTCGCCTTCGCGACCGCCGCGACCGGAAGCAGGCTCGACGCCGAGGACCTGCGGCGGTTCGCCGCCGAGCGACTGCCGGACTACATGGTCCCGAACCAGGTGATCGTGCTGGATTCCTTGCCCTGGAACGCGAACGGCAAGGTCGACCGGCGGGCGTTGCGGGCCGTGGCCGCCGAAAGGCGCTCCCGCGAGGAGTACGTCGCGCCGCGCACGCCGGTGGAGGAGACGCTGTGCGAGGTGTGGGCGGCGCATCTGCCCACGGCGGACAAGATCGGGATCCGGCACGGTTTCTTCGCGCTCGGCGGGGACTCGATCGTCGGGATCCGCATCGTGCAGGAGGCCAAGCGGCGCGGTATCGCGTTGCGGCCGCGGCACATCCTGGAACACCCGACGGTGGAGAAGCTCGCCGAGGTCGCCATCCCGTTCGAGGACCCGGCGGACTCGGACGGCGGCGACAGCGGTCCTCTCACACCCGCTCAGCAGTCCTTCCTGGCTCGCGGGGTGCCGAACCCGGATCACTGGAACCACGGCGTCTCCTACGATCTCGGCCGTCACTACGACCTCGGTGAGATCACGGCAGCGGTGCGAGTGCTGGCGAGGCGGCATCCCGCGGTGCGCTCGCGGCTGGACCTGACCGGCGAGCCGCGTCAGTACGCGGTGCCGGAAGCCCCGCCGGTCACCGAAATCGACCTGACCGGGGTGCCCGCAAGCGAGGTGGGCGAGCGGGCGCATCGGGCCGCGACCGGGCTGCACGAAGGGCTCGACCTGCGCTCGGGCCCGGTGGCGCGGTTCGGCCTGCTGCGGATCGACGACGCCCCGGACCGGCTGGTCGCCGTGATCCACCACCTGATGGTCGACCTGTTCTCCTGGGACCTGATCACCGACGAGCTGTCCGTGATCCTCCGCGACGGCGACGACGGCTCGCTGGAGCGTCCCGGCCCGTCCCCGGCGGCGTGGGCCGCGGCCTTGACCGGCTACGTGCGGACCGATCCGGCCCGGCTCGGCGTCGGTCACTGGCTCGACCGGGACTGGTCGGGCTGCGCCCAGGTCGTCCCGGACGGCGTCGCCGGGGTGGAAGGCGCCGTCGGCGACGTCCGCACCGTCCTGGACGAAGCGGCGAGCCGGGCGATCGCCGAGACGGCGCGCGAACGCGGGCTTTCGGTCTACGAATGCCTTCTCGGCACGCTCGGCACCGCGTTGCGCGAGTGGACCGGAGAAGACGGCGAGGCGCTGGTCCAGCTCGGCGGGCACGGCCGCGAGGACGTCCTCGACCTCGATCCCAGCCGGATCGTCGGCTACTTCAACTCGGCCTACCCGTTCGCGTTGCCGCTTTCGGCGAGCACCGACGACATCGCCGCGCTGCACCGCTCGGTGCCCGGCCGGGGATTCGGCTTCGAGACCGCGCGGTTCCTGCATCCCGACGCGGACGTGCGGGCCCGGCTCACGGCGCTGCCCCGGCCGCAGCTGCTGTTCAACTTCTGGGGCACCCCGGCCTATCTGGCGGACGGCCGGGACGACGGCGCGCTCGGTGCCGTGCGCATCGAGGGCACCGGCGCGGACCGCGATCCCGCCATGCCCCGGCCGTACGCGCTGGAGTGCTACGCGGTGTTCGCCGGGTCGCGGTTGTCCGTGTCCTGGTTGCACAGTGCGGATCTGTTGTCCGCCAAGCGGGTCCGCGCGCTCGCTGACGCCTTCACCAAAGCTTTGCCGACCCTTCGAACCGGGAGCCAGTCGTGAACTACACCGTCGTCGTCAATCACGAAGAGCAGTACTCCGTGTGGCCCGCCGCCACCACTCCGCCCGAGGGCTGGCGCGAAGTGGGCTTCAGCGGCACCAGGGAAGCCTGCCTCGCGCACATCGCGACCGTGTGGACCGACATCCGGCCGGCGTCGGCGCGAGCGGCCGCCCGATGACCGGACCACTCGTCGTCGTCTACGACCAGGGCGCGGCGCCACCGGGCGAGATCGCGGTCGGCCTGGCGTCGTGGACGCCCTGCCTGTTCGCGATCCCGGTCAACGAGCACACCACCGCGATGCGCCCGCTGCTGGAGCAGTTCGGCCGGGTCACCGCGATCGAGTCCGTCGACGGCGCCGCGCGGGAACTCGCCGCGCGAGGCGCGGCGGGAATCGTGACCTACAGCGAAAAAGCGCTCCGGCTGACCGGGGCGCTCGCCCGCGCGCTCGACCTGCCGTACCTGGGCGAGCAGACGCTGACCTACCTGACCGACAAGGCGAAGCAGCGGTCCGCGTTGCGGGCCGCGGGTGTCGACGCCGTGCGTTTCCACCCCGTCACCACGCCGGACGAGTGGGCGGCCGCGGTCGCCGAGACCGGTCTGCCCGCCGTGCTCAAGCCCCTCTACGGCGGCGCCAGCATGAACACCTACCTGATCCACGACAGCGCCGACGGCGAAGCGCTGGCCCGGCGGCTGCTCTCCGAGGGCGCGCCCGGCTACGACCCGTCGGGCGGGCTGATCCTGGAGGAATACCTGCCCGGCCGGGATTGCGGTGCCTTCGGCGACTACGTCTCGGTGGAGAACGTCGTCGTGGCGGGCCGGATCGACGATCTCGCGGTCACCGGGAAACTGCCGATGGTCCCGCCGTTCCGGGAGACCGGCCGGTTCTGGCCGTCGCCGCTGGGGCGGGCCGAAGACGACGAGATGCAGGCCGTCGCGCGCCGGGCGATCGCCGCGCTCGGCATCACCACCGGCCTGGTGCACACCGAGTTCAAGCTCACCCCGGACGGCCCCCGGTTGATCGAGGTGAACGGACGGCTCGGCGGCGGCATCAGCGAGCTCTCGATCCGCGCTCTCGGCGTCAACCTGATCGAGATCGGCGGGCGGATCGCCCTCGGCGAGGACGCCCGGGTGCCGCCTCCGCCGCGGGACTCGGTGTTCTTCCAGCAGTTCCATCCGGCACCGCGGCGCAAATGCGTGCTGGACGGCATCGACGGGGGCGAGCGGGTCCGCGAACTGCCCGGCGTGAGCGTGTACCGCCCGTTCGGCAAACCCGGCGCCACGTTGCCCGGCGGGGTGCACACCCACGAACTCGACATGACCATCGGCCGCGTCGGCGACCACGCGGAACTGGCGGGCCTGACCGCGGCGATCAGCGGACGGCTGGTCTTCCGCTTCACCTTCGAGGACGGCCCGCGTGCCGTCAGCGGCGCGGAGATCGGCGCACTGTGACGAATACCCGGAGC
Source organism: Amycolatopsis sp. NPDC031561 (assembly GCF_055580625.1). Lineage (NCBI taxonomy): Bacteria > Bacillati > Actinomycetota > Actinomycetes > Pseudonocardiales > Pseudonocardiaceae > Amycolatopsis > Amycolatopsis sp. NPDC031561. Next base: position 173,910 of record NZ_JBVILA010000013.1, on the reverse strand, counting down.
GAGAAGACGATGACTGACACCACCGGCCACGCCGAGGACGCGCTGGCCGAGATCTGGCGGGACGTGCTCGGTATCGAGCGGGTCGACGGCGACGCGGACTTCTTCGCCCTCGGCGGTGATTCCCTGCTCGCGCTGAAGGTCATCGGGGCGGCGGCCGAGCGGGGGATGCACCTCACCCTGGTCGACCTGTTCCGGAACCCGACCGTGCGCGGGATGTGTTCGGCGCTGGGTGCCGAACCGGAGGACGACACGGCCGAACTGCTCTCCCCCGAAGACCGGGCTCTCGTCCCGGCGAGCGCGGAGCGGGTCCACCCGGCCACCCGGCTCCAGCTCGGCCTGATCTACGAATCCCTGCTCAGCGGCGGAGAGCTCTACCACGAGGTGGTGTCGCGGGTGGTCGATCGCCCGCTCGTCGAGGAAACCCTCGCGAAGGCACTCTCCACCGTTTCGGCACGCCATCCCGCGCTGCGCTCCGGATTCGACCTGGTGTCGTTCAGCGAGGCGATGCAGGTGGTCGAAAAGCAGGCCACGATCCCGCTCGAGGTCGCCGACCACCGAGGCCTGGCCGAAGACGCCGTCGCCGACCGGCACGAGCAGGTCATGGCGTCGCTCGGGCAGCCGTTCGATCCGGAGACGGCGCCGCTGATCCGCGTGCACGCCGCCGCGCTCGACGACCGTTCTTTCCGGTTCTCCCACGCGTTCCACCACGCGATCATGGACGGCTGGAGCGAATCGCTGTTCGTCAGCGAAGTGGTCCGCGTGTACGCCGCCCTGCTCGACGGCGGTAGCGTGGACCTGGGCACGCCCGCCCCCGCCGAGGACTACGTCCGGCTCGAGCGCGCCGCGCTGCGCGACACGGACGCGCGGGCCTACTTCGAAGGCCTCCGGCCGCATCTGGGCGCGGAACCGCCCTCGGCCACCCCCGAGTACCGCAAGATCGGTTTCGTCCTGCCGACCGACCTCACCGCGGCGCTGACGAAACGCTCGGCGTCGTGGGGGGTGCCCCTGAAATCGCTGATGCTGGTGACCCACGCCGCGGCGGTCGCGTCCCTCACCGGGAACCCGGCGCCGGTGATCGGGATACCGGTCAGCGGCAGGCCGGAGGTGACCGGCGCGGACCTGACCATCGGGCTGTTCCTCAACTATCTCCCGTTGCGCCTGCCGGTCACGGACGGCACCTGGCGGGAGGCCGCGGATTCGGCGCTGGCCGCCGAGAACACGCTGCTCCCGTACCGGCGCTTCCCGGATTCCGAGGTCCGCAAGCTGCTCGGCCGCCGTCCGTTCGACTCGGCCTTCAACTACGTCCACTTCCACGCGCGCGACGGCCTACTCGAGGCCGGTCTGCTGCGCCCGGAGGAGGACATGCGGGAAAAGGCCGAATTCCCGATCCGCATCGAGACGCTCAACGAGCCACGGGCCGGCGGCGTCCGCTGCGAAATCACCGTGGATCTCACCCGGCACGGCAACGACGCCCTGGACCGGCTGCGCGACGACCTGCTCACCGCGGCGGACCGGCTCGCCGGTTCTCCCGCTGACTCGGTGTCTCTGCCGGGCGCTGCCTTCGACAGGAGCAAAGCATGACCCTCGCGAACATCGCGGATTTCGCCGACCGGGCCGCCGACGACCCGCACGGCCACCACCGCGCCGATCCGGAGCTGTTCGGCCTGATCGAACGCGAACGCGTCCGCCAGGACAGCACCCTCGCCATGATCGCGGCCGCCAGCGTGGCGGATCCGTCGGTGCTCGCGGCCGCGGGATCCGTGCTCGGGAACACGACCGCGGAGGGCTATCCGGGCGCGCGGTTCCACGCCGGGAGCGCGATCGTCGACGAGATCGAACAGCTGGCCATCGATCGCGCGCAGCGTGTCTTCCACGCCAGGTACGCCAACGTGCAGCCGCATTCGGGCAGCAACGCCAACCAGATCGTCCTGTTCAGCCTGCTCTCCCCCGGCGACGTCGTCCTGGGCATGGCCCTCAACGCCGGCGGGCATCTGACGCACGGCGCGTCCGCGTCGGTCACCGGCCGGTACTTCACCTCCGTCTCCTACGGCACCGATCGCGCAGGCCTGATCGACTACGACCAGGTCGCCACCCTGGCACGGGAACACCGGCCGCGGGTGATCGTGTGCGGGGCCAGTTCCTATCCCCGGACCATCGACTACGCCCGGTTCCGGGCGATCGCCGACGAGGTCGGCGCGTATCTGCTCGCGGACATCTCGCATGTGGCCGGGCTGATCGCGGCGGGGCTGCACCCGAGCCCCGTCGACCACGCCCACGTCACCACCACCAGTACGTACAAGCAGCTCTACGGCCCCCGCGGCGGCCTGATCCTGCTCGGCAAGGACGCCGACGCGCCGGTCGCGGCGAGGCGGGGCCGCCCGCTCGCCGACGTCATGCGCAACGCCGTCTTCCCCTACTTCCAGGGCACGCCCGCGTTCGATTCGATCGCGGCCAAGGCCCGCGCCCTCGATCTGGTGCTCACGCCCGAATTCCGCGCGCTCGCCCAGCGCATCAGGACCAGCGCCGACGCGCTGGCCGTCGAGCTGATGGGGGCCGGGTACGAGGTGCTCACCGGCGGCACCGACAACCACCTGGTGCTGGTCGACGTCGGCCAGGCAGGGCTGACCGGGGTGATCGCCGAACAGGCGCTGGAGTCGTGCGGCATCGTCGCGAACAAGAACGTGATCGACGGCGACCCGCACGGTCCGCTGGTGACGAGCGGTCTGCGGTTCGGCACGAACATCCTGGCCGCCCGGGGCCTGACCGACGACGCGGTGATCCGCTGTGCCGGGCTGGTCGACCGCGTGCTGTCCGCCGTCCGCCCCGACGGCGACCGGATCTGGCATCTCGACGAGGCGGTCCGTACCGAAGTCGGCGCCGCCGTCCGGGATCTCTGCGCGGAGTTCCCGCTCCGGCAGGTCCACTGGGGACAGTCCTGATGGAGGTCCGGATCGGCGGCGCCTACAACGGGCCCGCGCACAGCGCGAACGGCGGATACGCGTGCGGCGTGTTCGCCGGGCTGGCCGCGTTCCCGGAGACGACCCCGCCCGCGGTCACCCTGCACACGCCACCGCCGCTCCAGACCGATCTCGAGGTACGGGCGGGAGCCCGGCGCACCCAGGTGTGGCACGGAGAACGCCTGATCGCGACCATCGGCCCCGAAGCCGGGAAGGTCGAGGAAGTCGAACCCGTCACGGTGACGGAGGCGAAGCAGGCGGAATCGGCTTTCGAAGGCTGGGAAGGGCATCCGTTCCCCACCTGCTTCGTCTGCGGCGTCGAACGCGCGCCGTCCGGCGGCTTCCCGGTGACCCCCGGCAAGGTCGACGGCCGCGATCTCGTGGCGTGCACCTGGACCCCCGAAGCGGACGACGGCGGCGAAGTGCCCACCGCGCTGGTGTGGAGCGTGCTCGACTGCCCCGGCGGCTGGACCGGCGACCCGGTCCGGGAACCGATGGTGCTCGGCCGGATGAGCGCGATCGTCCACAAGAGACCGCTCCCCGGGCGCACCCATGTGATCGTCGGCAGGCTCCGGCGGCGGCACGGCCGAACGGCCAACGTCGGCACCTCGCTCTACGACGAAACGGGACGGCTGCTGGCCAAAGCGGCCTCGGTCTGGATCGCGCTGGATTCCGGCAAGCGGGAAGAGAAGGGATGACCACAGTGTCCACCACATCCACCATGGAGGAACGCACCCTCGACGCCGCGCCCGCGCGGTCCGTCGTCGACGCGTTCGGACAGCAGGCCAGGAAGAACCCGGGAGCCGTCGCTGTCACCGATGGTGCCAGGGTCTTGAGCTACGGCGCACTCGATCAGTCGTCGGCGAAGCTCGCGACCGCACTGCGTGCGGCCGGTGTCGTACCGGGGGATGCCGTCGGCATCGTCCTGCCGCGTTCGGCGGACCTCGTGGTCCTGCTGCTGGCGGTCCTGAAAGCGGGCGCCGCCTACCTCGTCCTCGATCCGCACACCCCGGACTCCCGGCGCGACACGATCCTGCGGGACGCGGGCCCCAGGATCGTGATCACGGAAGAAACCGTTGCGGCGCCAGGAACTTCGTGGACGACGCTGGCCGAACTGACGGCCGGCGCCGAAAGCGTCGACGATCCAGCCGCGGCGATCGACGTCGGCGGTGAAGACACCGCCTACATCGCGTACACGTCGGGCTCGACCGGTACGCCGAAGGGCGTGGTCGTCCCGCATCGCGCCGTCCTCCGGCTCGTCATCGGCGCGCGTTTCCTGCCGGTCGGTCCGGAAGACGCCTTCCTCCAGCTCGCGCCCGCCGCGTTCGACGCGTCGACCCTCGAATTCTGGGGAGCGCTGCTCAACGGCGGCAGGCTCGTCGTCGCACCGGCGGGAGAACTGCGTCCTGCCGACGTGACCGCGCTCGTCCGCGCGGAGAAGGTCACCGTCCTGTGGCTGACCGCGGGACTGTTCCACCAGGTGATCGAAGCGGGGCCGCGGGACCTGACCGGACTGCGGATCCTGATCGCGGGTGGCGACGTCCTCTCACCGTCCCATGTGGACAAAGCCATCGAGGCGCTGCCGTCCACCACCGTGCTCAACGGCTACGGCCCGACCGAGAACACGACGTTCACCTGCTGCGCCGTCCTCGACCGGCCGGTGGGTACCCGCAGTGTCCCGATCGGCCACGCCATCACCGGGACGAGGGTGTACCTGCTCGACGAGCACGGCGCCCCGGTCCCGGACGGGGAACTGGGCCAGATCTTCGCCGCCGGGCTCGGCCTCGCGCACGGCTACCTCGGTGCGCCCGCCGCCACCGCGGACCGTTTCCTGCCCGATCCCTTCTCCGGTGTCCCCGGCGATCGCATGTACGCGACCGGCGACCTCGGCCGCCGTCTGCCCGACGGGCAGATCGAGTTCGCGGGCCGCAACGACCGACAGGTCAAGATCCGCGGCTTCCGGGTGGAGCCCGCCGAAATCGAGGCCGCGTTGCGGACTCACCCGGAGGTGTACGACGCCGCCGTCCTCGCGCTGCCGTCGGGCACCGGGCACAGCCTGGTCGCGTACTACGCCTGCGACGACACGATCATCACCGCCGGGCTGCGCGCGCACCTCGGGGAGACCCTGCCGCCCTACCTGGTCCCCGGCCGGTTCGTCCGGCTGGACGAACTCCCGCTGACCGCGAACGGGAAGGTCGACCGCGACGCCCTCGCCGGCCTGCCGCTCCCGGAACGCGGAGATCTGAGCACCGACTACCGCGCGCCGGGAACCCCCTTGGAGGCGTGGCTCGCCGAACTCTGGGCGGATCTGCTCCAGATCGACCGGATCGGCGTCGACGACGACTTCTTCGAAGCGGGCGGGCACTCGCTCGTAGCGGTCCGCCTGACCACGGAGATCAGCGAAGCCCACAACGTCGACGTGCCCACCTACGCGTTCTACGAGAACCCGTCCGTGGCGGAACTCGCCGCTCTGATCGACGGTGAAACCTCGATCGAGAAGGAGCCCCGATGAAGATCAGCGCCGACGACACGGCGGTGGCCCCGCACGAGATCGACGAGGCGGACCTCCACGCGCCGACGCTCTACGGGTCCGGTGATCCGCATCCGGTCTGGACGGCGATGCGCCTGCACTCGCCGGTGCACCGCCAGGTGCTGCCCGACGGCCGCTCGTTCTGGTCGGTCACCAAGTACCACGACGTCAACGACGTCCTGCGCGACCACACCCGCTTCACGTCGAACCGGGGCACCCTACTGTCGATCTTGGGCGGCCGCGACCCTGCGGGCGGCAAGATGATGGCGGCCAGCGATCCGCCCGTGCACACGTCGATGCGGCGGCCGATGATGGACATGCTTTCGGCACGGGCCCTGCGGCCGATGGTCCCGAAGGTCCGGCGGGTCGTCAATCGCATGATCGCGCCGCTGGCGACGGGTTCGTGGAACCTCGCCCGCTCCGCCGCCGACTTCCCGATGGCGTTCACCGGGACGCTGATGGGGCTTCCCGAAGCCGACTGGCCGCGGCTCACCCGCCTGACCACGATGGCCGTCGCCCCGGACGACCCGGAATTCCGCCAGGGCAAGGGCGGCGGCACGCTGGCTTCGGCGCACCACGAACTGTTCTCGTACTTCTCGGGCGAGGTCCGGCGCCGGGCGGGCGAACCGGGCGACGACCTCGTGGGCGCGCTGATGCGGATGAGCGTCGGCGGCCGCGCCTTCCGGCACGACGAGATCGTCTACAACTGCTACAGCCTGCTGCTCGGCGCGAACGTCACCACGCCGCACGCGGTCGCGGGAACGGTGCTGGCCCTCATCGAGCACCCCGATGAGTATCGGCGGGTGGCCGAGGATCCCAGGCTGGTGACCAGCGCCGTCGAAGAGGGGCTGCGCTGGTCGTCACCGGCGAACCACTTCATGCGCTACGTCGTGCAGCCCACGGAGATCCGGGGCGTGGAACTGCGGCGCGGTGACGCCGTCGTGGCGTGGCTCGGATCGGCCAACCGGGACGAAGAGGTGTTCGCCGACCCCTTCCGCTTCGACGTCGCCCGCTCCCCCAACCGGCACGTCGCCTTCGGTTTCGGCCCGCACTACTGCATCGGCGCCCCGCTCGCGCGGATCGCGCTGCGGCTGCTGTTCGAGGAAATCGTCGGGAAGGTCGCGGAATTCCGGCTGGACACGCCGGTCGAACACCTCACGTCCAATTTCGTCGCGGGCATCAAGGACATGCGCGTCTCCGCGCGGTTGCGTCAAGGCGCCGAAGAAGAACTGGAGGAAGCGATCGCGGCCGACGGGCCGATTCCAGCAACCCGGTGATCCTCCCTTCGCTCTCTTTCCGAGGTGGTCATGTCTTCCCCCAGTCCAGCCAAGCCGCAACGCGTCCTGTTGCGCAAACCCCGAGCCGATTCGGCCGCTCGCCTGTTCTGTTTCCCCTATTCGGGCGTCGGCGCTTCGATGTACAACCGCTGGCCCGCGTTCGCCGGTCCCGCCGAAATCTGTTTCGTACAGCCACCCGGACGGGAGAACCGCATCAAGGAACCGCACTACGGCACCTATGAGGAGCTGGCCGGGCAGCTGGCGGACCAGCTGCTGCCGTATTTCGATCGCCCGTTCGGCTTCTTCGGGCACTGCGGCGGTGCCCTACCCGGTTTCGCGCTGGCCCTGCACCTGTGGGAACGTGGCCTGCCCACGCCGGACCGGTTGTTCCTCTCGTCGCAAGTTTCCCCGCACGACGGCCCGTTCGGCCGGTTCCTCGAATTGACCAACGCCGAACTCGCCACCGAACTCACCGCGTTCGTGGGGCAGCTCGGCGGAAACGCCAGTCCTGACATGATCGCGATGGGGTTGCGAGTGCTGCGCAAGGATGTTGATGCGAACAAGGCCTACCACCTGGACACCCCGGTGAAACTGCCGTCGACGATCCACGCGATCGGCTGGAGCGACGACGTCGAGATCCGGCCGGAGCAGAGCACCGGCTGGGCCGAGTACGCGGAGCCTGGTCGATTCCGGCAGGTGGTGCTGGAAGGCGAGCATCACGCTTTCCTCCACGCGCCACCGGCGCTGGTGGACGAACTGGGCACCGGGATGGCCGAAGCCGTCGCCGGCCGCCGCGTCGTCGCCACGGCGGGAGGGATCGCGTGAGCACTCCCGTCACCACCGCCGTGCCCGCCACGATCCGCCGTCTCCTCGTCGGCCGGTCGCTGTCGTTGCTCGGCACCGCGATGATCCCGACCGCGCTGATCCTGGCGATCATCGAAGCCACCGATTCCGGCACCGCCGTGGGTGTCGTCCTCGCCTGTGAGCTGATCCCCCAGTTGCTCCTGCTGCCGATCGGCGGGGTGATCGCCGACCGCCTGCGCCCGCAGCGGCTCGCGTTCGCCGCCGACGTGGTGCGCGGCCTGGTGCAACTGGCCATCGGTGTCGAACTACTCCTCGGCTCGATGCAGATCCTGCATCTGGCCATCCTCTCGGCCGTCGCGGGCGCCGCCATCGCCATCGGCACGCCGACGATGTCGCCGCTGGTCATCGCGACCGTGCCGGAACGCGACCGCCTGCGCGTCAACGGGCAGCTCGGCATGGCCAGAGGGCTGGCACTCGTGGTGGGCCCCGGTGTGGTGGGCCTCCTGATCGTGACCGTGGGCGCGGGCTGGCTGTTCGTCGTCATCGCGGCCGTGTTCTTCGCGGGCGGCGCGCTGCTCGGCGGACTCCGCACCGCCGCCCGGCCGGCCAGGAGCAAGGAAGCCACGTTCGTCCGCGACCTGGTCGAGGGCTGGACGGAGGTACGCAAGCGCCGGTGGTTCTGGACGAACCTGCTCGGGCACGGCGTTTCGAACCTCACGGCCGGCATCTTCATGACACTCGGGCCGCTGATCGCCATCCGCGTACTGGGCGGCGAGATCTCGTGGGTGATCATCTATCAGTGCGGCATGGTGGGCATGATCATCGGCTCGTTCCTGGCGCCGCGCCTGCCGATAGCCCGGCCACTGATCGCGACCTCACTGGGTGGCGCGGTGTTCGCCCTGCCACTGGCCGCGTTCGCGATTCCCGGCCCGGTGTGGCTGAACGCCGCGGCCTACTTCGTGGCGATGCTCGGCCTGGGCATTCTGAACACGCTGTGGCAGACGGTGATGCAACAGCAGTTCCCGCCGCAAACCCTGGCCAGGGCCGATTCCTACGACGCGCTCCTGTCCTTCGCCGCCCGTCCACTGGGTCTCGCCCTCGCCGCGCCGGTGGCGATGATGACCAGCGAATCGACCGTCTTGATCTTCGCCGCCGTGCTGGTGGGCGGGTTCAACGTCGCGCTGCTCGCCCTGCCGGACGTCCGGCGGATGCCGTTGCGGTCCGCGCCCGAGACGGCGGTTGCGGTGCCGGTCGAAATGCCGACCACCGCGCAGGCCACCGACACGGAGAAGACGTCGCCGCGGAGCTCTGCCTGACCGGTCTCGTGAGTGGTAAGGACGGTTCTAACCGTCTTTACCACTCACGAGTCTTTAGGGCTCGGTGATCCGGGCCGTCGTGAGGCCGCGCCAGCCATTCCGGATGTCGCGAAAGCCACTTTCGGGACGTCTGATGTCCCGAAAGTGGCTTTCGCGACATAGACGCTGGGCATCACGAAGTCCGTAGAGACCCGGCTCTGGTTCAGTCCTCGGTGATCTACTGGTCCCGCGCGGCCTGGTACACCCTGCCGCTGTCCGACGAGGTTGCGGTCATCGTGACCGTCCCTCCGGATTCGCGATCACCGGGATAAGGCTGGTCCGGACGGCTGATCCACGCGATCGTCGTGATCCCCTGCACAGCCACTCGTACCCGGCTGTAGGCCGCCGGATCCGCGACCGGGCTGTTGCGCACGACCTCTTCGAAGAACCACCCCGACGTGACCATCGCCAGCACACCCGGCGACTCCGCCAACGCTTGCTTCAGTACGGGCGCGTCCAGCAGCCGGAACGTCAGATCGACCGCCGCACCGGTGACCCCGCGCGCGTCGAAGACCACCTCCCCGGCATGCAACGCGAGGCGCAACCGAATCTGCTGCTCCACCGGTCGCGTCGCGTTGTGCGCACGCAACTCCGCGGCCACCGCGTGCGGGAACAGCTCCACGAACAGTGACTTGGGCGCCCGTGAAGGAGCCATCACCATGAGGCCGTCACCGCGGTCCTCTCGGTGACACTCGGCCCACGAAATACCCGTGGCGTTGAAGGCGTTCTCCAGCGCGCGGTACATGCCCTTCCGCACCGCGAGCTGATGCGGTGTGGTCCGCCACCGGTCGCCGAATCCCTGTACATCCACCGCCAGCACGGTCCGATGCACAGCTGATCGCGTTCTCATGATTCATGATTAGCAAGAAGTTTCGACGGGGCTTGTGTCAATTGACGCATTGACCGCGTGGAGGTTCTGCTACCGCTTCCGGAAGGTACAGCGTGAAGGATCCCAGCGCCGGTCAGCCGGACACGTTGCCGAGAAAGTCCGGAACACGGACCCCCAGGCCGAGCTCCCGCGCACGCCGGTGGACGAGGTCCGCGACGGCGAGGTCCAGTACGCCGAGCCCGAACGGCGAGAAGACCGTGAGGTCGTCCGCACTTCGCTGGTAGTCGCCGCCCGCGAGGAGCAGTTCGCCGAGCGAGTGGGCGATGAAGTCGCGGTGGCCGACCTGCTGCTCCGCGAGGTGCGGTGACGTCGCGGCCCGGCAGACGTGGTCGGCGTCGTCAACGATGTTGACGCCGGACAGGATCGTCTCCGGCGTGAGGTCGCGCAGGGAAAGGTGCAGGATCAGCGTTCCCGGCCGGCAGTGCGAACCGTCCAGATGCGGGACCGTCGCGTTGGTCGCCAGGGACACCAACGGGTGCGCGGCGAGGGCGTCCTCGACCCTGGTGGCGATGTCGATCTTCACCTCGGGCCACCGGGCGGCGCACTTGACCGCGAAGGCGGCGGCCCGATCCTGGTCGAGGTCGAACAGCGTAACCGAGTCCAGTCCGGCGTCCACGGCCCGCAGGAACGCCAGGACCTCGAAGTTGATCACGCCGCATCCGATGAGGGTGACCCCGGAGCCGCCGGTGCCGAGGGTGGCGGCGGCGACCGCCGCGCTCGCCGCGGTGCGCCGCGCCGAGATGGTCGCGCCCTCGAGGAACACCTCGGGATGGCCGGTCCGCATCGAGTTGAGGATGATGGCCGCCGACGCCCGGTCCAGCGCGGAGTTCACGTTGCCGGGGAACGACGACACCCATTTGACTCCGGCGACCGCGGTCTCGGGCGAGTCCAGGTAGGCGGGCAGCGCGATGATCCGGTTGCGCTCGTCGCCGGGGAATCGCAGGAACACCGAGTGTGGCACGGCCGTCCGGCCTTGGGCGTGCAGGACGTACGCGGAGCGCACCGCGGCCAGCACATCGTGCTCCGCGCCGTCGAGGATCCGCCGAACGTCGCCATGGGACAGGATCAGCATGTCACCAAGCCTTGCGGACGGCGATCGCCTTGCGGAGGGAAGAACACGCAGACAAACCGGCTATCCGTTGTGGACGGCGACGAAACGCAGTTCGGCGGTGTAGCGAGAACCCGCGTCGTCGGTCAGCCAGACCTGTTCGGGTGACGGCAACATCTCCGTGATCGCCAACCGGCCGCCCGGATCCTGGCGCGCCAATCGCCGAACAGCCTTCGCGAAGACATTCACATACACCGGAGCTTCGAAGTCCACATAGAACGGACGCGGCTCCCCCGGTGACACCACGAAGACAAACCGTGGCAACCCCAACGACTCCCGCCACCGACGACCCAGCACGAACCGCCGCGACTCCGACTTCTCCGCCGTGAATCCCAGTTCCTCCACCGGAACCGACCACGACTCCCGCGCCACCACCAGCCGGTCGATCGTCACCCGAGGTGTGTGGTCCGCGTCCGGCATGATCCGGAACAGGTCCATCGCCAGTGTGGTCAGCACGTGCCCGAACACGTCGAGCACGTCGAACTCCGTGCTGTCGGGCAACACCGCCACCAGCCGGTCACCCCGTGCCTCCACCCGGACGTTTGCGCTCAGCACCGTCCGCCCGCGTTTCGGGTCGGCCGTGTGGTCCACGAGGGCGACGTAGTAGTCCTCCGGCCGGTCGAGCGAATAGCGAATCCGGGCGGACAGCCGGGATCTGTGTTCCTTGGGCAGCATCGGAAGCAGGCGCGGGCCGGGGAAGTCGGCCGCGGTCTCGGCGAGCAGTTCGCCGAGTGCCGGATGCTGATTGACGAACAGCGAGGCGCCGAGGGTGTTCGACGCGACGTGCAGCTCGCCGAGCACCAGCCCGCCGTCGTCGCCGGGGACGACGAACACGTCCGGGCTGAGGTAGCGGGCCATGCCCCAGCCGGGGGACGGCTCGCCGAACTCGTCCCGCACCCGGTCCGCGATGTCCACACTGGACACTCGGACTCGGCGGGCACCGTCGGGGACGTCGAGGATTCTCGCCCACCGCGTGGCCAGTTCGAGACGGAGTGCCGTGGCCTCGGCCACCGCCGAACCGTGCAGGATCGGCATGCACGCGAACCAGAACGCGGCGAGGTCGACCGGTCCAGCGGCCGCGAGGCCGGTGTGGACCCGCCGGGCGTGACTCAGCACCGTGTCGGCGAGCCGGGAGGTCAGCCAGGTCGCGCTGGTCATCAGCAGGTCGAGCGGGGCGAGCTCGGCCAGGGTGCCGGTGCCGAGCCGGGACCGCGCCGCACGGACGGTGTCGGAGTAGACCAGGCCACGGCAGGGGGCGGTGTTCGTGCCCTTGGCGCGGGTCGCCGCCGCGCCGGTCAGGGTCGTGAAGACGGTCTCCAGCGCGCCCAACTCGTCCGGCAGCTCGGCGGACGCCGCCGCCCCGACTCGCTCGCGACCGCGCTCCAGCTCGTCCAGCCGGGCGAGCCAGTGCTCCCGGAACTCGGTGTCCCCGACGGACTCCAGCCAGGCTCGCAGATGCCGTTCGGGGTGTGCGCCCGCCGGGATGTCCAGCCGCCAGACGATCCATCGGCGCAGCACCAACTCCTCCAGCGCGGAGGCCACTGCGGGGCCCAGGCTCTCCTGGATCGCCTGTGCGGTCCGGACTCCGTCGCAGTGGTCGAGCACCCGGCCGAGCTCCGGCGGGATCTCCTGCGGTGCCCGGCCGGGGAGGTGCGCCAGGCCGCCGGAAGTCCGTACGAACGGCACCCGGCGCGGCGCCACCCAGTTCCGCGACCGCGGATCGGCGCTGATCGCCTGGGCCACCGCGTCGATCGCCCAGCTGGCGAAGTAGACGTTCGAAGCCGTGATCAGCCCGGAGCCCGGCTCGACGGCGACGCCCTCGACCGACTCGTCCCACCGGCCCCATCCCACCGGGCCGAAGAAGCCGATCGTGTCGTTCTTCACGCAGAACCGTTGCCAGTACTGCGCCACCAGTTCCTCACGCTGCCGCGGTTTGCTGGTCCGGCCAGCCACCGACGGCTCCCAGGCCAGGAAGGATTCGACACCGGTTCGCCAGATCGTCGAATTCTGCCACTCGACCGCGTCCCGGAACCCCGGCGCGGACGCGATCGCCTGGAGTTCGACGGCTGTTTCCACGGCCGAGGCGGCGAACTGCTTGTCGAACACGTCCCACGCCGGGCCGGACAGCCGCGTGCCCTCGTCGAACTGGTCCGCGGCGGCCGCCAGTCCTTCCGGCGCCAGCCGCAGCACACCGGCGGCGGGGAAACCCGCGCCACGGACCGCGAACTGGTCCCAAAGCCGCCACTTTCCGCTCAACCAGACCATGTCGGCAACGCTCCTCGCGGCTATCGGGGATCAACGGCGCGGAAGCGCCTCGGTGTGTTCCCACCGGAGACGATGGCGACGGCCCGGCCGGTGAACCCGGTCCGCAAAGCTCCGGCGAGAGCGACGCTTCCGCTCGGTTCCGCCTCGACGCCGTTGCGGTGCAACAGGTCCATCGCCGCCAGGATCGCCTCGTCCGTGACCTCGATCATCTCGTCGACCCGGCGCCGGATGATCGGGAACGGGATCGCGCCCGGCCGCTGGCCACGCAGCCCGTCGGCCACCGTGTCGGACGGCGGCACCTCGACCGGGCATCCGGCCGCCAGCGAACGGGCGTAACGCCGCGCCGCCACCGGTTCCACCCCGATGATCCGCGGTGTCCCGCGCGTTCCTTCGGCGGCAAGGCACACACCGGCCAGCAGACCGCCGCCGCCGGTCGGCACGAAGATCGCGTCGAGGTCCGGTATCGCGTCGAAGACCTCCAGCCCCACGGTGCCCGCGCCGGCGACCACCAGCCCGTGGTCCGAGGACGGCACGAACACCGCGCCGGTGCGGTCGGCGAGATCTCGCGCGTGCTGGTCCCGTTGGGCCACCCCACCGGGCACTTCGACCACCTGAGCGCCGAGCCTGCCGATGGCGGCGGCCTTGTCGGCCCGCGCTCCCCCCGCGACGACGACCGTCACCCCCACGCCCAGTTCCGCGCCGATCCGCGCGACCGCGATCCCGTGGTTGCCCGACGAGCCGGTCACGACGTGGGTGGCGGCAAGGTCGAGCATCGCGTTCGCCGCGCCGCGGGTCTTGAACGAGCCGCCGAGCTGCAGATGCTCGGCCTTGAGCAGGATGTGCGGCAGGCCGTCCAGCGGCAGCAGTGGCGTGCGGCGGATCCGGCCGTCGGTCCGCCGCGCCGCCGCCAGTACGTCGGCAGCGCCGAGCCAGGACGCGTGGGCGATCATCGGGCGGACTGGTCGACCGCGACGAAGCGTAGTTCGGAGGTGTAGCGGTTCCCCACGTCGTCGGTCAGCCACACCTGCTCGGGCGACGGCAACATCTCCGTGATCACCAGCCTGCCGCCAGGATCCTGCCGCGCCAGCCGCCGGACGGCCTTCGCGAAGATGTTCACGTACACCGGTGCGTCGAAGTCCACATAGAACGGACGAGGCTCGCCCGGCGAGACGACGAACACGAAACGCGGCAACCCCAACGACTCCCGCCACCGACGGCCCAGCACGAACCGCCGGGCCTCGGACTTCTCCGAAACGAAGTCCATGTCCTCCACCGGGATCGACCACGACTCGCGTGCCACCACCAGCCGATCGACCGTCACCCGGGGTGAGTGGCCCGCGTGCGGCCGCAGGGAGAACCGGTCCATGACCCGGTTGGTCATCGCGTTGCTGAACACGTCCAGCAGGTCGAACTCCGCGCTGTCGGGCAGCACGGCCACCAGCCGGTCGCCCCGTTCTTCGACCAGGACGTCGGCACTCAGCACCGTCCTGTCCCGCTCCGGATCGACCGTGTGGTCCACCAGGGCCACGTAGTAGTCCTCGGGCCGGTCCAGGGAGATCCGGCTGCGCGCCGACCACCGCGGCGGCTGTTCCTTGGGCAGCATCGGCAACAGGCGCGGACTCGGGAAGTCGGTGGCGGTCTCGGCGAGCAGCCGTCCGGCGTCCGGATGCTGCATCACCCACAGCGAGGTGCTGGCGGTGTTCATCGCGACGTGCAGCTCGCCGAGGACCAGCTCGAAATTCCCGCGTGCCACCGCGTCGGCGTCGTCGGCGACGACCATCACGTCCGGGCTGACGTACCGGGACTGCGGCCAGCCGGGGCCGGTTTCCCCGAACTCCTCCCGCACCCGGTCCGCGATGTCCACACTGGACAGACGGACCCGCCGGGCGTCCGCGGGGACGTCCAGGATCCGCGCCCAGCGATCTCTCAGCTCGGCCTGGATCCGGTCGATGTCGGCGATCGACCCACCGTGCGGGGCGGGCAGGCACTCCATCCACAACGACGCGAGATCCACGCTCCCGTGCCGGTCACGCAGGCGCTCGTAAACCTCTCGGACGCGGCGCCCGACGGCCTCTCCGAACCGGCCGGTCAGCCAGCGGGCGGCGGTGAGGCACAGGCCCAGCGGGGTCAGCTCGTCGCGGATCGCGGCGCCGATCCGGACCGTGGCGGACCGGCGGCAGTCGGCGTAGATCAGCGCCCGGCACGGTGCGGTCCGCGTGCCCTTGGCGCGTTGCGCCGCGACCTGGGTCAGCTCCTCGAACTCGGTCTCCAGCTCGGTGAACGCCGCCGAGAGGGCGTTGGCGTCGACACCGGCCGCCTGGATCCGATCCCGGCCGCGTTCGAGTACCGCCACCTTGGCCAGCGCGTCCTGCCGCAGGCCGGGATCCGAGACCCGCTCCAGCACGGCCCGCAGGTAGCGTTCGGGATACGCGCAGGTCGGCACCTCCAGCCGCCACACGATCAGCCGTCGCCGCACCAAGTCGTCCAAGAGGGACACGACCGCGTCTTCGGTCACCCCGAGTTCCGCCGCGAGCTCAGCCGGACGGCGGACACCGTCGCAGCGCGAGAGAATCTCCCGCTCGAGCGGCTCGAGCCGTTGCGGAGGCCGCCCGGGCATCCCTGCCAGGTCTCCGGCGATCCGGACGAAGGACACCCGGCGCGGCGCGATCCACGCCCGCAGCCGGGGATCGGTGCCGACCGTGCGGGCGACCGCGTCGACGGCCCAGCTCGAGAAGTAGATGTTCGACTCGGCGACCAGACCGGAGCCCGGCTCGACGACGACGCCGTCCACCGACTCGTCCCACTTGCCCCATCCCACGGGGCCGAAGAAGCCGATCGTGTCGTTCTTCACGCAGAACCGTTGCCAGTAGTGCGCGACCAGTTCCTCGCGTTCACGCCGTTTGCTGGTGCGTCCCTCCGCCGAAGGATCCCAGCCGAGGAACAAGCCGATACCCCGCTGCAGCAGGGCCGGGTTCTGCCAGGCCACCGCGGCCTGGAAGGCCGGTTGCGCGGCGATCTCCTGCAGTTCCTTGACGTTGTTCACCATCGCGTCCGCGAACAGCTCCTCGAACGCGAGCCACTCGGGACCGGTGAGCCCGGCTCCCCCGGCGAACTTGTCCGCCGCCTCGGCGAGCCCGAGCGGCGCCAGCCGCAGCACCCCGGAGGCGGGAAATCCGGGGCCACGCAAGGCGAACTCGTTCCACAACCGCCATTCGCCGCCCGACAGCAGGACTTCGTCAGCCACGGCCCACCGGATCTCCACCGGTTCCGCACCATTCGAGTACGGCGCGGGCACTGTGATACTTGTTCTCCGCCTGCTGAAACGCGAGACTCGCCGGTCCGTCGAGGACCTCCGCGGTGACCTCCTCGCCGCGATGCGCGGGCAGGTCGTGCAGGAAGACCTCCGCGCCGGTCTCGGCCATCACCTTGGCGTCCACCTGGAACGGGGCGAACACCTCGCGCCAGTCCTCGGTGTGTTTGACCGTTCCCGTGGTCTGCCATCGCGTGGTATAGACCACGTCGACCGTCGGCAGGGCGGCCATGTCGTGCCGCTCCTCCACCAGAGCGCCGCTGCGCCGGGCGTGGACCTCGGCCTTGTCCAGGAAACGTTGATCGAGGCCGTAATCCGGCGGCGTCCGCAGATACAGCTTCGTGCCGGCGTACCGGGACAGCGCCAGGGCCAACGCCGACGCGGTGTTGTTGCCCTCTCCGACGTAGAGCACACGCAGGCCCTCGACCCGGCCGAACCGCTGGGTGAGCGTGGTGAGGTCGGCGAGTGCCTGGGTGGGATGTTCCTCCGCGCACATCGCGTTGATCACCGCCATCCGCCGGTTCACGGCGTACGCGCGAAGCTCGGCCTCGCCTCCGGCCGTCCGCACCACGAGCAGATCGAGCATGCCCGACAGCACGGCGGCGGTGTCCTCGATGGTCTCACCGGTGTTCTCCTGAAGGTCGCCGGGACCGTAGGTGATCAGCCGGGCGCCGAGCCGGAGTGCTCCGGCGGAGAACGAAGTCCGTGTCCTGGTCGAGGTTTTGCGGAACAAAATACCCGCGACCAAATCTCGCAACGGGCGCTCGCCTGTTCGGCGGCCGAGCGTGTGCTCGATCCCGCGGCCGACGATCCAGTGCAGGTCGGCGTCGTCGAGGTCCTCGAGTGAGATCAGGTGGCGGCGTGCCGGGTCGGCCATGGCAACCTCCGAAGTGTGCTCGCCACAGCCTGCTGCCGGAGGTGGTGGGACGGCAGGGAAGGAGCGGCAAGATCCGTGCGGGCACCGGCTGCGCGTTTGTCCCTCCGCTACGAACAGCGCCGTGACAACGGTGAAATTCACGCCAAATGCGAAGAACACCACAGCAAAAGTTCTCGATTTTCATACGTAGCGAGGAAGACAACAGCGTCCTTCCCGATGAGACTGGACGACGGTCGAATGGGGAAGGGAAGTTGGCATGGGAGAGCCCGCAAGGGTCAGTGTGGACGCGGCCGATCCGGTACTCGAGGCGGGCATCGGCTGCACACTGAACGGAAGTCCGGAACTCACGGTCGTGACGAACGGCGAGGAAGCGGACGCCACGGTCGTGGTCGTCGATCTCGTGGACGAGAAGGTACTCGACGTCGTGCACACCATCAGGAACCAGGCCCACCGGCCCGAGGTCGTCCTGCTGGCCACCGAACTGTCGCCGGGCGACGCGCTGCAAGCGATCGCGGCCGGTGCGCACGGCCTGCTGCGCCGCAGGGAGGCCAGCGCGAGCCGGCTCTCCCGCGCCGTCCTCGCCGCCGTCGTCGGCGACTGCACCATGCCGCCGGATCTGATCGACCGGGTTCTCGAACAGGGAATGGAAAACCAGACGCCGGTCGCGCCGCAGGCGTGGGCACGCGCGGGGCTCAGCGAACGCGAGCACGCGGTGCTGCGCCTGGTCGCCGAGGGTTACGAGACCGACGAGATCGCCCGGCGGCTGTCGTACTCGGCGCGCACGGTGACGGCGGTCGTGCACGACATCACCCAGCGATTCCGGCTGCGCAACCGCGCGCACGCCGTCGCTTACGCACTCCGGGCCAGGTTGCTGTGATCAGTGTGCAAGTGACCGCGGCGGGCGCCGCGGTCAGGGAAGCCGTGGTCGCCAAATTGAGACAGGCGGGAGTCCTCGTCGCGTCTACCACGGGCACCGTGGTGGTGGCCGCCGGCAGCACGATCGACGAGGCGCTGACCACCTGTCCCCCCACGCTCCGTACGCGGGGCCAGCGGTTGATCGTCGCCGCCGACACCCTCAACCCGGCCGGTGTGCTGCATGCGGTCCGGGCGGGTGCGCGGATCCTGTTGCAGACCCCCGAAACGACGCCGGACCAGTTCGGCGCCGCCGTGCATTCGGCCGTACACGGGGAGAGCCGGGTGCCGTACGGGGTACTGGTCCGTTTGCTCAGCGGTGGCGCCGAACTGTCCATGCCGATCGGCGACCCCCTGGCCGCACCGCTCACGGAGCGACAGCTGACGGTGCTCACCCTGGTGGCGGACGGGCACGGCAACGCCGACATCGCACGCGAGCTGTCCTGTTCCGAGCACACTGTGAAGAACGTCATCTACGAGCTGATGGCGCGGCTTCAGGTGCGCAACCGGGCCCACGCGGTCGCCCACGCGGTCCGTGCCGGGCTGATCTGACGGCCCGGCTGCCGATCTAGCCGGTCGGGAGGAATTCCGGTGGCCGGCGTGCGCGGGCGGCCTGCTCGAACGCGTACGCCAGCGCCAGTACCGTCGGCTCGCTGTACCGGCCGGCCATGATCGACAGGCCGACCGGCAGCGGGCCGACGAATCCCATGGGGACGGTGATGTTCGGGTAGCCGGACACCGCGGCGGGCGCGGACGAACCGAACCGGTAGTCGTCGCCCCGGCCGAGCGTGGTCTTCCAGGCCGGGGCGTTCGTCGGTGCCACGATCGCGTCCAGGCGGTGTGCGCGGAGCGTGTCGTCCAGCCCGCGGCGCGCCGCTCCGGTCGCCTCCGCGCGCATGCTCAGGTACGCCGGTTCGGTCAGGTCACCGCTCGTGGCCTGCGCCTCCTCGAACAGCTCTTGCCCGAAGAACCCCATCTCGACGTCCGCGTTGGCCTTGTTGAACTCGATCAGGCCTGCCAGGTCCGCCGGGTGGTCGCCGGGGGTCGCCGCCAGGTACTCGTTGATGCCGTGCTTGAACTCGTGCAGCATCGACGGCAATTCGGTGCGGCCCACCACGTCCAGTCCGGGGATCGTCACCTCGACCGTCGTCGCTCCCGAGGATTCCAGCCGGTCCACGGCGCGCGCGAACGCCGCCAGGGTTTCCGGGCTGCTACCTCCGGTGGGATCCCAGAGACCGATCCGCTTGCCGTGCAACGCGGCAGGATCCAAGAAGCGCAGATAGTCCGGCCGGGCCGGACTGTCCGCAGTGGACGGATCGCCGCTGTCGGAACCGTTGAGGACGGCCAGCAGGATGGCCGCGTCGGTCACCGTTCGGGCCATGGGGCCCGCGGTGTCCTGCACCGCCGAGATCGGCACCACGCCGCCCCGGCTCACCAGGCCGATACTCGGCTTGACGCCGACGACCCCGTTCGCGCCCGCCGCGGTGACGATCGAGCCGTTCGTCTCCGTGCCGACCGCGACCGTGGCCAGGTTCGCGGCGATCGCCGCGGCGGAGCCGCTCGACGAGCCACAGGTGTTGCGGTCGAGCACGTAGGGATTGCCGGTCTGCCCGCCGATCGCGCTCCAGCCGCTCGACGACCGCCGGTCACGGAAGTTCGCCCACTCCGAAAGGTTCGTCTTCCCGAGGATCACCGCCCCGGCCGCGCGGAGCCGCTTGACCAGATGGGCGTCGGCGGCCGGACGCGACCCGGCCAGCGCGAACGAGCCCGCCGTGGTCCGCTGCCGGTCCGCGGTGTCGATGTTGTCCTTGAGCAGCACCGGGATCCCGTCCAGGAGACCGAGCATCCGGCGGGCTCTGCGCCGGTCGTCGCTCTCCGCCGCGAGCCGCGGCGCGTCCGGGTTGGTCGTGATGACCGCGTGCAACCGGGGGTCGAGCAGGCGGATGCGGTCCAGGTAGAACCCGGTCAGCTCCACCGAGGTGAGCGGACCGGAGTCCATCGCGCGCTGCAGTTCCGGGATCGTCGCCCGTTCGAGGTCGATCCCGGCGACCGTGGGACTGCCCGACACCAGCGTCACGCCTCCTCCGTCGCCTTCATCAGCGTGGTGAGCAACTCGGCCAGGTTCGCCACGTGCGGCGGGCGCAATACGCCCATGTGGTCGCCGCCGACCCGGTGGACCTTGAGCCCGCCGGGGGCCAGCTTGACCCAGCGATCCTGGTACTGCGCGTAGCTCTGCCCGAAGTTGGTCTCGTGCAGGCCGTCGGCCAGTTCGTCGCCCACCAGCAGGTTGGTCCGGCCGGAATACGGGCGCTGGCGGAAACCGAGCATCGCCTGGGTCAGCTCTCGCCACACCCGGATCCGGCGCGGCCAGAACGGGTCCCCGGGGATCGGCGGCTCCTTGGTGCCCTCGTCGATGATGTAGTCGAGCACTTCCGCGAACTGGCGGTGGATCTCGGCGAGCTCGTCGGGATCCGTCGTGTTGTTCAACTGGTCGAGGAGGTCCTCGCCACGGGCGAACATGGCGGTCTCCTCCCACATGTTCTCCCGCTTGTAGAAGTCCTGCGCCGGGTCGAGCAACATCAGCGTGAGCCGGTCGCCGTCGCGGTGCATGATGCGGGCCATCTCGCCGGTGACCAGCCCGCCGCCGCACCAGCCGAGCAGGTGGTACGGCCCCTCCGGATGCACCGCGCGGATCTGGTCCACGAAGAGCGCGGCCATGCTCGCGATACTCTGCGGAGAGGGCGTGTCGCGATGCAGGCCGGGCCACTCGAGCGCGGCCACCGGACGGTCGGCGCTGATGTGCTCGGTCAGCCGGATGTACCAAAGACCGCCACCGGGGTACATGCAGAACAGCGGCGGCTTCGATCCGGTACGGCGCAGCCACACGACGGCGTCACGTGCCCAGGTCGCGGCGGATTCCATCACCGCCGCCTCGGTCGGCCGGAAGCCGCCTTTGCTGGCCGGGTCGACGGCCGCGGCCAGATCGATCACCGTGCGGTGCTCGTAGAAGTCGCGCAACTCCACCGGCAGGCCGTGTTCTTCGCGGAGTTCGACCAACACGCGGATGATCAGCAACGAGTGCAGGCCCAGGTCGCTGAACGGGACGTCCACGCCCACCTCGTCGATGGCGAGGCCCTTGGCCAGCGCGGTGGCGATGATCTTCTCCACCGCCGTGCGCGGGGCCATCGCGGTCCGGGCGGTGGCCGTCGGTTCGGGCAGGGCCTTGGTGTCGAGTTTGCCGCTGGGGGTGGTGGGCAGTTCGGGCAGCACCACCCACGCGGACGGGATCAGGTATTCGGGCACGGCGCCTGACAGCCGGCCGGGCAGCTCGGACGGATCCAGTCCCTCGTGTGCCGGGACCAGGTAGGCGACCAGTTCTTGGTCTCCGCGAGCGGTCCGGCGGGCGCGTACGGCCACGTCGCGCAGCTCGGCGTGCGCTCGCAGGACCGCCTCCACCTCGCCCAGTTCGACCCGGTAGCCGCGGATCTTGACCTGGTCGTCCACCCGGCCCGCGAACTCCAGCACGCCGTCGTCCCGGTAGCGGGCGAGGTCGCCGGTGCGGTACAGGCGTCGGCCGGTGGCGTAGGGATCGGGCACGAACCGGTCCGCGGTGAGGTCGGGACGGCCACGGTAACCACGGGCCAGCTGCGCGCCGCCGATGTACAGCTCGCCGAGCACGCCGATCGGGACCGGCTCGAGGTCGGCGTCCAGCACGCGCAGCACGGTGTTGGCGCCCGGGCGGCCGATCGGGACCGGCCCCGCCTCGAGGTCACCGGCCGCGCTCACGTGGGAAGCGCAGCCCACGGTGGCCTCGGTCGGCCCGTATTCGTTGTCCACCACCGTGTCCGGGGCGTGCCGGGTCCACGCGGCGAGCATGTCCCTGGTCAGCTCCTCGCCGCCCACGACGAGCCGGGCGGCCGCGCCGGGGAGCGCTTCGGCGGTCAGCATCTGGCTGAGTGCCGCCAGATGCGACGGGGTGAGCTTGACGAGACCGAACCCGCCCTCCCCGAGCGCCGCGACCAGCGCCTCGATGGCCGGGGTGCCGTCGTCGGGCGTGAGGGTGACCGGCCTGCCGGACAGCAGCGCGGAGAACAGGGACGTGACCGGCAGGTCGAAGGCCATCGACGAGTACAGCGGGGAACCCCCGGCGACAGCGGATTCGGCTCGCCAGCACAGGTAGTTGACCAGGTTGCGGTGCTCGACCATGACGCCCTTCGGCGTGCCCGTCGAGCCGGACGTGTAGATGACGTACGCGAGCATCTCCGGCGTCGCGGTCCGGCCGAGGTCTCCGTCCGGACGAGCGGCGATGGCCGGATCCCCGACGAGGACCGTCGTGGCGCCGGGCACCCGGTCGGCGAGGGCGGACTCGGTGACCACCGTGGTCGCGCCGGCCTCGGTGAGCACCGTGGCCAGCCGTTGCGCCGGGTGGCTCGGGTCGAGCGGCAGGTAGGCCGCGCCGGATTTGAGGACCGCGAGCAGCGCGGTCACCAGCTCGGGACCGCGGCGCAGGAGCACGCCGAGCACCGTCTCCGGACCGGCGCCTTGCTCGCGCAGATGATGCGCCAGCCTGTTCGCGCGGGCGTTGAGGTCCGCGTAGGTGACCGTGGTCCCGTCCGCACACCGCAGCGCGGTCTCGTCCGGGGTGCGGGCGGCCTGGCGTTCGAACAGTTCGTGCGCACACGCGTCCGGGTACTCGGCGACCGGACCGTCCGCGAACGACAGCAGCCGTTCGGTCTCGGCCGGGGCGAGCGCGGCACCGCGGACGTCACCTTCCGGGTCGGCGGCCATGGCTTCGAGCACCCGCCGGTACATCGCGGCGAGCGCGGGCCCGTGGACCGGGGCGATCCGGTCGGCCTGTGCCCTGAAGTGCAGGACGCCGGGGAAGCTCCACACGTCCACGCCGAACCCGTTGTAGCTCTCGTCCACGATCTTCGCCGTCTCCACCCGGTCGGTGTCGAAGACGTGGAAGTCCAGGTAGGCGAACGAGATGTCGACCAGCGGCCGTCCCCCGCCCCAGCGTCGCTGCAACTCCCCGATCGGGAAGCGCCGGTGCGGCCAGACGGCCACCTCTTCGGCGAACACCTGCCGGACCAGTCCGGTCCAGTTCGTCGCGGTCAGGTCGACGCAGACCGGCAGCGGGTTGAGGTGCATGCCCCTCGCCAGTTCACCGCCCGGTTCCTCGAGCCTGCCGTTGTGCACCAGTCCGGTGTGGAACCGGCTCGACCCGCTGATCGTGCTCAGCACCTTGAGGTGCGCGGCGAACAGCACGGTCTTCAGCGAGGCGCCCGCCAACGCGGCCAAGGCGCGCAACCTGGGTTCCAGATCGGCGTACCGCACGCTGATCTGGTGGGGAAGGCCGTCCGGGCTCGGTGCCGACGCCCAGCCGGGCGGCAGGCTGACCGGGTCGTGGCGATCAAGCCGGTCGCGCCAGAACTCCTGGTCCACAGTGGACTCAAGGGAGCGCTTCTCGTGGGCGATGAAGTCGGCGAAGCGCACCGGCGCCTGCTCGGGGAACGTCGGCGTGCGCCCGTCCCGAAGGCTCCGGTACGTGTCCAGCAGCTCTTCGAGCAGCGAGTGGTGACTCCAGCCGTCGAGGACCGCGTGACACTCGATGAACGACAGCGTCCACCGGCGTTCCGCCGTCTGGTGCACGTGGAAGCGCACCAACGGCGCCTTCGTGACGTCGAGGGGCTTGCGGCGAGTGTCGGCGACGAACTCCCCCAGCACCTCGTCGGCGCGCGGCCCGGGAGTCCCGCGCAGGTCGTCGTAACCGACCTCCATCGGCGCATTGCGGTGCACCAGCTGCATGGGCTCCCGGTAGGTGGTCAGGTCGAAGGCGGTGCGCAGGATCTCGTGCCGCCGCACCAGAAGCACCGCCGCTTCCCGCAGTGCGGGCAGCGAGAACGGGGCGTCGTCGACGATCGGGAACAGCGTGATGTTGTGGTAGAGGCTGACGTCCTTGTCGGCCACCATCTCGTAGACCATCGCGGTCTGGCCCATGGACATCGGGTAGGCGTCGGCGAGGTCGTCCGGCAACGCCTTCCGGTCGGCCTCGCCGACCAGCTCGAACGGGGCGACCCGGCGGTCCTCGACCGGCCCGTCCGCCGTCCCGGCGAACCGGGTCAGGCTCTCGACCGTCTGATGCAGCAACAGATCCTGCACGGTCACCGGGAGCCCTCGTTTGCGCAGCACCCCCACCACCTGGATGGCCCGGATGGAGTCACCGCCCAGCGCGAAGAAGTTGTCGTGCACACCGACCGATCCGACACCGAGCGCCGTGCCCCACACTTCGGCCATGGCCCGCTCCCCCGGGTCGCGGGGAGCGACCGAACCGGCGGGCGTCGCGTGGCCAGCGACCGGCTCGGGCAAGGCGGTCCGATCGATCTTCCCGTTGGCCGTCACCGGGAACCGGTCCAGCGGCACGAACGCCGCGGGCACCATGTACGCGGGCAGGAGCCGGCTGAGGTGGTCACGCAGGTCCGCCGCGTCCAGCCGGTGGCCCGCGACCGGCACGGCGTAGGCGACGAGGCGGTGTTCCCACTCCCCCGGCCGCCGGTGCGCGAGCACCACGGCACGGGCGACCGCGGCGTGGGCGGCGAGGGCGGCCTCGATCTCGCCCGGCTCGATCCGGTGGCCGCGGATCTTGACCTGCTCGTCGGCCCGGCCCGCGAACTCCAGATCGCCGTCGAGGGTGCGGCGGGCGAGGTCTCCGGTGCGGTACATGCGGGCGCCGGGACGTGGCGAGTACGGATCGGGGCCGAACCGGTCCGCGGTCAGTTCCGGGCGGCCGAGGTACCCGAGGGCGAGCCCCGGCCCGGACACGTAGAGCTCGCCGGGCACGCCGACCGGGACCGGGTCGAGGTTGCCGTCGAGCAGGTAGACGCGCAGGTCGGGCAGCGGCCTGCCGAGGGGGCTGCGCAGGCCCTCGGTGGTGTCCTCGGCACGCAGCCTGCGGTAGGTCACGTGCACGGTCGTCTCGGTGATCCCGTACATGTTGACCACGGCGGGCCGCTCGTCGCCGAAGCGGGCGAACCACGGCGCGACGTCGGCGACGTCGACGGCCTCACCGCCCAGCACCACGAAACGCAGCGCGAGCGACTCGGGCGGGGTCTCCGCCTCGGCGACCGCGTCGATCAGCCGCCGGAACGCCGACGGGGTCTGGTTGAGCACGGTGACGCCCTCGGCGATCAGCAGGTCGAGGAAGTCCCACGGGGAACGGGAAACCGTGAACGGCACGACGACGACGCGCCCGCCGTGCAGCAGCGCGCCCCACAGCTCCCAGACCGAGAAGTCGAAGGCGTAGGAGTGGAACAGGGTCCAGACGTCGTCCGGGCCGAACGCGAAGTCGGCCGCGCTGGATCGCAGCAGCCGCAGCACGTTCGCGTGTGTGACCGGGACGCCCTTCGGCCTCCCGGTGGACCCGGAGGTGTAGATCACGTACGCCACGTCGCCCGGTCCCGCCAGGTGTGCCGGGTCGGTCTCCGGCCACTCGGAGCCGGGCTGGTCGAGCAGGACCGCGGTG
The DNA here is from genome assembly GCF_055580625.1 of Amycolatopsis sp. NPDC031561. Lineage (NCBI taxonomy): Bacteria > Bacillati > Actinomycetota > Actinomycetes > Pseudonocardiales > Pseudonocardiaceae > Amycolatopsis > Amycolatopsis sp. NPDC031561. The sequence continues at coordinate 148,104 of NZ_JBVILA010000013.1, read as the reverse complement.
ACCGGCTCGCCCGCCAGCCACCCGGCGAGCTCACCGGTGCTGACCACCGTGCCGACCTCGGCGTCGGCCCGCATCATGGTCAGCCGCTCGGCGGGCTGGGCGGGATCGAGCGGCACGTAGCCCGCGCCGGACTTGAGCACGCCCAGCAGGGCCACCACGAGATCGAGTCCCCGGTCGAGGCATACGCCGACCAGCTGTCCCGGTGCCGCGCCGTGCAAGCGGAGCCGGTGGGCGAGCCGGTTGGCCCGCGCGTCGAGCTCGGCATAGGTCAGGTGCTCGCCGTCGAAGGAGACGGCCAGGGCGTCCGGCGTGCGGGCGAGCTGTGCCGCGAAGACCTCGGGCAGGCTCTCCTCGGCGGGGAAGGTCAGGTCCGGGCAGTTCCCGGCCGCCAGCAGGCGTTCGCGTTCCTCGTCCGCCAGCATGGCGAGCCCGCCGAGTCTGCCGTTCGGTTCGGCGGCGATGCTTTCCAGCAGCTGGACGAAATGGCCGGACATCCGGTGCGCGGTCGCGGCATCGAACAGGGCCGTGGCGTAGCCCAGCTGCCCGGTGATGGAACCGTCCGGGCGGGTGGCGAGGGTGAGGTCCAGATCGTATTTCGCCACGTCCCAGCCCGGGGATTCCACCTCGGCGCCGAGGCCGGACAGGCGCCGCGGTCCGTCGTCGTCACCGAGCTGGAACACCACCTGGAACAGCGGGGTCCGGGACGGATCCCGCTGTCCCGCGAGTTCGTCGACCACCAGATCGAAGGGGGTGTCCTGGTGGGTGTAGGCGTCCAACGCGGTCGCCCGCACCCGGGTCAGCAGGTCCACAAAGGACTGTTCGGCGGACAGTCCGGCGCGCTGCGCGATCATGTTGACGAACATGCCGAGCAGGCCCTCTGTCCGGTCCTCTTCGCGCCCGGCGACCGGGCTGCCCACCACCACGTCGGACTGTCCGGAGTAGCGGCCGAGCAACACCTGGAAGGCCGCCAGGAGCACCATGTACGGTGTCGCGCCGTGCTCCCGGCCGAGCCGGGTCAGGCTCTCGGCCAGCGGCCCGGGCACGATGACCGACACGGTCGCGCCCGCACTGTCGCGGACCGGTCCGCGGGGCCGATCCGTCGGAAGCTCGAGCGGGGTGATCCCGTCGAGTTGCTTGCGCCAGTACTCGACCTTCTCGGTGAGACGACCGCCGGTGAGCCGCTCCCGCTGCCATACGGCGAAGTCCCCGTACTGCACCGGGAGCGGTCCGAGCGGAGACGGACGACCCGCGGCGAACGCGGCGTACACAGTGTCCAATTCGGACAGAAGAATGTTCTCGGACCACCCGTCCGAGGCGATGTGATGCACGGAAAGGAGGAGCGCATGGTCCACATCGGACAGCCGGACCAGCAGGGCTCGCAGCGGCCACTTTTCGGCCAGGTCGATCGGACGAGCGCCCGCGGCGGCCAGCACCTCGGCGAGCGACTCCGGACGGCCGGCGAGGTCGAGCCGCTCGAAGGGCACCGGCCCCGGCTCGTCGATCACCTGCACGGGCTCGCCGCCGGAACCACCTTCCGGGTACCGGGTGCGCAGCACCTCGTGCCTGGCCACGATCTCGTCCAGGGCCCGGCGCAGCGCGGGTACGTCCACCTCGCCGCGCAGCCGCAACCGCACCGGCATCAGGTAGTCGGCGCCACCGGGCCGGGTCTGGTCGAGCAACCACAACCCGCGCTGCGCGAACGAAAGCGGCAGCGGCCGGTCCCGGGGCACCGAGGTGATCCCGCCGGAAGCCTCGACGTTGCCGATACCTCGCAGCCGTCGCCGCAGCAGTTCGGCACGGGAGTTGCCTCGGGTGTCCATGGTCCGCCTTCCTGTCCTGCCACCAAAGACCGGGAGCCAGGGATGATCGGTCGAGGATGCCCGGCGGCCGTGAACGGGCGTCAGGGTGAAGGTGGTGCCCGTTCACGCAGCGCGCCGGGTGCCGGAGTGCCGATCCTTCTCTGTGCGCGAGTGCCCGTGCCCACGAGCATCGGGGACCATGAGTCCCCCCGTGCCCCCGCTGTATCGAAACCGTGACTTCGTTCTGCTGTGGGCCGGATCGGCGGTGTCGATCCTGGGCTCGAACGTGTCCAATGTGGCGTACCCGCTGCTGGTGCTCGCCCTGACCGGCTCGGCCACCGACGCTGGTCTCACCGGCTTCGTCTCGCTACTGCCGCAACTGCTGTTCCAGCTGCCCGCTGGCGCGCTCGTCGACCGGTTCGACCGCAAGCGCATGATGATCTACTGCGATATCCTGTGCGCACTGGTGCTGAGCACCCTGGTGGCGGCTCTGCTGTTCGGGCGGCTGACCCTGCCGCACATCCTCGTGGTCGGCTTCCTCGAAGGCACCTTCGCGGTGTGCTACCGGTTGGCCGCAGCGGCCGCCGTGCCCAACGTGGTCGACGCGTCGCAACTCCCCCTGGCACTGGCGCGCAACGAGGCACGCCGCCGGGGCGCCGCCATGCTGGGCAAACCTCTCGGCGGGATCTTGTTCGGCTTCGGCCGCGCGGTACCGTTCGTGTTCGACATCGTCAGCTACGCGGTCTCGGTGCTGACACTCGGCCTGATCCGCAAGGACTTCCAGGTTCAGCGGGACACCGCGAGCCGCCGCCCGCGCGCCGCGGAGTTCACCGAAGGCGCCGTCTGGCTGTGGCGGCAACCGTTCCTCCGGGCGACCACGCTCCTGATCGCCGGCAGCAACCTGTTGTTCCAGGGACTTTTCCTGACCGTGATCGTGATCGCGAACAACCGCGGCGCCTCACCGGCGACCGTCGGTTTCATGCTCGGCATCATCGCGGTCGGTGGGGTGCTCGGCTCACTGGTCGCTCCCATGGTGGCGAAACGGCTGTCGCTGAAGACCGTCGTGATCGGGGCGAACTGGGTCTGGCTCCCGCTGGTCCCGCTGCTGGCCGTGGTGGACGAGCCGCTCCTGCTCGGCGTGGTGTTCGGGGCAATGGCCTTCGTCGGTCCACTGTGGAACGTGGGGATCTCGGCCTACCAGCTCGCGGTCACCCCGGACCACCTCCAGGGCCGGGTGCTCGCCGCCGCGGGCATGATCGCCTTCGGGGCCGTCCCGCTCGGGTCGCTGATCGGCGGTTTCCTGCTGGGCGGGGTCGGCGCCACCACGACGGTGTGGCTGTTCACGCTGTGGATGGCCGTACTGGCCCTGGCGACCGTGATCAGTCCGTCCGTCCGGTCGGCACCGGACCTGGCGGAACTCGAAGCACCCGCTCCTGCGAAGTGACAGGGGTCGGGTGCCTGCACAAAAGCGAGGGGATCCTTCGTGGCATCGCCTGGAACCCCCGCCTGTCCTAAAGGGACACTTTTAGCGATGCAAGCGTCCAGTTTAGGGCGCTTTGCGTATTTTAATCAGGCATCCTGCCACCCGGAAGTGTCCCGTGTGGACATTCAGCGCGCGACCGGCTCCCTTTGGCCAGTTCAGGTGTCGGGGAAAAAAACTTCTCTACAGCTGGTGTCCCCAAAAAGGGTTTTTCGAACAAAAAGGCACACACCCCCGA
>NZ_JBVILA010000013.1:0-144577 GCF_055580625.1 Amycolatopsis sp. NPDC031561 | reverse complement strand
CCCTCCCCTCCCCCCCCCCCCTCCCTCTCCTCCCCTCTCCCCCCCCCCCCCCCCCCCCCCCCCCACGGCGGCCGCGCATCACGGAGCCCTCCGAGCCCTACCCCTCGACCAGGACTCGCGTCAGTCCTTCCAGCGGCACCTCGCCGAAGTGGGTCGAGACCCACGCGTCGTTGTAGATCGTGTCGAGGTATCGCTCACCGCGGTCGGGTAGGACGAGCGCGCAGGTGGCGCCGGGCGGCACCCGGTCGCGCAGGCTGTCCACGGCCGCGACCACCGCGCCGGAGGAACCGCCCGCGAGGATCGCTTCACGCGCGGCCAGCCGGCGGCAGCCGCGGACGCTGTCCACGTCGGCGACGTGCACGACCAGGTCGGCCAGGTCGTCCGCGTGGTGACCGGGGCGGACGGCGGCGCCGTGTCCCGGGATCAGCCGGGGCCCGGGCGAGTCGGCGAAGATGGCGCTGCCCGCGGCGTCCACGGCCACGATCGTCACCGGCAGGTCGTTGGCCCGCGCGTACTCGGCGCAGCCGCGCAACGTCCCGCAGGAACTGGTGGCGCAGAACAGGAAGTCCAGTCCGCCCGGCACCCCTTCGACGATCTCGCGCATGGTGGTGTGGTGTGCCAGCGGGTTTCCCGGGTTCGAGTACTGGTCCGGCCAGTAGGCGTGCTCGAGGCATTCGGTCAGTTCCCGGATGCGGCGGATGCGGACCGGCAGGTAGTCGCCGGTGATCGGATCGGCCTCCTCGATCATCTCGACCTCGGCGCCCAGCGCCCGCATGATCGCGAGATTCTGCTTGCTGGTACGGGGATCCACCACGCAGATGAAGCGGATCCCGAAGTACCGGCACACCTGGGCCATTCCGATGCCCAGGTTGCCCGAGCTGGACTCGACCACCACCGAGCGCCCCGGGACGAGCCGTCCGGCCCGGACCTCACCGGCCAGCATGGACAGCGCCGCCCGGTCTTTGCTGCTCCCGCCGGGGTTGTGGCCCTCCAGTTTGGCGAACAGCCGGAACCCCGCCGACGGGTAGAGCTTGGTCAGTTCGACCAGCGGTGTCGCGCCGATCGTGGACAGCACGCCCGCCGGTTCGTCCTCAGTCAGGTCCATGGATTTCGCCGGCTCAGCCGGCTGTCGGGTCCAGTTGCCGACGCAGGCTCAGTGGCCGCATGTCGGTCCACACCTCGCCGATGTGGGCGAGGCATTCTTCGCGACCGCCCCGCGTGCCCTCGGCGTTCCAGCCTGCCGGCAGTTCCCTGTCGGCCAGCCAGATCGAGTACTGCTCCTCGTCGTTGACCACGACCAGGTACGCACGCTGGTCGGTCTGCTCCTCGGGCATGGGTGTCTCCTGGAAGTCACTGTCGCGCCCGGTTGGTCGGGTCGGCGGCAGGTCGAGCCTGCCCGCGAGAGCGCGTGCGACTGCAGAGAAGAACACGCAGAACCTCAGGCACGCCGGTGCGCCCCGCGCTACCCGTCATTCTCTTCTGGGCACCCGGAACGACCGGACACGATGTCGGGCATGACCGCTGGACCGTCCATCTCCGCGACAAACGAGTCTTCCGGGCAGGAGCGAGCCTTGCCCTGCGTGGTGACTCCCGGCCAGGGTGAGGCCAAGGACACCGCCTCCCTCGAGGCGCACCGCCCCCTGATCCGGAACCGGCTGCTCGAACACGGCGCCGTGCTGCTGCGCGGGTTCGGCATCGACGACGTGGACGGGTTCGACGCCACCGTCCGCACGCTGGCGGGCCCGCCGCTGACCTACCACGAGCGGTCCTCGCCCCGCAGCACGATCAAAGGGCAGGTGTACACCTCGACGGACTATCCGGAAGCCGAGGAGATCTTCCTGCACAACGAGAACTCCTACCAGGCCGCCTGGCCGCTGAGCCTGTTCTTCTACTGCGTTTCCCCGCCGACCACGCTCGGCGCCACGCCGCTCTCCGACACCCGGCGGGTCCTCGCGTCGATCGATCCCGACGTGCGGGCGGAGTTCGAGGCCCGCGGCTGGATGGTGGTGCGCAACTTCACCGACTCGTTCGGCCTGCCGTGGCAGCAGACGTTCAACACCACCGACCGCGAACAGGTCACGGCCTACTGCGCGAAGAACGGTGTCGAGACCGAATGGCTCGACGGGAACGGGCTGCGCACCAGAGCCCGGCGCCGGGCCGTGCACCAGCACCCCGTCACGGGCGAGGCCGTGTGGTTCAACCACCTCACGTTCTTCCACGTGACCACGCTGGCCGAGGACGTCTGCATGGGGCTGCGCGCCATGCTCGCCGAGGAAGACCTGCCGACCAACACCTACTACGGCGACGGTGGCACCATTCCCGACGAGGTCGTCGCCCACCTGCGGGACCGCTATCGCGCCGCGTCCCGGCGTTTCGACTGGCAGCGCGGTGACGTGCTGATGGTCGACAACATGCTTTCCTCGCACGGCCGGGAACCGTTCACCGGTCCCAGGAAGATCGCCGTGGCCATGGCCGAGCCGTCGACCGACGGTCAGTAGTACCGGACACGAAAGGCTGGCCATGGTGGAAAGCGGTGGCGTTCACCCGCTGTCGTCGTCGCAGGAACAGCTGTGGTTCATCGACGAGCTGCGTGCGAACGCGGCCATCGAGCACCTGCTGTCCGCGACCCTCCGCTTGCGCGGCGTCCTCGACGTCGGGGCGCTGACAGCGGCGCTCACGAAGATCGCGGCCAGGCACGCGGTACTGCGGTCCCGGTTCGACATGGTGGACGGGACGGCGGCGCAGATCATCACCGACCCGGCACCCGTCGAACTGTCCAGTGTGGACATCTCCGGCCTGCCGCTCGCGGACCGCGAGGCGAGCTTGCGGGAACTCCGGCTGAGCGACCTGCGCACCCCGATCGACCTGCGCACGGAGGCTCCGTGGCGGCTCACGCTGGTCCGGTGGGCCGACGACGAGGCCGTCCTGCTGATCGCCGTGCACCACATCGCTTTCGACGGCTTGTCCTGGAGTGTGCTGGCCGACGAACTCGACGCGTTCTACGGATCGAAGACGCTGCCCGAACCGGCTTTGCAGCACCACGAGGCCCTGCGCCGCCGCGAGCCGGGCACCACCGGTAGCGGACTCGCGTACTGGACGGACCGGCTGGCCGGGCTCGGCCCGCTCGAACTGCCCACCGATCGCGCCCGGCCGTCGAAATGGGTGGCCGACGGTGACTGCGTCGACCTCGTCGTACCGCCGGGTCTGGCGGATCGCCTGCGTAATCTGGGCCGGGCCCACCGCGCGACGCCGTTCATGGTCTACCTCGCCGCGTACCAGCTCTTGCTCGCCCGCTATTCGGGACAGGACGACGTCGCGGTCGGGGTTTCGGTGTCCACGAGACGCCGGGACGAGCTGCCGCTGATCGGCATGTTCCTCAACACGCTCGTACTGCGCGGTGATCTGTCCGGCGAACCGTCCTTTGTGGAGTTGCTGGGGCAGGCAAGGAAGACCGCGCTCGAGGCATACGCGCATCAGGACGTACCGTTCGACCAGGTCATCGCCCATCTGGAGCCGGAACGGGACCCGTCGCGAAACCCGGTGTTCCAGGCCGGTATCGCGTGGTACGACGCCCGGCGGCGGCCCTATCGGCTGCCCGGGCTCGACGTCACGCTCTGCCCGCCGCTGTGGGCCAGTTCGGCTTTCGATCTGTCGCTGCACTTGGCCCAGTTCGCCGACGGCTCGGTGCACGGCCAGCTCATCTACCCGACGAGCCTGTTCGACCGTGCCCGGGTCGAGCGGATGGCCGTCAACTACGTGCGGCTGCTCGAAGAGATCACCGCCGCACCGGAGACTCCCGCGCACGCGCTCGAACTGGTCGGCGAGTCCGAACAGGACCGGCTGCGTTCCTTCGGCACGGCGACGACGGAGACGGCCGGGCACTCACTGTCGGAGCTGTTCTTCGCCCAGGCGGCGCGATCCCCCGAAGCCGTGGCCGTACTGTCCGATGTGGACGAACTGACCTACGGCGAGCTCGCCACCCGAGTCGGCGCCCTCGCCGGCTACCTCCGCAGCCTCGGAACCGGCACGGAGACACCTGTCGGCGTCACCATGGACCGCGGCACCGATCTGGCCGTCGCGCTGCTGGCGATCCTCACCGCCGGTGCCACCTACGTCCCGCTGCCGCCGGACCACCCGGCCGAACGCCTCCGCCAGGTCGTCGCCGACACCGGCATCACACTGGTGCTGTCACATTCCACAGTGGACGTCCGCCTGCCGGAATCCCTCAAGCGGATCGACCTGGACGAGCACCGGGACGCCATCGCATCCCACTCCCTCGCCGATCGTCCGGCCGTCCATGGCGCGCAGATCGCCTACGTCGTGCACACCTCGGGATCCACGGGCAGACCCAAGGGTGTCGCCGTCACGCACGACGGAATCCGCAACCGGGTCCTGTGGTCGGTCCGCAACCAGCTCACGGCCACCGATCGGGTCCTGCAGAAGACCACGATCGGGTTCGACGCCTCGATGTGGGAGCTGCTGACCCCGTTCGTCGCCGGGGCCACCCTGGTCATGGCGCCGCCCGGCGCCCACCGCGACCCCGCCGCGATGGCCGGGGCGGTCACCCGGCACGGCGCCACCGTCCTGCAACTCGTCCCGTCGATCCTGCGCCTGCTGCTCGACGAGCCCGGATTCGCCGAATGCACCTCGCTGCGCCTGGTCTGTTCGGCGGGCGAGGCGCTGCCGGTGTCGCTGTGCCGCCGGTTGACCGAATTGCTCGACGTGGAGGTCGACAACACCTACGGCCCCACCGAATGCGCCATCGACGTGACCGCTGGCCGCTACCGGCCCGACGAGCGGGCAGGGACCGTGCCCATCGGCACGCCGTTGTCCAACACGCGGGTGCTCGTCGTGGACGCCGCGGACCGGCTCGTGCCGATCGGCGTACCGGGCGAGCTGTGCGTCAGCGGCATCGGCCTCGCCCGGGGCTACGCCGATCGTCCCGGCCAGACCGCCCGGCAGTTCACCCCGCATCCGTACCCCTCGGTTCCGGGCGAACGCTGGTACCGCACCGGCGACCTGGCCCGCTGGCGGGACGACGGCACGCTGGAGTACGCGGGCCGCGTCGACCACCAGGTCAAGATCAACGGCGTGCGGATCGAACCCGCCGAGATCGAAGCCGTCCTGTGCACGCACCCGGACATCACGGCCGCCGCCGTCATCCCCCACCGGTCTCCGGCCGGAGACACCACTCTCGTCGCCTATGCGGTGTCCACCAACGGAACCACGCCCGCCGACCTGAGCGAGCATCTGGCCACCCGGCTGCCGTCGCCCATGATCCCACCGGCCATCCACCTCCTCGGCGCGCTTCCCCTGGGCCCCAACGGCAAGCTGGACCGTGCCGCGCTCCCCGCGCCGGACGGCCCGGAGTCCGCATCGGACGATCACACGGCCCCGAGGACCCCGTCCGAGGAATTCGTCGCCGCCGCCATGGCCGAGTTGCTCGGTGTCGAGCGCGTCGACGTCCGCGCCGATTTCTTCGCCCTCGGCGGGCACTCGCTGCTGGCCATCCGGCTCGTGCTGAAGCTCCGGCGTGAGTTCGGTGGCGAGCTGACGGTCGGCGAACTGTTCGACGACCGGACCGTCGAGCGCCTCGCCGCCCGGCTCGACGCGAACACCACGGGCACCGCCGTCGCGGCGATCCGGCCGGTCCCCCGGGACGGCGGCCTGCCGTTGTCGTTCGCCCAGCAGCGGATGTGGTTCCTCGACCAGCTCGACCCGGGCAGCGTCGAGTACCTCATCCCGTTGGCGCTGCGGCTTTCCGGCCCGCTTTCCGTCGAAGCGTTCCAGCGCGCGCTGGACCGGCTCGCCGAGCGGCACGAGGTACTGCGCACCCGCTACGTCGGCCAGGGCGGCGAGCCCGTGCAGATCGTCGACCCGCCGGGGCCGGTGGCGTTCCGCCTCGTCGACCTGACCGGCAGGCCCGAAGAGGCCCGCGAGCTGCTGGACCAGGTGTCCGGCAGGCCGTTCGACCTCGAGCGCGAGCATCCGCTGCGGGTCACCGTGGTCCGGGTGGCCGCGGACGAGCACCTCGTCGCGCTGACCCTGCACCACATCGCCTTCGACGCGTGGTCGATGGACATCCTGTTCCGCGACCTGAACGCCGCCCACGGCGGGCCGCTGCCCATCCAGTACGCGGACTTCGCCGCCTGGCAACGATCCGCACAGTCCACTCAGGACATGGCCGGTCAGCTCCGGTACTGGCTGGACCGGCTGGCCGGGCTCACCCCGGTCGAGCTGACCACCGACCGCCCGCGCCCGGCACAGCGTGACCCGCGCGGGGACACGGTGGCGGTCACCGTCCCGGTGCCGGTGGCCAAGGCGGTGACCGAACTGGCCGCCCGGCAGGGCGCCACTCCGTTCATGACCCTGCTGGCCGCGTTCCAGGTGCTGCTCGGCCGCTACACCGGCCGCACCGACGTCTCGGTCGGCACCCCGGTCGCGGGCCGGACGCGGCAGGAAACCGAAGAACTGCTGGGATTCTTCACCAACACGTTGGTCCTCCGGGCCGATCTGGCCGGTGAGCCGACCTTCACCGAACTGCTCGATCAGGTGCGCCGCGGCTGCACCGACGCGTTCGCTCACCAGGACGTGCCGTTCGAGCACCTCGTCGACGCGCTGCAGCCGGATCGGGACCTCTCCAGGAACCCGCTATTCCAGATCATGTTCGAGCTGGAGCATCTGGAGAACCGGCCGGACACCCTGTGCGGCACCGCCGTGCAGCGGATCCCCTCCGGCACCCCGGTGGCCAAATTCGACCTCATCGTGTCCGTCCAGCAGCGGGACGGCGGCGAGCTGCGCTGTGTCTTCGAGTACGCGACCAGCCTGTTCGACCGGACGACCGTCGAGCGGATGGCCGGGCACTACCTGCACCTGCTGGCGAGCATCGGCACCGCTCCGGACCGGAAGCTGGCCGAACTGGACCTCCTCGGTGACGACGAACGCCGGCGGCTGCTGAGCGACTGGCCCGACCCGGAGCGCGATCGGCTCGCGACGCTGGATCCCGCCGAAGAACACCGGATGTGCCTGCCCGAGCTGGTCGAGCGACAGGCGGTGCTGCGTCCCGACGCGATCGCCGTGGTCTGCGGTTCGCTGCAGCTGACCTACGCCGAGCTGAACGCACGGGCCAACCGGTTCGCGCGGCTGCTGCGGACGCGCGGGGCCGGGCCGGAGACCGTCGTCGGAGTGTGCCTGGAGCGATCGCTCGACGCCGTGGTGGTCCTGCTGGGCGTGCTCAAGTCCGGCGGCGTGTACGCCCCGTTCGACCCGCGGCATCCCGCGGAACGGCTGGACTTCATGCTGACCGACGCCGGTGCCCGGGTCGTGGTGACCACTCCGGAGTTCGCCGGCCGGTTCGGCGACCGCGAAGTGGTGGCCGTCGACGGGGAATCGGCGGACTGGCCCACCGAAGACGACAACCTGGTTCCCCGGCCGGACCCAGGCTCGCTGGCGTACATCATCTACACCTCCGGTTCGACCGGGCGGCCCAAGGGCGTCTTGATCGAGCACCGGTCCTACGCCCACCACTGCCGGGTGATCGCGGACGCCTACACCATCGGCTCCGACGACCGCGTCGTCCTGCTGTCCGCGCTGACCTTCGACGTGGCCATGGACCAGATCGGCGCCACCCTGCTCACCGGCGCGACGATCGTGGTGAGCGACCCGGAGACCTGGACCCCGGCCGAGCTTCCGGCACGGCTGGCCGAGTACGGGGTGACGATCATCGACACCGCACCCGCGTACTACCGCGAGGCGATGCGCTACGGGCCGGAGCTGCTGGCGGGACTGCGGTTGATGAACGTCGGCGCCGACGTGGTCACGGCCGACGACGCGCGGCAGTGGGCGGCGACCGGCCACCCGGGGCGGTTCCTGTGCAGCTACGGGCCGACCGAAGCGACCATCTGTTCCTTGCTGTACCCGGTGTCCGGTGACCTCGACGGGCAGCAGGGCGGTGCCGCGATGCCGATCGGACGGCCGGTCGCGGGCACCCGCGCCTACATCGTGGACGCCGATCTCCGCCCGGTGCCGACCGGCGTGCCCGGGGAACTGTGCCTCGGCGGGGTGCGGCTGGCCCGCGGGTATCACCACCGCGCCGCCCTCACCGCCGAACGGTTCGTCCCGGACCCGTTCGGCCCACCGGGGGCACGGCTGTACCGCACCGGGGATCTGGTCCGGTATCGCCAGGACGGGGCGATCGAGTTCCTCGGGCGGATCGACCACCAGGTCAAGATCCGCGGGTTGCGCGTCGAACTCGGCGAGATCGAGGCGGCCCTGCTGCGGCATCCGGACGTGGACGCGGCCGTGGTGGTCACCGCGGCGGGCGCGGCGGGTGACCCGCTGCTGGCCGCCTACGTCGCCGGTGAGCCCACCGCCGCGGCGTTGCGCGAACACCTGCGCGCGCTGCTGCCGGAGTACATGGTCCCGGCACGCTGGGCGATACTCGCCGCCCTGCCGATGACGGCGAGCGGAAAAGTCGATCGAAAGGCCCTGCCCTCGGCGGAACCGGTCGCGTCCGGAACCGGACCGGCCGAGGCGCCACGCGACCCGGCGGAGCAGCTCATCGTCGACATCTGGCGCGAGGTGCTCGGAGTGGACCGGGTCGGCGTGACGGACGATTTCTTCGCGCTGGGCGGGCATTCGCTGCTGGCGACCCGGGTACTGGCCCAGCTGCGACGCGCGTTCGCCGTGGAGCTGCCGCTGCGCCGTCTGTTCGAGGCCACCACGGTCGCCGAGCTGGCGCAAGCGGTGACGCGGGCGGTCGAGGACGAGATCACCGGGCTCTCCGACGCCGAAGTGGAACAACTCCTGGCCAGTGAGGCGACATGAGTTTCGTCGACGACGTCTGCGCGCATCCTCCTGAGACGGTCGCGATCCGCACCCCGGACGGTCAGCTGACCTACGGGGAGCTGACCGACCGGATCCAGCGGCTCGCCCATGTACTGGCGGGCAACGGATTGGGGCCGGAGCAGGTCTGCGCCATCGCCGTCGAGCACGGTGTGGAAGCCGTGATCGCGATGGCCGCCGTGGCACGGGCGGGCGGCGCGTTCCTCGCCCTCGACGCCGACCTGCCGCCGGCTCGTCTCGACGCGATGTGCCGCACCGGCGGCGCGCGGATGCTGCTCACGACGACCGCGCTCGCCAAGCGGCTCACGCTGCCCATCACAGGTCCGGTCATCGCGATCGACCAGACCACGCCGCCCGCCGTGGTGGTGCGCTTGCCCGAAGTCACGCCACGCACGCTCGCCTACGTCAGCCACACGTCCGGGTCGACCGGCACCCCGAACGCCGTGCTGGTCGAGCATGGCGGGCTGCGGTCGTACCTGCGCGCGATCGGCGCGGACAACGGTTTGGGGCCGCGGACGGTCACGTTGCAGGTGGCCCCGATCGGTTACGACGCCTCGATCCGCGACGTGTTCGCGCCGCTCGTCGCCGGTGGCTGCGTGGTCCTTGTGCCCCGCGCGAAGCTGCTGCGCCCGGACGAGTTCGCCGGCACCGTGCGCACCTTCGGCGTCACCACGCTGCTCAGCGTGACACCGTCGTTCCTCGGTTTCCTCGCCGGGCACGAGGCTGCCACAGCGGCGCTGCGGACGGTCGAACTGATCGTCTCGAGCGGGGAGTCGCTGTTGCCGTTCCTCGTTTCCGGTGGCCGGGGTCTGCTGCCGGGACGGCTGGTCAACCAGTACGGCCCGACCGAATGCACCATGACCTCGACCCGGTACCCCGTGCCCGCCGACCCGGTGACGGCGGCCGACCTGATCGGCACGCCGATCGACGGGGTTTCGGTGTGGCTGCTCGACTCTGATCACCGTCCCGTCCCCGACGGGGCCACCGGTGAGGTCCACATCGGCGGCGTCGGCGTCGCCCGCGGCTATGGCGGACGCCCCGGCCTGACCGCCGAACGGTTCGTCCCGGACCCGTTCGGCCCGCCGGGAGCGCGGCTGTACCGCACCGGCGACCTCGCGCGCCGTCACGCCGACGGCAACCTGGTGTACCTGGGCCGGGTCGACCGGCAGCTCAAGATCCGTGGCTACCGCGTGGATCCGGCCGAGATCGAAGGCGCGCTGCTGTCCCATCCCGCCGTGACCGGCGCCGTCCTCACCGCGGACAAGGACGAACGCGGCAGGGTCGGCCTCACCGCGCATGTCGTGGGCGAACTGGACGGCGTGCCGGACACCGCGCTGCGCGCGCACCTGGCCGGATCACTGCCGCCGTACATGATGCCGCGCCGCTTCGTCCGCATCGCCGGCCTGCCCACCACACACAGCGGCAAGACCGACCGGAAAGTGCTGACAGCGCTGACCCACACTCACGAGAACGGACCGCGATGACCACGACCCACGACCTGCCCGAGCTGATCGTGTCGCTGTACCGCGATTCCCTGGGCGACAACACCTTGGACGCCGACAGCGACTTCTTCGAGTCGAACGGGGACTCGCTGGCCGCCTTCCAGATCACCGCGGGGCTGCAGGACGCGCTCGGTATCGAGGTCTCGGTCGCCCTGGTCTTCGCGTACCCGTCGCCGGCGGACCTGGCGGCCGTGATCGCCTCGGACCAGGCGTAGGAGCCGCAACACGGCCCCGAAGATCTGGGTACCCTCGAATCGACAGCGTCTTTCACCGCCAGGGGAGGCAGCATGCCGGAAGACGATTCGATCCCAGCCCGCCAGGCCGCCGTCGACCTCGCCACCGCCCGCTTCGGCGCCGACCACCGGGAGACGCTGAAAGCCCGGAACCTGCTCGGTTTCGCCCTGCACCGCGCCGGCAGGCTGGAGGAAGCCGAACGGGAACTGCGCGCCGCGAACGCCGACTGCACCCGCGTTCTCGGTCCGGCTGACGCGGAAACCCTGTTCGGCCAAAGCCTCCTGGCCTATCTTTTGCTCGATTCCGGCGACGTACGCGAGGCGACGCAACGGCAACGCGCGCTGGTCGAGGCCACGGCCACCGCTCTCGGTGAGCGCGACCCGGTCACCCTCGGCCGCCGAGTGAACCACGGTGTCCTGCTTTACCACCTCGGTCAACTGGACGTCGCCGAACGAGAACAGCGCTCCACCCTGGAGCTCTGCGACGAAGTCCTCGGAGCCCGGCACCCGATCACCTCGAGCTGTCGCCGCAGCCTGCAGACGATCCAGGGACACTGAGTCCACAGTGGACTACGACCGTGAGTAACACGTCACCGGTGACGTGTCCGCCTCAAGATCCCGCCCTCCGGACGCGTTCTGCCAGGCATTCCTCCGCCAGGAACCCCACCGCTCCCCACCTTCTCCTCACCCTCCAGGACAAGGCCGGAGACGACGTCAATCTCCGTCTGCTGGTCGCCGCCCGCTTGCACCCGGACGGCGATCTGACGGAGTTGCGCAGACACAGCGAGGCGTACCCGGACAAGGTCGTGCGACGGCACCTGACCGAGTTGCTCTTGCCGGTCGATCGAGAGGACGAAGCGCGAGAACTGGCTGAGACGTCCCGCGCGGCCAGACGCACCTACACCGCGTTTTCTCATCTGCGCCTCCACCTCAACGGTGATCAGGAACTGGACGACACGGCACTCCTGATCAAGCACCACGGTCTCGACACCAACGGGGCGATCGCGGGGTAAGCCCGTTCAGCCGACCTGGGCGACCAGATCGCGCACTGTCGCCAGGGTTTCGTCGGGATGGTCGAGGTGCACGCTGTGCGTCGCCCCCGGCCAGCACTCGACCCGCCCGCCGAACGCGGCGGCGAGGCGCTCGTGGGAACGCCGCATCGCACTGTCCGGCTTGCGGTCCGCGGTCACCACCACGGCAGGCAGGCTGGGCAGCTCCGCCCCTTGCAGGTCCTTCGCCAGCACCGAGATGCCGCGGACCGCCCGGGCCAGCATCGGCGCGTCCAGGTCACCCGTCCGCACGAACGCGGCCTCGCAGTCCGGCCGGAGTTCCTGACGTCGCGCGGCCCGGACCACGGCGGCATGGACCACGCGGGGCAGGATGCTACGCAGCACGGGAACCGTCGAGACCGAGCCGAGCACGCCTATCCCGCGCTCCAGACCGGCGCAGGTTCGGGGATCGTCGATGGGTGTCGGGTCGAGCAAGACCAGGCCGGCGACCTTCTCGGGGTACGCGCGGGCGAGCAGGACCGCCACGGCGCCGCCGAGGCTCTGGCCGACGACCACGACCGGCCCGCAGTCCAGGCTGTCGATGAGCGCGCTCAGGTGGGCGGCGGCATCCGCCAGCGCCCCCTCGTCCGTCGAGGTGCCGGTGCCCGGCCGGTCGTGCACGATCACCCGGCAGCCCGGATCGGCGAGAAGTCCTTCGACCAGACCGGGAAAGAAACCTTCGCAGGCCTCGGCGCCACCGGGCAGCAGCAGTACCGGCTGCCCGGACTCGCCATGGACGCGGACCCCGTCGATTTCCATCAGCGCTCCTCGTGTACTCCAGTATTGTTGCACAATCTTACCGGAAACTGTGATGCAAGGAGAGCCATGGCGGCGAGCCCGAACCGTGCGCAGGCCGCCCCGGAGCGGATCGCCGCGGCCCTGCGCGGAGAACTGCTCGAAGGCGTTCATCCGGTCGGCACCCGCTTCCGCGAAGAGGTGCTGGCCGAACGCTTCGACGTCGGCAGGCACACGATCCGTTCGGCCATCCAGCTGCTCACCGAGCGCGGGCTGGTGGTGCACGAACGCCATCGGGGCGCCGTCGTCGCCCCGTTGAGCAGGCGGCGGATCGACGAGGTCTTCGACTACCGCAAGGTGCTCGAACTCGGCGCGCTGCGCATGGCGCAGGACAAGGGCTCCGACCTGAGCCCCGTGCTCACCGAGGTCGAGCGCCTGGAGGAACTGGCCGTACGGTCACCGGCCCCATCCTGGCGCGAGCTGACCGGGGCGCACGGCGCCATCCACCGGGCGATCGTCGCGGCGGCGGGCAACCGGCGCCTGCTGGACGACTTCCGGCGCTGCGAGGACGAGGTCCGGCTGCTGCTCACCTTCGTCCGGCCGGATTTCGACGCCGCGCACCTGGCCGCTGTCCACCGCGAGCTGGTCGAAAAACTCCAGCAGGGCGGGAAAACCGCCGCCGACGCACTCACCGAGGACATCGACGACGGTGGCCGGGCGGCTCTGCTGACAGCCTTGCACCGGGCCGAAGAGAGCGCGCGGCTGCTCGGGCACTGAAAGTGGAGGGCGTCGCGCGCTTACCTCGCACCGCATGCTGATTGACTTACGCGGACTCGTTCGGCAAGAGTCGCGAGCCAGGATCAGGAGACTTAGATGAACTCGTTCGCCGTACCGCTGGACGATGAACGCACCCAGCTCGAAGCCTTCATCGAGGAATACCGCGGTGCCATCGAGGCGACTCTCGACGGTCTCACCGAAGAACAGGCCCGCCGTCGGCTCGTCCCGTCGGCGACGACGTTGCTCGGACTGCTCAAGCACGTCACGTGGATGCAGCGGGTGTGGTTCGAAGAGTGCGTCGGCGGAACGTCCCGTCAGGGACTCGGCCTGGTGCGGAATCCGGATGAATCCTTCCGGCTCACCGACGAAGACACCGTCGCTTCGGTCACGGCGGCCCACCGGGAAGCCTGCGCCACGGCCAGGACGACGGTCGCGGACCTGCCGCTGGACACCGTCGTGACCGGTCACCGGACCGGGCCGCGCACGCTCCACTGGGTGTACTTGCAGGTTCTGCGGGAGCTGGCCCACCACTGCGGGCACGCCGACATCCTGCGCGAACAGGTACTCGCCACCTGAGCGGCATCGATTCACAATCGATGCAATTGCCGCCCGGTCAGACCTTTGACCGTTCGGCGGCGAGGTCCAGCGCGCCCGCCAGATCGTCGACCCAGGGGGCGCCGCGGACGTCGAGCCCCTGCCAGCCCGGCCCCGCGACCGCGACGGCGAAACCCTTGCGCTGCAAGCGGCGGCAAAGCAGGAGGTCGACGGTCGCCGGGGACATCGACCACAGCACGACGAGCGCCGGTTCGAGCCTGGCGACCATCCCGGCCGTGGTCGCCGCGGGCACCATGTGGCCGAGATAGACGGCGGGGATGCCGGTCTCCGCCAATGACGCGCGCAGGACTTCGACAGGCAGGCTGTGACGCTCCCCCGGGCAGCAGGCGATGAGCACGGAGCGATCCGCCCGGACACCGGCGAACCGGCTGACGTAGCGCTGGAGCGCGAAAGACACCTCGGTGGTGAGCGCCCACTCGGACTCGAAGCACACGTCACCCCGGAGCCAGCGTCCGCCGAGATTCCGCAGGATCGGCAACAGCACCTCGGTCCACATCTTCGCCGCGCCCATCGCGTCGAGCGTTTCGTCCAGCAAGGCCGCGATGGTGGGGAATTCGAGGTTTTCCGAGGCCTGCTCGAGTTCGTCGACCCGCCGATCCGGGGAAACCTCGGGAAGAGCTTCGTCCACGCCGGAGAAGACGGCCGCCGCCGCCTCGCGCGCCCGGACACCGCGACCGATCAACCGCTGCATGTGCTGGAGCCTGCGGACGTCGGCGTCGGAATAGCGGCGATGACGCCCTTCCGCCCGCAACGACGGGCCGACGCCGTACCGAGACGCCCAGGTCCGGAGGGTCACCGGAGAAATCCCCAGCTCTTCGGCCACCATCCCGGGAGTCCACGCCCCCGCGTCGGCACTCATCTCGTCGACGTCCATCAACACCTCACGAATTCAGGTGTAGTCCTCCCCGCACGGATGTGCACACCATGATCAGCTTACGAGAGGGATCGGTCCGGGCGGCCGGAACGAGGCCGGCACGCGTGTCCTCCCTCCTGGCTCACGGCGAAGATTCCACGTGAATGAGTACCCGGCGGCGCCTCGGCTCGACCGGGAGGGGCCGGTTCCGCCAGGGCGCCGCCGGGCTCACGGACCCGGCGCGAGGGGGAGGGTGGCCGGGCCCGCAGGGTGACCGAACGGCACGTCACCCTCGTTCACTGGTGGTCGTCTTCGAAACTCAGGCGATCCAAAACTATACACGAGATTGCAACGGTTGCGAATCGAATCGAGACGTACGAAAAGCGCCATCAGATGTCGTATTCGCTTCGATACTTGTCGAGGATCGAAGAGGTCCGCCCGTGCATTCGTTCCCTGGCACGGTCCCGCGCGATCTCTGCGATCTCCGCCGGTCCGTAGCCCAGCCAGCGCATGGTGTTGAGCGCGATGCTGATCACGTCCGTCGCTTCGCGTGCGGCCGCCCGGGAGTCGCCCTTGGCGAGGTGCTCGCGCATTTCCTCGTACTGGATCTCCGCAGCGCGGGAGAAGTGTTCGAAGGCCTTGCCGCGTATCTCGTCGTGCACTTCGTCCCAGGCGTTCCAAAAGCCCTGGAAGGGACCCAGATCCTCGGCCATCGTCGTCACCCTTCGGTTCACCTTCTCGCCGGCCCGCATTCGTGACCAGTGACAAATCACTGTGCCGCGCCGGTTCGCGATTCGTGAGCCATGACGACGACACCGCCATTCGCGTGACGGCAGGATCGCCATGGTCACAGATTCGGAGCAACGAGGAAGTAGTGGAGGCGGATATGCGAAGAAAAGTCAGCCGGTCAGGTTTTTCCGGCAGCTCCTGACCCTACTGGGAGTAGTGCTCGCGACGGTCCTACTCGCGACCGGCACTGCATCCGCATCGGCATCACGAGCCGCCACCAAGCATTTGATCTCCCAAACGATCACGAACGATGTCCGAGGCTCGGCGGGTATCGCGGCCACGACCTGCACGGCGAACCTCACGACCCCGGTCCGGGCCGGCGCCTCCGAGGTGGCCAGTGACTACTCGGTCACCTGCGATCAGGAGGTCACGGGCATCGCGGGCTTCGTCGCGATCTTCCGGGGGAACGAAAGCGCCCCGCTGGGCAACACCGTCGACCAGTTCGATTTCGGGACGATGGGCGGCGGCGAACAGCTCAAGCGGCCGTGCGCCAGCGGCCTTCTCTACGCCGCGATGCGCGCGGTGGTCATCTTCAAGACGGGTGAGCCAAAGATGATCGACCGGACGTTCTTCACCCCCGCTGCCCGCATCGCCTGCTGAGCACGCGGTACCCGGCGGGGACCCCCGCAGGTCCCCGCCCCGTGGTGCACATTCCGCCGCGTTCCGGAACAGAATTCGCGGAGCCGTAAGGTCTCCGAAAGGTCGGAACCCACACCGGAAAGCCGCCGTCGGATCGCCGATTCAGATCCCGCACGGAAGGCGAATCCGATGACCTATCCAGGCAGGCCCGACCACCAGAACACTCCGCAGCACTTCGGCACGCCACCGCGGCCCGCCACCGTCAAACCCGGCGTCGCCATCGGGATCCTGATCGCCGTGATCGCACTGACCGCCTTCTGCGTCACCGGTTTCGCCGCGCCCGGATTCCTGCTCGGCAAGGGTTCCGGCCTCCTCCCGCCCGCTCCGTCGTCCAGCCCGGCCCCGACTTCCGCGCCCACGAGCCGGACGAGCACCACGACCGTCAGCCGCCCGACCCGCCCGCGGGTCACCGTCACCAGGCGTCCCGCCCCTCAACCGCCCGAGAAGGGGGTTCAGGTGATCACGGACTTCCTCGCCAAGATCGCCGCGGGCGACAAGGCGGGAGCGATCGCGCTGGCCTGCGAACAGCAGAAGAGGTTCATGGACGACAAAATCGATTCCCTGCTCCCGCTGGGCTCACGGGTCACGATCACCAGCACCGGCGGAACGTCCAGATTCGTCCTGGCCGACGTCGCCGGGACCGTCGAAAGCCGGAGGGCCAAGGGCACGGTGATCGCGGATCGCCGGGACGACGGGGATTTCTGCGTCACGACCTTCAGCATCCGTGACGCCTGAAGCTCAAGTGCCGGGTGCTTCCTCGATCGGGAAATGGATCGGGCTGAGCAGGTATTGGGCGCGATCCGGCCGGGGTTCGTGGGACAGAACGGGAACGATGGCTGCCCGCATCGCGCCGATCAGCTCGAGGAGTTCTTCGCGGGAGAGCCAGACCGCGTGCTGGCGGTAGCCGACCAGGTCCGCGACCGGATCGGCTCCGTCCCGGTCCAGATAGGCGGTGAACTCGGCCACCAGGGCGGCCATCGCGGTGACGAAACTCCGTTGGAAGTCCTCGGTGGTCGCCGACGCGAGGGCGTCGGGATCGATGGCCGCACGATCCTGACGGAGCCGGTAGCCGCGCTCGACGGCACCTCGCACCCGGCGCTCCTCCGCCACTTCCAGGACGCCACCTGTCTCCAGAAGGTCGACATGCCGATAGACCATCGCCTTCGAGGCGTCGGGAACGCGCGCGCAGAGCTGAGCCGTCGTGAGCACCCTCCCCCCGCGCATCGCGTGCACGATGCGCAACCGAACCGGATGCGCCAGGAGTTCCCACGCGTTCACCCGGCAACGATCTCATGATGTGCTACCTTTCGCAAAACGTGAGAAAGGTAGTGGGGATGGCACTGGGGTCCACTCTCGTCACCACCGCGACGACGATCGTCGAGATGCTGCGCGACGAACGCTTCGACGAGGTCGCGGCGCTCTTCGCGCCACCGTTGCGTGCGGCCGTCTCGACCGACGCCCTCCGAGCCGCGTGGACGGCCGAAATCGGCAAACGCGGACCCATCACCGGCATCGGGGAACCGGAAGCCGAGCCCGTCGACGCGAGCCTGGCGCGGATCGGGGTTCCCCTCCACTGCGAGCACGGCGACCTCACGGTGCTCATGTCGATCGACGAAGGCGGTCTGCTGCAGGGTCTTCAGCTCGCGCCCGCGACGAGCACGGCGTGGACGCCTCCGCCCTACGCGGATCCGGCGGCGTTCACCGAACACGAAGTCACGCTCGACGCCGGATCGTCGGCCGTGGCGGGAACCCTGACCAGGCCGACGGAGCCCGGCGGCCGGGCAGGCGTGGTCCTGCTTGCCGGGGGCGGCCCCTTCGACCGGGACGAGACCAGCGGGCCGAACAAGCCACTCAAGGACCTGGCCTGGGGTCTCGCCTGCCGGGCCGTGACGACGCTGCGTTTCGACAAGATCACCCACACCCGGCGTGACGCCGCGAGCGCTCCCGGCTTCACGATGTCCGACGAATACGTGCCGCACGCCGCGGCCGCCGTCCGCCTGCTCCAGCGCGAGTCCACTGTGGACAGCGAGCGGATCTTCGTCCTGGGCCACAGCATGGGCGGGAAAGTCGCGCCACGGGTCGCCGCCGCCGAGCCCTCCGTCGCGGGATTGCTCATCCTGGCGGGCGACACCCAGCCGATGCACCATGCCGCGATCCGGGTCGCCCGCCACCTCGCGACCGTGGCCCCGGAGCTGCTCGGCCAGGACGCCGTCGACCTGTTCGCCCGCCAGGCCGCGAACGTCGACAGCCCCGACCTCTCCCCCGCCACTCCGGCCGCGGACCTGCCTTTCGGCTTTTCCGCGTCGTATTGGCTCGATCTCCGCGGCTACGATCCCGTCGCGACCGCGGCGGCGCTGGACAAGCCCATGCTCATCCTCCAAGGCGGTCGCGACTACCAGGTGACCGTCGAGGACGATCTGCCGCGCTGGCAGGCAGGCCTCTCGGATCGCCCGGACGTCACGATCCACGTCCACGCCGCCGACGACCACCTGTTCTTCCCCGGCACGGGACCGTCGACACCGGCCGACTACGAGAAGCCGAACCACGTCGACCGCGCGGTCGTCGACGACATCGCGGACTGGCTGGACGAGACGCGCTAGCGGCTTCAGGCCCCTTCCAGGAGATCCAGCTGCTTCTGCACCCGGCTGGACTCGTCGTTGCGCAGCTGGGATTGGTACGCGCGCAGGGCCTCGAGCCAGGTCTCGCGCGCGTTGTCCTTGTCCCCCAACGCGGCATGGGTGCGGGCGATGTAATCCAGAGTGTCCGCTGCCGCGTAGCTCGCGCCGAGTTCGCGGCGGAGGCTGAGCGTTTGCTCGAACCGCGTGAGCGCCTTGGCGTGATCACCGGTGGCGAAGGCGAGTTCGCCGAGAGTGTTGAGAACGGCCGCTTCGCCCAAAGGGGACGCGTGTTCGCGAAAGAGGGCGAGTGCGGCCTCGCACGCACTCTCTCCCCGGGATTCTTGGCCCAGTTTGATCGCGAAGGACGCGATCATGGTCAGCGCCCACGCCTCGCGGACCGGCCTGTGCGCTTCCCGGTACAGCGACATCGCCTGCGTGGCGTGGTCCAGTGCTTTCGCCAGTTCTCCTTGACGGGCCCACATGTACGCGGCCGCGTGGTGCGTGGGGGCGCGGTGCACGGCATCCAGGCCGTCGACTCCGGCGAGAGCGCGCCTGCCGTGTTCGAGTGACTTGGCGTGGTCACCCTGGCGCGAGTAGGCGTGGAGCAGCATCTGGTTCGCCAGGGTCAGGGGCAGCGGTTCGCCCAGCTGCTCGGCCGCGGCCAGCCCCGTCTGCCAGACGGCGACATCGGAATGGACATGCCCCTTCCACCAGTGAAAACCGTGCAGTCCCCAGGCCAGCTGCCAGACGGGCGCAAGCCATCGGCGTTCGAGAGCCGCCTGCTGGACGGACATGAGGTTGAGGTGTTCCGCGGTGAACCACGCGAGCGCGTCTTGGGGGTTCCGCACGGGGCGTGGTGCACAGCCGTCGCGAGGGGCGGGCAGTTCGATGGACTGGCCGTCCGGATCGAGCAGGAGATCGGCGGCATGCGCGGTGTGCACGTAGAAGTCGACGAGCCGGTGCAGCGCGTCGCCCTGCGCGGTCCGGTCGGGCCGCCGGTCCGCCCGCTCGGCGGCGTACAGCTTGACCAGGTCGTGCATCCGCCATCGGCCCGGAACATGCTGGTGGATCAGGGAAGTCCGTTCCAATGCCTGCAGTTCCGCGGAAACGCGGCCGACGGGCGCGTTCAGCAGATTGGCGGCGGCGGCGAGGTCGATGTCGACCACCGGGGCCACTCCCAGCAGTTCGAACATCTTCGCCTGGTCGTCGGAGAGCGCCGCATACGACCAGGACAGGACCGCGGGAAGGCTGGCGGCCGGGTCGCCTTCGTCGAGCGCGCCCAATCTGGTGGTCGCGTCGCGTAGTTCGGCGGCGAGGACGGCGAGCGGGAAGTCTCGGTGTGCCTCGGCGCGGCCGGCGACGATGCTCAGCGCCAGGGGGAAACCGCCGCAACAGGACAGGAGCTCGTCGACCGCGTCGGGTTCGGCGTTCAGCCTGCCCGCACCCAGTCGCGTGGCGAGCATTTCCCGGGATTCGTTGTCGGAGAAGACGTCCACGGGGATCGGGCGCGCACCGTGGGCGGTGACGAGGCCCGCCAGCCGGTCACGACTGGTGATCACCACCGTGCAGCCGGGACTGGCGGGCAGGAGGGGGACGACTTGTTTGGTGTCGCGGGCGTTGTCCAGCACGATCAGCATCCTCTTGTCCGCCAGGATGCTCCGGTACAACGCGGACTGGGCCTCCAGTTCGGCGGGCACCCGCGCCGGGTCGACCCCGAAAGTGTCCAGAAAGGCCTGCACCACGGCGCTCGGCGACAAAGGCTGCCCTTCCGGCGCGAAGCCGCGCAGGTCGACGAAGAGCTGTCCGTCCGGGAACAGGTCGAGATGCTGGTACGCCCAGTGCAGGGCGAGCCAGGTCTTGCCGACGCCCCCGGTGCCGAAGATCGCGGAGATCACGATCGTCGTGGCTTCTTCCGCCGCGTCTTCCAGTACCGAGGTGAGGACGGCGAGTTCGTCCGCGCGGCCGGTGAACGAGCGCGGCGCCGCGGGCAGCTGCCGCATTTCCGGCTCGCCGCGGCCACGCGACGCCGCGAGATACGTGAGATCGGCCGGGTACTGATGGTCCGGCAGCCAGATCCAGCCGATCGCCGACGTGTCTTTGACCTGGACGCGGGCGGGCCGGAACGTGGCCGGATCGATCACTTCGCTATTGCGCACCACTTCGTCGAAGAACCACTTCGACACGATCACCGCGAGCACGCCCTCGGATCGGGCGAGCGCGGTTCTGAGCGGGGCCGCGTCCAGTAACCGGAATGCGAAATTGACCGATTCCGCAGTCGCGCCGTGGTCGTCGTAGACGATTTCCCCGGCATGCAACGCCATGCGCAACCTAATTCGTTGTTCGGCCGGGTGCGCCGCGTTGTGCAGCGTCAGTCCGGCCGCCAACGCATTCGGCAGCAACTCGACGAAGGGCGCCTTCGGAATATGCGACGGCGCGAGCACGAAAACCCCGTCACCCCGGTCCTCGTGATGACATTCCGACCAGGGCGCGCCCGCCACCTCGAAACCCTGGGACAAGGTGCGGTACAAGGCTTCGCGGACAACGAGCTGATGCGGCGTCGTCCTGCGCAAGTCCGTGAACGCCTCGACATCCACGATCACGATCGTCCGATGTACCGCCTGCTGACGGCGCTCCATCTGGTACCTATCCCCTCACGGCGACTCTGCCGATTCCCTGCTTCGAAGGTACCACCGCGAGGGACGAAGAGAACGCACCGGAATTCCGGGCGGGCGGAGTGGAACACAATTCGAACTCGTTGTCTTCAGCGAGCGATCGAGAGGGCGAAAGGGGCGAATCCGCCGGCCCGGATGACGTGCGGTACGAACAGGACCGCGGCTTCGGTGGCCCGCGCGGTCTCGATTCCTCCGAGGTCCGTGATCCACTCCGGATGCCAGCCGAGGTCCGTGAGCAGTCCTTTTACGGTTTGCTTGGCCTGCGGATTCTGACCGGAAAGGAACGCGGTGGGCGGCTGGGTCAGCGAAGCGGGCGCGGCCATCACCGAATACAACATCGTGTTGAGGCTTTTGACGACACTGGTGTCGGGAAGCGCGTCCTGAAGGTGCTCCGCGAGACTCGAGCCGGGGTAGAGCAGACCGGCGGGCAGCCCGTCCGGTCCGTCGGCGGTGGCGTTGGAGACGTCGACGAGGATCTTGCCCCGCAGTTGTTCTCGCAGCGCGGACAGCTGTTCGAGGGAACTCGCGCCCGGGGTGGCGTTGATGACGATCTGCGCCTTCTGCGCAGATTCGGCGGCGGCACCCGGTGTGCTGTCCGCAACGGACACCTCGTGTCCTGCCTTGGCGAGTGCGTCGGCGAGAGTGCCTCCGACGCGGCCCTTTCCCAGTACGGCGATCATCTTTGCTCCAGTTTTGTAGGTTGTGGACGGTCAGCGGGAGAGCGCGGCGACGGCTTCGGCGTGCACACCGGGCGCGGCGGCCAGGAAACTCCCGCTCGCGGGGCTCCAGGGGTGGCCTTCGACGTCGGAGATCCGGCCACCGGCCTCGGCCACGAGCAGCGCCCCGGGAAGCAGGTCTGCACGGGCGCCGGCGAACTGCCAGAAAGCGTCGACGCGACCGGCGGCCACGTTCAGCAGGTGCAGCGTCGCGGGCACGGAAGTGCGCACCACGAGCGCTTCCTGGAGCATCGCGGTGATCGAGGAGCCGACGCGCCGCACGACCGCTTCGTCCTCGTCCGGCCTGGCCTGACTGGTGGCGACGAGGCTCAGGCCCAGGTCCGCGGTGTCGGACACGTGCAGCGGCTGGCCGTCGCGCCAGGCTCCGCCGCCCGCGAGCGCGGTGTAGGTCTCGCCGGTCAGCGGCTGATGGACCGCGGTGAGCACCGGTTGGTTCTCACGCACGAGCGTGGCGGTGACCGCCCATTCCGGCAGGCCGTGCAGGTGGTTGATGTTGCCTTCGACCGGATCGACGACCCACCACTCGCCGGAAGGCAGTACACCGCCGTCGAGCTCCTCCTCCACCCATTGGGCGTCCGGGCGCAGGCTCGTGAGGTGGGGGCGCAGCACCTCGATGGCCGCCGCGTCGTTGGCGGCGAGGACGTCCATCAGCTCACCGCGGGTCCGGTAGCGGGCCACCTCTCCGAAACGCTCGAGCAGGGCCGCGCCTGCCGCGCGGGTGGCCATCGCCGTCTGGGCGAGGAGATCTGTTCCGGGCATGACGGTTTTCCCATCCTGAGCGAGGTTCTCGGGGGTCGATCGGCCCCTCACTCATGAAGGTAGGTGCGCATTCAATTAACAGCAAGTGCATGTTAGGCACGGTTAAGATGATTCTCATGCACTTGGATTTGAACCTGCTTTCGGCGCTCGACGCCCTGCTCGAAGAAGGCAGCGTGGCCGCGGCGGCCGAGCGCCTGCACGTCACCGCGCCCGCGATGAGCCGGAGCCTCGGCCGGATCCGGCGCACGACCGGGGACCAGATCCTGGTACGCACCGGGCGCACGATGACTCCGACGCCCTACGCGATCGCCGTCCGGCAGCAGGTGCACGAACTCCTCCAGGAAGTCCGCGGCGTACTGGCGCCGAGCCGTGAACTAGACCTTACGACGCTCGAACGCACCTTCACCCTCCGTTGGCACGATTCGCTGGTCGCCCTCGCGGGCCCGGCCCTGCTCAAGGCCGTGCGCGACCAGGCACCGGGCGTGCGCCTGCGTTTCATCGCGGAATCGAGCATCGACACCCCCGAGCTCCGCCGCGGCGAGGTCGACCTCGAGGCGAACGCGGGTCATCCGGCCACGCCCGACATCCGCGCCGAGAAGGTGGCGGAAACCCGCCACGTCGTCGTCGCACGGCAAGGACTCCCGCTCACCGCCGCGCAGTACGCCGCGGCCGAGCACGTCACCGTCTCACGGCGCGGTCGGCTCGAGAACGCCCTCGACGAGGCTCTCGCGCAACTCGGGCTCACCCGGCGCGTGGTGGCGTCCGCTCCCACCGAGGCGGCCGCGTTCGCTTTCGTGCGTGGCGGGGACTTTCTCGCCACGGTCCCCGAATCCACCGCCCGTTCGGCGGCCGCGGACCTCGGTCTCGCCCTGCTCCCGCTCCCCCTCGAACTGCCGCCCGCCGCGGTGTACCTGTCCTGGCACCAGCGCTACGACACCGACCACGCACACCGCTGGCTGCGTGATCTCGCCCGGACCGCGTTGGCCGACGCCGGCTAACGGATCAGGCCCGCGGCACGCAGATCGGTCCAGACCCGCGCGGGAACCTCCACGGCGAAGGACTCCAGGTTGCGCCGCGCCTCCTCCGCGGACCGCATCCCCACCGCGATACCGGCGACCGCCGGATGCTGCAGCGGGAAGGCCATGGCGACCTGGGGAAGCGTCACGCCGTGCGCCTCGCACACGTCGGCGATCTTGTTCGCCCGCCCCAGAACATCCGGCGTCACGGCCTCGTAGTCGAAGTACGCTCCCGCGTCCGGCCGCGGGACGGCGAGCAGCCCGGAGTTGAAGATCGACGCCGCGATCACCGAGACCCCGCGGTCCTCGCAAGCGGGCAAGAACGTGTCGAGCGCGCTGTGATCGAGCAGCGTATGGCGACCGGACTGCATGACCACGTCGACATCCGCTTCCCGCACCAAAGTGGTCAGCATCGCCGTGTCGTACATACCGGCACCGATCGCGCCGACGACCCCTTCCGACCGCAGCTCCGCGAGCGCCGGATAGCCCTCGCGCAACGCGTCGTCGAAGAACTCCTCGGCGTCGTGCAGGTACAGCACGTCGATCCGGTCCAGGCCCATCCGCTCCAGCGAGTCCTCGACACTGCGCCGGATCCCGTCACGGGTGAAGTCGCGTACGCGGGAATGTGTTGCGGGAACGTGGAAACCGGCCGGATCCAGCTTCCCGTCGGCGTCCTGCGGCACCAGCAGCCTGCCGACCTTCGTCGACAGGACGAAGGAATCACGCGGCCGCCCGCGCAGGAATTCACCGATCCTGCGCTCGGAATGCCCGATCCCGTAGTGCGGAGACGTGTCGTAGTACCGAATCCCGCCGTCCCACGCCGCGGCGAGCGCCCCGGCGGCCGTCTCGTCGTCCAGCGGCGCGAACAGCCCGCCCAGCGGCCCGCCGCCGAACCCCAGCCGCGTCACCTCGACGCCGGTGCTCCCCAGTCGTTTCGTCTTCATCCCCAGCCCGTCTCTCCTGATCGGCTCGCGGGCCACGTTGCCATAGTGCGGCGATCTTCACCTCAGGTTTTCGAGTGGGGCGCATCGACCACGTGTTTCCTGCTAGTCCCCCGTCCCGCGATGGGTCTCGCAGTCCGGATTCGGGCATTCGGCCGCGTGCCGCGCGTTCCAGGCCGCGCGCATCGAGTCGTGCCGCCGCGAGAACTCCGCGTCCCGCCGCACCTGCCATACCGAGGGGCCACCCTGCGGACGACGAGGAGTTCATGCGGCGCGCACTCCTCGCCTTCCCGATGCGGGTCTTCGGCCCACGCCTGCCGGCTCGCGTCGAGAAGGACTTCGTTTTCCCGCCAGTCGACGAGCACGCCGTGCAAGTCCGGCAGATCGACCGTCACGACCGCCCCCGCGGTACCGGTCGGGTGCCCACTGGGAGCGACCGGCAGCCCTGCGGCCGCCAGCTCGGCCTGGACGATGTCGCGCAAGGTCTCCAACCGAAACCGTCGGTCGGGTTCGATTCCAGCGGGTGTTTCCGTCATGCCGCCATCTTCTCCGGCACCACCGACAAAATCACCGCGTCCCCCAGCCCGCACAGGACACGACCTCGAATCCCCGGCTGGGGAAGACGGCGTCGACGAAGAAGTCGTGGATCGCCGTGTCGCCGTCGGCGCACCCGTCGCGCAGCACGGTCACGTGGTAGCCGCGGTCCGCCGCGTCGTAACACGTCGCGGCCACCATCGCGCTGGTCGCGACCCCGGCGATCACGACGGTGTCGACGCCCCGGGAGCGGAGCACCAGATCGAGATCGGTCCCGGCGAACGCGCTGGCACGGCGTTTCACCACGACGACGTCTTCGGTGGCGACCGGCAGAGCGAGCTCGGTCCCGGCCGAGCCCTCGTGGAAGGTGTCCCCGGCTTCGTGGAACGACGCGAACAGCGCGTTGCCCGGCGGCAAGTCGGCACCGTTACCCCGAAGCGCGAAGTGGACGAACACCACGAGGGCGCCTGCCTCGCGAGCGCGGGGCAACAGTTCCGTGAGCGGCGGCAGTACTCGCTCGGCGAACGGGTAGTTGCCCGTGATGCCTCGCTGGAGGTCCCCGATGATCAGCGCGGTGGTCATGACGGGAAGTTACCCGAACGTCTGATTATTAGCGTTGTCCTGGGCACCCTCGACGCGCTGCTTTGCCGCGCCTGAGCGATCAGCCGACGAAGATGCAGAACGGATGCCCCGCCGGATCCGCGTAGACGCGCAGTGGTTCGTCCGGGTCGTCGCTGCGGTCGAGCAGCAGGCGCCCGCCGAATTCGAGGACACGGCCGTCCTGCGCGTCGAGCTCCTCGACCGAGTCCACGGTCAGGTCCAGGTGCAGTTGCTGGGGAATCGGCTCGGCCGCCGGCCAGCTCGCTTCGGGCAGCCGATCGACCTGCTGGACGGCGAGTTGCGTCCCGCCCTGGGGATTCCTCAGCACCAGCCAGTCTTTGCCGCGCTCGTCCTCGACGCCGGGCGGTGGCGGTTCGTCGCCGGGCCGGTAGTTCCACACCAGCAGACGCCGGTAGAACTCCGCCAGCGCGCGGGCATCGGTGCCGTCCAGCACCACCTGACGGAACGTGGGACCTCGCTCAACCATGCCGATCACCTCCGGATCGCACGGTAGCGCGTCGATCGAGAACGGTGAGAACCTCCTCGCACCAGCGGATGTTCTCCTGCTCGAACGCGATACCGCGGGCGAGGGTCAGATACGGGCCGACACGGGGCGAGGCGACGAGGAACTCCGCCTCGGAGGACTCACCGAGAAGACGGTCCCGGAGCCGCTCGAACCGCTTGAGCTTCGTTTCGGCGGTGGCCATCCTGTCCGCGACGGCTCGCCGGATCGCCTCGTCGTCACCCGCCTCGACGGCCTGGATCTGCACCAGCAGTTCGTCGCGGATCGCCGTCGGTTTCGGCGCTCGCGTGGTGAAGTCGGCGAGTTCGGCCGCGCCGTCGTCGGTCAAGGAGAACAGCCGCTTGTTCGGCCGTCGCCGCTGTTCGACGACACGTGCCGTCACGAGGCCCTGCGTCTCCATCTTGTCCAGCTCCCGGTAGAGCTGCTGGGGCGTCGCGGTCCAGAAGTTGGCGACCGAGGCGTTGAAGCTCTTCGCCAGGTCGTAGCCCGAAGACTCGCCTTCCAAGAGCATCGCGAGGATCGCGTTCCGCAGCGCCATGACCCGATGATAGTCACCAGCGGACTAGTCGCAAAGTTGACTAGTCACTTTGATGGACACCGGTGCGGTGATCACATACCCTCGGCGTCACCTAATCAACAAGTTGACTATGAGGTGAGCGTCATGACCACGTTCCGTCAGGCCGTCGAAGCCAAGGACGCCGCCGCTATCGAGGCGCTGCTCGCCGACGACGTGGTCTTCACCAGCCCGGTGGCGTTCAAGCCCTACCAGGGCAAGGCGATCACCGCGGCCATCCTGCGCGGGGTCCTGCGCGTGTTCGAGGACTTCCGCTACGTCCGCGAGATCCAGGACGGCGCTCACCACGTGTACGAGTTCGAAGCGACCGTCGACGGGCTTCAGATCAACGGGTGCGATCTCCTGACCTTCGACGACGACGGCAAGATCGCCGACTTCAAGGTGATGGTCCGGCCGCTGCGGGCCGCGGAGGCGCTCGCGGGGCGCATGGGTGCCCAGTTCGAGGCCATCAAGGCGGACGCGCTCGGCTGAGCGCGCCTACTTCTCCTGCCGTCGCACCATTTCGGCGATCCAGGCGGGCGCGAACGGCGACGTGCAGTTCGGCGGGGTCGGATAGTCCTTGAGCACCGCCAGGCGCTCGCCGATGCCGATCGCCCGGGCGCGGTATTCGGCGTGCTCGATCCCGATCTGCGCCAGGCAGTGGTTCATCGCCCACTGCAGGCGATCCGGAGCGTCCTTCATCTCCGTCTCGATGATGTCGAGCAGTCGCGTGAGGTCGAGACCCTCGGGTTTCTTCGCCACGCGGTCGGTGGTCAATGCCCAACCCGCACTCGCGACCACGGGATCCGGATCCGCGAACCAGGCGAGACGCAGCTCTTCAGCGTGCGGGTTCTTCTTGACCACGTAGTTCACGAGCCAGTCGTGCACCTTCGGAGTGCGCGCCTCGCGCACCATCCGATCCAGGTCCTCGCCTTCGAACGCCTTCGGACGGCAGATCAAGAGCGCGAGCAATTTCGCCGCGGTGTCGTCCGTTTCCCAGAGTTCGCGCGCCAGCTCTTGCTGCGTCTTCAACCGCTTCGCGAGCGCCCGCAGCTTGCCGAGGTTCACGCCGTGGTCGTCACCGTGTTTCTCGTTCACTTCGCGTGCCCGCGGATCGTCGAGCGTGGCCAGTTCGGCCAGCACTTCGGCCCTCGTCGTGCCGGTCACGTCAGCCTCCTGTCTCGGCGCGTGAGATCCAGCCTAAAGAACGGAGCCGATGACCGGCCCGGCAGCGCTCATCCGGCGTGCCGGGCCGCGGGACTGCTACGGTTGGCTCGTCGCGGTTCAGACACCAGCCGCCGGGCCCCCTTCTTTGGGTCCGGCATGCCTTCTGGCTCCAGCCGGACCCCATACCGGCAAGGAGTCAACTTGACCGACTATCGCGCACCCGCCTCCGATCCGCCCCGTCCGGCCCGGAGATTCGTGTCCCCGCTCGACATCTCGGTCACCGCATCCGGCACCGACACCGTGGTCACCGTTTCCGGCGAAATCGACCTAGCCGTCTCGGACGGCCTGCGGCGAGCCCTGGAGGAAGAACTCCGGTTCACGCCGGCGCTCATCGCGGACCTGTCCGCCGTCACCTTCTGCGATTCGTCCGGTTTCACGGCCCTCGTCCAGATCCGGGCGAAGACCGAGGAAGCGGGCATCCCCTTCATCCTGGTCACCCAGGAACGAGCCCTGTTGCGCCCGATGTCGCTCCTCGGTCTCGACGCCGTCTTCAACGTGCACCCGACCCTCGATTCGGCACGGGACGCGCTCACTCGCTGACAAGCTGTCATGATGGCTGGTTGTGACGGGTGACAAGGATTCAGGATTCCGCATCGGCGGACGTCCGCTGGCGGAACGCCTGACCGAAGTCCTGCCGACGCTCGCGAAGACGGTGCTCTCCGAGATCGTGTCCCGGATCCCGGAATACGGCCTGCTGCCCGCCGAGGAACTCAGCGGTGACATCACGCATGTGATCGAACAGAACCTGCGTTCGTTCATCGACACCCTGCGCACCGGGGCCACACCGGCGCGGGAGGAACTCGACTTCCTCCGCGAATCGGCCGCCCGGCGTGCGGAAGAGGGTATCCCGATCGACATCGTGCTCACCGCCTATCACGTCGGCATCCAAGTGGTCTGGGCGTCGCTGACGCCGGACGCGCGCCCGGAGGAGGTCGCCGACGTCCTGGCCGTCAACGCGCTGACCCTGCGCTACCTCGAGGTGGTCACCCCCGCGGTCGGCGCGGGGTACCTCGACGAGCGCCAGACGATGTTCGACGACGAGCGTTCGGCACGGCACACGGTGCTGTCCGCCCTGCTCGACGGCGACCCCGCGGACGTCGCGGCCGGGCAGGCGGGCCTGCGCCTGCCACCGTGCTACATCGTCCTCGCCGCGACTGTCGGGGCGCATCCCGACGAGGAGGCCAACGGCGTCGATCCGCTGGTCGCCGGGCGCCGGAAGCTCCGGCGGCTGCGGGTCGAACTGGAGCGGCAGATCCGGGGCACCGTCCTGACCTCGCTCACCTCCGAGGGCGGTATCGCCTTGCTACCGCACGAAACCCCGGCCGACGAACTGTCCACACACGACTGGGCGCGCCTGGAGCGCGTCCTCACCGACGTCGCCCGCACGGCGGGCGCCGAGGTCATCGCCGGGGCCGCCGCGGCCGAACCGGCCGGCGTGCCCGACGCGGTGAAGCTCGCGCAGGACGTGCTCGCGGTCGCCACCGGATCCGGGCGGCCGCCCCGGCTGTACCGGCTCGACGACGTGTTGCTCGAATACCAGCTTTCCCGCCCCGGTCCAGCCCTCGAAAGGCTGGCCGCCCGGCTGGAACCGTTGGGCGGCAACGAAGAACTCCTTCAGACACTGGAGACCTTCCTCAGCCGTGGAGGGCGGCGGCAGACCGCCGCGGTCCTTCACGTCCATCCCAACACGGTCGACTACCGGCTACGCCGGATCGCCGATCTCACCGGGCTGGATCCCACCCGGCTCGAGCACATCGCCCTGTTGAGCGCGGCCCTCTCGGCCCGGTCCGCCAAAAGCGGCTGATGTTCCCCAGTGTCGCATTTGAGTCGCTGAGCGTCTCGAATGCGACATTGGGAACACGGACCGGGATCCTCAGCCCGCCGCCCGCGCGATCGCGGCGCCGAACACCGCCATCCCCTGTGCGTTCGGATGCAGCGGGGCCGCGGCGTGCGCCGGGATCAGGCCTTCGAGGTACCGATCGCGCGGGGCGGCGCAGATGTCGTGCCCGACGGTGAGCGAGGCGAAGTCGACGAACGTCGCGCCACGGGCCTCGGCCTGCTTCCGGGCGGTGGAGCTGATCAGATCCATCACGCTCTGCAGGTAGTTCGCGTCCCGCGCCCAGACCGGCTGCACGGGGTAGCAGCCGTTGTGCCGGACGTAGGTGCCGTACCCGGTGACGAGGACCTTCGCGTGCGGCGCCCGCATTCGGATCTCGTCGAGCGCGGCGCCGAATTTCGGGGCCCACGCACGGATCGAGTCGCCCAGCGGATCCTTGCCGCCCGCGGTGAGCCGGTCCGCGCACGAGAGCCCGGCCGGTTCGGGCAGGAGGTTGATACAGCTGAGGGCCTGTTGGAACAGTCCGGAATCGTTGGCGCCCATGGTGATCGACACCAGGCCCGTCGACGGCTTGAGCGCGTCGAGCTGCGGAGCGAGGATGCCGAACCGCCGGTTCGTGAGATCGGCCGTCACCGCTCCCGAACACGAAACGTCGGTCAGTTCGGCCCCGAGCGTCTTCGCGGCGAGAGCCGGGTAGTCGTGATCCGAACGCAGGCACAGCAGGTTGGGATCCTGGTTCGGGACGAGCGGCCCGGCCGCGGCCGAATCGCCGAGGGCGACGTACTCCAGCTTGGCCGCCTCCGCCGGAATCGCCGCCGCGGTCACCGCGATCCCCGCCGCCAGTGCCACCAATCCCGCCCTGAACCGCCTGCTCGGCCTCATGCCGCCTCCAACGTCGTTGTTGTTACCGCGCGGTAATGTGTCTTCACATCTTGCGCGCGGTGAGGCGGCGCGGAGGTGGGGAATTCCCCAGACTTGCCGGGGACGTCGTTGTGACGCGTCACCAAGATCGACAGCCTGCGCGGGTTCGTCTCCGACAAACGTCGCGGCCCTTCTCCAAGCCGGTCGACCCGATCGCCACCCCACTACTCGACGCACCTGAGCCGCTGTCCATTGCGGACCTCGGCGAGCGACCAATCGCCGATTCGAGTGAGCCCTCGCCGCGACGTGGTCCTCGGGGCAAGCTCAGCAGCGGCGGAATCCGTGACTACCAGTACCGACTCGTCCAGCGTGTGAAACAAGCGTTCCTTCGCGCCCCTCTCATCGAGTACGCCTGCGATCAGCAGAAGCGGCCGTTCGCCGATTTGCAGACTTACCTGGGCCAGAACGCCCTCGTCAGCGAAGGCAGCCACCTGCTCGACCTGTCTGATCGGCAACTCGGCCAACGTCCTCCATCGGTAGATTCCGCCCCACAGCCCCTTGTCCAGAAACAGTGCTTCCGGGACGACCCGCAGCCCGAACGCGGTGTCGTCTTCGTAAGCATCGACACTCCACACGGCATCATCGTCCAGACGTACTTGCAAGCCGAGCACCTGCAAACAGGGCACCCTCGGGTCGGCGATCTGGGGGCTGCCGCCTGCCACGCCAGTCCACGACTCGACGTACCTACCACACAGCGACGCGAACTCCCGCGACCGCTCGACTACCCAGTCAGCCTCCGTCACACCAGCAGTATGTCCGCGACTTCGGAAGATAGTTACCGGATATTCGCCATAGCTCGCCGAACGACGGACGCTTGAAGATCGGCCCGAGCGGGTACCCGTCGTTTGCCGGAGGTGAGGACCGATGTCGCACGCACAGCAGGGAAACGGCCCCGTGGTGACCGGATTCGACGGCTCGCCGGAGGCCCGCCGGGCCGTCGCCTGGGCGGTCGCCGAGGCGAAGACCCGCGGACGCGGCCTGGTGCTGGTGTACTGCACCAAGGACCGGTTGCCACCGCCGGGTTCCGACCCCGTCGCCGCCCCGCTCACGCAGGTCGTCCCGGAGGCTGCCGGCGAACCCGCGGGACGGCAATTGGAAGCCATGGCCGAGGAGCTCCAGCGCACCGATCCGGGTCTCGAAGTCCGGACCGTCGAGCGCGGAGGCACCCCGGACGAGGTGCTGGTGTCGATCGCCGACGAGACGGACGCGGCGATGATCGTGCTCGGCGAATCCCACACCGGGGTGTTCGCCCGCGCCGTGACCGGCTCGACCGAGGCCGAGGTCGCCCAGCATGCCGGACGGCCGGTGGTCGTCGTCCGCGGCGAGGAGCCCCCGCCGGACGGGCCGGTGATCCTCGGCGCCGACGGCACTGATCAGAGCGCGCAGGCGGCCGGGTTCGCGTTCGACTTCGCGGCGAGGCACGGCCGGGTCGTGCACGCGGTCCACGCGGCGCGGCTCTCCATCTGGGGGCCCGCGAGCGAACCGCTGCTCGGCGGTCCGGTGATGGATCCGGTCCAGCCGATCCCCCAGGAGATCGCGGACCAGCTCGTCGAGCAGCAGCTCCAGCCTTGGCGGGAGCGCTATCCGGGGGTGCCGGTGGAGATCGTGCACGGCGTCGGGCCGACAGCGCAGGCGCTGACCGTGCAGTCGAGCGAGGCGGCGTTGCTGGTCCTCGGCCGGAGCGACCACGGGAGCCTTCGGCGCCTGTTGCTGGGCTCGGTCAGCGATGACGCGCTCCACCACGCCCACTGCCCGGTGGCGGTGGTGCGCTCTTAGCGCCTCAGGCGGAACCGTCCAGCGGTGCGGCCAAGCCGCCGAGCAACCGTTGCGACGCCCGGAGTTCTTGTGCCATCAGCAATCCGGCGGCCCGGGCGCGAGCGAGTGCCAGGCCGACCTCCGCCACGGTGTCCCAGGCCTCGGCCGACGGCCCGGTGCTCGGGAGGCCGCCGTCCAAGAGCCTTTCTTCGAGCTGCTCCTGGAGTCCGGGCAGGATGTGGGCGAGGTCGTCGGACAGCCGGCGCAGCGCGCCGAGTGTCCGGTTGAGATCGGCCGCGGAGTCGAGTTCGTCGTCCTGCACCCGGCGGTACAGATGGCGCACGACGGAAGAGGCCTGCGCGGCCAGCAAGTACGGCGGTTCCGCCGAGACGGGGTCCATACCCGGTGAATACCCGGAACCGGTATCGGGAAAACAGGTTTACCGGGGACCGCCGGTGGCTATCCCGCGTTCGTGACCGGTGACGAACTCACTTTCGGTATCGAAGAGGAGTTCTTCGTCGTAGACCGCGAAGGACATCTCTCCCTCAGCGGCAACGTCGTCGTCGACTCCGCAGAAGAAGGCCAAGGAGAACTGCAGCACGAACTCACCCTTTCCCAGGTCGAATCCGCGACCGGTATCTGCCGGACGCGCGACGAGGGGTTACACCAGCTGAAAGCCCTCCGTGCCGAACTCTCCGAAGCGGCGGCTCAGCGGGGCTCTCGCCTCCTCGCCTGCGGAAGCCCGCCGATGGCCGAAGCCGAGCTGCCGTCGATCACCCCGAACCCCCGCTACGAGCAGATGGCCAGGCATTTCGGCGCCACCGCACGCGCCACGTCGACCTGCGGCTGCCACGTCCACATCGCGATCCCGGACCGGGAAACGGGTGTCCGGTTGATCAGGCGGATCCGGCCCTGGCTGCCCGCGCTGCTCACGCTCACCGCGAATTCCGCGATCTCGGACGGCATCGACACCGGCTACAGCAGTTGGCGGTATCAGCAATGGTCCAGATGGCCGTCCGCGGGCCCGCCGCCGGAGTTCGCCTCACTCGACCACTACGAGAGCATCGTGGACGCCTGGCTGCGCGCGGGCGCGATCCTCGACCGCGCGATGGTTTATTGGGACGTAAGGCTTTCCGAGGGGCAACCGACGGTCGAGTTCCGGTTCTCCGATGTGGCGTCGACACCGGACGAGGCGGTCCTGCTCGGCATCCTGATCCGGGGGCTGGTCACCACGGTCCTCGACGAGGGCGAGCCTGCCTCCCGGCTGTCCAACGAGGTGCTGCGCGCGCATCTTTGGCGTGCCTCCCGCGAAGGGCTTTCCGGTCAGTGCCCGCATCCGGTCACGGGGGACCTCGCCCCGGCACCGAAGGTCGTCGACGACGTCGTGGCCTTCGCGGCGTCCGCGCTGGAATCGACCGGCGACCTGGACTTCGTCCGCGACGGTTGCGCGCGGCTGTTCGAAAGCGGGAACGGCGCGGACCGGCAACGGAGGCGGTTCGAAGAGCGGAAGAGCCCTGAGGACGTGGTGGACCTGTTCGTCGTCTGACCCGGTTTGGTTGCGGTGACCGGCGCGTCGGCGTCCTTGCTCCGCCGAGGCTGCCCGCGCCGGTCCACCTCGCGGCCGGTGGTCGCACAACCACGCTTCACCGGCCGCTGCCCTCCGGTTACCCGCTCGTCCGGCGTTAAACCTGATCGCGGGGGATCGTTTGGTGCCAGTTCCGGGAGAACGTCCTTCGCTCGCCTTCATAGCCGTCGAGCTGGGCGTCGATCACGAACTCCGTGCGGGTGCAGGAGACCCGCGTGCGAGTCTCGGACCTGGCCTCCCAGTCGCCGCGCGCGAAGGTCATCGACCACGCCGTTTCCGCCACCGGGGAACAGAAGTCGTCGGCCACCCACGAGTACCGCTCGAACACGTTCCTGGTGACGTCGAGATCGATGTCGTCGAACCGGACCTTGCCTTCGTTCTTCACGATCTCGAGCGCGGACCGGTAGTGGATCAGGTCACGGGAGACCGTCCAGCGCTGGTCACCGGGTTCGATCTGGGTCGCGGGCACCGGTTCCGCTCCTTCGGGTTCGCCGAACGGCCGCGCCGGGACCTCGTCCGCCTCCGCCATCGGGCGCACCGGCAGCGTGAGCGTGCTCTGTCCGGTGTGGACGGTCACCATCGCCGGTTCCGGCGGCGGCCAAGCCAGAGGCCAGTACGACGACGAGATCGACAGCCGGATCCGGTGCCCGGCGGGGAAAGCCTGCGCGACGGCGTTGAGCTCGACGCGGACCCGGTACGGCTTGCCCGGTTCCAGCGGCTCGGGAGCGTCGTGCCCGTCCCGGTGGGTCAGGTTCAGCAGGCCGTAGGTCACTCGCGTGGCCCGGCCGTCCGGGGCGACGTCGGACAGCCGGACGGCGACCTGCGCCACCGGCTTGTCCGCGGAGACGTCCAGCTCCACCACCGGCGAGCCGAGGATCTCGCAGGGCTCGGTGAGCTCGTCGGTGTCGAAGACGAGGGAGCCGCCATCCTCTTCTCGCTGGTCGTAGGGCAGGTCGGGCGGCGCGCTGTAGGACGCCCACTTTCCGGCGAACTGGCCGACCGACAGCGGCGACTCGACCGGCAGCGCCTCCACCGGGACCTCCTCGCCGGGGCGGGCGATCCGGTGCCGGGCGAGCCGGTGGGCGGAGGGGTGCACATGCGGCGAAGGCCAGGACGGCTCCCCCACCCAGCGGCCGGGACGGTCCTCGTACGAGGTCGACGGCGGCACGCTGTCCTGCATCCACGTCCGCAGCATCGGCCCGTCCATGACGCCGTTCTCGACGTCCTTCAGCCAGTGGTCCCACCAGCGCACCAGCTCCTGCAGATACCCGATGGCCGGGCCGGGCCGCCCCAGATGCGGGTACTTGTGCGACCACGGCCCGATCAGCCCGCGCCGCGGTACGTCGAGATTGGCCAGCAGGCGGGAAACGGCGTTCGAGTAGCCGTCCGCCCAACCGCTGGACGCGAGCACGGGCACTTGGACGTCGCTGTAGTTCTCGCAGACCGACGCGTGCCGCCAGTAGTCGTCACGACGCTGGTGTCCCAGCCATTCACCGACCCAGAGGCCGCAGTTCTCCAGCCGTTCGTGCCACAGTTCGCGCCATCGCTCCCCCGCCAGCGCGGGATCGGGCGGCAACGTGGCGTAGGCGAACATCGTGGAGGCTTCGGCGACGTTGTCCGAAAGCAGGCAGCCGCCCATGTAGTGCATGTCGTCGGCGTACCGGTCGTCGGTGAACGACGAGATCGCGATCGCGGTCAGGCTCGGCGGTTTGCGCGCGGCCACCTGCAGGGCGGCGAACCCGCCCCACGAGATGCCCATCATCCCGGTCCGTCCCGAGCACCACGGCTGCCCGGCGATCCAGTCCAGGACGTCTTCGGCGTCGAGTTGCTCCCGTTCGAGGTACTCGTCGGCGAGCACGCCCTCCGATTCCCCCGTGCCCCGGATGTCCACCCGCACACAGGCGTAACCGTGCCCCGCGAGATAGGGATGATGCACGGAGTCCCGCACCGAGGTCAGGTCGCGGTGCCGGTACGGGATGTACTCGAGGATCGCCGGAACCGGTTCACCGTCCGAGGCGACCGGCCGCCAGATCCGGGCCGACAGCCGGACGCCGTCGGAGACCGGGATCCAGACGTGGTCTTCCCCGGTGATCTCGTACGGTAGCGAAGCCACCGTCCGCATGGGCTATCCCTCCTCGAAGTCGAACCGCAGCGCTTCGGTGCACCTGCGGTACTTGTTTTCCATCTCCCGCTGGGTCTGCGCCGCGACGAAGATGTGCGCGAGTTCGTAGCTGTAGCTGTCCTGCGCGGGCAGTTCCGAGAGCCGGACCCCCTTCTCCGGCACCACTTCGATCTTCACGCCAGGGATCTCCGCCTCCAGCTCGGCGATCTCGCCCCGGGTGGGCACGCGGGTGACCAGCCCGTCACGGAAACGGCGGTGGTACCACTTGCCCGCGATCCGGTAGTCACCCCGGTTCCGCCGCGCGCCGGGATCCTGCCCGAGCCCCAGCTGGACCATGATCTGGTGGTTCGCCACCCCGTCGACGTACTCGAACAGCTCGGCGTGGGACTGCGAATGCCGCGGATTGATCTCCAGCAGACAGGCCTGCCCGGATTCCGGGTGGCAGAAGAACTCGATGCTGAACGTGGCGTTGTCGAAGCCGATCTGCTCCATCACGCGGACGGAGATCTCCTTCATCCGCTCGACGGCGTCCTCGGGCAGCTGTGACGGGTACTGATGCCTCAGGAAGCAGGTGGAATCGGGATAGTTGACCGAATCGAGGGTCCCGTACACGGTGACATGTCCTTTGTAGACATAGCCTTCGGTCGCGGCCTGCAGCCCGCTGAGTTCTCCCTCCGCGAGACACGCCGCTCCCCCGACGCCCGCCACTTCGGAGGGGAGCTCGATCGTGCCGAGAACGCGGTCGAAGGGCTTGCCGACCCTGTCGACACCCGCCCGGATCTCGGCGACGGCTTTGTCGAACTCGTC
This sequence comes from Amycolatopsis sp. NPDC031561, assembly GCF_055580625.1. Taxonomy (NCBI): domain Bacteria; kingdom Bacillati; phylum Actinomycetota; class Actinomycetes; order Pseudonocardiales; family Pseudonocardiaceae; genus Amycolatopsis; species Amycolatopsis sp. NPDC031561. The sequence continues at coordinate 107,334 of NZ_JBVILA010000013.1, read as the reverse complement.
CTCGTCGGCGACATGGAAGGCAAGCTCCGACGAGAACGACTTCACCGGCTTGAGCCACATGGGGTAACCGACACCGTCGGGCGGCCGGGGATCTTCGTGATCGAGATCGACGATGCCGAACGACGGCACCTCGTCGATCACCTTCGCCTGTTCGAGCCTGCTCCAGTACTTGTGCTCGCATTTCAGCACCGCCTCGAGCGAAACTCCCGGCAGGCCGTACTTCTCGCACAGCATCGCCACCATCGTCGAAGACGGGAAGTCCCAATAGCTGACTATTGCGTCGATCGGCCCAGTGAACGCGTCCAAATGCGACACGGCCTTTTCCATCAACTCGACGATCGGGATCTCACCGTGCTGGAGTTCTTCGGGTGACAGCAAGGGATGGAAGCGAAACCGCGCGGCACCGGGAATCCGTCTCAGCACGTCCTCGTTGGCGTCGTCGAGACCGATGACGAAAATGTTCTTTTCCTCTGGGGACATGGAGGATGTGGTCATGGGCGAGTGCTACCCGTTCGCGTGATCCGGAAAACCCGGACCGCGCTGGTTTGCCCGCGTTGTCCACCGGGAAACCGGCCATCATGACGGAGTTGCCCGGAACGCGTTCACTGTGGCTCGACACCGCTCCCGCTCCCGATCGCACCGGTACGCCGCTGCCCTCGGAGGTCGATGTCGCCGTCCTCGGCGCCGGTATCGCCGGTCTCACCACGGCGTACCGCCTGGCGAAGGCGGGCCGTTCGGTGCTGGTCCTGGAGGCGGATCGCGTCGCGGCAGGCGTTTCCGGGCACACCACGGCGAAGATCAGCGCCCAGCACGGGCTGAAGTACGCCCTGCTGGCCAAGAGCAAGGGCACCGAAGCCGCCGCGATGTACGCCTACACGCAGACAGCCGCGTTGGGCTGGATCGAGGCCACCACAGCCGAACTCGGCATCGACTGCGGCTTCACCCGAGCCGAAAGCTTCGTCTACACGACCAAGCCCGAAACCGTGGAAAGCCTTGAGCGCGAGGCGGAAGCGGCGGCCGAGGCGGGACTTCCCGCGACCTACGTCACCTCCGTCGACCTGGACGTCGGGGCGCTCGGCGCGGTGAAGTTCGCTTCACAGGCACATTTCCACCCGCGCCGCTGGCTGCTCGGACTGGCCGAGGCGATCGAACGGGCGGGCGGCACGATCGTCGAGGGTGTCCGCGCGGAAGGGGTCGACGAACTCGGTGGTACCAAGGTGCGCACCAGCTCCGGCGACGTGCGGGCGGACGAGGTCGTGGTGGCGACCCACTACCCGGTCTTCGACCGCGGCCTGTACTTCGCCCGGCTCGACCCGGTTCGCGATCTGGTGGTCGCCGGACCGGTCGACGGAAACCGCCTGCCGGAAGGGATGTACCTCGACGCCGACACGCACCACTCCGTGCGGAGTTACCTCAACGACGGCGTCCCCTACGCGGTCGCGGGCGGCGAGCACTACCGCGTCGGCGACTCCGTCGACGTCGAGAGCCGCTACGAACGCCTGGCGGGCTGGGCGGGCGAACACGCCGCCGTGTACCGCGTCACCCACCGGTGGTCCGCCCATGATCTGTCCACTGTGGACTCGGTGCCGTACGTCGGGCGTTATCACCCGGCGAGCCGCCACCTCTGGGTCGCCACCGGCTTCGGACAGTGGGGCATGACGGGCGGGACCGCGGCCGGGCTGTTGCTGGCGGACCTGCTCACCGGGCGCGACAACCCTTCGGCGGGCCTGTACGACCCGAACCGCTACGACCTCCGTTCCGCGATCTCGACCGTGGAAAACAACATCACGGTGGCGAGGTTCCTGGTGGGCGACCACCTCAGCGCGTTGCGCGAGCCCGCGTCCCTCGACGAACTCGCGCCCGGCGAGGCCAAGGTGACCAGGTCCGGCGGCGAACTCGTCGCCGCCTACCGCGATCCGGGCGGCGACCTGCACGCCGTCGGCGCCCATTGCACCCACCTCGGCTGTCTGGTCGCTTTCAACAACGCGGAGCGGACCTGGGACTGCCCCTGCCACGGTTCACGGTTCGGCCTGGACGGGTCGGTGATCCAGGGCCCGGCCGTGCGGGCCCTGCCGGAGAAGCGGGGGCGGCGATGACCGGCATCGGCGTCGAAGAGGAGTTCCTGCTGGTCGACCCGAGAACCGGGGTGAGCTGCCCGCGCGCCGAGGCGGTCCTCGCCCGGCACCGGGTCTGCTGTCCGCTGCCGGACGGCGCGTCGGTGCACCGAGAACTCCGGCCGACACAGATCGAGGCGGTCACCGGCATCTGCGCCACCGCCGACGAACTGTACGAGCACCTGACCGCGGGCCGCCGGACGCTGGCCGAAGCGGCGGCCGGTGAGGACTGCGCCATCATCGCTTCCGGCACTCCACTGCACCCGTCGCCCGAACGGGACCTCGGCCTCGACGACCGATACGGCAAGATCGACGCTCTGTACGCCGGTGTGGTCGAGGCGTACGAGGCCTGCGGCTGCCACGTGCACGTCGACGTGCCCGACCGGGAAACCGCGGTCGCCGTCGTGAACCATCTGGCCGAATGGCTGCCCACGTTGCTGGCCTTGTCGGCGAATTCGCCGTTCGGCGGCGGCCGTGACACCGGGTACGAGAGCTGGCGGATGGTGGAGCAGAGCCGGTTTCCTGGCTCGGGTATCGCGCCGTACTTCACCGACGCCGCCGGGTACGAGGAACAGGTCGGAAAGCTGGTGGACTGCGGGATCCTGGTGGACGAGAACCAGACCTTCTGGCTCGCCAGGCCGTCGTCCCGCTGGCCGACGGTCGAGATCCGGGCGGCCGACACCGCCTCCACTGTGGACGAAGCCGTCCTGCAGGCCTTGCTGACCCGAGGGCTGGTGCGCACCGCGCTCACCGATCTCGACCACGGGGTGGAGGCCGTACCGCTGGATCCGCAGATCGCCGCCGCCGCGGTGTGGTCCGCCGCCCGGCATGGTCTTTCCGGCCCCGCGATCGACCCGGTGACGGAGAAGCCGGTGCCGGCGGGTGACAGGGTCGCCGCGTTGCTCGCGCACGTCGAACCGGCGCTGGAGGACACCGGCGACCTGGCGCTGGTGCGCACGCTTCTCGACCGTCTGGAACGGGAGGGCACCGGTGCCGACCGGCAGCGCCGGGCCGCCGCGGACGGGGACTTGGCGGTGTTGCGGATGCTGACCGAAGAAGCGGTTCCGCTCGCGTAGAGCGGGTACTCCGGGGGCATGACGACGATCGACCGTGAGGTGGCCGCGAGGCTGCCCGAGATCCGCGGCCCGCTCTCCGCCGCCGTAATGGACACCCTGGCAGGCGGTCACCGGGACGACTTCGACCACGACGCGGCGATCGGAGCCGATCCCTTCGGCGAAGATCTGCAGCTCGCGCTGCACGTCTGCTACGAGCTCCACTACCAGGGTTTCGACGGCGTCGACGCCGGCTGGGAGTGGGACCCGCGCCTGCTCGGCTTCCGGTCCGGTTTGGAGCACGCGTTCCTGGACGGCATCCGCGCCGCGGTACCCGGTGGGGACGACGTCGAAGGACTGCTCGACGAGATGCTGGTCGAGCCCGTCGACGGTGAAGGTGTTTCGCACTTCCTGCGTGACAAGGGCGAATGGTGGCATGTCGAGGAGTACTTCGCGCATCGGTCGATCTACCACCTCAAAGAGGCCGATCCCCACGCCTGGGTGATCCCGCGGCTGCGGGGCCGGGCCAAGGCAGCGCTGGTCGCCGTGGAGTTCGATGAGTTCGGTGGCGGGCGGGCCGATCAAGCGCATTCCCGCCTTTTCGCGGATCTGCTGACCGCGGCCGGCCTGTCCGAGGGCTACCTCGCCTACCTCGACCACGTCCCGGCCTGCACGCTCGCGACGGTGAACATGATGTCGCTGTTCGGGTTGCACCGGCGCCTGCGCGGTGCGCTCGTCGGGCATTTCGCCAGTACCGAGATCAGCACCGGCCCTGCCGCCCGGCGGATGGACGAGGCGCTGGGGCGGCTCGGCGCGGCCGGGGAATGCCGGTACTTCTACACCGAGCACATCGAGGCCGACGCGGTGCACGAACAGGTCCTCCGGCATGACGTCGTCGGGGACCTGCTGGCGCGGGAACCGGAACTGGCGGCGGACATCGCGCTGGGTATCCAGGCCACCGAACTGCTGGAGAACCGGCTGACCGAGCACCTGTTGGGTGCCTGGTCGGCCGGGGAGACGTCACTGCTGAGGCCGTTGCTCCCCTTGCCGTGAGCGGCGGCGGTGGCTGGTGTCGCAGAAGGGAAAGCTCTTGCTGCGACGGCAGGCGCACAGCGCGACGAGGAACCGGTCTGAGGTCACCGTCTCGCCGTCGGGCGTGGCGATCTCGACCGGGCCCTCCACCAGTATCGGGCCGCCGGATTCGATCCGGACCCGTCTCCTAGACATGGTTCACCATCGCGGTCATGCTCCGGGCTACCCCGATCAAGGGGCGCCAAACGTCCACAAAGGCCTGCCGCCGGGGCATGGTGTTTCGCGATGTCACCACGGGGTATCCGCCGTCCAGGGGGAACGGAGGCATACCCGATGATCGTCGTGACCTGCCACACCCGCCGATGAAGATCGCGATGGTCTCCGCGCAGGCCAGTCCGCTCGCCGTCCTCGGCGACGGCCCGGTCGGACGACGGCACGTCCACATCGCCGAACTGTCCGCCGCCCTGACCCGTGAAGGGCACGACGTCACCGTGTACACCCGCCGCGAGAGCCGCCGGACCCCGGCGACGTCCGAGACCCCGGACGGCTATCGCGTGGTCCAGGTGCTCGCGGGCCCCGCGAAAAAGCTCCAGGAAGACGATCTCCTTCCGCTGCTGGGAGATTTCACCCGCGTCCTGCACTCCCGATGGGCGAAGGACCGGCCGGACGTGGTGCACGCGCACTTCTGGTCGTCCGGGCTCGCCTCGCTTCTGGCGGCTAAAGACCTCGGTATCCCTGTGGTCCAGACCTTCCACACCCTCGGGACCGGAGACGAAGACCGGACCCGGGTCGAGCGCATGATCGCCAAACAGGCGGGCCAGGTGGTGGCGACCTCGTCCGACGAAGTCCTCTCCCTCACCCGGCTGGGCATGCCCCGGGTGCGGGCCTCGGTCGTCTCCGGTGGCGTCGACCCGGCGAAGTTCACCGTGGACGGCGAAACCGCGCGCCGTACCGCGCGGCACCGGATCGTGAGCGTCGGCGGCCCGGGGGCCGACGTCGTGATCACCGCTCTGGCGGCGCTGCCGGAGACGGAACTCGTCCTCGCCGGAAGTCTCACGGCCGAGGACGCGCGCCGGCTGCGCGAGATCGCCGAGCGTGCCGGGGTGGCGGACCGGATGCGGGCGGTGGGCTGGGTTCCGCGCGCGGATCTGCCCGCTCTCCTGCGTTCCGCCGACATCGTGGTCTGCGCGCCCCGCTCCGATCCGTCCGGTCTCGTACCGCTCGAAGCGATGGCGTGTGGGGTGAGCGTGGTGGCGGCATCGGTCGGCGTGCTCGCCGAAACCGTGATCGACGGCGTCACCGGTTCGCTGGTTTCGCCGGGCAATCCCAAGGAACTCGTCGGCGCACTGCGGCGGCTGCTCTCGGACGCGTCGTCGCGCGAGACCCTCGGCGTCGCCGCACGCGACCGGGTCCAGGCACGGTACTCGTGGGACCGCGTGGCGGTGGATTGCGCGCGAGCCTACGCGTCGGCGGTGCAGGAAGCGCCGACGCGCGTGTGAACCCGCGCGTTACCGGACCGGACCGGTCTTGAACGCCTTCACCATGTCCTGCATCAGCGCGTTGTCGGTCGGCAACGCCCGCAGCGCGGCCACCGCGCGACCCTGCACCGAAGAACACCAGCGCCACCACGAATCGAGGTTCTCCGTCTCTCCCGCCTCGTCGGCGGGGACGAGCGCCGGCCAGCCGAGCGCGTCGGCCTGCGCCGTCAGGGCGCCGCCACCGACGACGGGATCCACCGCCAGCACGGGGACACCCGCTCGCAGGCCCAGCACCAGCCCGTCGAGCCGGGTCGTCACCACGACGTCCAGATGCGACAGGATCGACGCGAACTGGTCCGGCGTCGCACAGCGTTCCCAGTCCGAAAACGCCAGCCCCGGTTCGAGCGGCACCCTCCCGCAATCGATCCCGGAGACCCACTTCGTCACGAACGACCGGACGGCGGTGTGCTCCCGCGCGAGGATCAGGCCCGCCACCAGCACCTCGTCGGTCGGGGAATCGATCGAGAGGTCGGGGGTGGCTATCCCGTGATGGTCACGGGCCAGCACCTGATCGAACCCGGTGACCGCGTCATCGCCGGGATCGGCCACCGAAACCCCGACGGCGATCCGGTGACAGTGCGCGAACCGCCGGTGCACCTCGCACACCTGCCTTCCCCGCACAGCGCCGGAGACGAACACGACATGGCTGTACCTCGCCGGGTCCACCTCCTCGTAGTCCAATCCCTCCAGCCGGTGGGACGGCCCCCAAGCGAGATCATGGGGCACCTCGGCCAGCGAAAGCGCGGCGTCGACCCGCCGCATTCCGAGGACGTCGACCGGAGTCGCCTCGCCGTGACGCAAACTCGCCCATCCGATCACCAAAGCACGCATACCCGAGGCGTACCCGGCTCTGCCCGGTTCACACGGGTTTTCCCGAATCCCTGTCCGGGTAGCCGGTCGGCATGGACAGGAGGACACGATGCCCCAGCCGCTGAAGGCTCTCGCCCTGGTGTGCTCTCTCAAACCGTCGCCCGCCGCTTCGAGCAGCGCGTTGATCGCCCAGCAGGTACTCGACAAAATGGCGGAACGCGGTGTCACCGGTGAACTGGTGCGGGTCGTCGACCACGACGTCAAGCCCGGGGTGGAGGCCGACATGGGAGACGGCGACGCCTGGCCCGAAATCCGCCGCAAGATCAACGCCGCGGACATCCTGCTGATCTCGACGCCGACCTGGGTCGGCCACATGTCCAGTGTGGCCCAGCGTGTCCTGGAGCGGCTCGACGCCGAACTGTCCGAGACGGACGACGAGGGCAGGCCCGCGATGTTCGCCAAGGTCGGGGTCACCGCCGTCGTCGGCAACGAAGACGGCGCCCACAAGATCACCGCGGACCTGTTCCAGGCCCTCAACGACACCGGGTTCACGGTGCCCGCCCAGGGCGGGACCTACTGGAACGGCGAGGCCATGAAGGGCGGCGACTACAACGACCTCGACGAGACTCCGGAAGCGGTCGAATCGACCAACTCGACCCTGGCACGCAACGCCGTCCATCTGGCCAACCTGCTGCGGGAGAACCAGTACCCCGCTTCGTGATCGCTGCGGGACCCGCTTCCCGGATGCTATGAAAGGCCCGTTACTTGCAAAATTTGCAAGTAACGGGCCTTTCATAGCACTTCAGAGACCGTCGGAGTTGTCCCGCACCGAGGATTCGGGCAGCTGTCCCGTGAGCGCGAAATCCACCCGCCGGGCCACGGAGACGACCTGATCGGCGAAGCGCTCGTAGAACCGCGCCAGCAGCGCCACCGAGATCGCGGGTGCGACACCGTCCGTCCATTCCGGACCGGTGACCAGTGTCATCAGCTCCTCGTACAACGCGTCGACACGTTGATCGGTCCTCGCCAAGGAGTGGAACACCTCGGCCGTCGGTCCTTCGATCCCCGTGCCGAGGTCCTCCGCCATCGAGCAAACCAGCCCGGCCATCTCACGGAAGCGTCCGAGAAGGGCCCCTGGCACGGCGAATTCCGGTTCCCGTGCGGCCTGGTCGGCGATGTGCTGGGCGAGGTCGCCCATCCGCTCGAGCCGGTCGGCGCAGTACACCGCCGCGAGCACGGTCCGCAGATCCCCCGCGACCGGCGCCTGCAGGGCGAGCAGCTTCTGCGCGGTCTCCTCGCATTCGGTCCGGGCCGCGTTCAGCTTCGTCTCCACCCCCGCCAGCAGGATGACGGCGGCGCCGTCCCGGTCGAGAAAGACGCGGTTGGCCAGACGCAGTTCCTCGCACGCCATGCCGCACATGCTCGACAGGAGGTCGCCGAGGACGCTCAGCTCGCCTTGGAATCGTTCTCTCATGTCAGTGCCTTCGCGGGTTCGAGGACGTACGTCGCATACGCGGCGCGGATCACCGGCTGGGCGACATTGCGTACCGGTACCCCGCCCGGGCTGACGCCCTGCTCGCTGCCGTAGTGCGCGTGCCCGTGTACCGCGAGCGCCACCTGGGCGTCGTCGATCGGCTCGCACAGCAGGTACGAACCGAGGAACGGGTGGATCTCCGGCGGTTCACCGTGCAGTGTCCCCGGGATCGGAGAGTAGTGCGTCAGCGCGACGGTCACGTCGGGTCCCTCTTGTTCGAGCCCGTCCAGCGCGGTGCGCAGCCGTTTGGCCGCCGCCATGGTGTGCTCGACGAAGTCCTTCATCTCACGTTCGCCGAACCGGCTCGCGCATTTGCCCGCGAACCCGCCGCCGAAGCCCTTCACCCCGGCGACGCCGAGCGTCCCGCCGTCCAGTTTCACCGTGGTGGCCGAACCTTCCAGGACGGTGATCCCGCTTTCCTCCAGCAGTCCGCTGACCGCTTCGGCCTGGTCGGAGTGGTAATCGTGGTTGCCGAGCACCGACACCACGGGGACGTCGAGCCCGGCGAACTCATCGGCTACCACCCGGGCCTCTTCGACGGTGCCGTGCCGGGTGAGGTCACCCGCGAGCAGCAGTACGTCGGCGTGTTCACCGATGTCGTCCAGCACCGGCCGCAGCAGGCCTCGGTTGTCCTCTCCGAGGTGGACGTCTCCGACCGCGGCGACCCGGATCACCGGATCTCCTCGGCGCGCGACGGTGCGCGGACGTCGGCCAGCCGGACGTCGTTGTGCACCAGTTCGGCCGCGATGTGTTCGCAGACGACGGCCTCGAGGTCGGCCTTGCGGTTGGCGCAGGCGACCTCGCCGCTGAGCCGGACCTGGTCGCCGCGCACGGTGACGTGCACGCCGAGCTCGGCGGTCCTCGGGTCTTCCGCCAGCGCCTTGGTCAACCTGGCGACCAGGTATTGGGGTGCTTCCGCGGGCATCGGGAGCTCCTTCCCGTCGATGATGGACAGTGCCGCGAGCAGGTTCAGGAACGACCACGCGTAGGGCGAGTCGGAGGTCTCCTCGGCCACGCGGTGCCAGTCGACCTGCTCGCGGAGGTCACGGGCGATCCGCAGCAGCGGCCCGAAATCGCAACGATGGGGACTGAGCACGAGAACCTTGTCGACGAGCAGATCCGTCCCGTTGAGCACGGGCGCGGCGGTCGCGCCGATCCGCATCAGCGAAGCGCGGTCGAGCATCTCGTCGGTGACCGGGCGGTGGTTGGGCCGGAAGATCAGGTCGACGAGGCAGTCTCCGTCGTAGACCTTGGTGAGCCAGTCCTCCGGCGGGTGCACCCGTCTCAGTCCCGCGAGCTCCAGTGCTTCCGCCGCTTCGGGAATGTCCTCGTGTTTGAGGAAGAGGTCGACGTCGTGGTCGGACGGCGGGCCGCCTCGCGCGTACACGGCGAGGCCGCCCGCGACGGCGAACCGGACCGACGTACCGTCCAAAGTGGTCACCACTCGGGTCAGCGTGTCCAGCAGTTCCTTTTCGTTCACGGTCTCTCCCCCGCCCCCGGGCCCGGGCTCAGCGCGCGCACGGCTGCCGTCCCGACGTTGCCGGTGAGCACGATCCGCTTTCCGCTTCCGGTCATGGATACGGTTACCCCCGTCGCCCCGGCTTAATCCGCGCCGAGCCGCTGGACCAGGCGCCGGGCGGGCAGCGCCATCGCCCCGAGTCCGATCGACGTCGCGACCTCGTCCGTGGGGGTGACGAGCAGATGGTCGATCTCTTCTACCAGCGTGCGGCATCGATCGAGCTTGTCCGGGTCACCCGAACGGGCCACTTCGGCGAGCGCTTCGAGCAGGTCGCCGACCACACCGCGCGCATACTCGCCGGGATGCCGGAACGGCTGTTCGCTCCGGGCGGCTTCACTCACCGCGTCGATCAGCTGGGCGAGCGGTGGCCACAGGGAGATGAGATTCGCCAGCGGCTCTTCACCGGTCTCCCGCCGTCTGCGGAGATTCAGGTACCGGCCCTCCTGGGTCCAGCCGATCGCCTCCTCCGCCTCCGCGGCCAGGCTGCGGACATCGCGCATCCGGTCGTGCAGGACATCGGTCGCCTCGGGCGGCTCGCCGCCGCGGACGAGTGCCGCGGTCTCCTCGAGGACGTCCGCGATCGCCGAGGCCAGCCGTTCCGTCGCCGCACGCAGGCCCTCCCCGTGCAGCGGCGGCAGTATCACCGCGTTCAGCACCGCCCCGATCGCCGCGCCCAGCGCGGTTTCGAGCAGCCTGTCGGCCAGCAGGACGGGTTCGGTCGCGTTGCCGTAGGAGATCAGCAGCATGCCGGTGATCCCGACCCATACCCCCGAGTCACCGAAACCACGCCATGAGCCGATCAGCAACCCGGTGAAGATGACCAGGCCGAGTGCCACCGTCACCGACGGGATGAACTGGCCGGCGCCCGCCGCGAGCAGCACCCCGACGCTGACCGCGCCGACCTGCTGAGCCCACCCGCGCAGGGAGCGGTAAACCGTGGCCTGCACCAGGAAAACTGCCGCGTACGGTGCCAGAAAGGGCTGCGGCAGTTCGAGAACCGAGGTCGCGACGATCCACGCGATCACCGCGGCGGCCGCGGCTTTCGTGGTCTGAATCGGACTTCGTCGTTCCTCACCCGGGACGCGGACGGCACGGCCTGCCCAGGCGAACGGCGACATCAACCGTCGCCGTGCCTCCGTCACCGCCATCGCACCTCCTCGAGTTTCTCGGATCGGGCCAGGACGGCTGTCACAACAGCGCTCAGCCAGGTGTCGTCTCCCCGCCGAGTGCCGCGATGACCTCGCCGCTGTAGTACGACGAGAGCCGGTTGGACGCCAAGAAGACGTACGAAGGCGCGAGGTCGTCGGGGTGGGCGGCCCGCTCGAACGGGACCTGAAGGCCGAACTTCTCGACCTTCTCGGGCGGGAACGTCGAGGGGATCAGCGGTGTCCAGACCGGACCCGGCGCGACGCAGTTGATCCGGACGCCGCGATCGGCCAGTGCCTGGGCCATCGCGTAGGTCCAAGCGTGGACGGCGCCCTTGGTCGCGGAGTAGTCGATGAGTGACTTGTTGCCGCGAAGGCCGTTCACCGAGCCGGTGTTGATGATCGCCGCGCCCTTTTTCAGATGCGGCAAGGCAGCGTCGGTCACCCGGAAGAAGCTGTGGATGTTCACGTCGAAGGTGTGCGTCCACTGCTCGTCGGTGAGCTCCTCCGGGGAGTCGACCGGCCACTGCGTGGCGACGTTGTTGACCAGGATGTCCAGCCCACCGAGTTCGTCCACGGTCCGGACGACGATCTCGCGGCACTGGGCTGCCTCGGCCAAGTCGCCCGGCAGGAGGAGACACTCGCGGCCCTCAGCCCGGACGCGCTCCTCGGTGTACTTCGCGTCCTCGTGCTCATTGAGGTAAGCGATCGCGACGTCGGCGCCTTCCTTCGCGAAGGCGATGGCAACCGCCCTGCCGATCCCGGAGTCGCCACCGGTGATGAGCGCGCGCTTGCCGCGCAGCAGGTCGCGACCCTCGTAGCCCTCCATGGAGTCACGAGGCGGCGGGTCCATCTTCGACGTCACGCCCGGCGGCTCCTGCTGCTGCGGCGGTCGTAACTTGTCAGCCATCGGGGCTCCTTCCGGTCGATGCTTTCCGCACCGACTACCCGGATGAACCTGATCCTGAACATGATCATCACCATGGCGTCGGATTCGAGCCGCGCGGTCCGCTGCCCGAAGCACCGCGCGGCTCGAACGATCACCCTTCGGACGAGCCGCCCGGCAGGGTGCGCACGGCCTCGTGGCGCAGCGATTCGAAGGCGTTCTTCCGCGCCCGGCGGCCCGCCATCGGCACGGCGGCGGCGAGCGGATCCGGTTCCCGTTGCCGCTCCGCGGCGAACGCGCTGACCAAGCGGGACACCGCGTACCGGCCGGCGACGTTGGCACGCTGGAGAAGTCCGGCGTCCACGACGGACTCGAGGAGCTCGTCGGCGGTCTCGATCATGATGCCCATCGCCGCGGCGATGCCGATCGACGTCGTCCAGCCCGCCCCGCTCTGCCCGAAGTGGTGGATGGCCTCGCGTCCGGCGGGTGACAGGTGTTCGTACGCGGAACTGAACCGGTCCCGGACGTTGACGTCACCGACGCTGAGGCTGTCCATGAGCCGTTCGCGATCGGCGAGCTGCCCCGCCGTGTACGCGATCGCCCATTCGGGGCGCGCGGCGATCTTGCGGCCGACGATGTTGACCGCCAGCGGAAGATCCCCGCACAGTTCGGCGATCGTGTCGGTGGCGTCTTGCTCCGCGCGCACCCGGCCCGGTCCGGCGATCCGGCCGATCAGCGCCAGTGATTCCCTACGCGAGAACGTATCCAGCTCGACACGGTTCGTGTCCTCCAGGCCGAGCAGCCGGGCTCGGCTGGTCACCACGACCTGGCTGTGCGGGGCCTGACCCAGCAACGGGCGCACCTGACCCTCGTCGCTCACACCGGCCAGGAGAACGAACAACCTGCGTTCCGCCAGCAAGGACCGGTACAGCCCGATCCGCTGCATCGGGTCGTCGGGCACGAGATGCGCCGGTACGCCGAGCGCGCGCAGGAAGCCGCGCACGATCCCGTTCGCCGACCGGCCGCCGGTTCCGCTGTTGCTCAGATCGGCGTAGAGCTGCCCGTCCGGGAAGTCCGCGGCCACCTCTTCGGCCAGCCGCAAGGCGAAAGCCGTTTTACCCACCCCGATCGGGCCACTCACCAGGAGTGGCACCTTGACCGGGCCGGTCGCCCCGATCATCTCGGCGGCGCCGGCCAAATCCCCTTCTCTGCCGACGAAAGTCCTCGACCCCATGGGAAGCTGGGCCGGACGGGCGAGGTGGATGACCCCGGATGCCAGCACATGTGCGCCATCCGCCGGAATCTCGGCGGGCGCGGGCGCGGCCGGGCGCTCCTCGCGTACCTCGACACCACCACCTGTTTGCCCGGCGACACTCCTCCAGCGTCGTTCCCACGCCGCACGATCTCCGCCGCACGCGGAGACGAACGCCATTGTCACCGCCAGGGTGGGCAGCCGGTGGCCGCTGGCCGCGCTGGACAGTACGGAGGGCGCGAACAGCGCCGTTCTGGCGAGTTCCCGGTAGCTGGGGTTTCCCGCTCGGTTACGTAACACCCGCAGATCATGAGCGAATGCGGCGATCGGACCAGTGGAGCCGTCCAACGGTCGCTCGGGTCTGCCCATGCCTTACTCCTCCCCGGGATGGGGTAACACGATCGCGCTGCGTGACCGCCATCCTTGTGGCCTTCTTGGCCACAACCCTAAAGGACCAATGAACCGCGCAGCAGATACAAATAGGTGACTCAATGTACAAAGTCCAATAGTTGGACGCGGAAATTCACCCCCTTGGTGGCACCGGATAGGGTTCGCCCATGTCTGGCCCCCTGCCCCCTCTCTCAGAACTCCGGCGGGCCGCCGAAGTGTTCAACGGCTTCGCGAATGCCGACACCTCATGGCTCCGGCTCATCAAAGAAACGCGGTCCGCGATCGACCTGTCACAGGCCGCACATCGCGCAATTCTTCTTCGCTGGCTGAACTCGTGGGGATGCCGCATCCGGTACCCACGAGAAGGCGAACCCGCCCCCTTCGACGCCGGGGTCCAGGCCTGGTGGGACACCTGGGGCGCCGCCCTGCCGACCGTCGACCTCGTCCACCTGACGGACGCGGGGGTCGACACGGCCGCGAAGGCGTACGCGGACCTCTCGGGCGTCGTCGTCTCGGCAGGACGGGCGAGGCGCACACTCGGCCCGACCGCCGCGGCCAAGGCCCTGTATGCGTTGCGGCCCAACACGATCATGCCGTGGGACGCCGCGATCGCGGCCGCCCGCCACGGCGACCGCGACGGTGCCGCGTTCGGCAGGCACCTGCGGCTCGGCCGCGAGTGGGCCGCCGCGGTGATCGCGGAGGCGGGAGACGGGATTCCCGCCCTTGTGGGCAGACCTGTGTCCCTGGCGAAGATCCTCGACGAATACCTTTACGTCGCCTTCACCACGGGCGCCAAGGGTGACTGGGGAACAGACAGTGGGGAGTGGTGGAAAAATGGTAACCGGGGATGACGTCAGGAGGATCGCTTCGGAGCTGCCCCGTGCCTATGAGGCACTGGTCCGCGACCGGGTGAAGTTCCGCGTGGGGCGAATCGTGTTCCTTTCGCTGTCACCTGACGAAACCGTGCTGGGATTCGGCTATCCCAAAGAAGAGCGGGAAGCGCTGGTGACAGGTGAGCCGGACAAGTTCATGTTGCCGAATCCGTCCGATATGCGCTATCGGTGGGTTCACGTCCGGCTGTCCGCGATCGATTACGAGGAGTTACGAGAGCTGATCGTCGACGCGTGGCGAATGTGCGTGCCGAAGAAGGTCTGGGCGGAATACCGGGAAAAGAACCCGCACTGAATACCCCACTGGCTTGAGCCGTTCAGCCCCATCGGCTGCCCTTTTCGGTCGCGTGAATCGCCGGAGCGAGAAGCCATCAGAGGGCGCCCCGATAGGCGGCGGCGAGACGCTCCAGCACACCCGGCCCATCCCGCTCCGGCGCCGGAGCGCCGAGATGGACGACCCGCAGTTCGGTCATGAACTCCGCCCATAGTTCCGGCCCGCCCGCGGCGAGCAGTTCGGCCCGCACCCTCAGGCGCTTCGTGGTCGGCCGATGGCTGAGCCCCCACGAACCGAGCTGGGCGAACACGGGTACCAGCTGGATCGACGCCTCGGTCAGGCTGTACGCGGCCCGCTTGCCGGGACCGGCGTCCTCACGGGTCAGCAGGCCCGCCTTGACCAGCCGCTTCAGCCTGTCGGCCAGGATGTTGGAGGCGATCCCCTCTTCGGATCCGGCGAGCAGTTCCCGGAAATAGCGCCGCGTGCCGAACATGATGTCCCGCAGCACGAGCAGGCTCCAGCTGTCGCCGAACGCCTCGATCGCGGCGTTGATCGGACAGCCCGAACGGGCGGGTTCCGCCATTCCTTCACCTCCGGACGAAGTGGTTGCAATCTACCATCACTCCGCCTACGGTGAAGCAACCGATTGCAAAACGCAAGCAGTAGGAGGCGGAATGCTCGAACCACAGACCGCGGGCGGGAAAGTGCTCTGGCACTTCACGATGTCGCTCGACGGCTTCGTCGCGGGACCGGGCCACGGCATGGACTGGATGGCGGGCATCACGTCCCGGCCGACCCTGATCGACGAGTACGCCACGACCACCGGCGCCGTCCTCGGCGGCCGCGACGGCTGGGACGCCTACCCCGACCCGAGCGGTATCTACGGCGGCGCCTGGAAGGGACCACTCTTCGTCCTCACCCACCATCCCGAGGACGCGACTCCCACGGAGGGCGTCACGTTCCTGAACTGCGGCCCGGCCGAAGCGGTCCGGATCGGGCTGGAGGCGGCGAACGGGAAGAACCTCGAAGTGTTCTCTCCGGATATCGGCCGTCAACTGCTGGAACTGCGGCTGATCGACGAGATCGACCTGCACATCGCGCCGGTCCTGCTCGGCGACGGCATCCGGCTGTACGACAATCCCGGCGGGACACCGATTCACTTGCGGGCACTCGGCCAAGAAGACCCGCGCGGCACCATCGATGTCCGGTGCGAGCCGGTCTAGTTCCGGTTCCCGTAGGACTGCTCGCAGGGATACCCGTCGCGATCGGCGTCCCAGCTCAGCGGACGGCCCGCGTTCACCCAGGCGTCGAACGCGTACGCATAGGAGAACCCGTCGGAGAGGAGGCGCTGACACGAGGTGAGACTCGGCGCCACGGGCACCCGCGTGACCGTCACCGGCGGCTCCACCACGACCACCGAAGTGGCGGGCGGTGCGACGGCGGCGGTGGTCGTGGACGGCGGCACGATCTCCCGCACCACGGTGACCGGTGGCGAGCCGGATCCCGCCGTCCCGCAACCACCCAGCACCGCGGCGGCACCCGCCGAAACCAGCAGTGCCGCGACCATTCTGTTCATATCCCTGCCTCCTGATGGAACCGCCGAATCCTCACAAGAGGTGATCGGCGATTTCACCGGCGGCATAACAGGTTTTGCGCGATCGGAGCCGCAAGTCCCCGGAAGTCGGGAGCTTCGGCACCGATCGCACCGGGCCGGAATGCCCTAGCCTTGAATGACGTTCACCATCCACGAGATGCCGAACTTGTCGGTGCAGGCACCGAATTCGTCACCCCACATCTGCTTTTCGAACGGGACCGAAACGGTGCCGTCTGCGGAGAGTTTCTCCCAGTATCCGCGCAATTCCTCCCCGTCATCACCACTGAGGCTGACCGACAGGTTGGTACCCGGCTTGTGCTCCATTCCCGGCGGCGTGTCCGACGCCATGATCGTGTAGCCGCCAGGGGAATCGAGCTGGCTGTGCATGATCTGGTCCTCCACGGGCGAACCCGCCATACCGGACTCGCCGAACGTGTTCAGCGTCAGTTCTCCGCCGAACACCGACTTGTAGAATTCCATCGCCTGCCGGGCATCGCCGGCGAAGCTGATGTAAGGGTTGAGACGGGAAGCCACTGGACACTCCTTCGGGTCGAGTCACGAGCATCCTGACAGACGGCACCGGGCGCGACAATGGCGGAACTACGGCCGGGTGAATTCCTTCACGCGACGAAAATTCAACCCCGTTCACCGAATGCGGTAAGCGATTTCCCCAATGCGCTCCGATAGCGGCCGCGGCTTTGTCGTGAAGGCCTCCTTGCCTACCGTGAGAGTAGGGAAGGAGGCCTTCACGGACAGCGGACTCCTGGACGGGGTGGTCATCACCGCCCGCTGGCTCACCACCGCCCGCCGACCGGCCCACGATAGCTACCGATTGACTTTCGATAGATAACGCGCGAAACTCGATCCATGCTGACAGCGCAGCGGGCGGTCGCGCCCCTCAGAGTGTTCCTCGTGGTGTTGTTCGGGATCCTGGTCCTCTTCCAGACCATGTCCCTGCCCGGCCAGTTCGCGTACATGGCCCGGCATGACCCGGACATGGCGTATCTGCGCTGGCCCGCGACGACCGTCTCCGTCTTCTGGGTGCTCTGCGTCCAGGTCGTGGTCGTCGCCACCTGGCAGCTGCTCACCCTGGTCAAGAAGGACCGGATCTTCACCGAAGCGTCCCTGAGGTGGGTGGACGCCATCGTGTGGGCGATCCTCGCCGGCTGGGTGGTGCTGGCGAGCGTGTTCCTCTACGTCGGCTTCAACGCCGGTGATCCGGCTCTGCCGCTGCTGTTGTTCCTGGCGTTGGTCGGCGTCGCCGTGCTGGGCCTCCTCATGATCGTGCTGCGCACGTTGCTGCGGCAGGCCACCACGCTGCGCTCCGATCTGGAACAGGTGATCTGATGCCGATCGTCGTCCGCATCGACGTCGAGCTGGCCAAGCGCAAGATGAGTGTCGGCGAGTTCGCCGAGCTCGTCGGGCTCACCCCGGCGAACGTGGCGGTGCTGAAGAACGGCCGCGCCAAGGCCGTCCGGTTCAGCACGCTGGAAGCGATGTGCCGGGTCCTCGAATGCCAGCCCGGCGACCTGCTCGAATGGGTGGACGAGGAGCCTTAGCCCACCGACGGCCCCATCCCCAGCGACTGTGGCGTACTGGCATCCGGTGACGGCTGCTGCAACCCGCCGTCCAGCGGCCCGAATTCGGTCATCAATGCCGCGCTCTGGCCAAGGGATGCACATGCGGCGCAGCCCGGCGGCACGCCTGTGCACAGTGGACGCATCGGGGCAGTGGACGCGGCGTGGGCCGACGACTTGCGTCACGAGTTCCGTACGCATCCTCGGTCGCGCAACGCCGCCGCTCGGGGACCATCGTCCCCGGCGACCTTCCCGCCGAGTTCCACGCCGAAACGCGATGTCCGGTCAACCGGTTCGAGGTGATCGAACGCGACGCGATCGTACGGGGTCTTGAGGACGCCGACGGCAACAAGATGCGCGCGGCCCAGCTTCTCGGCATCTCCCGGGCGACGATCTACCGGAAGATCCACGAGTACGGCATCGTCGCGCCGGCGCGGAGCTCTTGACCGCTCACGGCTCGGTTTGACCCGGCGGCGAGCCGGGAAAACGGGAGGATGGCGACCAGGGCACCGGGGGCGGATCCGCCCGGAACAATCGATCTGCGCAGGCTCCGCTCGGCGGCCTCCGGCTGTCGCGGATGCGAGCTTTACCGCGACGCGACCCAGACCGTCTTCGGTGAGGGTCCCCGCGGAGCGGAGTTCATGGTGGTCGGCGAACAGCCCGGCGACCAGGAGGATCGGGCCGGAACTCCGTTCGTCGGACCGGCCGGGAGGCTGCTCGACCGCGCACTCGGCGAAGCGGGCTTCGACCGCGGGAAGATCTACGTCACCAACGCGGTCAAACACTTCAAGTTCAAGCGCGACGAACGCGGCAAGCGGCGCATCCACAAGACGCCGTCGAAGACCGAGATGGTCGCGTGCCGCCCCTGGCTGCGCGCGGAGCTGGCGTCCGTCCGCCCGGACACGCTGATCTTTCTCGGCGCGACAGCGGCGAAGTCAATGCTGGGCGACGATTTCCGCATCACCCGCAGCCGCGGTGAGCGGATCGAGCTACCCGAGTTCGCCATCACGGCGATCGCCACGGTTCACCCGTCCGCAGTGCTGCGCGCACCTGACCGCGACGAGGCGTATCAGGCCTTCGTCGCGGACCTTGTGGTGGCGCGCGGAACCCGCTGAATCAGGCCACTTCGAAGCTGCGGCCGCCATCGTGCAGGCCGAGCATGTCCAGCAGAGTCGCGCAGTCATCGGCGCTCGTCGCCCGCGAAGCCACGGCGAGGGCCGCCTTGCGGCGCATCTCCTCCTGCTGAGGCGAGTCCAGGCCGTCCGACAGCAGGTCGGGTACCGGGTGCAGTCCGAGTTCGTTTCTCATCAATTCCCCCTTGGATGAAGGCCGCCGTGTCACTCAGGTACCCACGATCGCGGGCTTGAACACAGGTGTCCCCGTTCGGGTGCGCAGAGACACGGCCGCCTTACTCCGTCCGTGTGAATCAGCCTCGCAACGCCGGGAGCAGCGTTTCTTCGGCGAAGCGCAGGAAGCCTTCCTGCTGGTCGCCGCCGATCTGGATCAGGGCGAGGTCGGTGAACCCGGCCGCCTCGAACTCGCCTGCCTGCTTCACGATCCGATCGACGTCCGGCCCGCACGGGATGGCCGCGGCGACGTCCTCGGGTTTGACGAACTGGGTGGCCCCGGCGAAACCAGCGGGCCCCGGCAGTTCGGCGTTGACCTTCCAGCCACCGGCGAACCACCGGAACTGCTCGTGCGCCCGTCGGATCGCCGCGTCGCGGTCTTCGCCCCAGGACACCGGCAGCTGGGCGATCTTCCTGCTCGGCGGGCCGGGTTTGACGGCGTCCCACTCCCGGCCCAGTGACTCGTCCGCCTCCACCGCGATCATCGCGTCGGCGATCGGCGCGAACCTGGTGACCGACTGCGACCCGGACACCGCGACGGCGATCGGAACACGCTGCTCAGGAAGGTCCCAGAGCTTCGCCGAGTCCACCCGGAAGTGGTCACCCGCGTAGTTGAAATACCCGCCGTCGAACAGCCCGCCGATGATCTGGATCGCCTCGGCGAGCATCTCGTGACGGACGTTCGCCGGTGGCCAGCCGCGTCCGACGACGTGCTCGTTGAGGTTCTCCCCCGCTCCGAGCCCGAGGGTGAACCGGCCGTCCGAGAGTTCCTGGACGGTCGCCGCCTTCTGCGCCACCACCGCCGGGTGGTAGCGCATGGTCGGGCACGTCACGAAGGTCATCAGTTCGACCCGTTCGGTACTCTGGGTGACCGCGCCCAGCACGCTCCACGCGTACGGCGAATGGCCCTGCTCGTCCAGCCAAGGCGAGTAATGGTCGCTCATCACCTCGAAGTCGAATCCCGCCCGCTCGGCCGCGGCGGCGTACCCCACCAGGTCCTTCGGCCCGGTCTGCTCGGTCATGAGCGTGTAGCCGATGCGCATCGAAGCCTCCTTCGCGTCTGACCTCCGCGTACCCGCCCGCTTCGGCGGTCAACCGGAGGTTTATCCAGCGAAACGATCGGGGTACCTGAGCTGAGGAGAAGGGAGCAGTCATGCCTCAGCAGAGTTGGAGCGGCAAACGCGAACGACAGTACGAGCACATCAAGGACTCGGCGAAGGACCGTGGAGCGAGCACGGACCGGGCGGAGGAGATCGCCGCACGCACGGTGAACAAGAATCGCGCGCAGGCGGGCGAGTCACGCGAGGCGAGCAAGACCTCCACCCAGGACATGTCCCCGCAACGGCGAGGCGGCCTGCGCTCCGGCAATCGGCTGGGCCCGAACGGACCCACCAAGGACCAGCTCTACAACGAAGCGAATAAGCGCGATATCGAGGGCAGGTCGAAGATGTCCAAAAAGGAGCTTCAGCGCGCCCTTGGCCGTTGATCGCCTGTCCCGCGGCGGGTCCCCACCGCGGTTGCCCCACGGCCATGGACGGATAGGTCACGTAATGGATTCACACGCACGGGGCAGCCTCACCCCTGAAACCCGCCATGAACAGGACGGATTTCTCGATCGAGTGGAACTCCGCCTCCCCGCCGAGGCGGAACAGATCCCCCTCGTCCGCACGCTCACCCATGGAGTGGTGGCACGTGCGGACTTCGGCTTGGACGCCATTTCAGACGCGAAGATGGCCGTCGACGAAGCCTGTTCCCAACTGGTCCAGCCCGCAGAACTGGGAGCGACCCTGTGTTGCGTCTTTCACGAGATCCCGGAAGGGATCGCCGTTTCGATCTCCACTCGGACGGCCAAAGCTCATCTCCCGAGCGAAACGACGTTCGGATGGCACGTGCTGACGACCCTGACCCGGTCGGTGGCGGCTCGCTGCGAACCGATTCCCGGCGAAACGGGGAGCACGACGACGATCGACCTCGTCCTCACACCGGGAACGAGCGACGGGTGAACGCCGAGCGCAGGTCGACCGCCCGCCAGGCGGATGACTACGCCCATTGCGAACCCCTCTTCGAAGAGCTGTCCGCCCTTCCGGAGGACTCTCCTCGCCGCCAAGAGGTCCGAGCCCGCCTGGTCACCGAACTGCTTCCGCTCGCCGAGCACATCGCCACCCGGTTCTCCGGCCGGGGCGAGCCCCGCGAGGATCTGGTGCAGGTGGCGCGGATCGGCCTGATCAACGCGGTCGACCGGTTCGATCCCGAACGGGGCCACGACTTCCTCTCCTTCGCCGTCCCCACGGTGATGGGCGAGGTCCGGCGGCACTTCCGGGACACCGGCTGGTCGGTCCGGGTACCGCGGCGGCTCAAGGAACTCCACGTCTCGCTCAGCCAGGGCACGGCCGCGCTGTCCCAGCGCCTCGGCCGAGCGCCGACGCCGACCGAACTCGCCGAATACCTCGGGCTCGAGGTCAACGAAGTGCGTGAAGGGCTGCTCGCCGGTCAGGCGTATCAGACGTTGTCGGTCGACAAGCCGGTTCACGACGATGCCACCGAGGCTCTTTCACTCGCCGACACGATCGGCGAGGAGGACCACGAGATGGCCTTGGTGGAGAACCACGAGGCGCTGCAACCGCTGCTGCGGGAACTCCCGAAGCGGGAACGCGCGATCCTCGTGATGCGGTTCTTCGGCGGCTACACCCAGACGCAGATCGCGGAACGGATCGGCATCTCGCAGATGCACGTCTCGCGGCTTCTTTCGCAGACGCTGGAACAGTTGCGAGGGAAGCTCTCGGAGTAGCGCGGTCGTGAGTGGCGATTCGGGTTAGAGCGAAGCGGGTGGCGGTCGCGCAGGTCCCGCTGATGTTCCCAATGGCTCATTTGAGACGCTGAGCGTCTCAAATGAGCCATTGGGAACCCGCCCGAAGCAGTCACGTCGGAACTGGGACACACCCACCCCCTGACACGCGTGAAGGCCCCCTTCCCTCGGCTGAGCCGAGGGAAGGGGGCCTTCACGCGTGTCAGGGGGTGGAAGCTAAGGCGTCGTGTACGGAGCCTGCTGCTCGATCGACGGGCTCGCGGTCGGGTACCGGCCTTCCTGCCCGGGCACCGGCGTCACCGTCGTACCCTGCTGCTCGGGTTCGACGCGCTGCCTGGGGCGGTTGATGACCGCTTCGGCCTCCTGCTCGCCGCGGATCCGCGAAAGCACGCTGAGCGTGATCGCGTGGGCGATGGCCAGGACCAGCAACAGGACACCCAGCCTGCCGACCACACCCGGAAGGTCGCTGCCCCCGATGTCGATCGTCGACAGCAGCGCCAGAACGCCCAGCGTCGCGAGGTGGAACAGCACCGTGACCAGCCAGGTCATGGACGCCCCGGCCGCCGGATCGCCGTAGGAACCTCGCAGGTAGCGCTTACCGCTCTGGTAGATGATCAGGCCGTCGAGCATGACCAGCGCAACCCCGATGACGAGGAAGGCTACGTATGCGTTGGTAGTCATGCCGGGACGCTCCCTTCGTTGTGGACCTCACCCGTGAAATACCCGGTGATCTCCCCCTGGAAAACGCCGTCTTCCAGGGGGAGATCACCGGGTGGGGGTCAGCTGCCGGGACGGTCCACGTCACCGCGCCACGCGCCGGACTCATGGCCGCGGCTCTCGATGAACTCCTTGAACCGCTTCATGTCGCCCTTGACCCGGCGGTCGAGAATGCCGAGCTTGTCGGCGACGTTCTCGACGAAGCCCTCTGGATCGATCTCCATCTGCGCCGTGACCCGGGTCTTGTTGTCGTCCAGGCGGTGGAAGGTGATGACGCCCGCGTGGTCGGGACCGGAGTCCGACGTCCACGCGACGCGCTCGTCGGGATGCTGTTCGGTGATGGTCGCGTCGAATTCCCGGCTCACACCACCGAACTTGGTCACCCAGTGGGTGTGGGTCGCGTCGACCTGGCGGATCTCCTCGACACCTTCCATGAACTGCGGGAAGGACTCGAACTGGGTCCACTGGTTGTACGCGGTCTTGACCGGTACGTCGACGTCGACCATTTCGGTGATCGTGCTCATGCATCCTCCTGCTTTGTTGGGTGCTTTCGAGCCGGCACTCGTCGGCTACCCGGCACCCCGAGGGCCGAAACGCGCCGTGATTGATCGCCCGTACTCCCGGGTACCCGGCGGGCAGAACGCCCCGAGGAGGTGCTCCATGATCGAAAAGACCGAAGACCGGTCGGTCGGCGAATTGCTCTCCGACCTGAGTGACGAGGTCAAACGTCTCGTCCGCGACGAGATGCGGCTCGCCGTCGTCGAATTGCAGGGCAAGGGAAAGCGGATGGGACTCGGCGCCGGGTTGTTCGGCGTCGCCGGGCTGTTCGCGCTGTTCGGCCTGGCCACCCTCATCGCCGCGGTGGTACTGGCGCTCGCCCTCGTCATGCCCGCCTGGCTTGCCGCCGTGGTGACCGGCGCGGCACTCCTGCTGATCGGCGGACTTTCGGCCATCGTCGGCAAGAAGGAGATCGCGAGCGCGACACCGCCGGTGCCGGAAGAGGCCATCGAAGGCGTCCGTAAGGATGTCGACACCGTCAAGCAGGGAGTGCGCTCATGACCGATTTTCCCAAGAACGCGGAAGAAGCCCGCGCCGATCGCGATGTGACGCGCGAGGAGCTCACCGAAACCCTCGACGCCTTGGGCCAGAAGCTCGACGTCAAGACCCGGGTCAACGACAACCTCGACGCCAAGGTCGACCAGGCCAGCGCCAAGATCTCCGAAAAGGTCTCCGAGCCCGCGGCGGACAAGTTCCGTCAGGGCACCGAAATCGTCCGCGCCAACCCCCTGCCGATCTTCGTCGGTGTTTTCGCACTGCTCGTGACGATCCGGCTGATCATGCGAAAGAGGTCTTCCTCGTGAACAAGGTCCTTTACAAGCCACTGAACATGGTCGTGAGCGCCGCGGGCGGTGTGCTCGCCGGGATCGCGTTCAAGCAGATCTGGAAACGCGTGAGCGGCGAGGAAGACGCGCCGAACGCCACGGACCGGGACTTCACCTGGACCCAGGTGCTCGTCGCGGCCGCTGCGCAGGGCGCGATCTTCGGGGCGGTGAAGGCGGCCACCGAACGGGCGGGCGCGATCGGCTACCGCAAGGCGACCGGCGACTGGCCCACCGAGGACTGACGATGCGCGTAGTCATCATCGGAGGCGGGTTCGCCGGTTACAACGCCGCCAAAACCCTGCTCAAGTCGGTCGGCGACGACGCCGAGGTCGTCGTGCTGAACCCGACCGACTACTTCCTCTACCTCCCCCTGCTGCCCGAAGTCGCCGCCGGGATCCTCGAACCGCGGCGGATTTCGGTCTCCATCCCCGGCACCCTGCGGGGCGTGCGCCTCGTGCTCGGCACCGCGACCTCGGTCGACTTCGACGGCCGCCGCGTGCGCTACACCGACCCCGAGGACAGCGAGCGCGAAATCGGCTACGACCGTCTCGTGCTCGCCGCGGGCAGCGTCAACAAGTTGCTGCCGATCCCCGGTGTGCCCGAGTACGCCCATGGCTTCCGAGGTCTGCCCGAGGCGCTCTACCTGCGGGATCACGTCACCCGGCAGATAGAGCTCGCGGCCTCCGCCGGGGATCCGGCCGAACGTGACGCGCGCTGCACGTTCGTCGTGGTCGGTGCCGGCTACACCGGGACCGAAGTCGCCGCGCAAGGTCCGGCGTTCACCGCCGCGCTCGCCGCGCGGCATCCCGAACTGGACGGCCAGAAGATCCGCTGGCTCCTGTTGGACGTGGCCGAACGTGTCCTGCCGGAACTCGACCGCAGGCTCGGCACCACCGCGGACGAGGTGTTGCGGGCGCGCGGCGTCGAGGTGCTGATGAAGACGTCGGTCGACAACGCCGACGCGAAGGGCGTGACGCTGACCTCCGGCGAATCCGTGCCGACCCACACCCTCGTCTGGTGCGTCGGGGTCCGGCCGGATCCGCTGATCGAGGACCTGGGACTGGAGACGGCCACGGGCAGGCTCGTCGTCACCACACAACTCAACGTCCCAGGACGACGCGACGTCTACGCGTGCGGCGACGCGGCCGCCGTCCCGGATCTGACCAGGCCGGGCGAATACACGCCGATGACGGCCCAGCACGCCGAACGGCAGGGCAGACTCGCCGGGCGGAACGTCGCCGCGTCGCTCGGGTACGGCTCGCACGGCACCTACCGGCACCACGATCTCGGCTTCGTCGTCGACCTCGGCGCCCATCAGGCCGCGGCGAATCCCTTGCACATCCCCCTTTCCGGGCTCGCCGCCAAGGCGGTCACGCGGGGATACCACCTGCTGGCCATGCCGGGGAACCGGTTGCGCACCGCCGCCGATTGGGCTTTGGAAGCGGTGACGAAACGACAGACGGTCCAATTAGGACTGGTCCGGTCGGCGGCGGTACCGCTCGACACCGGTTCCCCGGAACTGCCACGTCACTGAAAATCAGGCGCTGACGCCGCCGTCGAGGACGATGTCGTGCCCCACGACGTACGCGGATTCCTCGGAGGCCAGCCACAGCACCGCCGCGGCGATCTCCTCGACCGCGCCGATCCGGCCGAGCGGGATGACCGCGCCGAGCCGTTCGGCGCGGTCGGCCTCGGTCTCACCGGGCCGGAACGACATGCCGGTGTCGCTGGCGCCGGGGCTCACCGCGTTGATCCGGATCCCCTCGGCGATGTGGTCGCGGGCGGCGGTCCGGGTCAGCACGTCGACGGCGGCCTTCGACGCGGCGTAGGCGGCCATTCCGGGGAGGCGGATGTGCGAGCCGATGTTGGACGCCATGTTGACGATGACTCCCCCGCCGCCCGCCCGCATCTGCGCGATCTCGTGCTTCATGGACAGCCAGGTGCCCGTGAGGTTGGTCTGCACGACGGCGTTGAAACCGTCCTCATCGAGGTCCGCGGTCGGCGCGGGGCTGCCGAGAATACCCGCGTTGTTGAACGCGATGTCGAGTTTTCCGTGCCGCCGCACGGTTTCGGTGACGAGATGTTCGACTTCGGTGCCGACACCCACGTCGGCGGCCACCGCGTCGGCCGTACCACCTTCGGCCTCGATCTCCTTCACCGTCTGACGCAGCCTCTCGCCGTCCCGGCCCGAAACGACGACCTGAGCGCCTTCGCGCGCGAAGGCCGCCGCCGTGGCGCGGCCGATCCCGGAACCTCCCCCGGTGACCAGGACGACTTTGCCACTGAATCGCTTCCCCACAGTACCCAACTTTCTGGTCCGATCGTTCTAGTATTAGTGCTGACTGGCGGCTTCGAGGACCGCGATGGCCTGCTTCGCCGTCGCCCGGACGCGGGCCGCGTGATCCAGTCCCTTGCCCAGGACCCGCATCCCCTGCAGGACGGTGAGCAGGAAGCCCGCGAGCGCTTCCGGATCGGCGCCGGCGCCTAGTTCGCCCTGCGCCTTCGCCCGGCTCAACGCCATCCGCAACGCCAGTTCGAGCGCATCCCAGCTGCGCTCGACCACGCGCGCGACCTCGGGATCCTTCGGCAGCATTTCCATCGCGGCGTTGACCACGAAACAGCCTTTGCGCCCAGATTCGTCGAGGATCTCGGCGACATAGCGCTCGATGAGCCGTCGCACGCCGTCGAGGGCGGGCCCCGGTCCGGCGAAGTCCGCGACGAACCGCTCGTTGCCTCGGGCGATGTAGCGGTTCAGCGCTGTCAAGTACAGCTGATGCTTGGTACCGAACGTCGCGTAGAGGCTGGCTTTGCCGATGCCGAGTCCGGCGACGAGATCACTGACCGAGGTGGCCTCGTACCCTTGCCGCCAGAACAGTTCCAGCGCGGCATCGCAGGCCGCGTCGACGTCGAATTCCTTCACCCGGGACACGAGTGAAGCTTAGCCACATCTAGACCGATCGGTCAAGAAAGCTAGTCGGAGTCGTAGGCCGACCGGGCCTTCTCCACCTTCGGCAGGTTCTCCGCCGACCAGTCCGCGAGGGTCGCGAACAGCGGCGCCAGGCTCCGGCCCAGGTCGCTGATCTCGTACTCGACCCGGGGCGGCACCTCCGCGTGATAGGTCCGCGTGAGGAGTCCGTCGCGTTCCAGTTGCCGCAGCCGCTGGGTCAGCACCTTCGGCGTGATCGTCCCGATCCGGCGCTCGAGTTCGACGAATCGCTGCCTGCCGAATTCGTTGAGCGCCCACAGGATCGGTGTCGTCCAGCGGCTGAAGACGAGGTCGACCACCGGGGCGATCGGACAGGCCTGTTCCGGGGTGGTCGAAGCGTCGGCGCGCATGGGGCCACGGTACGCGGTTTGCCGAGTTGTCATGATCGAGACACCCCATCACCCCGCCTATGCGCGTAACGTTCTGTTATGGACTTGACCACCGAAAGGCTCGTCGTCCGCGAGTGGTCCGAGGACGACGCCGAAGCCGCTCTGGCGATTTACGGCACCACTGACGTGACCCGCTGGCTCACCCCGGCGATGGACCGGGTCACCGACGCCGCGGCCATGCGTTCGGTTCTGCAGGCCTGGCAGCAGGCGCAGCCCAATCTCGTGCCCCCGCGCGGAAGATGGGCGGTGCAGCGCAAGGAAGACGGCGCCGTCGTCGGCGGACTGGGCATCCATCTGCTGCCGCCGTACGAAGAGGACCTGGAGATCAGCTGGCAGCTGCATCCGGACGCCTGGGGCGAGGGCTACGCCTCCGAGGCCGCCCGCGCGCTGCTCGGCTGGGCGTTCACCCAGGACACGGACGAGTTCTTCGCCGTCGCGCGGCCGAACAACGTGCGCGCCATCGCGACCGCGAAACGGCTCGGGATGGTCTGGGTCGGGGAAACCGAGAAGTACTACGGGCTTCGCCTGCAGGTGTACCGGATCCGGCACACGGACGTCCTCTAGCGTCGATCGTCCACACGGGACACTTCGCCCGTCGTCGAGACGGCGTGCCCCGCGCCGCGCCCGTCCGCCGTGGCGACGATCCGGCCACGCTCGACGCGGACCGCGGCCTCGGTCTCGTCGCTGACCGCGAGCACCCCCGCCGACGCGGCCAGTGTCCCGGTCACGTCGCACACCACGCGCACGCCCGGCCACGCCCGCTCCGGGAAGGCCTGCCGCAGACCGCCACACAACTCCGCGACGATCAGCCGGGTCAGCGGGACGAGCTCGTCGGGCTCGCTGGTCACGACGGCGACGGTGACGGCGCCGTCGTGGGCCCGGACGGCCTCCTCGGCCGCGGCGAGCCGATGGGTGCCGAGCACGACGACCACGCCGTCGGCGGGCACGAACGGTTCGGCGCGGACGAGGTCCACCACCCCGGGCGGTGACCACGGCCGATCGGCGGCCTGCGCGGCGGGCGCGATCACCGGCGGCGCCCACCAGTCGTTGAAGGCCAGCCCCGCCAGCCGTTCGCCGGCGCTCACGACGTCGAAAGGTTCGACGAGCCCTGGATCGGCGGCCGCCAGCTGGCCCGCCCCGTGCAGCACGGTCAGCACGGTCTCCGCGAGCCGGACACGACGCGCGATCGGCGCGCCCGCCGGGCGTTCCGGCGGGTCGAGCCGCTCCAGCGCGAGCCCGAGCAGCAGCCCGTTGAGCTTGACCAGCTGCGCGAACGGGCGCCGGATCCGCTCGTCCGCGAGCACCTCCGGCATCAGGTCGCGCGCGAGGCCCGCCTGGTCCTCGCCCAGGGGAAACGCCGCCATTCTCGCCCTGGCCAGCGCGCCCAGCGCGTCCTGGAGCGTCTCGCCCGGCACGGCGTGCGGCGCTCCGGCGGAGTGTTCCGCCAGCTCGGCGAGGACGGCGAAGTACAGCGCGCGTTTCCCGGGGAAGTTCGAGTAGACAGCGCCGCGGGTGAGCTCCGCCCGTTCGGCGATGACGTCGATCTTGGCGTCCCGGAAGCCCTGCTCCGCGAACTCGTCGCGCGCGGCGACCAGCACCTTCGCGCGATTGCGCTCCTGCGTCTCCGTCCTGCTCAGCCGGACCATCACTCCCCCGTCGTTGCCTGCGGACCCGGATCAAGATACCTTGAGCATTCAGATGATGAGAACATCTGAATTGAACATCCGAACTGGGAGAGCCTCTTGTCCAACGTTCCCGAGATCCACCTGACCGACCCTGAGGTCCTGCGCGATCCGTTCACCGCGTACAGCCCGGTCCGTGAGCGCTCCCCGATCGCCAAGCTCGTCGCGCCGGGGTTCGAAATGTGGGCGATCCTGCGCCACGAAGAGGCGCGGAAGATGCTGAGCGACCCGCGCTTCGCGCTGAGCCCGGCCAGCTACCAGCGGATGGAGATCCCCGAGCACTGCCGTCCGTACATGCGGAGCATGCAGGAGGTCGAAGGCCCGGAACACCTCCGGCTCCGGCGCCTCGTGGCCCCCGCGTTCACCCCGCGCAAGGCCGCCGCGCTCCGCCCGGGGATCGAGCGGCTCGTGGAAGACCTCCTCGACAGCCTCGCCGGAGAAAAGCGGATCGACCTGGTCACGGCCTTCGCGCGCCCGCTTCCGGTCGACGTTATCTGCGCCTTGGTCGGCATCGCCGAAGCCGACCGCCCGCGCTGGCGCGAGTACGGGACCATGGTCGCGGCGGGCGACGGTCCGGGACTCTCGAAGGCGGTCCCGGCGATCGTCGAGGACTCGATCGCCGCCATCGGGAAACGGAAACTCGAGCCCGCCGAAGACGTCGTCTCGCAGCTGCTCCAGATCCAGGCCGAAGACGGCGACAGGCTCAGCGAAACCGAACTGGTCGCCTTGGTCTGGCAGCTGGTCCTGGGTGGCCAGGTGCCCGGCAACCTCATCGCCAACGCCGTCGAGATCCTGCTCTCCCACCCCGCGCAGCTGGCCGAGCTCCGCGAAGACCCGGCTCTCATGCCCGGCGCGGTCGAGGAACTGATGCGCTGGTGCAGCCCGCAACTGCTGACGGTCCCCCGGATCACCACCACGGACGTCCGGATCGGCGACGTCACGATCCCCGAAGGAGCGCCGGTCACCGTCGCGATCGCCGCGGTGAACCGGGATCCGAGGGCGTTCCCCGAACCGGACGTCTTCGACATCCGGCGCGCGGCGGGGCCTGCCTGGCATCTGGCGTTCGCCCACGGGCCGCATTTCTGTCTCGGCGCCTCACTGGCCAGGGTCCAGACCGAAGTGGCGCTCACCGCACTGCTGCGCCGCTTCCCCGATCTCGCGCTCGCGGACGGCCTGCTGCGGATCCCGGATCCGGGCACCTGGCGGTTGAACGCACTGCCGGTCACGCTGCAGGCGACGGTTGCAAACTGAAACACGTTCTAATAACGTGACCGCCTGTGAGACACGGGATAGTGCTGTTCACCAGTGACCGGGGCATCACCCCGGCGGCCGCCGCGCGGGCGGCCGAGGCCGCGGGCTTCGACGCCTTCCACGTGCCCGAACACACGCACATCCCGGTCAAACGGGAGGCCCCACATCCGCGCACCGGCGACGCGTCGCTGCCCGACGATCGCTACCTGCGCACGCTGGACCCGTGGGTCGCGCTGGCCACGGCGGCGTCGGTGACCACGCGGATCCGGCTCGCGACGGCGGTCGCCCTCCCGGTCGAGAGCGATCCGATCACGCTGGCGAAGACGATCGCCAGCCTCGATCATCTCTCGGCCGGGCGGGTCACCCTCGGCGTCGGCTTCGGCTGGAACGTCGACGAACTCGCCGATCACGGCGTCCCCGGCGGCAAGCGGCGGACGGTCCTGCGCGAGTACCTGGAGGCGATGCGCGCGCTCTGGACGGACGACGAAGCCTCGTACGCGGGTGAGTTCGTCTCGTTCGGCGCGAGCTGGGCGTGGCCGAAACCGGCGCAAGCCCACATCCCGGTGATCGTCGGCGCGGGCGGGACGGAGAAGACGTTCCGCTGGATCGCGAAGTCCGCCGACGGCTGGCTCACCACCCCGGGTGACACGGACATCGAGGACAAGGCGCGGCGGCTGCGCGAGATCTGGCACGAAGAGGGCCGCGCCGGCGAGCCGGAGATCTCGGCGCTCGGCGTCCGCCCGGACCCGAAGAACCTGGCCAAGCTCGAAGCGGCCGGGGTCACCGAGACGATCTTCGGCCTCCCGGACCGGTCCCCCGAGGAGGTCGAAGCCTGGCTTCAGCGCCTCGCCGGGAAACTCGGCCTCAGCGCTGGGAATCGATGAGGTAGCGCCCGTCCTGCTGCACCATGACGAAGGTCGCCTTCTCCGTCATGGTCCCGCCCGCGGCCCTGGTGTAGGTGAGCGTCACCGACACCGTGTTCCCGGATTCGACGATGTTCGACACCGCCACCCCGCGGTAGTCCTTCCAGAAGTTCGAGTAGCGCTCGAAGCTCTGGTTCTTGGTGCGCTTGAAGTTGTCGGTCAGCGTCGCGAACCCGGCCTGGAGATTCCCCGGGATGAGCGAGTAGTACGCCGAAAGCGCCTGGCCGGGCGTCTGCGCCGGAGGTGGCGGGGCCGAAGACGACGTGGCCGGAGGCGGTGACGACGACGGAGGCGCCGAAGAGGACGGCGGCGGTTCGGCGGAGTTCGACGGCGGCGGGGTGACGGCCTGCGACTGCGAGGCCGGCGGCGGTGCCGCGTCCGTCGGGGTGTCCTCGCCGCGCGTGAGCACGACGACCACGGCCGCGGCGATGGCGGCGAGCACCAGGAACCCGGCGAGTACGCCGATCAGCATGCCCTTGCGCGCCTTCGGTGGCGGCTCCTCGGCGACGAGCGTCGTCGGATCCCCCGCCGCCAGGGCCCGCAGCTCCCGCTCGGTCTCGGTCATCGTCGGCCTGCTGTCCGGCCGGACGTCGAGGAGACGGGTCAGCAGCGGCGTCAGGATGCCGGACTTGACCGGCGGGGTGATCTCCCCGCTCGACGCGCGGTACAGCAACGCGATCGGGTTCTCCGCCGTGCCGTAGGGCGTGCCGCCTTCGAGCGCGGTGTACAGCGTCGCGCCGAGCGAGAACACGTCGGAAGCGGAAGTGGCGTCCTCACCTCGGGCGACCTCGGGCGCCAGGAACGCCGGCGTCCCGGAGATCTCGCCGGTCGCGGTGAGCTGGACGTCGCCCATCGCCCGTGAGATCCCGAAGTCGGTGATCTTGACGGTGTCGTCTTCGCCGAGCAGGACGTTGCCGGGCTTGATGTCGCGGTGCACGATGCCCGCCCGGTGCGCGGCCGCCAGCGCCGAGCACAACTGGATGGCGAGGCGGATGACGTCGTCGACCTCCATCGGCCCTTCGCGCAGTTTGTCCGCGAGGCTGATCGAGGGGAGGTACTCCATGATGATCCACGGGCGGTCCTGCTCGTCGATCACGCCGAAGACGGTGATGGCGTGCGGATGCACCAGCCGGGCGGCGATCCGGGCCTCGCGCAGCGCTCGGTTCTTGGCCTCGTCGGCCTTCTGCTCCCCTTGTCCGTGCGGCAGAAGGAGTTCCTTGACCGCGACCGTGCGCTCCAGGTTGTCGTCGCGCGCCCGCCACACGGTGCCCATCGAGCCACCGCCGACGGGCTCGATGAGATCGAACCGATCGGCGAGGCGGCGGATCTCCTCCATTATCGACGTCCCCCTGGAGCTGTGGTGTTCGCGCGAACCTTGCCAGCATGCCAGGAACGCGCCGGGACGCAGGACCCGGCACGGTCGTTTCCGGCGCGGTGTCGGTCACGTCGGGGGCTGGGCCGTTCAGCGGAACCCCGCCCCATCGGCTGCCCGAAAGTTCGTATCCCGGACGGCTGAGGACGCACTTTACTTCTCCGATGTGGCCTGATCTCGAGAAAGGGCGGCGATGCGAGAACCCCTTGGCGGACGCGGAGTGCTCGAAGGCGCGTTCGCGTTGCTCGAAGCGCTCAACGAGCACGGCGGGCAGGCCGGGCTGACCCAGCTCGTGCGGGCCACCGGGCTCCCGAAGACCACCGTGCACCGGCTCCTCGAACAACTGGCCGACCTCGGCGCGGTCGAGCGGGCGGATCGCAGCTACCGGATCGGCTCGCGGGTGTTCCGGCTCGGCCGGTTCTGGCAGCCCGAACTGCGGGACCTGGCCAAGGAGTGGCTGCCGGTGCTTTCGGCGCGGATGCGCGTCAGCCTCGTGCTCGTGGTCCCGAGGGAGGGCCGCGCACTGGTCGCGGCGGGGGCCGTCCTGCCCGCCGACGACGTCCCCGTGTGGCCGGGCAGCCCGCTGCCGCCCGGGACCGCCGCCGGACGGCTCCTCGCCGCCCACCACGCCGCACTCGCGGAACCGGACGCCGACGCGCTGGAGATCCGGGCGACCGGGTACGCGGCCGAGTCGGAGACCATCACGGCCGGGCTCGGCTGTGCCGCCGTCGGCATCAGGACTCCGGACGGCCGGGTCGGCGCGGCGCTCGCCGCCGTCCTGCCCGCCCGGCGCGACCCGCTTTCGGCGGTCGCCGGACTGGCGCGCACCGCGCGTTCCTTCAGTGCCGCGCTCGCCGAGTACTCGCAGCCGAACCGGGCCGGGTGAGGTGGTCGTGAGTGGGGATTCGGGCTCTGGTGGTCCCGTATTTGCCTACCCACTGGATTCTCATATCGTCTTGGTGAGCTTGTAGCGCTTGTTCTGGATGCCGATGTGGGCGAGCGGGGAAGATTTGAGACGTTCAACGTCCCGAATCTTCCCCGCTCGACCGTGTCATCGCGGACACTCCACCTTCGCCCAGGTCACGCGTAGGTAAGCAAATACGCGCTCTAACCCGAATCCCCACTCACGACAGCGCCGCCACTCAGCAACGCGAGACTGCGCTCGGCCTCCGCGACGGCGGAGCCGCGCTCGACGTGACCGTCGATCACGAGCGTGGCCAGCCCGTGCAGCAGGCACCACAACGTGACGGCGAAGCCGCCCGGATCGCTCCGCTCCCCCACTCGCCCGGCCAGCACCGCGCACGTCTCCCGGTGCGCCTCGGCGAGTTCCGGATGCGCAGCGCGGTCGCCGATCCCGGCCCCCGCCATCAACCGGTACAACGCGGGATTCTCCAGCGCGAAGCCGAGATAGGAATGTCCGAGCGCGGTCACCGTCCCGGCACCGCAGCCCCGCAGGGCGGCCTGCAATTCGGCGTGCCCTTCCAGCGCGACGGCCACCAGCAGCGCGTCTTTGTCGCGGAAATGGCGATACGGCGCCGCGGTGGACGCGCCCACCTTCGCGACCGCGCCGCGCAGGCTCACCCCCTCGGGACCCCGCTCGACGAGGACCTCCCGCGCGGCCATGACGAGCGCACGACGAAGGTCCCCATGGTGATAGGAACGCTTGATGACCATGGCGGACCCCCCAGCCCTTGATGCCACGCGAACGTCTCACCTTAGCGGAGGGGGAGCCGAAGGACGCCATACCCGCGTCTGACGCGGTGAAGGGCCCCTTCACCGCGTGACATGCGGTGAAGGGCCCCTTCAGCTCACGGGTGATCGGCGAGATCGTTCGCCGCGACGTATCCGAACGTCATCGCCGGGCCGATCGTCGACCCGGCTCCCGCGTAGCTGGGGCCCATCACCGCCGCGCTGGCGTTCCCGGCGGCGTACAGGCCGGAGATGACCGAACCGTCCGCCCGCAGCACCCGCGCCCGCGCGTCGGTGCGCATCCCACCCTTGGTGCCGAGGTCGCCCGGCACGATCTTGAACGCGTAGAACGGCGGTTCCCAGAGCGGGGCGAGGCACGAGTTCGGCAGGACGTACGGGTCGGTGTAGTAGTGGTCGTAGGCGCTGGCGCCCCGCCGGAAGTCACTGTCCACACCGGACAGTGCCTGGCCGTTGAACCGGTTCACCGTGGCGCGCAAGGCCTTCGGCGGAACACCGATCGCGCTGCCGAGCGCCTCCACGGTCCACGCCTTCTTGACCGCGCCCGCCGAGTACCACTCGTCGGGAAGTGGCAGCAGCGGCGCGACGTCGCGGAAGAGATACCGGTTGCGGTAATGCTGGTCGACGACCAGCCACGCCGGGATGGTCGGCGAAGTCGGGTTCCGGTCGTACATCGTGTGCACGACGTCGCTGTACGGCGCCGCTTCGTTGACGAACCGTTTGCCCGCCGCGTCCACCATCAGCCCGCCGGGCAGGGTCCGCTCGGCGAGGCAGAAGTACGGCTCGCCCGGCAGCGGGATCGCCGGACCCCACCAGGCGTCGTCCATCAGGTCCAGTGCCGCGCCTGCCCGTTTTCCGGCCAGGATCCCGTCTCCGGTGTTCGACCGGGCGCCGACCGTCCACTGTGTACCGATCGGCTGGCGCTGGTATTCCGCCCGCATGGCGGCGTTGTGCTCGAACCCGCCGGAGCCGACGATGACACCGCGCCGGGCCTTGACGACGCCGCCCGCGACGGTCACTCCGGTGACCTTCCCGTTCTCGATGACGAGATCGGTCAACGGCGTGTTCAGCAGGACCGGAACACCGGCGCGCTGCAGCCCGGCCCGCAGTCCCGCGGCCAGCGATTGGCCCATGGTGAGCGGCTTCTGCCCGGCGAGTGCGGCCGCCGTGCCACGGGCGAGGCAGGCGGCGGCCACCGCGGCGCCCTTCGGGTTGACCGCGGCCAGCGCGAGCCATTTGTAGTCGGCGCTGAAGACGACCATTGCCGCGGGCGTGGCGAGATAGGGCGGGTTCAGGTTGGCCAGTTCGGCACCGAGGATGTTCCCGTCGAGCTGGTCCGGTTCGATCGAGCGGCCGTCCGGCATCCCGCCGGGCAGTTCCGGGTAGTAGTCGCTGTAGCCCTCCATCCACCGGAACCGCAGCGGGCTGTTGGCCATCACGAACGAGAGCATCGCCGGGCCGTTGGCGAGGAACGCCTGCTGCCGCGAGGCGGGGATCGACGGGCCGACCACGGCGGCCAGGTACCGCGCGGCCTGTTCCGGGGTGTCGCGGACGCCGGCCGCGGCCAGCACCGCGTTGCACGGAATCCAGATCCCCGCCCCCGAGCGGGCCGCCGAACCGCCGAACTTCGCCGCCTTCTCCAGCACGACGCAGCTGAGCCCGCGTTTGGCCGCCGTCAGCGCGGCGGTCATCCCCGCCGCGCCCGCGCCGACCACGACGACGTCGTACTCGCCGATCACCGCGGCGCTCGCCGTGGCCGTCCCGGCGAACGGCAGGCCCGAAGCGAGCGCGAGTCCGGCGCTGCCGCGCAGAACCTGGCGCCGGGAAAGTCGGGGGTCGGGCTTCATGGGGCCTCCTCGCGTGGCGATCGAGCGAGGTCATGTTCTCCAGCCGGAGGCAAAAGTGAAACAAGTTCTACCCGCTTGGAGCAGGCGCGGCCGTCCGCGCTCGGCCGGTCACCTCAACCGGCGCGGGCATTCGGGCCAACTCCTCACCCCAGAGCGCGGACCAGGTCCAGCGCGCGGCCGAGGGTGGCGAGCCGGTCGGCGACCGTCTCCCCCGCCGGGTACAGCCGGACCGTCTCGACCCCGGCGTCACGCCAGACGCGCAGCCGCTCCGCCACCATCGGTTCGGTGCCGATCAGCGTCGTGCCGAGCACCATCTCGTCGGTCACCAGCGCGGCGGCGCCTTCCCGGTCGCCCGCCTGCCAGCACTCGCGCACCGCCGCCGCGACCTCGACCCAGCCCTGCCTGCTGTAGGCGTTGTTGTAGAAGTTCGTCTTCGCCGAACCCATCCCGCCGAGGCTGAACGCCAGTTCGGCCTTGCGTCCCGCGACCATCCCTCGCAACTCGTCCTCGTCGCGGGCGAAGGCGACCTCGGCGCCTTGGCAGACCTCCAGGTCCGCCCGCGTCCGGCCAGCCTTCGCGAGGCCTGCGTCGAGATGCGAGAAGTAGGCCTGCGCCCCTTCCGGGACGAAACTGGTGCCCAGCCAGCCGTCCGCGATCTCGCCGGTCAGCTCCAGCAACTTCGGCGAGAGCGTCGCCAGATGGATCGGGATGTCCGGATTCGGCGTCGTCGACAGCCGCATCGGCCTGGTCTCACCCGGCAGCGGGATCTCGAACTCCTTGCCGGAGTGCGAGATCTTCTCCCCCGCGAACGCCTGACGGATGATCGCGACAGTCTCCCGCATCCGCGTCAGCGGCCGGGCGAACGAAACGCCGTGGAGGCCCTCGATCACCTGCGGCCCCGAGGCGCCGAGCCCGAGGGCGAACCGGCCGCCGGACAGCATCGAGAGGGTCAGCGCGGCCTGCGCGATCGCGACCGGGCTCCGCGTGCCGAGCTGGATGATCCCGGAGCCGAGCCGGATCCGCTCGGTCCGCGCGGCGAGATACCCGAGCACCGACGGCGCGTCCGAACCCCAGGCTTCGGCGACCCAGCAGTCGTCGAGACCGAGCTTCTCCGCCTCCAGCACGAAATCCAGCGTCTCCCGCCAGCCGCGCGAAGCCTCGACCGTGGTCGCCGTCCGCATCACGCGCGCGCCGCCTCGGCCCGCTCCTTGATCGCGGCGAGGGTCCCGGTCATCGCGGTCTCGAATTCACGAAGCCGGACGAAGACGATCTTCTCCTCCTTGTCCGGCATCTGGTCGATGGCCAGCGACAGGCCGGACCTCCCCGGCCCCAGCTGCATCCACTGCCGGAGCTTCGTCCCGCCGTTCTCGGGCTCCAGCGTGAAGCGCCACAGCGCCGTCGGCGTCTCGGGGTCGTGCACCGCCCAGGTGAACACGCGCGGCTCGTCGCATTCGACGACGTGCGACGTCGTCTCCCATTCGCCGAGCGCGTCGTGTCTGCTGCGGCCGACGAACCGCCTGCCGACCGCGGCGTCGCCGTCCGCGCCGTCGCACCATTCGACCGCTTGGAGTTCCCCGCTCATCTCCGGCATCAGCCGGACGTCGGACACGATCGACCAGACCCGCTCCGGGCCGGCGTCGACCCAGGCCTCGACCTCGACCGTCGGTTTGTCGGCGTACTTGGCGCCCGTCCACTCCATCGTGGTCGCCCTCCCGTGCTCGTGACCTCGATAGTTGCGTAGATGGACTTACCTTGTCAAACCCTCCTGCGCGGCGAAGCGACGCACCACGTCAGGGCGGTTCGCGAGCTTCGGCGGGTAGCCGGACCCGAGCCGTGCCCGCGTGTTCTCGGCGGTGAGCGGCCCGGCGCAGTGCGCGCAGACGACCTCCGCGTGCGTGTCGTGCCCGCAGGTGTCGTGGTGGAGGGTGATCGGCGGCCCGCTTTCCTCGGCGAGCCAGCGGTCGCCCCAGCGCGACATCGCGGCGAGCACGCCGTAGAAATCCGCGCCCTTCTCGGTCAGCACGTAGTCGTAACGGACCGGGTCGGCCTGGTAGGCACGCTTCTCCAGCAACCCCTCGCCGACCAGGCGGCGCAGCCGGTCGGCGAGGGTGTTCCGCGCGATGCCGAGTTCCTGCTGGAACTCGTCGAACCTGCGGATTCCGTAGAACGCCTCCCGCAGGACCAGCGGCGTCCACCAGTCGCCGAGCAGGTCCATGGTGCGCGCGATCGAGCACGGCCATTGCGCGAACGAAGTCCGTTTCATGTCCGCGAGCCTACGCCCGGTGAAATTGATCCGGTCATTCCTCCACCTATTCCCCGGCGCTCAGGCGCTGGCGCGAAATGTTGCGATCCGGTCAAGGAGATCCCGCGCATTAATATCGCCGACCCGCTTCCGCACGCATTCCGACAGCGGCCGCAAACGGTCCCGCGTCCGCGCGGAACGGATTCCGCCCGCGATCTCCATCGCGGACAGGCCGACCTCGGCCGCGCGATCGAGGTCGCCTTCCAAGGCGTGGTCGACGGCGAGCCAGATCATCGTCAGCGACCGGCTGCGGACCATGTCCGGGCCGTAGCCCTCGATGGCCTCGGTGAGCGCGGGGATGGCCTCCCGGCTGTGGCGGACGTCGACGAGCCTGGCGAGTTCGGTGCGCACGGTGCCGATCATCGCGGCCAGGTCGTTGGCCGTGAAGAAGGCGGACCACGACGGGGCGGCGTCACCGAAGGAACTGGCGAACTGTTCCGGGGCAAGGGAGAGCTTGTCCAGCGCCTGGCGGACGTCACCGAGGAGCGCGTAGGCCCATGCCTCGTTCGCCGAAAGGATCGCCTGCGAAAGCGGTCTTCCCGCCCGGCGTGCGGCGAGCTGCCCCTGACCGAACTGTTCGAGCGCCTCCGCCGGAGAGCGGTGATGCAGGTACATCCGGCCGAGCCGGTAGTGGATGTTGGCGGCGAGGTCGTCGTTGCCCGCCTCCGCCGCCAGCTCGAGCGCGCGGCGGAAGTGCCGTTCCGCCCTGATCGGACGGCCGGAGTCGAATTCGGTCCAGCCCTGCAGATTGTGCAGATCCGCGACCACGCCCGCCAGCCGCCGGGCCTGCGCCTCGGACATCATTCCCCGTCGCAGAGCGGCTCCGTAGGGCTCCAGCACCCGCAGCAGTTCCCGGCAGGACCCGCCGCCTTCCCGGTAGTCGCGCGCCCGGAGCGCGGCGATGACGCCCTCCAGCCGATCGATGTCGGCCTGCCCGATCCGCATCGGGAGCCGGTCATTCACGGCGGCGCCCCGGGACGCGCGGCACCGCCGGTTCGGTACCGGCGCCGGACCCGGACGGGGTCAGAACGCGTCCCGGAACAGGTCGCCGCCGTGGCCCGTAAACCGTGTCACTCCGCGCGGGCTCTTCTCTTGGAATGGCGATGGTGATTCGCACACCCATTGTCAGTCCCTCCCGATCCGCAACGATCCAGCTCGCCGAGGTCCAGGACAGATCCACGCCGGTCTTCGCGAAATACTCGAACGACGCAAGGTGATGCTAACCGCGAGAATTATCGATTCACTCCGCCGAATGGTTGGCTATTTTCATTCACCGGAATATGCACGTGCGGAATCTCTTTCTTTTGCACGAATGATCGCATTCCCCGCTTGCTCACCGCACGTGCACGGTCGGAACCGTCCGTGAGCACATGAGACACAGCTCTCAGCCGAACGTGTGAAAGTTGTCGACTCGGGTCACGAAAAGGCTTCACATTGCGTTATCAATAGCTGAAGATCAACAGCAACCGAACGTAAGGGGCTGAAGCGTTGGACAAGGAAAACGACCTCATCCGGGGGACGATCGTCTTCGGCCTGCGCACTTTCGGTGCGGACCCCCTCCCCGTCAACGCTGACCTCGAGTACGACCCCGAAGATCCCTACGCCGTCGTGGTGGCCTACCACTCGGGCGGCGGGACGGTCCGCTGGATGTTCGGCCGTGACCTGCTCGCGGACGGCCTCCTCACTCCATCGGGTGAGGGCGACGTGATCATCAGCCCGGCCGACGACACCTCGATCGTGATCTTCGCCCTCAGCGCACCCGACGGCTGCGCGGTCCTCGAAGCGCAGGCGCAGGAACTGGCCGAGTTCCTCGACCGCACCTACGACGTCGTGCCCGCCGGTTCCGAGCCGGAGTGGTTCGACTTCGACCAGGAGATCGGCAAGCTCGTCACCGAGTCCTGAGGCCCGGACCGCAACCAGAGGACTAAACGCGCCGGTACCGGGCGCCAGGATGGTCGTCACGCAGCCGCACCTGGCCGGGTTCGTAGATGCTCTCCCGCAGGGTGTGGCCCTCGTAGTCCTCCCACACCAGCCCTCGCCGCCGCAGCTCCGGCACCACGAGGTCGATGAAGTCGGCGAAGGTGCCCGGCGTCGTCGCGTAGGCGACGTTGAAGCCGTCGACGTCGGCCTCGTCGATCCACCGCTCGAGTTCGTCGGCCACGGTCGCGGGCGAGCCGACGATCACCGGGCCGAGTCCGCCGATGCCGAGGAACTTCCCGATCTCCTCCGGCGTCCAGGTCCGCGTCGGATCGGCCTTGGAGAAGTTCTCCACCACCGACTGGATCGCCTCGCTGTGCACGTGTTCGAGGATTTCGGTCGGCGAATAGCCGGAAAGGTCGATGCCGGTCCAGCCGCCGAACAGGGTGAGCGCCCCTTCGTAACTCGCCCTGCCGAGGTAGTCGCGGAACTTCTCCTGCGCGGCCTCGTCGGTCTCGGCGACGATCGGGGTCACCAGCGCGAAGAACTTGACGCTCTCCGGATCCCGGCCGAAGTCCGCGGCCTGCCGGCGGACGTCGGCCACGTTCCGGCCGACGACGTCGGTCGAATGGCCCATGATGAACACAGCTTCGGCGTGTTTGGCCGCGAAGGAGCGCCCCTTGGTCGACGTCCCGGCCTGATAGAGCACCGGTGTCCGCTGTGGCGACGGCTCGGCGAGGAACACTCCGGGAACCGAGTAGTACTCCCCCTTGTGTTCGATGGGGTGGACCTTGTCCGGATCGGCGTACCGGCCGGTGGACTTGTCCGCGAGCACGGCGTCGTCCTCCCAGGAGGATTCCCACAGTTTGTAGGTGACCTCGAGGAACTCCTCGCCGATGTCGTACCGGTTGTCATGGGTGATCTGCTGGTCGAGACCGAGGTTCACCGCGGCGCTGTCCAAATAGGACGTCACGATGTTCCAGGCGACCCGGCCCTTGGTCAGATGGTCGAGAGTGGTGAACTTGCGCGCCAGGGCATACGGCTGTTCGTAGGTGAGGGAAACCGTGACGCCGAACCCGAGGTGCTTCGTGACCGCGGCCATCGCCGAAACCGACAGCAGCGGATCGTTCACCGGGACCTGCGTGCCCGTGCCCACCGCGGGATCCCGCGAATCGCGATAGACGTCGTAGACCCCGAGGACGTCGGCGAGGAAAAGGCCGTCGAATTTACCGCGCTCCAGCAGTTTCGCCAGTTCGGTCCAGTATTCGAGATCCTTGTACCGATGGGCCTGATCGTCGGGATGGGTCCACACACCGGGGGCGAGATGGCCCGTGACGGCCATGTCGAAAGCGTTGAGACGAATTCGTTTCGCGGGCATGGACGAAAGGAAACCCAGCGGCGGCCGGACCGGTCAACGAGGTCTCACCAGCCGGGAGCCGGGTGGCGGCACCGCCCGCGCGATGCCGCCACCCGGGCCGGTCAGCCGAGTTCGCGGAGACCCGGGACGACCTGCTCGGAGAACGAGCGCAGGAAACGCTCCTGGTCGTGGCCGGGGCCGTGGAAGACGAGGTGGTTGAAGCCCGCTTCGACGTACGGCTTGATCTGCTCGACGGCGTCGGCCGGGTCGGAGGTGACGATCCAGCGCTTCGCGACCTGCTCGATCGGCAGCGCGTCCGCGGCCTTCTCCATTTCGGCCGGGTCCTCGATGCCCGCCTTCTGCTCCGGCGTCAGCGAGAGCGGCGCCCAGAACCGGGTGTTCTCCAGCGCCTGCGCCGGATCCGGGTCGTAGGACAGCTTGATCTCGATCATCTTGTCGATGTCGCCGGTGCTCCGGCCGACCTGCTCCGCGCCTTCCGCGACCGCGGGCAGCAGCTTGTCGGTGTAGAGGTCCATCCCCTTGCCGCTGGTGCAGATGAAACCGTCGCCCTGCTTGCCGACGTACTTCGCCATCACCGGACCGCCCGCCGCGATGTAGATCGGCACGCCGCCCTCGGGACGGTCGTACACGGTGGCGTCGGTGGTCTGGTAGTACTCGCCCTCGAACGTGACGCGCTCTTCGGACCACAGTTTGCGCATCAGCTCGATCGCCTCGCGCAGCCGCGCGAACCGCTCCTTGAACGCGGGCCACTCGATCCGCGCGACCGCGACCTCGTTGAGCGCCTCGCCGCTGCCGACGCCGAGCAGCACCCGGCCGGGGTACAGGC
Organism: Amycolatopsis sp. NPDC031561; assembly: GCF_055580625.1. Taxonomy (NCBI): domain Bacteria; kingdom Bacillati; phylum Actinomycetota; class Actinomycetes; order Pseudonocardiales; family Pseudonocardiaceae; genus Amycolatopsis; species Amycolatopsis sp. NPDC031561. The sequence goes on along the minus strand of NZ_JBVILA010000013.1, from coordinate 64,896 downwards.
TGCCGAGGGTGCCGAACGCCTGCGCCACCACGGCCGGGTTGTAGCGGAAGGTCGCCGTCAGCACGCTGGTGCCGAGAACCACCCGCTCGGTGCGCTCGCCGACCGCCGCCATCCACGCGAACGAGAACGGCGCGTGCCCGCCCTGGTGCCGCCAGGGCTGGAAATGGTCGCTGACCATCACGCTGTCCAGCCCGACCTGTTCGGCGAGCACGGAGTACTCGACGAGATCGCGCGGGCCGAACTGCTCGGCCGACGCCTTGTAACCGATCTTCAGTGCCATCCGGGGTCACCACCTGGGCTCTTGGGTTGTTCCGCTTTTCACCTTGGCACAGAGTCGATCGGCTCCGCCCATGGATCGGCTTCGCCGCTGTGTCGGGAACGCCACTCGGCCGGCGGGAATGCGGGCGCACCGCAACCAGAGGACTACTTGCGGAACGTGGAAAGGCCCCGTGCCCACCCTCGCCTTCCGGGACCGGCACGTGGTGATGAGCTGTGCCGTTTGCGCCGTCACCTGTGCGTCGTGCTGGGCGGAGTTGTGATCGGGGATTCGAACCCCACGCTGCCCGCCACGTGCCAGGAGGTGGGCCGGTGTACCGCCGGCCCTCGGCTTGTGCCCGCTTCCCGGAGGGCTACCTGCTTTCCACGTTCAGTCGAGGAGGTCGGTCTCCCAGTTGGTGCGCTGGATCTCGACGTCGACCACCCGGATCTCGCCGGCGACCCTGTCCGCACGGGACCGCAGCTCCGCGACCGGAAACGCGGAGAGATACCGGAGTTCCGAGCGGAGCTGACGGCCGTAGCCGCCGTGGTTGCGACCCGCCGCGGCGTCGGCGGCCGCGGTGAGGACGCCGTGCCTGAGCCGGAGGACGTCGCGGTGCGCGATCGCGTCGGTGATCGTGCCTTCCCCGAGCGGGGTCGCGGCATTGGTCCGGTTGATCCGCTGGATCAGCGATTCCAGTTCGCCCAGTGCGGTTTCGACGTCGACGAGCAGGTCTGCCGCGTTCTCCGCGGGCTCCTCGCCTTCTTGGTGGCGCGCGTTGTCGACGATCCGGGAGCGCAGCGCCTCCACCTTCTTCGTCGCGTCGGCGCGCAGTGCGAGCGCTTCGGCCAGTTTGATCCGGGACATGCCGGGAAGTATCACGAAGATCGCCGACCGAAGCACCTGATTTTCAGCCCGCCAGGGAATGCTTCCGGTAGTCCTCACCGGGCTCGGTGTACTCGAGCCCGTTCTCGTCCATGGCGTTGAAAACGGTGAAGCGCCCGCCCGGGAACACGAAGCCGAGCGCTACCATGCTCCCGGCCACACCCCTGTACAGGGATTCGAGCAGTTCGACGTCCTGGAGCACCTGACCCTCCAAAGAGGACAGTTCGGGGTAGATGTCCTGCCGCCACCGGAGCGGACTCGGTTCGGCCGGATCGCCCCAGTTCCATTCCGCCTTGCCGTACGGATCGATCGTGTTCCAGGTGAGGGAAACCTCGTCGAACTTCCAGTGCGTGATCTCCAGCCGCTCGTCCCCGAAGTCCAGCACGACCGGCGCGTCCTGGAGCCATTCGCCGTATTCGACGTACCAGGTCAGGTGGACGTGCTGGAGCCGCTTGCCCACCAGTGCGCGCAACCGGTCCCCGTGTGCCCTCCGGATCTCCTTGAGTCCGGAGAGCCACACGGGTTCGTAACCCTCGATGTCGAAGAAAGCCATCCGGCGAGTATGCCGGTGATCAGCAGGAACTCGGCACCGGTTTCCCGGCGAGCCGATCGTTGACGTAGGCCAGCGCGCCGGGTGCGCCCTGGACCGCGACGGTGACGTGCTCGCCGACGGGGATCCGGTCGTACTTGATCTTCACGCCCGCCGCGCAGTACTTCGCGACCAGCTTGTCGACCGGCGGGATCGGCGTCAGTTCATCGAAGATCCCTTGGTAGAAGTACGTCGGAGAACCCGGTTCGTGCCCGCCCATGACGTTCTCGGCGATCACCTGTTTCACCGCCGGGACGTCGAGCAGTTCCGGCACGGTCACGTAATCGGCCATGCGACGGAACGCCTGCCCGACACTGAACTGGTTGATGCACTGCTTCCCGACCTCGGCGAACGCCGCCTTGCCGCGCGCGTTGAGCAGGGTGGCGAGGTCGATCTCCGGATACGCCCTGCTGAGTCCGACGGCCGCTCCGATGTAGACACCCGACAGCGGCCCGCCGTCGATCTGCCGCGCGATGTAGCCCATGTCGGCCGGGACCCCGCCCGCCGCGACACCGGCGAACTTCAGTTCCGGCGCGTACGACGGCTGGATCTCGTTGGCCCACTGGCTCGCCAGCGCACCACCGGAATAGCCCATCAACGCGGTCGGCGTGGCCGCCCCGTTCAGTCGCGCGGGCGCGAACCGTTGTGCCGCACGGATTCCGTCGAGGACGCCGTGCGCGGTGTTGAGCCCGGCCGTCCATTGTGAATCGGGTCCCTGGTAGTCCGCGGTGACGACGGTGTGCCCGGCGGCGAGCAGCGGCACCATCAGTGCGAGTTCCTCGGCGGGCAGGGCCAGTCCGGTGCGGAGCACGTACGACGGCGCGCAATCGGTGGTGAGACCGTCCTGTGCGGTCTGGTACGAGACGAGTTTGCGCGGCCCCGGCGGCGGGACGAGCGGCTGCAGGACGGTCGCGACGTCGGCGATCGGCCTGCCCCGGGTGTCGGTGGACTTGTACTTGACCTGCCAGGCCCGGATCGGGAGCGGCAGGGCGAGCGCCCGGACGGTGACCGGCCGGGAGTCGAGCACGGTGCCTGGCGCGACGTCGGGGAACGGCGACGGCTGGGCGTAGAAGGGATCGTTCCGGGGATTCTGCGGGAAATCGGCGGCACGGACGGGTGGTGCGGCGACCACCAGGGTGGCGAGGGCGACGAAGGCTGCGGCCAGGACGGCCATGGCGCGGCGCACGTCGACGGTGACTGCGAACACGGGACCTCCAACTCAATACCGAATGGTATCGAGTTGTCTGCCTACCATATGAGCCAGATCACAGTCAATGTTCAGAACCCGAGTTCAGCGGGTTGTACCCTCCGGATCCATGGCCGCTTCCCGTCCTCCCCGCACCCGCCCGAGCCGGGCCGAAACCCGGCGGCGCGTGCTCGACGCGGCGACCGCCGTGTTCGCCCGTCAAGGCATCGCGGGGACGTCGCTCAACGACATCGCGGCCGAAGCCGGGCTCACCAAGGGCGCCGTGTACTCCAATTTCAGTGGCCGCGACGATCTGGTGCTGACCATCATGGAAGAGCACATCGTCGACCGGATGGGCGCCGCCACCGCGGTTTTCGACGAGATCGCCGATCTGGAAGAGGCGACGGCCGAGGCGGGTGCCCGGTTGCTGAGCGGGATCGGCACCGACGCCACCTGGCATCGGCTGCTGCTGGAGTACTGGGGCCTGGCGATGCGGGATCCGGCGATCCACGCGGGTTTCGCGGAACGCCGGGCCCGGCTGCGGGAGGCCATCACCCGCGCGATCCGCAAGGCCGCCGGAGCACACTCGGTGGAACTGCCGATCCCGGCCGAACAACTCGCGGTGGTGATCCTCGCGCTGTCGAACGGCCTCGCCGTCGAACGCGGAGTAGACGCCGACGCGGTCCCCGAAACGCTCTTCACCGACGTCCTGCGACTCTTGATCACGCCTCGCCCTACCTGATCGGCGATTCTCGCTTTTCCGTGGCACCGTGGTTTCATGCGAACCCGGATGCTCGCCGTCACCGTCGACTGCCGCGAGGCCGAAGCGCTGGCCGCGTTTTGGAAGGAAGCGCTGGGTTATCCCGAAACCTCCCGGTGGACGGACGGTCACGGGGTGACCTACGTCGAGCTGAAGGGGCCGGACGTCCCGAGTCTGCTCTTCCAGCCGGTGCCCGAGGAGAAGTCGGGCAAGAACCGGCTGCACCTCGACCTCGCCTCCAACGAACTAGAGCAACGCGAAGAGGTCGCCAGGCTCGTTTCACTCGGCGCCAAGGTCGTCGACGACCCCGAGTCGGATCCCTGGGTCGTCATGGCCGATCCGGAAGGCAACGAGTTCTGCGTGCTGCCCCGGCACTGAGACGCTTCGATCGGGGTGGTCGTGAGTGGCGTTTCGGGTCAGGGCCAAGGATGTCTTGGTCACCTATCCGGCTTCTGGCTGCGGTCGTTCACGGGGCCGGGCCGTGAAGGGCCCCTTGCCTACCTTGACAGTAGCGATGGAGGCCTTCACTACCTTCGTGATCGCCACGATCGCCACTTTCGCCCCACCCGCACCAGCAGCCACAGCGGCTCGCGTGAAGGCCCCCTTCCCTCGGCTCAGCCGAGGAAACGCGACCTTCACACCTTCCCCAACTACATGAAGGGCGCCATCACGTACTTCAAGTGCGCAGGACAGCCCGGAACGCGTCGGCCCGGGTGGTCGTGAGTGAGGATTCGGGTTATTGAGCGGCGAGGCAAAGGTGGCGTGTTCGCGGGAGGGGCCGGCGACGGGATGAAAGCGTCCTTCGCCGCGTCCGATGCCGAGCGGCCGTGTCGCGAAAGCCACTTTCGGGACTTCTGATGTCGCGAAAGTGGCTTTCGCGACGTCCCGGGAGGCTGGTGCGGCCCTCACGGTGGCGTTGTGGCTGAACCCAAGGTGATCAGAGACGGATCACGCGTGATCGCCGCTCGATCACCCGTGAACGCCCCTCCCGCCCGAACACGGCACTTTTGACCTTCCCCCAATAACCCGAGACGCCACTCACGACCCCCGGTACCGAAGCGTCTCAGGCGGCCGCGTCTTCGGACCGGATCGCGGGCTCGGAGTGCAGCCCCAGCATCTCCAGCAGCATCCGGCAGTCCGTCGCGTCCCGGGCGTTCGCGACGACCGCCTCGGTCGCCTTGCGCAGCACCGCCGCGCGCACGGCGGTCGCCCCGCCGTCGACCAGTTCCGCGGCCGGGCGCAGTTCCTCGAACAGGTTCCCCATGACCCACCTCCACCTTCCCCTCAGTGATACCCGATCCCGGCTGAGATGTCCGCCTGTCTTCGTGCGGTCCTGGCCGCGTCTCCCTAGACTGGCGCCACTCGAACGAGCGGACGGAGCGGGAACTGACCACCGAGTTGCACGGGGAGATCGTGATCTTGACCCCGGTCACCGAAGCCCACGTCCCGGACCTGCGGCGGATCCGCGGCACGGCCGAGGTCAGGGCGCGCTGGGGTTCGGTCGAGGACTCCCCCACCTGGCCGTTCGACGATCCGACGACGGCCTGCTTCACCGTCCTGGAGGACGGAGCCGTCCGGGGCTTCGTCCAGTACGGCGAGGAAGAGGACCCCATGTACCGGCACGCGTCGGTCGACCTCTTCCTCGACCCGGCGGCGCACGGCCGGGGGCTGGGCACGGACACCGTCCGCGCGATGGCCCGCCACCTGGTGCACGATCGCGGACATCACCGGCTGGTGATCGATCCGGCCGTGGACAACGAGGCCGCGATCCGCTGCTACAAGGCCGTCGGCTTCCGGGAGGTCGGGGTGATGCGCCACTACGAACGCGACACCGTCGGCGACGGCTGGCACGACGGGCTGCTGATGGACTTGCTCGCCGAAGACCTCACGTAGCGCGTCAGCGCGACTCCGAGCAGCACCACCGCCATCCCGGCGAGTACCCGTGGGCCGAGTTCCTCCCCGAGCACGATCGCGCCCAGCGCCACCGAAACGACCGGAAGCAGGTAGCCCACGGTCGCCGCGGAGGTCGCGCCTTCGTCCTCGATGAGCCGGTAGTTGAGGTAGAAGGTGATGCCGGTGCCGAAGATCCCGAGGACGACGACGGCGATCAGCGCGGTCACGTTCAGCGGCCCGGACGGCGCCGCGTCGAACGGCAGCGCGAGCGCGCTCAGCACGGTGGCGGTCAGCAGCTGGGCGGCGGAGATCGCGATCGGACCGCCCTGGCCGACGAGTTTCCGTCCCATGTAAGCGAAAGCGATGGCATAGCTGACTCCGGCGCCGAGCAGGGCCAGCGTCCCCCAGCCGAGCAGGCCGCTCTTCTGCCATGGCGCGAAGATCAGCAGGATGCCGGCGAACCCGAGGACCAGCCCGCCCACCCGGATCACGGTGATCCGGCGTTCGGTGCCGATCCCGATGCCGATCAGCAGCGACCACAACGGAGTCGTCGCGTTCATGACCCCGGCGATACCGGAGTCCACGGTCAGTTCACCGATGCTGAACAACGCGAACGGCAAGGCGTTGCAGAAGAAGGCCGCGACGAGGAGCCTGCCCCAGATCCGGCGGTCACGCGGGAGACGTTGCCCGGCCCAACGGCTCAGGACGAGAAGGACCGCCGCGCCGAGCGCGCAGCGGATGACGGTGACCTGAACGGGCGGCAGCCCGGTCAGCGCAAGCTTGATCCACAGGAACCCCGATCCCCACAACAGGGCGAGAACGCCCATCCGGACCAGGGTTCCTGGCGCGCCGATGCTCACTTTGATCCTTTCGCCGGGCCGCTCGATACCTCTCCAAGCTGCCTCGGACGACTCATCAGGACAAGTGAAAAGATCTACACCGACGTTAAGCGGTCCTACATGTTCCGAAAGGTCACGGTCGTGGCCGCCGCGCGAGGCGGCCACGACCCGCTGCCAAGGAGATCAGTACTCGCCCGGTTGCTCGCAAGGCGGAACAAGGGCCTGCTCACATTTCGCGGTCGCGCATGATCCACCTCCCTTTCGACTGGCGCACCGGTGGGGAACGGGCGCGTTCTCGCACAGTTTGGGGGCTGTCTTCGCACGTCGGCACACCCGGTGGCCGTGTTGTGACCCTTGTAATGGGAAGGTTGTCGCACGCGGAGCCATTCCGCCCAGCGGCGGATCGGCAGATGGCCCTGCCCGCCGTCGCGCCGTTGTGGCACGATCTGCCGCGGAGCAGGGAGAAAGGTGCTTCTGGTGACCGAGAATTCCGGCTCGGCCAGACCCGGGGAGACCGGGAAAGCACGCGCGGAACCGAAGCCGGTTTCGACGGCCGCACTGGCTTTCGGGCGCGCACTGCGGCAGCGGCGGCAGGCCAAAGGACTGGCACTGCGCGAACTCCAGAAACTCGCCTATGTCGACAAAAGTCTCATCAGCCGGGCCGAACGCGGCCTCACCCCGCCGAGTGCGGAATTCGCCGAAGCCTGCGATCGCGCGCTGGAGGCGGGCGGGACGCTGATCGTGCTCGCCGAAGCCGCCCGCGCGGAACCGTATGTCCACCTTCCCTCGCCACCGGCCCATTTTGTCGGCCGGGAAGAACACTTCGCCCTGCTCGACGAGAAAGTGCTCGGCGGACCGGCCAAAGTGGTCTTCGTGGCCGGACCGCCCGGGGTCGGGAAGACCGCACTGGTATTGAAATGGGCGAACCGGCGGCAGGAAGAGTTCGACAGCGTTCTCTGGTCGGATCTGCGCGGCTACGCGGCCGGCTCCCCCGCGCAACCCGCCGACATCCTCGACGACCTTCTCCGGTGCGTCGGCGTCCGCCCCGACCGCGTTCCCGCCGAAGAGCATATGCGACTCGCGCTCCTGCGTGGCCTGCTGCGCGGTCAGCGCACGCTCGTCGTGCTGGACAACGCCCTCGATTCGCATCAGGTGCGGCCGGTGCTGCCCGGCACCCCGGACACCACCGTGCTGATCACCAGCAGGCGACGGCTCTCCGGACTGGTCGTCGGCAGCGGCGCGGTCCAGGTTTCCTTGGAGCCACTGGAAGATCTCGAAGCGACCCGGCTCATGGCGGACCTCATCGGCGACGAACGCGCGGCGGGCGATCCCGAAGGCGTCGGCAGGCTCGTCCAGTTGTGCGCGGCGCTGCCGCTGGCGGTGAACATCGCCGCCGAGCGGGTCGCCACGCATCCCCATCAGAGTGTCGGCGAACTCGCCCGCGAGCTCGTCGCCGAGGGCAGGCGGCTGGAACTGCTCGCCGTCGACGACGACGCCGTCGGGGTCCGGGCCGCCTTCAGCTGGTCCTACCGAGCGCTCGAGGCCGACACCGCCCGCATGTTCCGGCTGATCGGCCTCCACCCCGGCCCGCGCTTCACCGCGGGCGCGGCGGCCGCGCTCGCCGGGCTGCCCGAACACGACGCGCGACGGCTCGTCGACAAGCTCGTGCAGGCGCATCTCGTCCAGCAGGTCGGCGCCCGGTACTACCGGTTCCACGACCTGCTCCGCGTCTACGCCGCCGAAGAGGCTGCCGCCGTGCAATGGCACGACGAGCGGCAGGCGGCGGTTTCCCGGCTCACCCACTGGTATCTCCACGCGGCCAACGCCGCGAGCTGGACGCTGACGCCCGCCCGCGACCACCACATCGACCTCGGTCCCGCCCCCGAAGGTGTCGAGCCGCTCCGGTTCGCCACCTTCGACGAGGCCTACATCTGGTGCGCGTCGGAGATGCCGAGCATCACCGGTGTCGCGCGGCTGGCACTGGATTACGGGCTGTACGAGATCGGCTGGCGGCTGCCGGTGGAGTTGTTCGACTACCACCTGCTCGGCAGGCCGTGGCAGACGTGGATCTCAAGCCACGACGTGGCGATCGAGTCCGCGAAGGCGGGCGGCGACCTCGGCGGGCTGGCGTGGTCGGCGATCAACCTCGCCGAGGCGCACCGTCGTCGCGGCGACCTCGACCGCGCGCACGAACTGTTCGGCCAGGCCGTCGAGATCTCCGGCGAGATCGGCGAGAACCCGAGCCTGGGCTGGGCGCTGGTCGGGCTCGGCAACATCGCGCACGAGCGGGAGGACTACGCCGAAGCCGTGCGGCTCGTCGAGCAGAGCGTGGAGGTGAACACGCGGATCGGATATCAGCTCGGCGAAGCGACCGCGCGGGTCCACCTCGGCCGCGCCTACCGCGATCTCGGCGAACGCGATCTGGCGCTCGAACACGGCCTTCGCGCGTTCGACACCTACGCGAAGGACGCCGACCAGCACGGCATGGGTTTCGCGCTGGTGCCGCTCGCGCGGACTTGCCGCCGGTTCGGCGATCCGGAGCACGCGCTCGAATACTGCGAGCAGGCGCTGACCGCGTACCGGAACTGCGGCGATGTCTGGGGCCAGGCCGACGCGCTCGACGAACGCGGCTGCGCGCTGGCCGCCCAAGGTCACCGAGAAGAGGCCATGACGGTCTGGCGCGACGCGCTCCAGCTCGTCATGGATCTCGACGACCGCAAGGCGAGCGTGCTCCGCGGCAGGCTCGAAGGCAGCGCCTAAAGCTTTACCGGGAGGTTGTGCAGGCCGCGGGTGATCGCGCTCGGCCACCACACGAGCCTGTCTTCGGGCACGGTCAGCGTCATCGACGGCGCTCGGTCGAACAACGTCTCCAGGGCCGCGGACGCCTGCATCCGCGCGAGCGCGGCGCCGATGCAGATATGCGGGCCGACCCCGAAGGCCAGATGCCGCACCGGCCGCTCACCCGGGCGGAACGCGAGCGGTTCGGGGTGGACTTCGGGGTCGCGATTGGCCGCCAGCAACGACAAGAGGATCGGGTCGCCCGCCTCCATTCGCTGCCCGGCGAGTTCCATCGGTTCGGTGACGAAGCGCCAGCTGGTGTTCTGCAGCGGGGTGTCTCGGCGCAGGACCTCCTCGATGACGAGGGTCAGATGCGAACCGTCGGCGCGGGCGCGGGCGGCTTCCTCCGGATGCGTGATGAGGGTCAGCGCGGTGGACGCGATGAGACTGATCGTCGTCTCGTGCCCGGCGATCAGCGACAGGAAGGCCGTCGCCGCGACCTCTTCGTCGGTGAGCTTCCCCTCGGCCTCCTGCGCGAGCAGGTCGCTGATCAGATCCGCCCCCGGTTCGGCCCGTTTCCGGGCGACGACGTCGGCGAGCAGTTTGTCCAGATCGTCGGTCGCCTTGAGCATCGACGCCATGTCGGTGACATCGCCGGCGGCGACCACCAGCGCGGGCGGGCGGACCTCGTCCAGCAGGGTGTCCGGGATGCCGATCAGTTCACAGATCGACCGGATTCCCAGTGGGTAGGCGAAATCCTCGACGAGATCGCCTTCGCCGCGATCGAGGATCGGGTCGAGCAGTTCGTTCGCCAGCTGATGCGTCCGGTCGCGCATGTGCTGGAGCCGCCGCGGGCCGAACGCGCCGGCGCAGGCCTTGCGCAGCCGCGCGTGTTCCTCGCCCTCGAAGTTGTTCATATGCCCGATGAGGGTCGGCCGATGGTCTGCGGGCAGGCCGAGATTGGCCTTGCGCCAGTGGTCCGCGGCCACGGACGGGCATTTCGACAAGCGGGGGTCGGCCATCGCGGAAACGACATCCGCGTGCCGGGTCAGCAGCCAGGTCCAGGTGTCGCCGGGTAACGGAAGCCGGAACGCCGGGGCGTTCGCACGAAGCCATTCGTAAGCGGGCGAAGGATCCCTGTCGAATTCCGGTCCGAACATCACAGGAACCGCGGCGGCGTCGTATGCGGCGTCAGGCATACGAGCCACCCTGCCAGCTTGTGGCGGTACCGCGTCCGGCGAACGCAGGCATTGGCCTGTCTCACGCGATCGTCAACGCGGTCCCCCTGTCACCCCCTTGCGGTTACCCAGCAAGATCGAAGCGGGTGCGGTGCGTAACGGATGGAGGTGACCCTCGTCAGCGAGTTGGGCAAACAGGTCTCCGAGCGGCCGGCCGGTTCGCTCCGGGGTTTCGCCGACACCGTCGGCCTCGCCTCCGCCCGCGTCTGGCGGCTGCGTGGTCGTGCCTGGAACACCCTGCGGCATCCGGCGGGGTGGGAACTGTGGCGCCTTCCGCCCGCGGCGGTCTTCTGGATGCTCGGCACCGAGATCGCGGTCGCGATCTGGGCCCTCCACAACGCCTTCAAGGTCACTGTCACGACCACGGACCTCGTCCGCTTCGGCGTGATCGCGGGTTGCGCCCTCTGGTATCTCCTCCAGACGCAGCATCCCGAGGAACAGCGCCGTGCCGACGACCGGCGCGGCGAGCACATCGACCAGACCGCCGTCTGGCTGGGCAGCGCGGCCGTCCTGCTGCCGCCCACCCTCTCGCTCACGCTGTTGCTGATGGTGCGCGTGCAGCGCTACTCCATCGCGCACAAGGCGATGACGACGTTCCTCTTCACCACCGCCGCGCACGCCGCGTCCATCCTCGGCGTGCACACGCTCACCGAACTGACGTCACTGCACACCTGGCTCGAATCGGGCATGCTCCCGCAGGGCACGGGCGACATCGCGCTCGCCGCCGTCGCGCTGGTGGGCGCCGCGCTCTGGTACTTCGCGTCGCAAACGCTCCTGATCAGCATCGCGCGCGGTCTGGCCTGGGGCGGCTGGCGGCGGCAAAAGCTGATCGGCAGCTGGGCGGACAACGCGGACTTCGTCTACGCGCTGCAACTCGCCGCGTGCACCACGATCCTCGGCGCGGTCAACATCGCGCTGGTACCGCTGGTGATGATCGGGGTCGCCCTGCGCTCGACCCGGCTCTCGCAGGCGCTGGCGGACACCATCGCGCGCAGCCAGCGCGACCGGAAGACCGGGCTGCTGACCGAGGACTCCTTCCACGCGCCGGCCGCCTTGCGCCTGCTCGAAGACCAGACCGACCGTCGGCCGACCGCGTTCCTGATGCTGGATCTCGACCACTTCAAGCAGTGGAACGACAAGTACGGGCATTCCGGCGGCGACATCGTGCTCGGTTGCGTCAGCGCGGTGCTCCGGCAGAACACGCGGTCGCGCGACGTCGTCGGGCGGTGGGGTGGCGAGGAGTTCGCCGTGCTGCTGCCGGACACCACCCGTGAGGAGGCCGTGCGGGTCGCGGAGCGGATCCGGGAGGCAGTCGCGAAGACCGCCATCACCGGGCTGACGGAACTCGCCAGCGGCCACGCCACCAACGAACCCCGCGCGGTCGGGCCGATCCACGGGTGCACCGTGTCGATCGGCGTCGGGCTCTCTCCTGAGCACTCGACGGACTACGGCGAACTCTTCCGCGCGGCGGACTCGGCGATGTACCAAGCGAAGCGGGGCGGACGGAACCGGGTGGTCCTGGCACCTTCCCTGACCGCGGATCCTCCTGCGCCCCGGGCTCCGACGTCGCCGTTGAGCCGGGGACTCACGTCCTGAGCTGAAGCACCGATGTCACGTATGAGACGGAAAACGTCCCATACGTGACATTCGGGGGCACCTCGGAACCCGCGTCAGCGGCGGGTCACGAGGCGAGTCTCGAGCAGGTCGTCGACCACGCGGGTCTCGACACCGGCCCGCCGTTCGAACGCGGACCCGCGCAACGGCCACAGCGCGACCAGCACGACCCCGACCGCGGCCAGCGCGGCCAGCACCAGCGCGGCGACGAACTGGGCGGCACCTTCGGTCGCCGTGTGCAGTACCGCGAACCCGATCAGCACGATCACGGTCGGCAGTACCGCGGCCAGCGCCACCAGGGCGGCGGGCGTGCGGCGCAGGTCCCGGCGCCGGGTGGTCAGCCAGGCGGCGAGGAGGCAGGCGAACGACGCTCCCAGCAGGCAGGCGCCCGCCGTGTCGCTCAGCCGGTGCCAGCCCAGCGCGATGGTCGACGACGCGACCCAGGCCACGGCGACGCCGCCGATCCCGATGATCGCCGGGCGGAATCGTTGGGGCAGAACGAAAGCGAAGGCCATCAGGATCGCCATGGCGGCGCTGACGTGTCCGCTCGGGAAACTGTTGTGCCCGGGTCCGTAACCACCGTCGGGCAGTTCGGGGCGTTCGAGGACGTACAGCTTGAGCAGCTGCGCGGCGATGAGCGGGAGCACGAGGACGCTCAGCGCGGGGACGAGAAGACCCGGTTTGCGCCGGATGAGCGCCAGGCCGATCAGCACGATGGCGGCGGCTCCGATCACGAGCACCATGTCCTGCTCCCGCAGCGGCCCCGCCCAGTCCATTGTGGACCACTGGCCGGACTGCGCGCTGCGGACGACGCCGTTCTCGGCCAGCTGGCCTGCCGACGTGTGCACGAACAGCACGTAGGTCACGATGAACGCGGTGGCCAGTCCCAGTCCGGTGGCGAGCTGGAACACGGCCCTGGACAGGGTGCGCCTGGTCTCCGCGTGCCGTCCCGGCAGCGGGCGGTGGGCGGGGGTCGGCTTCGCTTCGTGGGTGAGTACGGCCATGTGTCCCACTCTCCCCACGCCGTTTCGCCGTGAGGTCCGCACAATGTCATGGTTCTGCTACAAGATCGAGCCGAGTCGCACACGCGCGGCGATATCCGAATAATGGCGGCGTGGCAAGTGTCCTTTTGATCGAAGACGACGCGTCGGTCCGGGAGGGTCTGGAACTCGCGCTGCGCCGTCAGGCGCACACCGTCCACACCGCCGAGAGCGGTGAGCTCGGGCTGGAGAAACTGCGGGTCTACCAGCCCGACATCGTCGTGCTGGACCTGATGCTGCCCGGGATCGACGGCTTCGAGACCTGTCGCCGGATCCGCTCGGCGGGCGAGGTGCCGATCATCATGCTCACCGCCCGCAGCGACGACTTCGACATCGTCGCCGGGCTGGAGGCGGGCGCCGACGACTACGTGACCAAGCCGATCGAACCCCGGGTGCTCGACGCCCGGATCCGGGCGGTGCTGCGGCGCGCGGTGAGCGAGAAGCCCGCGAGCGAGGAGGACCCGGCCGAAGAACGGCACGGCCGCCTGGTCATCGACCGGGCCGGGCTGGTGGTCACGAAAAACGGTGAGCCGGTCTCGCTCACCCCGACGGAGCTGAAACTGCTGCTGGAACTGTCGCGCACGCCGGGGCAGGTCTACAGCCGCCAGCAGATCCTCTCCGCCGTCTGGGATCACGACTACCTCGGCGACTCCAGGCTGGTCGACGCCTGTGTCCAGCGGTTGCGTGCGAAGATCGAAGACGTGCCCGCGAAACCCGACCACGTCCAGACCGTCCGGGGCTTCGGGTACCGGTTCGGCCGTTCATGAGGCTGCTCTCCGGACTGCGACCGCGCCTCATCCTCGCCTTCGCGGCGATGACGATCATCGGGGCGGCGGCCGCGGCGGGGGCCAGCTACGTGTCGGCCCGCAACGCCATCCTCGAAGCGGTCCAGGACGCGGCGATGAACCAGCTGAAGGACAGGGTCAGCGCCTACGGCCGCCCGCTGTCCACTCCACCGACCCAGGAACAGCTCAACGACTTCGCGGGCAGCCTGCGGTTGACCGCCGTCGCGGTCTACCGGGACATGCGGTCGGTCAACGGCCCGGATCTGACCATCTTCTCGCCCGAACTGCGGCAGACCGTCGCAGCCGACACCCGGATCCAGTTCCAGCGGCTGGACCGCAACGCCAATCCCCAGCTCCTGGTCGGCATGCCCGTGCTGGCGCGGCAGCCGAACGGGGCGATGGGGGCCAGCGGCGTCGAGGTGTACTCGCTCACCTCGCTCGTCCAGCAGCAGCAAGCCATCGAGGAACTCGCGAAAAAAGCCTGGCAGATGGCCGCGCTCGCGTTGCCGCTGGCCGCCGCGCTGGCCCTGCTCGCGGCGAGGCAGGTGCTACGGCCGGTCCGGGCGCTCAACACCGCCGCCGCCCAGCTCGGTGAGGGAAGGCTCGACGTCCGGCTGCCCGCCAAGGGGTCCGACGAACTGGCCGAACTGGTCACGACCTTCAACAACACGGCCGCCGAGCTGGAACGCACGGTCGGCGAGCTGCGGGCCATGGAGGCCGACGCGCGCCGGTTCGTGGCCGACGTCTCGCACGAACTCCGCACCCCGCTCGCGGCGATGAACGCGGTCACCGACGTGCTGGACGAGGACGCCGAAACGCTGCCGCCGGACACGGCCGTCGCGGCACGGCTGGTCTCGGGCGAAACCCGCAGGCTGACCCGGCTCGTCCAGGACCTGGTCGAGATCTCCCGGTTCGACGCGGGCCGCGCCGAACTCGTGCTCGACGAATGGGATCTCGCGACGGCGATCCGCGACAGCCTCGACGCCCGGGGCTGGCGGGACGGCGAAGACCTGGTCACCGACCTGCCCGAGGGCGTCACCGCACGGGTCGACCGGCGGCGGCTCGACCTGATCGTCGCCAACCTCGTCGGCAACGCGTTCCGGCACGGCTCCGCCCCGGTCGAGGTCCACCTGCGCGCCGACGACGACGGCGTCACCGTGGAGGTCGACGACCACGGTCCGGGCATCGACCCCGAGATCCTGCCGCATGTGTTCGACCGGTTCACCAAGGCGGACAGCGCCCGCGCCCGGTCCGAAGGCAGCGGGCTGGGCCTGGCGATCGCGCTGGAGAACGCCCGGCTGCACGGCGGTGACATCACGGCGGCCAACATCGGGACCGGCGCCCGGTTCGTCCTGCGCCTGCCGAACCGAGCCGAAAGGACGGCCTGATGAGGAAGACCCTGCTTGCCGTCCTCTCCGCGACGGCGCTGGTGGCGGCCTGCGGCGTCCAGCCCACCGGTGTCGTCCCGGCCGGACCGGGGCCGTCGATCCGCGCCGCCGAGGGGACGTCCGTCATGGGCGGGGTGACGCTGTACTTCGTCTCCGACGGCCGGGTCATCCCGGTGACACGGCCGTCCGAAGGGTTCCTCTCCCCCGAGGGCGCGATCACGTTGCTGATGAAGGGACCGACGGAACGGGAAGCCGCGCAGGGGCTCACCACGTTCGTTCCCCCCGAGGTGGGCCGGGTCGAGGTGTACTCGGGCGAACCGGGAACCATGCTGCTGCCGTACACCACGCGAAAGCTGTCGAGCCAAGCCCTCAACCAGCTGGTTTGTACCGCGACGGCGGCCTCGGCGTCGACGGGGCGGGCTCCGGTCGGTCCGGGGATGAACGTGACCTCGCCGGCCGGGGAAATGTACTACCAAGCCTGCAAATCCGGCTGAACCGATCACTCACAGTGCTCATATAAAAGCACTTCTTGTGTCTGTACGGACGTGAGCCCTGTTCGGTTCAACGATCAAGGTAACTGTGGGCGAGCACACTCGGGCGTGACATTGCCGTGTCCATTTCGTAATGTTGCCCGGAGCTCGCGGCCCCCGACGCGAGCTCCCGTCCCCGAATTGGTGAGTGATCAGAGAAATGGCCGGCAGACATCGCAAGACCAAAGCCCCGAAGTGGAAGCTCCCCGCGGGTATCGCGGCAGCGGTCGCCACGGCGCTCCCGGCGTCGATGTGGCTGACCACCGCGGGTTCCCCCGACGTCGAAGCGGCCAGTGCCGCGCTCGCGTTGCAGGCTCCCCCGGTCTCCAGCGTGACTCCCCCGCCGTCGACCAGCAGCACCCCGCCCTCCAGCTCGACCACCCCGCCCCCGTCGACCACCGCGGCTCCCCCGAAGCCGACGACGTCGACCAAGGCCCCCGCACCGGTGAAGAAGACCGTGCCCGCCGCGACGGCTTCGTGTTCGACCAGCCTCGCCGGCACCAAGCCGCACGTCGCCCAGGTCGGCAACCACGTCAAGGCGAAGTTCGGCGTCAAGACCGTCGGCGGCGTCGCAGGCCGTGCGAACGCCAGCGACCACCCTTCCGGCCTCGCGCTGGACTTCATGGTGGACACCGCCACCGGTAACGCCATCGCCGACTACATCCTGGCGAACCAGAAGGACTTCGGCGTCAGCTACGTCATCTGGCGTCAGCGCTACAACGACGGCAGCGGCTGGGACACCATGGAGGACCGCGGCGGCGCGACCGCCAACCACATGGACCACGTCCACGTGTCGTTCTCCAAGAGCGCCAAGGTCAGCGTCAGCTGCTAACGATGTCGAGCGGACCGCTCGCCGGGCTGGATCACGGGTCGTCCCATGACCTCTTCCACTCCTTTGACGGCGAGCCGGTCCGCTCGCTCGTTCTCCGGATGCCCGGCGTGGCCCTTGACCCAATGCCATTCGACGTCGTGCTGTGAAGCGGCCTCGTCGAGACGGCGCCACAGATCGGCGTTCTTGACCGGCGTCTTGGCCGAGGTCATCCAGCCGTTGTTCTTCCAGTTCCGCACCCAGCTGGTGATGCCGTTCCGGACGTACGTGCTGTCGGTGTAGAGGTTCACCGTGACCCGGCGCTTGAGGCTTTCGAGCGCCTCGATGGGCGCCATCAGCTCCATCCGGTTGTTCGTGGTCGGCCCGGCGTCCCCGCCGTAGATCTCCTTCTCGACGTCGCCGTACCGCAGCACCGCTCCCCAGCCGCCGGGGCCGGGATTCCCGCTGCACGCGCCATCGGTGTAGATCTCGACTGATGATTCCGCCACCGGGACACCCTAGCGACGGGTTCAGTCCGGCAGCAGTGGCACCCACGGCTCCTCTACCTGCCCGAGGTGCACCGCCCGGGTGATGGACTTCGAACCGAAGCGGTCCCGGACGGTGTCGAGCGTCGAATCGAGCGCGTCCCTCGGCTTCGCCTCGAACGGCAACGCCAGCTGGATCGCGTCGTCCTTCGACAGATTCGTGAGCGCGAGACCGATCAGCGTGAGCCCGCGTTCGTCGATCAGTGGTCTCGCCGCCGCGAGCAGGCCGCGTGCCGCCGCGACGACCGCGCCGGTCTGTTCGGTCGCCTCCAGCAGGGTGTGCGAACGCGTCGCCTTGGTGAAATCGGCGAACCGCATCCGCAGCACGACGGTCCGGCACACCCGGTGCGCCGCGCGCAGCCGCCGGGCGAGGCGATCCGCCAGGGTCAGCAGCGTCGCGTCGAGCTCGGCGGGTGTGCGCGGCCTGCTGCCGAGCGCGCGCTGCGCCCCGATCGACCGGCGACGGCGGCCTGTCCGCACCCGCCGCGGGTCGTCGTTGTGGGACAGGGCGTGCAGGTGGGTGCCGACGCCCCGGCCGAGCATCCGGACGAGTTCCTTCTCCCCGAACCCTTCCATCTGCCCGACCGTCGTCACGCCGCGCTCGCGGAGCTTCTGGGCGGTCACCTTGCCCACGCCCCACAGCCGCTCGACCGGCAGCGGGTGCAGGAACTCCAGTTCCCCGTCGTGCGGCACGACGAGCAGGCCGTCGGGTTTCGCGACGCCGCTGGCCACCTTCGCGAGGAACTTCGTCCTGGCCACGCCGACGGTGATCGGGAGGCCGACCTGCTCCAGGACGTCCTTCCGCAGCTTCGCGGCGATGCGGCTCGGTGTGCCCGCGATCTTCAACAGCCCGCCGACGTCGAGGAAGGCCTCGTCGATCGAGATGCCCTCCACCAGCGGTGTCGTGTTGTCGAAGACCTCGAAGACCGCCTTGCTCGCCTCCGAGTACGCGCGCATCCGGGGCGGGACCACGATCGCGTCCGGGCACAGTCGCCGCGCCTGGCCGCCGCCCATCGCCGTGCGGACGCCGTACGCCTTGGCCTCGTAACTGGCCGCCAGGACGACGCCACCACCGACGATGACCGGCCGCCCGCGCAGGCGAGGGTCGTCACGCTGCTCGACCGACGCGTAGAACGCGTCCAGGTCGGCGTGCAGGATGGGACCCTCGGTCGTCATAGAACATATGTTCGCATCGATCGGCCCAAGGACCAAGCTCTTGGTGAGCGCCCGCCCGCGAAACACCAGACGGCGATGACCGGATCGCAGATCGCGCAGCCGAACGAGGAGTCGTCCAGGAACGGGATGATCGGGGCGCCCTTGAGGTGGTGCACGACATCCCAGGCGGTGTGCAGCAGCCAGGCGACGCCGATGAACGTCCAGGACTCGAGGCCGCGGTACGCCACATAGGACAGGACGGCGGTGAACGCGAACTCCCAGATCCCCAGACCGCCGCCGCTCAGGTACGCGGCTCCGGCGCCCGCCACCATGATCGCGTTGAAGCGGCGTCGATGCGGTTCATGGATGAGCGACATCAACACGACGTAGACGAGGCCGACGAGAACCGGCGCGATGATCATCATGGTTCGACGCTAGAACCGCGCCGCACCCGCTCCCAGTGGCGTGAACGACGCCTTCCGACGGGATCTCGCCACACGCGCGCTAGCGTGCGGTCATGCACACCGTCGCCGTGCTCGCGCTGGACCAGGTGATCCCGTTCGATCTGTCGACGCCCATCGAGGTCTTCACCAGGACCCGGCTGGCGGACGGGAGCGCGGGTTACCGGCTGCTCGTCTGCGCCGAACATCCGGACGTCGACGCCGGGCATTTCACCTTGCGCGCGCCGTGGGGGCTCGAGGCGCTGCGTGAGGCCGACACGATCATCGTGCCCGGCACCGCCGAACCGGACCGGCCGTTGCCGAAAGCCGTCCACGACGCGCTCACCTCGGCCGCCGCGAGGGGCACGCGGATCGCCTCGATCTGTTCCGGCACTTTCATCCTCGCCGCAGCGGGGCTGCTCGACGGCCTCCGCGCCACCACCCATTGGATCGCTGCCGACCTGCTCGCTGAGACTTACCCGGACGTCGAGGTCGACCCGGACGTGCTCTACGTCGACAACGGGCAGATCTTGACGTCGGCGGGTGCCGCCGCGGGGCTGGATCTGTGCCTGCACCTGATCCGCCGCGACCACGGCTCGGCGATCGCGGCCGACGCCGCCCGCCTTTCGGTGATGGCGCTGGAACGCGAGGGCGGCCAGGCGCAGTTCATCGCGTTGCGGCATCCTCCGGCTCCTCGCGGCACGGCACTGGAACCCACTTTGCTGTGGATGCAGGAAAATCTGGCGTGCGACCTCAGTTTGGCCGACATCGCCGCGCACGCGGGGATGAGCACGCGCACCCTGATCCGGCATTTCCGCGAACAGACCGGGACGACCCCGTTGCAGTGGTTGCACCGGGCTCGTGTCCGGCAGGCGCAGCACCTGCTGGAGACCACCCAGGACGCCGTCGAACGGATCGGCGCCGAAGTCGGTTTCGGTTCGCCCACCTCGTTCCGCGAGCGGTTCAAGCGCACGACCGGCGTCAGTCCGGTCAGTTACCGACGTGCTTTCCGTTGAGGGCGGGGTCTCCGGTCACGCGGCCAGGAGGGCGGTGTCCGAGGCCCGGACCCGGGCCTGTTCGGCGAACCGCCTCCGGGCGGCGACGACTCTGAGCCATCGTTCGGAGCGCTCCGCGTCCAGATCGGAGGTGGCGCGGGCGAGTACCTCGGCGGCGTGCGCGGCGGAATCGATCTCCGTGGCGGCGCCCAGGTAGTCACCGGCCTCGATCAGCTTGTAGGCGTGGCGCATCTCGGTCTGCGCGGTCGAATAGATGGCGTAGGCGGCCAGGTTGTTCGCCAGCGGCCCCAGTGAATGCGACATCGGATTCTCCGTTCCTTCTCTTACTGACACGTCGAACGGGTACCCCGCGGTTCGACACGGCCGCGGATATTTTTCGAACTTCTTCGGGGCTTGCGCAAAGTGGCCGCTTCACGACAGCCTGAAGCGCATGCCAGCCCGGGCGGCGTCGTTCCGCAGCGTGTTCGCGGTCGCCGGGTTCCGCCGGATCTGGCTCGCGCATCTGCTCTCGGTCGCCGGCGATCAACTGGCCAGGGTCGCCCTCACGGTGCTGGTGTTCGACCGGACGTCGTCGGCGGGCTGGGCTTCGGCGGCGTACGCGCTGACGTTCGTGCCCGATCTCCTCGGCGGAGCGCTCGGTGGCATCGCGGACCGGTTCTCGCGGCGCACCGTGATGGTGGTGACCGACGTCGGCCGCGCGGTCCTGATCGCGCTGATGGCCGTCCCCGGCCTGCCGCTGCCCGCCGCGGCCGCGCTGTTGTTCCTCGTGCAGCTCATGGCGGGCCCGTTCCACGCGGCGCGCCAGGCGCTGCTGCCGGATCTGCTCGACCCGGACCGGCTGGTCGTCGGCCAGGCCGTCATCTCGTCCACTTATCAGGCCGGACTGGTGGTGGGCTTCGGCGCGGGCGCCGCCGTCGTCACCGGCCTCGGCGTACCCGGTGCGCTGCTCATCGACGCGGGGACTTTCGCCCTGTCTGCGCTCATGCTCCGCTTCGGCATCGAGCGGTACCCGCCCTCGGCACCACGCCACCACCGGCGCCCGTCGCTGATCGCGGGCTGCCGTCTGGTCGCCCGCGACCGCGAACTGCGGTGGCTGCTGCTCATCGCCTGCTGCTGCGGTTTCTACGTCGTACCCGAGGGCCTCGCCGTCCCGGTCGCCGCCGAACTGGGCGGCACGGGCGCGCTGCCGTGGCTGCTGGCCGCGAACCCGGTCGGCTCGGTGCTCGGCGGGATCCTGCTGAGCCGGATCCCGAGGGAACGGCAGGTCCGGGTGCTGGGTGCGCTCGCGGTGGCGAGCAGCCTGGTGCTGATCCCCACCGCCTGGGCGCCGGGCCTGGTCACGATCGTCGTGCTGTGGACGATCTCGGGCGTGTTCTCCGCGCACGACATGATCACCCAGACGCAGTACAGCCTCGCCGCGCCGCCGGACCAGCGAGGTCAGGTGATCGGGGTCGCGATCGCGGCGTTGCGGGCGGCACAGGCGGCGGGTATCGCGGCCGCCGGGCTCATGGCGCAGGTCGTCGCGCCGACCACCGTGATCACCGTTGCGGCTGTCGCGGGCGTGGTGGTCGCCTGCGTCGCCGGGGCGGGCTGGTCACGGGCGGTGTCGTCCCACCAGGGGGATCCGGTGGATCCGGTCGGCGGGACGACACCCGTGGGTGAGCACGGTCCCTGATCACGTCCAGTTGTTGTCACGCCGAGTGGTCCAGTTGTTGTCCCGCATGCCGTTCACCTCCCTCGAAATTGCGATCTATCCGGCAAAACGTTCACCAGTTGTTGTCCTGCATCGGTGCACCTCCTTCGTTTTGGTTGGGCTGTCCGGGGGAATTCCCGGCCGCGCTTCTTATCGTCCGGACAACGAAGGTCCTCGCCGTCCCGGTTCGATTACGGTGTAGATCACCGACGGAAGAGGGTGCGTGAACGGACGACTAGGCGGCGCGCGACGGCGGCTCAAGGCCTGGCACCTGTGGAGCCTGCCGCGGCCTGTGCGTTCCTACGTCCTGGTCGTGAATCTCATCGCAGTCCTCTCGACCGCCGCCACGGCCCGGTTGATCCCGGTCACCGGCACCGACCTGGTCCGGTTCGGCGTGCTGACCCTGTGCGCGGCCATCGCGATCGAGGGCACCCGGCAGATCGAACGCCAACGGGAGTACGACAGGGCCCCGTCGGTCGCCTACGTCGACACCAAGGCGGTCTGGAGCGTCGCCGCCGTCATCGCGCTGCCGCCGGTGCTCGCCGCCGCGATGGTCGTGGTGACCTACACCATCGCATGGCTGCGGATCTGGCCACACCAACGGCCGGTTCTCCCCCATCGGTGGATCTTTTCCGCCGCGACGGTGCTCTGCGGCACGCAGGCCGCCGTCGTCGTCCTCAGCCTCGGCATGCGCCACTACCCCGGCTCGCCCGACTCCGGGCTGCTCGCCGGGCTGGGCGACCTCGCCGTCATCATCGTGGCCGCGGCCCTGCGCTGGGCGATCAACACCGTGCTGGTGATGATCGCGATCGCGCTGTCTTCGCCGCCGAAGTCGATCGGCGAACTGTTCTCCGGCTTCGGTGACCAGATCCTCGAAGCGGGCGCGCTCGGCCTCGGCCTGGTGA
Organism: Amycolatopsis sp. NPDC031561; assembly: GCF_055580625.1. Taxonomy (NCBI): domain Bacteria; kingdom Bacillati; phylum Actinomycetota; class Actinomycetes; order Pseudonocardiales; family Pseudonocardiaceae; genus Amycolatopsis; species Amycolatopsis sp. NPDC031561. The sequence continues at coordinate 42,553 of NZ_JBVILA010000013.1, read as the reverse complement.
CGGCCGTCGTCCTCGTCCAGGCCAACCCGCTGGTCCTGGTCGGGGTCGTCATCGCGCTGGTCGCACTGCATCGCGGACTGCTGCTGACCCAGTACCGGCGCGACGCGCACACCGACGCCACCACCGGACTCGTCACGAAACGCCGCTGGCGTCAGCTGGCCGAAGAGCTCCTCGGCCGGACACGCGCCGGGCGCAAACTCGGCGTGCTGTTCCTCGACCTCGACAACTTCAAGACGATCAACGACACCTACGGTCACCCCAACGGCGACCTCGTCCTGCGCGCCGTCGGTGACGCGCTGCGCGCCGAGATCCGCGAGCAGGACGTCTGCGGGCGGTGGGGCGGCGAGGAGTTCGCGATCGTCATCCCGGACGTCCACAGCGAGGAGAACCTGCGCCAGGTGGCCGAACGGATCCGGCACCAGGTGGCGGTGGTCTCGGTCGCGCTGCCCGATCGCGACACGGTGCTGACCGATCTGACCGTGTCGATCGGCGGAGCGCTGTACCCGGCGGCCAACATCAGCAGCGTCGACGACCTCCTCGTGGCCACCGACACCGCGCTCTACCGCGCGAAACAAGGTGGCCGCAACAGGGTCGAACTGGCTCAGCCGACGCAGTAAGGTCGCCTCCTCTGGGGAGGCGCCGTGAAGCGATTCGCTTGGGGTCCGGTCGGTCTGGTCGTCGCCGCGCAGGTGGTGGTGCTGACCCTGTTGTCGGGAAGATACGGCTTCCACCGGGACGAGTTGTACTTCCTCGCCGCCGGAAAGCGGCTTGCCTGGGGCTATACCGATCAACCGCCGCTGACGCCCTTGCTCGCGAGGATCTCCACCGATCTCTTCGGCGAGACCCCTTCCGGCCTGCGCGTGGCCGCGACCTTGTGCGCGGCCGCGACGGTGGTCACCCTGGCCCTGGTCGCCCGGGAATTCGGCGGCGGACGCGGCCCGCAGGTCCTCACCGCCGCGATCACGGCGCTGGCGGCGTTCGTCGTGGTCGACGGGCACATGCTGTCGACGGCCACCGTCGACATGCTGGTCTGGAGCGCGCTGGGCCTGGTCTTCCTGTGTCTTTTCCGCACCGGCGACGGACGGTGGTGGCTCGCGATCGGCGCCGTCACCGGGATCGGGATGGAGAGCAAGTGGCTCGTCCTGCTGATGATCGCCTCGATCGGCCTCGCGGTACTCGCCGTCGGCCCGCGGACGGAACTCGGCAGTGGCTGGCTCCCCGTCGGGATCCTCCTCGCGCTGGCGCTGGCCGCACCCGGGTTCGTCTGGCAAATGGCCCACGATCTCCCGATGCTGAGCGTGGCTCACGGGATCAGCGTGGACGACGGCGCGGAGAACCGGATCCTGTTCGTGCCGATGCAACTGCTCTATCTTTCCCCTGTCGTCGTGCCGGTCTGGATCGCCGGCGCGCTCCGGCTCTGGCGTGATCCCGAACTGCGCTGGGCACGTTCCTTCGCCGTGGCCTATCCGGTGTTGTGCGTGCTTTTGTTGCTGCTGGGCGGAAAACCGTACTACTCGGCGCCGTTCCTGCTGCTGCTCGCGGCAGCGGGCGCGGAACCCTGCCTGCGCTGGCTCGACCGGACCTGGCGCCGCGTAGTGGCCGTCTCCCTGGCCGTCCTGGGTGCGACCGGGTCGCTCCTGGTCGGGCTACCGCTGCTGCCGGTCTCGGCGCTGGGGCCGATTTTGGCGGTGAACAAAGAACAAGGCGAGCAGGCGGGCTGGCCCGAGCTGGCCACGACGGTCAGCCGGGTCTGGTCGGAAATCCCCGCGGAGCGACGTTCGATTTCGGTGATCTTCACGCGGAATTACGGGCAGGCAGGCGCTTTGCAGTACTACGGCCTTCCCTCGGTGTACTCGGGACATATGTCCTATGCGGATTGGGGGCCGCCGCCGAACAGCTCCTTCGGCCCGGTCGTCGTGGTGGGCCAGTATCGTCCGGAGTGGTTCGCCGGATGTCGTGAAAGGGCGGTTCACGACAACGGTCTCGGGGTGGACAATGAGGAGCAAGGAGTGAAGATTTCCTTGTGTACCGGGCCTTCTCGGCAGTGGTCTTCGTTGTGGACCGAGCTGCGCCGCTTCTACTGATCCAAAAGTGTCGGTGGCTGGTTGTAGGTTCGTCGGGTGGCTACTGCTGAAGCCTTTATGGCTCCCCTGAAGGAAATTCCCGATCCTCGCACGTTGGGTGATGAGGAGTGTGTGGCGTTGGCGCGAGCCGTGTCGGCTGATATCGCTCGGTTGGAGGCGGTGCGGTTCCGGGCGATCGCGCAGTTGTCTCGGCATCGGGATGGTGCGCGGAGTGTGGTGCAGGAGGTCGCTTTCGCTCTGTCTGTTGTGGATGGTCATGCGGGTGCGATGGTCGCCGCGGCGGAGGCGTTGACCAGTCGCCTGCCCCGAACCTTGGGGTTGATGGAGCTAGGGAAGGTGAGTGGTTTCGGGGCGATGAAGGTCGCGGCGGCGACGGCGTGGCTATCCGACGAGAACGCGCTCGCCGCCGATGCTCTGCTGGAAGATCGGTTGCCGGGGAAGAATTCGGATCAGATTCGGAAGGCTGCGGGCCATGCGGCGATCACGGTGGATCGTGACGGTGCTGCTCGGCGGGCGGAGCGGCACCGTGAAGGGCGCCGTCTCACCGTAAGGCAGGGTGAGACGGGGGTAGCGTCGATCGAGGTCGAGGACGGTCCGGTGGAGAAGGTGACCGCCGCGTATGTGCGGATCGACCGGGAGGCACGGGCACTCAAGACCGGAGACGAAACCCGCACTCTGGACCAACTCCGTGCGGATGTGGCGCTCGATTTGCTGTTGGGTGGTCAGGGTGGCAAGGCCGAACGGGCGGAAGTGTTCCTCTATATGGATTTGTTCACGTATCTGGGGGTGAAGGATGATCCGGCGGAGCTGGCGGGGCATGGGCACATTCCCGCCACGTTGGCGCGGGAGATCGCGGCTGGGTCGGAGACGGTGCTGCGCAGGATCATCACTGATCCGTTGTCCGGGCAGGTGCTGGATTTGGGTCGGGATCGGTACCGGCCGTCGGCGGGCCAGGGCGAGTTCGTCCGGGTGCGCGATCGTGAATGCCGAAGACCGGGATGCCACCGTCCCGCGCAGGCCTGCGATCTCGACCACTCAGTGCCGTGGCAGTTCGGCGGGCATACCAACGCCGCTGATCTGATCGACCTGTGTCGTCGTGATCACCGGTTGAAGGATGAACCTGGTTGGGTCTACCGGCTTGCTTCTGATGGCACTTTGACGATCACCACGCCTACCGGGCAGTCCTATGACAGTGCTCCGCCACCGCTGCACGAACCCCGCCCGGCCGAGGAGCCGCCGCCATTCTGAGCCGTTGCCGAAAATCGGCCACGGCTCCTGCAGGACCAGACTTCACGACCGTTGCCGTCGCCACGTCACGGCAACTCCGCACCTCCAGCGGAGAGCGGCCACCGTTGCCGAGAATCGGCCACCGCTGCACGGCAACCCCGCACATCGAGCCCGGAGCCCTCCCCGTCCTGAGCCGTTACCGGAAAACGGCGACTGCCCGATCGCGGCCGCTGGCCTCCACGCCGAGCCCCGACGACAGCGACCGTGATCACTACGCCGATCCGTTCGTTGCGACCACGGCTGCCGAACCGACCTCGTCTCGCGCGATTGCCGTAAAACGGCTACGGCCCCGACACGAGATCGATCGCGATCAGCAAACCCAGGACCGCCTGCCACCGGCCGTTACCGAGAAACGGCCACCTGTCCCCTTTTGTCCAGCCAGTGTCACGGCACGACAGCCCGGCACCCGAAGTCCGAAGGCGGCAACGCCCCCTCCGCCCGCGACCTACCCGCCAACCCCGATGAAACCGGCGTGAACACCTGGTGACACCCGTCCGACCCGGCTACCCACTCCAGCCCCCGATTGTCCACTTCATGACGTCATTCGCCCCCTCGACTAGGTGTTCCAGGACACTTTTTGGCGGGTTCCTACAAGCCCCGGCCCTCGGCATGCGTCACCGACGACATTCTCGTACCGGCCGGTAAGAGGCAGGCTGTAGGCAGATAGAGGGGACTGTCCCGCGCGTGATCCGGCGGGATGTCACCTGGTGTGCTGTGTACTTGGGAGGCTCAGTCGGTGTTCAGTCGTGTCGCCATCGTCAACCGCGGAGAAGCCGCGATGCGGCTCATCCACGCCGTCCGCGAGCTGTCGGCGGAGACCGGACAGCGGATCGAGACCGTCGCTCTCTACACGGATTCGGACCGGTCGGCGACGTTCGTGCGGGAAGCCGACCTCAGTCACAACCTGGGTCCCGCGTCGGCGCGTCCGTATCTGGACTTCGCCGTGCTGGAGCGGGCGCTGACCGAGACCGGGGCCGACGCGGCCTGGGTCGGTTGGGGCTTCGTGGCCGAGGATCCGGCCTTCGCCGAGCTGTGTGAGCGGCTGGGCATCACCTTCATCGGCCCGAGCGCGGACGCGATGCGCCAGCTCGGCGACAAGATCGGCGCGAAGCTGATCGCCGAAGAGGTCGGCGTGCCCGTGGCGCCGTGGAGCCGCGGCGCCGTCGCGGACCTCGACGCGGCCATCAAGGCGGCCGAGGAGATCGGCTATCCGCTGATGCTCAAGGCGACCGCAGGCGGCGGCGGGCGCGGTATCCGCGTCATCACCTCCGCGGACGAGCTCGAGGACGCCTACGAGCGCACCAGCATGGAGGCCGAGCGGGCCTTCGGCAGCGGCGTCGTGTTCCTGGAGCGCCTGGTCACCGGCGCCCGGCACGTCGAGGTCCAGGTCATCGCCGACGGCCAAGGCACCGCGTGGGCGCTCGGCGTCCGCGACTGTTCGGTGCAGCGCCGCAACCAGAAGATCATCGAGGAATCCTCTTCCCCGGTGCTGAGCCCCGAGCAGGCCGACGAGCTCAAGCGGTCCGCCGAGCGGCTCGCGCTCGCTGTCGACTACCGCGGCGCCGGCACGGTCGAGTTCCTCTATCACCCCGGCGACAAGCTGTTCGCCTTCCTCGAGGTCAACACCCGCCTGCAGGTCGAGCACCCGATCACCGAGCTGACCACCGGCATGGACCTGGTCAAGGCCCAGTTGCACGTCGCTTCCGGCGGCAAGCTCGAAGGCCCCCAGCCCGCCGAGTTCGGTCACGCCGTCGAGGCACGGCTCAACGCCGAAGACCCGGATCGCGACTTCGCACCGTCGCCCGGCCGCATCGCGCGCCTGGACCTGCCCGCCGGACCCGGCATCCGCGTCGACACCGGGGTCAGCGAAGGCGACACGATCCCGGCCGACTTCGACTCGATGATCGCGAAGATCATCGCCTACGGCCGCGACCGCGACGAGGCGCTCGGCCGCCTGCGCCGCGCGATGGCGCAGACCACGGTCATCATCGAGGGCGGCGCGACCAACAAGAGTTTCGTCCTCGACCTGCTCGACCAGCCCGAGGTGATCGACGGCAGCGCCGACACCGGCTGGATCGACCGGGTCCGCGGCGAAGGCAAGCTGGTCACCCACCGTCATTCGGCGATCGCCCTCGCGGCCGCCGCGATCGAGGCCTACGAGGACGAGGAAGCCGTTGAGCGTCAACGGCTTCTCTCCACCGCGCACGGTGGCCGCCCGCAGGTTCAGCACGAGAGCGGCCGCCCGCTCGACCTGAAGCTGCGCGGCGCCGCGTACCGCGTGAGCGTGGCCAGGATCGGCCACCGCCGGTTCCGCGTCGGCGTCTCCGCGGGCGGCGACATCCACCCCGCCGACGTCGAGGTCGACCGGTTCGACGAGCACACCGGCCAGATCACCGTCAACGGCACCCGCTTCCGCCTGGTCACCGGCACGCACGGGCCGATCCACCTGGTCGAGGTCGACGGCGTCACCCACCGCATCAGCCGTGACGAGGGCGGCGTCGTCCGCTCCCCCGCCCCCGCGCTCGTCGTCGCGACGCCGCTCGAGGTCGGCGCGGAGGTCGAGGCCGGCGCACCCGTGCTGGTGCTGGAAAGCATGAAGATGGAGACGGTGCTTCGCGCGCCGTTCCGCGCGAAGCTGCGCGAGTGCGTCGTCTCGGTCGGCAGTCAGGTCGAGACCGGCGCCCCCCTGCTGCGGCTCGAACCGCTGGCGGAGGAGGGCGAAGAGGTCGCCGAGGACGTGGGCAGCGTCGAGATCGAGCTGCCCGTGGAACCGGACGGCGCTTCGACGGCGCAGCGGATCACGCGGGGACAGCAGGATCTGCGCAGCCTCCTGCTCGGCTTCGATGTCGACCCGCACGACGACCGCCGCACGCTCAGCGCGTACCTGGCCGCCCGTGCCGAACTCGAGGCCAACGGCGACCGCCCGCTCGAGGGCGAGGTCGAATTGCTGACCGTCTTCGCCGACCTGTCCGAACTGATCCGCAACAAGCCGGCGCGAGAAGAGGCCAAGACGGACACCCGGGTGCACAGCGCCCGCGAGTTCTTCCACACCTACCTGCAGAGCCTCGACGTCGAACGCGCCGGGCTGTCGGAGTCGTTCCAGAACAAGCTCAAGAAGGTACTGGCGCACTACGGCATCAAGGACCTGGAGCGGACGCCGGAGCTGGAGGAGGCGGTCTTCCGTATCTTCCTCGCCCAGCAGCGGACCGCTTCGGACGTCACGGTCGTCACCGCGCTGCTGCGGCAGTGGCTCACCGAGGCGCAGCCGTTCGAGGCGATGCGCGAACCGGCGGGCAAGGCGCTGGAGCAGCTCATCGCCGCGACCCAGCTCCGCTTCCCGGTGGTCAGCGACCTCGCGCGCAGCGTGGTGTTCCGCTGGTTCGCCCAGCCGCTGCTCCGCCGCACCCGCGCCGAGGTGTACAGCGAGGTCCGCAAGCATCTGCGTCACCTCGACCAGCACCCGGATTCGCCGGACCGCGCCGAGCGGATCGCGAGCATGCTGGCCAGCGCGCAACCGCTGGTGCGCCTGCTCGGACAGCGGATCGGGCGTCCCGGCACCGACCACACCCCGCTGCTCGAAGTGCTGAGCCGCCGCTACTACGGCAACCGCGCGCTCACCGGTGTCCAGCAGGTCACCGTCGGCGGCTGCACCTTCGTCACCGGTGACTACACCGACGAGGACGAGCGGTTCCACATGGCCACCACCGCCGTCGACCGCGCCGGGCTGCCCGGCGCGATCAAGGCGGTCGCCGATCTCGCCGCCGGGCTGCCCGCCGACACCGACGTCGAGGCGGATCTCTACCTGACCTGGGACGACGAGTCTGCCGACGACGACGCGATGGCCGCGGGGCTGCGCGAGATCCTCACGGCCGAGCCGCTGCCGAGCCGGATCCGGCGCATCACCACCACGGTCGCCGGGCACAGCGGCGCGGTGATGCACCACCACTTCACCTTCCGCCCGTCCTCCACCGGCTTCAGCGAGGAAAGGCTGATCCGCGGCCTCCACCCGCTGATCGCCCAGCGGATGCAGCTGCAGCGGCTGGCGAACTTCGACCTGACGCGGCTGCCGTCCGGCGACGAGGACGTGTACCTGTTCAAGTGCGTCGCGCCGATGAACCCGTCGGACCAGCGGTTGGTCGCGCTCGCCCAGGTCCGTGACCTGACCCCGTTGCGGGACAACGACGGCAAGCTGCTGGCCCTGCCCGCGGTCGAAGGCACGCTCGCGGGCTGCCTCGACGCGATCCGCGAGGTGCAGGCGAAGCTTCCGCCGAAGAAGCGCTTCGACACCAACCGGATCATGCTGTACGTGTGGCCGACCAGTGAACTCACCGGCGAGGAGCTGAACACGGTCGCGCAGCGCGTGCAGCCGTCGACGGCGGGCGCGGGTCTCGAAGAGGTCCAGTTCCTCGGCAGGCAGCGCGATCGCGCGACCGGCGAGGTCGGCGAGGTCGCCGTGCGGATCGGCTACGACGTCAGCGGCGGCGTGCAGATGTCGCTGTCCGAGCCCACGACCGAGCCGATCCTCCCGCTCGACGACTACCGCCAGAACGTCCTGCGGGCCCGCCGCCGCGACACGGTGTACCCGTACGAGCTGACCAAGATGCTCGGTTCGTTCACCGAGTACGACATGGACACAGAGTCTGATTCGCCCTCGGCGGGAACGAGTACCTCGGGCGTGAACACCCTCGTTCCGGTCGACCGGAAGAAGGGCCGCAACACGGCGGCGATCGTCGCCGGCGTGGTCACCACGCCGACCGAACGTCACCCGGAGGGCGTCAAGCGCGTCGTGCTGCTGGGCGACCCGACCAAGGCGCTCGGCGCGCTCTCGGAGCCGGAGTGCTCGCGGGTGATCGCGGCACTGGACCTCGCCGAGCGGCTGAGGGTTCCGCTGGAGTGGTACGCGCTCTCGGCGGGCGCCCGGATCTCGATGGAGTCCGGCACCGAGAACATGGACTGGGTCGCGGCCGCGCTCAAGCGGATCGTGCACTTCACCCAGGACGGCGGCGAGATCAACATCGTCGTGGCCGGGATCAACGTCGGCGCCCAGCCGTACTGGAACGCCGAAGCGACGATGCTCATGCACACCAAGGGAATCCTGGTGATGACGCCGGATTCCGCGATGGTGCTGACCGGCAAGCAGTCGCTCGACTTCTCCGGTGGCGTCTCGGCCGAGGACAACTTCGGCATCGGTGGCTACGACCGCGTCATGGGCCCGAACGGCCAGGCGCAGTACTGGGCGCCGAACCTCGCCGCGGCCCGCGACGTGCTGATGTCGCACTACGACCACACCTACGTGGCGCCGGACGAGACCGGCCCGCGCAAGGCGGTCACGAACGACCCGATCGAGCGGGACATCTCGCCGTTCCCGCACGCGGCCGTCGACAGCGACTTCACCACGGTCGGCCAGATCTTCTCGCGGGAAGCCAACCCGGACCGCAAGAAGCCGTTCGACATCCGCACCGTGATGCGCGCGCTGTCGGACCAGGACCACCCGGTGTTGGAGCGCTGGCCGGGCATGGCCGACGCCGAGACCGCGGCCGTGCAGGACGTGCACCTCGGCGGGCGGCCGGTGTGCCTGCTCGGCATCGAGTCGCGTTCGGTGCCGCGCCGCGGCTTCCCTCCCACCGACGGCCCGGACACCTACACCGCGGGCACGCTGTTCCCCCGTTCGTCGAAGAAGGCGGCCCGGGCGATCAACGCGGCCAGCGGCAACCGGCCGCTGGTGGTGCTGGCGAACCTGTCCGGCTTCGACGGTTCGCCGGAGTCGATGCGGAAACTGCAGCTGGAGTACGGCGCGGAGATCGGCAGGGCGATCGTCAACTTCGAAGGCCCGATCGTGTTCACCGTGATCTCGCGGTACCACGGCGGCGCGTTCGTGGTCTTCTCGAAGGCGCTGAACCCGAACATGACCGTGCTGGCGCTGGAAGGCTCGTTCGCTTCCGTGCTCGGCGGCGCGCCCGCCGCGGCGGTCGTGTTCGCCGGTGAGGTCAACGCGCGGACCGCGGCGGATCAGCGGGTGCGGTCGCTGTCGGAGAAGCTCAGCGGCGCGACCGGCGCCGAACGCGCCGCGCTGACCGCGGAACTCGCCGAGGTCCGGTCTTCGGTGCGAGCCGAGAAGCTGGGCGCGGTCGCGTCCGAGTTCGACGGCGTGCACAGCATCGAACGCGCGGTGAAGGTCGGCTCGGTGGACGCGATCATCAGCGCGGCCGAGATGCGGCCGCGCATCATCGAGGCGATCGAGCAGGGCCTGGCGAAGCAGTAACTCCCGCTCCCTCAAGTGCTATGAAAGGCCCGTTACTTGCAAATTTTGCAAGTAACGGGCCTTTCATAGCGTCTCTGGGCTTAAGGATCAGCGGGCGGGTCGGGCGGCGGCTCCCCGAAGTCCTCCGGCGCGATCTTGTCCAAAGCCGCCCGGAACTCCTCGACCTCCCGTTCCTGCTCGACCGGATCCGAGGGCACCGACGGCAGTTCCGCGTCGGGCCCGGACCCCACGATCTCGACCCGTACCGAAGCGACCTCCAGTACCGAGTCCGCCACCTTGATCACCACCCCGGCGCGCAGGCCGATCGCGACCGCGTCGCTCGGCCGGGCCGAGACGCGGATACCGGAATCGAGTACCAGGTCGGCGAAGAAGATGCCGTCCCGCAGCGCGGTGACCTCGACCCCGGTGACCCGGTGCCCGAAGGACTCGACCACCTTGCCGATCAGTTCGATCGTCCCTGGACGGGGCAGCCGGATCTTCTCCTGCGCGAGCGCCACCGCGCTCGCCTCGGGGTTGCCGATCGTGATCGCCAGCCAGCGGCGTTCGCCCTCCCGCTCCCGCAGCAGCATCACCGGTGCCGTTTCCGGAGCCAGTACTGCCATCCCCTCGACGTCCATCGGGATCATGCGCGGTACCTCATTCCCTCGGTCGGCCAAAAGGCGAACAAGGCCGGGGTCGCGTACGGCAGCGCCAAGCCCTTGGCGGCGCGGGGCGATGTCTTCACTGTGGTCACGACGACTCCCAGCACGAGGACACACCTTCGGAAAGCTGGTACCCCTCCAGGAGAGTCCCTACACGCCCGCTTTTCAAGAGCTAGAGGAGTAGAGCCTCCAGGTGGTCGGCGGCCGTCGCGGCGCCGCCCGCCTCCCGGAACGAGGCGCCCACCTTCTCGGCGGCCGAACGGTACGCCGGATCGTCCAGCACCCTGGTCACGGCGGTCGCGATCCGTTCGGGTTTCGGGCGCCCGAACCGCACCCGGACGCCCGCCCCCGCGTCGACGACCTGTCCGGCGACGATCGGCTGGTCGTCCCGGATCGGCGCGACCACCAGCGGCACCCCGTGCCACAGGCTTTCACAGACGGTGTTGTGCCCGCCGTGGCAGACGACGGCGTCCACACGCGCCAGCAGCGCCATCTGGGGCACCCACGGCACCACGAGCACCGTGTCCCCCGTACGCCCTACGGCACCACCGGGATCGGCGATGACGGTCCGGATCCCGCCGACCCGGGAAAGTCCCCGGGCGGCCGCGGCGAGGAAGTCCCCGGCGGCGTCGGCGTTCGCGGTCCCGAGGGTGACGAACACCGTCGGCACCGACGGGTCGAGCCGGTCCCACGGGAAGTCGCCGGTGGCCGCGCGGCCACCGATCGACGGCCCGACCAGCCGGACCCGCTTCGGCAGCGTGGCCGGGCCCAGCAGTTCCCGGGTGGTGAAGGCGAGTACGCCGTGCGGGGACATCCTGGGGTCGGCCGGGCCGCCGTCGATCCGCGTGCGCAGGCCGCCGAGGAGGTCGTCGAGCCAGGCCGCCACCTTCGGCATCCCGGCCAGGGGGTCGACGAGCTCCGCGGACGTCGTCGCGGAGGTGACCCACGGCAGGCCGAGCCCGTCGGCGACGAGACCGCCCGCGATGGCCTGCTGGTCGGCGAGCACCACCTGCGGGCGGAACCGGCCGATCGCGGCGCGGACGCCGGGCGCCATCGCCTCGGCCAGCGGGATCAGGAACTCCTCCCACAGGAACCGGAACGCCGCCGGCCCTTTGAGGTTCGCGTCGCGTTCGGGCAGGCCGCGCGGGACGGCGCAGGGGAACACCTCGGCACCGTCGCCCGCGAGCGATCGGATGACCTCGGGCTGCCCCGCCCAGGCGACCTGGTGACCGCGCGCGGACAGCGCGGCGGCCACCCCCACCGCCGGGTTCACGTGCCCGGTCAGCGGCGGCGTGACGAAGAGGAATCTGCCCACCTACTCGGCCCTCACCGTTTCGCGCGTGTGCTCCCGGACCCAGCCCAGGATCAGCTCCGACGTCTCCTCCGTGCGCTCGACGAGCACCGAATGTCCCTGATCCGGCAGCACGACCGTGAGACAGGTGCCGAGGTTCGCCTCGAGGTCGGGGACCTGCGCCGCGAGCCCGGACAGGTCGCCGAACAGCGCGAACACCGGGCAGCGCACCGCCGCGAGGTCGTCGTCGATGGTCCGGCTCAGCGGGATGTCTTCGGCCAGCGTGGTGGCCGCCAGGATCTTGTACGCCGCTTTGGACAACCGGGCGGTGTGCGCGCCGTGGTTCTCCGCGATCCAGCCGATCACCTCGTCGTGCGCGAGCCGGTTCTCGGCGTCGGCCAGCCCTTCGGCCATATGCCCGAGCCAGGCCCGCACCGGTGGTTCCGCCTCGATGGCGATGACGCTCGCGACGCGTTCGGGGTGTGCAGCCGCGAGCCCGAAGGCGACCGAGCCGCCGAACGAGTTGCCGACCACGTGTACCGGCCGGTCGATCCCGAGCGCGGTGAGCAGGCCGTCGAGGTCGCCGACGAAGTCCTCCAGCCGGTAACCGGTGGCGGGCCGCGTGGTGCGCCCGTGCCCGCGAAGGTCGTACATGACGACGTCGATCCCCTGCTCGGCGAAGGTATGCCCGAGGGTGAAGTAGTAGCTCGCCAGGCTGTCGGTGAGGAGGCCGTGGACGAACACCACGACCGGCGCTTCGTCGTCCGAGGGCCCGAGGCGCTGGACGTGGACGTCGAGCGCGCCGACCTTGACCTTCGCCATGCTCAAGCCTCCCCGGTCAGGGACGCGACCACGTGGTCGACCAGTTCGCCCACGGTCAGCGCGATGATCTCGTCCAGTTCGCGGTCCGCGATGAACTCGGCGAAGTTGACCTTGTCGCCGTAGTGGTCCCGCAGCCTGCCGGACAGCGTGACGAGGTCGATGCTCTCCAGTTCGAGGTCGTCGTGGAACTTCGTGTCCCGGCCGATCTCCGCGTCGTCCAGCCCGTATTCCTCGAGCAGTTCACGCAGCATCACGGCGATGTCGGCCAAGACCCTCTCGGCAGGCACGGTTTCAGTGGTCATCTTCGTTCTCCGTCCAAGCCACGACGTAGTCCTTCGCCGGGGTGGCGATCGTGGTGTGCCACACCGGATACCGGGTACCGCCCACCTCCACGGTGAGCCGCCCGCCGTCCGCGCCGACGACGGCGAAAGCGCGCGGGTCACCGCGCAGGCCGGTGCGGAGCCGTTTCGCGACGGCCTCCTTCGCGGCCCAGAACCTGGTGAACCACAAGGCTTCTGGCGCGCGCAGCAGCGCTCGTTCCGCCTCACCGAGCGCGGCGTCGAGCGTGCTCTCGGTCCGGTCTTCCACGGCCTCGACGTCGATCCCGCACGGCCCAGAGCGCGCGATGGCGACACCGAGCGCGTCCCGATGGGCGATCGAGACGGTGAGGCCCGGCAGCTCGCGGCCGTAGGCGCCCGAGACGACCGGCGCTCCGGAGTGATCGTTCCCGACCCGGAGTTCGGCGGGGAAGATGTCGCCTTCGCCGTCCCGCCAGAGCATCCGTCGCACGGCGTCCTTCGCCGCGATCCGGCCGAGCAGCCACGCCCGTTTGCCGCGTGGCTGCTGGCCGGCGTAGTCCTTCCGTTCCGCACCGGCCAGCACGTTGCGCATGATCAGGTCCCGCGTCGCCAGATCCGGCCACTGCTCGCGGACCAGCGCCCAGCCGCCGGGCCGGTCTTCCGACAGCGTGGCGCGCTCCGGCCGCCGGTCCATCGCGCGGATCGCGGGGTTGCTGTCGAACCGGCGATCGCGCCAGCCCTCGACCTCCGCCCAGACCCGGCCGCCGCGGATGAGCTGGACGTCCGCTTCGAGTTCCGCGTCGGTGACCGAGACGATGCGAACGACGCAGTCGAGCCACTCCCCCGGCACGGGATGTTCGCCGTAGAACCGGATCCGCCGCATCCCCACCGGGAACACCGTGGTGCGGCTGGGAAGCCTCGACATGATCCAGTACCCGAGCAGCTGACCGGCGTTGTCCAGGAGAGCCCCCGGCGCCTCCGGGGTCCGCAGGGTTCCGCGCACGTGCCGCTCCCCCACCGCGACCAGTTCCTCGACACCCTGGAACTTCGGGCCGTGGAACATCCAGCGATCGGTGTAGAGCTGTTCGGCGCGCAGGTCCGGCTTCCGTTCGTCCTCGGCGGGGAACGTCCACGGCGCGGGCGGATCGGCGGGGAATCCGTCGTCCAGCTCGATGACGGCCCGCGAGTACTCGCCCAAGGACACGCTGACCCGGGACCGGCTTTGGGGCACCACGGTCACCGGCACGTCCAGCGCGGGGATCGCGGCGATCCATTGGTTCAGCCGGACGTCCTCCAGCGCGACCGCGCGCTTGCCCAGCGCCGCCTGTTCGGCGAAGTCCATCAGGTGCCCGATCACCGTCGTGGCGGGGACGACCGGCCACGAGTCGGCGGGATCCGCCCCCGGCGGCTGCTTGAAGAAGCAGTGGTCGAGCAGATACGGCATCGTCTCGACGGAGATCCGGAGTTCGGTGCGCAACGGCCGGATCCGGGGCGCCGGTCTGGCGGCGAACAGTTCCGCCGCCAGACCGGCGGTGTCGGCCAGCAGCCCGGAGAACTCGGCTGCCAGCGGGTTCCGCTCCCCGATCCTGTCCAAAGTGGACGTCTTGGCCGCGCCGGGCCGGAAGCCGCGCCGGACGCTCTCGTCGAGTGAGACCAGCGCGCCCCCGAGGTCGAGGCGGATCGCCCGGCCGCGTTTTCCGCCGCCTTGGCCGGGCAGGACTTCGAACGCCGGATCGGCACCGTCGGCCCACAGCGCGGTGGCGACCCGCAGCAGTTGCGGAAGGCCGGACCGGTGCGCGGAATGCGCGGCGACGACGAGGTGTTCGCGGTCGTGCAGGGTGTTCCCGATCAGCGAACCGAGCTGACCGGCGCCTGTCTGCACGAACGCGCGGAACCCGGCCGCGTACATGTTCTCGACGAGACCGCGGAACCGCACCGGTTCCAGCAGATGCCGGACGAACAGCTCGCGGACCTCCCCGGCCGCCGCCGGATAGGGCCTTCCCGTCGTGGCCGACCAGACCGGGAGTTGCGCCGGATACAGGGTGTAGCGCTCGGCCGCCTCACGGATCGGGCCGAGATAGGGCGCGAGCATCGGGGTGTGGAACCCGGACCGGAACGGCAAGACCTGGGAGATCACTCCCTCGGCACGGAAGCCGCGCACGAGGCCATCGACGGCCTCCGAGGGGCCGCAGATCATCGCCTGGTTGGGCGCGTTGTCGTGGGAAAGGACCACTTCGGACTGTCCTTTGAGGACTTCGGAGACCGCGGGCGCGCCCGTGCCGATCACCGCGAAGGCCAGTCCCGGCACCTTGAGCGCGTCCGGGTCGAAGCCTGCCAGGAACGCGTCGACCTCGTCTCCGGCGTGGATCCCGGCGACGGCCATGGCGGTCCACTCCCCCAGGCTGTGCCCGGCGAGCGCGTCCGGGGTCACGCGCAGCCCGCGTAGCGCCGTGTCGACGAGCCTGCCCAGCTGGAACACGCCCTTGCCGTGCCTGCCGACGTCGCCGACGAGGGCGTCCGGTGATTCCCAGGGCACGCCGAAATGCCGCGCGAGGTCGTCGGCGTTGGCGTCGAATTCGTTCTCCAGGCCGGGGAAGACGAACGCGAGTTTGCCGCGGCCCGCGCCGAGCAGCGGTCGCGGGACGAACCAGAGGTCGTTGCGGCCGCGCCACGGTCTGCCCTTCGCGACCACCTTCCTGGCCAGGGTGAGCCGCTTGGGCGTCGGGTCGACGAGGCCGAGCCGGAACCGGCCGCGGCCGGGGTCGCCGCTGTTCAAGAGGTCGTCCCGCTCCAGCAGGCAGCCCATCTCGGCGATCGTCGGCGCGGACAGCCGCAGGACCCGTTCGGGTTCGCGGACCTCGACCGCCGCCCGCGTCGCGGCCTGTTCCAGGACGACGTGGGCGTTGATCCCGCCGAAACCGAAGGCGTTGACCCCGGCCCGCCGCACCGGCCGCCGGTGGTCGGTCTTCCATGCCTTCGCGGTACCGAGCGTCTCGAACCGGGTCGCGGCCAGCGCCGGATGCGGCCGCTCGCAGTGCAGTGTCGGCGGGAGAACACCGTGGTACACGGCCAACGCGGCCTTGACCAGCCCGGCGACGCCCGCCGCGGGCATGGTGTGCCCGATCATCGACTTGACCGAACCGAGCACCGCCGTCGGCTCGTCGGCCTGCCCGAAGACCTCCGCGATCGTCGCCAGTTCGGCGGCGTCGCCCGCGGGCGTGGCGGTCCCGTGCGCTTCCAGGAGCCCGATCGTGGCGGGATCGACTCCCGCCACGGTCCAGGCCTGCCGGACAGCGCGGACCTGACCGGCGGAGTCCGGATTGGACAGTCCGGCGGTCCGGCCGTCACTGGCCACGCCGGTACCGGTGACGACGGCGTAGACCCGGTCACCGTCCCGTTCGGCGTCCGCGAGCCGCTTCAGCACCACGACGCCGGTGCCCTCACCGATCAGCACCCCGTCCGCGTCCTGGTGGAACGGCCGGATCCGCTGGCTCCGGGACAACGCGCCGAGCTGGGAGAACACACTCCAGAAGGTGATGTCGTGGCAATGGTGCACGCCACCGGCGAGCACCACGTCGCAGCGCCCGGTCGCCAGTTCGCGCACGGCGTGGTCGACGGCGACGAGCGAAGAGGCGCAGGCTGCGTCCACCGTGTACGCGGGTCCGCGCAGGTCGAGCCGGTTCGCCAAGCGGGAGGCGGCGAGGTTGGGCACGAGCCCGATCGCGGCGTCAGGAGCTTCGGGGCCGAGCCGGTCGGTGAAGGCCCGGCGCAGTTCCTCCAGCCGCTCGCCGCCCAGTTCGGGCATCAGTTCACCGAGGGTGCGAACGACCTGGGTGGCCGTCCGGACCCGCTGGTCGAGCCGCACCAGGCCGGGGGTGAGATAACCGCCGCGGCCGAGGATGACCCCCGTCCGCTGCCGGTCGGCGGGCAACCAGTGCTCGCCACCGGCGTCGGCGAGGGCCTGTGCGGCCACTCGCAGCGCGATCAGCTGGTCGGGTTCGGTGCCCGGGATCGACGACGGCATCACGCCGAGGCCGGTGACGTCCACTTCGGCCAGTTCACCGACGAAACCACCGCGGCGGCAATAGATCCGATCCGCCCGCGGTTCCGCGTCAGGCTGGTAGAAGGCGGGATCCCAGCGGTCCGTGGGTACCTCGGTGATCGCGTCGATCCCGCCGACGATGTTGCGCCAGTAGGTCTCGAGATCCGGGGCGCCGGGGAACAGCACCGACATCCCGACGATCGCGATCGGCGGTGTTTCGGCCACCGGTCACCACCCCGACGCGGTGTAGGTGACGGCCGTGAGGTCCTCGTCGCCCCACGCCAGTTCGCGCAGCAGGCTCAGCGTGCCTTCTTCGGGGTCGATCAGTTCGATCCCGCGCCGGGCGTAGTCCCGCATCAGTTCCGGGGTGACCATCCCGTTGTTGACCCCGGTCGGCGCCCACGGTCCCCAGTGGACGGTGAGCCCGCGGCGTCCGTACACGGTGGCCCACCGGTGTCCGAGCGCCTCCAGCGCGTCGTTCGCGGCCGCGTAGTCGGACTGCCCCCGGTTGCCCAGCGTCGCGGCGACGCTGCCGAACAGGACGGCGAACTTCGGGGCCTCCGGCAGCTCGCCCGCCGCCGCGAGCAGGGTGCTCGCCCCTTCGACCTTGGTGCCGAAGACGCGGTTGAACGACGCCGGATCCTTGTCCGCGATCAGCTTGTCCTCGATGACGCCCGCCGCGTAGACGATGCCGTCGATCCGGCCGTGCTCGGCGTGGATCTCCTTGACCGCGCGATGCACGGCCTCCGCGTCGAGCATGTCCACCGAGTGGTAGCGCACCGGGCTGCCGAGGGCGCCGATCCGCCGCAGCGTGCCGCGGACCTCCCGTTCGGCCTCGATGATCCGGATGGTCCGCTCGATCTCGGCCGGTTTGGCCAGCCCGCTCCCGATCAGGGCCGCGCGCAGTTCAGCCGTCGTCTTCGCCGTGGCGATGTCCGGTTCCTCGCCCTCGATGGGCACGGCCGTGCGGCCGAACAGCTCGATCCGGCATCGCGACGCCGAAGCGAGCGTGGTGGCCAGCCTGGCGGTGATGCCCTTCGCCCCGCCGACGAGGAGCACGACCGAATCCCGGTCCAGGCCGAGCGCTTCGGCTTCGGCGGTCCCGTCGCCCGCCGGACCGGCCCCCGTGCTGCCGAGCAGGCCGAGACCTTCTTCGGTCATCCTCAACCCGCGGCGCGCGCCGTCACGGCGGAAGACGACCGGTTCCCAATCCCCGGTGGACAGCTCCGCGAGCAGGGTCTCGACCTGTTCATCCACAGTGGATTCCGGGTGCTGCTCGACCACGCGGGCGACTGTGTCCGGGTACTCCCTGGCCACCGTGCGGAAGAAGCCCCGGGCGCCGTCGACGGGACCGTTCGCGATGAGCCAGCGCGGCCCGCGCGCCAGAACGGCCTGGTACAGCGGGAAATCGTCCGGGAAGGACGGTGACAGGTGGAACACCCCGTCCGCGCCGTGCTCCGGCACTCCGTGGACCAGTTCGGTTTCCGCACCGTATCCGGTGAGCCGGGCGACGAGCATCTCCGCGACCTGGCCTTCGCCGACGACGGCGAAGCGGAGCCCGGCGAGTTCCTCGTCGGCGGGGACGGCGTCGGCGAGGTCGAACTCCCGCATCAGATAGCGCTTCGGCGCCACCACGACGGCATCGGTCTCGACGGCGGGCGGGGCGGCTTCGGTGCCGCCGCCGGTGATCAGGTCCGCGAGGGCGGCCGCGGTCCTGGCCTTGGCCAGTTCCTCGGGATCACCGCCGGTGAGGCCCAGCCGGGTCGCCAGCTCGCCGGCGATCTCGGCGCGTTTGATCGAGTCGACGCTCAGGTCGGCTTCCAGGTCCAGATCGGGCTCGATCATGTCGACCGGATAGCCGGTCCGCTCCCCGATCACCTCGACGACGACGTCGAACACCGAACGTTCGGGAGCGATCCCGGCGCGAACGGGCTCGGGTACCGGCTCGGGCGACGTGGCGAGAGCGGGGAGGGCAGGGAGGGCGGCGGGTGCGGCCGGGCGGACGCCGGGGTCCGTGCCGAAATAGCCGAGCAGGACGTCCCGTTGCGCGGCGATCATCTCACGACTGGTGCGGAGGAACTCCGAGATGAGCGCCTCACCGCCGTCGGTGCCGGGCCGGGATGTCAAGATCGCCTCCGTGGGGATTCGCTGGGCTGGATGCAGTGCCGCGGCGGGGATCCGGCCGTCGGCGGTGCGGACGAGCTGTCCGTCGACGGTCCAGCCCGCCTTCTTCGGCGGCCGCGCGGACAGCGCGTCCGTGCACGCGCGCCCGGTGAACAGCCTGCCGGTGCGGACGTCCACGCCCGCGACCGCCAGCCTGGCCAGGGCGGCGAGGAAACCGGGGATCCCGGTGCGGCGGCCGCTCTCGAAGGTGACCGTCCGATGTGGACGGCCGTCGAGAACGGCGGCGGCGAGCCGGGTGAGGACGGATCCGGGACCCGCTTCGACGAACGTCCGGGCGCCCGCCTCGTACATGGCCTCGATCTGGTCCGCGAACCGCACCGGCGCGCCGATCTGCGCGGCCAGTTCGGCGCGAATCCCGTCCGGCGACGACGGGTAGGTGCCTGCCGTCCGGTTGGCCCATACCGGGATCTCCGGTCCGGTGACCGGGACGGTGTCGAGCACGCGGGCGAACTCCGTCTCCGCCGGGGCGACCAGTGGGCTGTGGAACGCGCAGGCGACCGGGAGCGTCTTGACCCCGGCCCCGCGATCCCGCAACCGTTCCACGGCAACGCCGACGGCGGTGGTCGGGCCGGAGATCACCGTCTGCTTCGGCGAATTCCGGTTGGCGAGGACGACGGTTTCCTCGAGGCCCTCGGCGACGAGCGCGGCGGTGACGTCGTCGGCGCTCGCGGCGACGGCCGCCATCGTTCCCGGATCGCCGCCGCCGGTCGCACCGAGGATCGCCTCCGCCCGCGCCCGGCTGCACGCGAGCAGGGACACCGAACTCAGCGCGCCCGCGGCGGTCAGCGCGACCAGTTCGCCGTAACTGTGGCCCGCGACCATCGAGGGCCGTACCCCGGCCCTCCCCAGCAGATGGTGCGCGGCGAGGCCCACGATCCCGAGCGCGGGTTGCGCGGCCCGGGTGTCGGTCAGCCGGGCGAGCTGGGCCTCGCGTTCGGCCTCGTCGAACGCGGCGGGCGGGAACAGGGCGTCGACCGTGCTCCCCGCGCGTGCGAGGTAGCGCCGCAGTTCGGGGAACGCGACGAACAGGTCCGCGAACATCCCGGGTCGCTGGCTGCCCTGGCCGGGGAAGAGGAACGCGATCTCGCCCGCCGGTTCGCCGTCGGCGGCGAAGATCCCCGCGTTCTCGTCCCGATCCCCCGCGATGGCCCGGCGGAGCAAGGCAGCCAGTTCGTCCACAGTGGACGCGAGGACGGCGAACCTCGTACGGCCACCCCGTCCTTCCGCCCGGCGAGAGGCGGCCAGCGCCAGATCACGCAGGTGCCAGCCCTCGCCGGTGGCGGCGAGCAGATCCTGTGCGGCCTTGATCGCGGTCGCCTCGTCCTTGCCCGCGAACAGGAAGAGTTCCGCGGGCCATTCGTCGAGGGTCTTCGCGGGCGGGACGGCGCCTTCGTGGGCGGTGAGGACCACGTGGAAGTTGGTGCCGCCGAAGCCGAAGGCGCTCACCCCTGCGATGCGCTCGTCCTCGGCCCACGGCCGCGCTTCGGTGTGGAACGCGAACGGGCTGCTCACCGGATCCCACGCGGGATTCGGCCGCTCCAGTTGCAGCGTCGGCGGTTTGACACCGGTGTGCAGCGCGAGGCTCGCCTTGATCAGCCCGGCCAGCCCGGCGGCGCATTTCGTGTGGCCGATCTGGGATTTCACCGAACCGAGCGCGCACCGGCCGGGTTCGGCGCCCGCCTCGGTGAAGACCTGGGTGAGGGTGCCGAGTTCGGTGCGGTCGCCGACGACGGTGCCGGTGCCGTGCGCTTCGACGAGCCCGACGCGCGACGGCGAGATCCCGGCGTTGCGATACGCCCTGGTCAGCGCGTTGTGCTGGCCCTCGGGCCGGGGCGCGGTGAGCCCGAGCGCCCGGCCGTCGCTGGCGCTGCCGACACCCTTGATGACGGCGTAGACCCGATCGCCGTCGCGTTCGGCGTCCGCGAGCCGCTTCAGGACGACGCATCCGACGCCCTCGCCCAGCGCGATCCCGTCGGCGCCGCCGTCGAAGGTGGCCGAGCGGCCGGACGGGGAGAGCGCGTGCACCGAGGAGAACAGCAGGTAGTCGTTGATGCCGTTGTGCAGGTCGGCGCCACCGCACAGGACGAGGTCGCTGGTACCGGCGACGAGTTCCTTGCAGGCGGCGTCGACGGCGGTCAGCGACGACGCGCACGCCGCGTCGACCGTGTAGTTCGCGCCGCCGAGGTCGAGCCGGTTCGCGATCCGGCCCGCGATGACGTTGGCGAGTACGCCGGGGAACGAGTCCTCGGTGAGGCGCGGCAGCTGGCGGTCGAGTTCGGCCGGGAGTTCGCCGAGGTAGGACGGGAGTACGGTCCGCAGGGTCATCGCGTTGGACAGGTCACTCCCGGCCTCCGCGCCGAAGATCACCGACGTGCGGGACCGGTCGAAGGCACGTTCGGCGTAACCGGCGTCGGCGAGCGCCCGCCTCGACACTTCCAGTGCCAGCAGCTGGACGGGTTCGATACTCGCGAGCGACGCGGGCGGGATGCCGTGGTCGAGCGGGTCGAACGGGATCTCCGGCAGGAAGCCGCCCCAACGCGACGGCGTCTTCTCGCCGTCGCCACCGGGCGCGTAGTAGAGCGACGGATCCCAGCGCTGGGCCGGGACCTCGGTGACCGCGTCCACTCCGGACAGGATGTTCGCCCAGAACGACGGGAGATCGCCTGCCTGCGGGAACACGCAGGCCATCCCCACGATGGCGATGTCGAGCGGTTCCGGGGCGGGCTCGTCGTCCCGCTCGCCGAGCAGTTCGGCCGCGCGGGCTTCGAGGAACGCCAGCGCCCCGGGACCGACGGCCTCGTGCAACCGGGCGATCGTGGTGACCTCGGAGCGGAGGACCGCGACGTCGCCCGCCATGAACATGCCCTCGGCGAGCTGCCGGTCTTCGGCGACCGGGCTCAGCGCGTCTCCGATCCGCTCGATTCCCTTGCTGGCCAGGCGAAGCCGTCCGACGTTGAGCTTCTCAAGCCGCTCCCACGCCGCACGGTCCGGCACTGCCCGGTCCTTCAACTCGCGTTTGAGCTCCGCGTACTCGGTCGTGAAGGCCGAACGTACACACCGCGTCGCGTGGCCCGGAGCGGTCTCCAGCAGCTCGGTACGCGTGGCTTCGACGACCTGGCGCTGGAACAACGGCAGGACGGCGCCCGCGCGGACGGCCTCTTCGGTGAACAGGTACGCCGTGCCCATCAGGAGGCCGACGGTCGCGCCGAGCCGGGTCAGCGGCGCCGCGGCCGCGGCGACCATCGCGGCCGACCGCTCGTCGTGCACTCCACCCGCGAAGTACACCTCGATCTCGCCCGCGTACTCGAGAAGCACGCCGATCTGGGCTTCCCACAACGGAAAACTGGCCCTCGGGCCGACGTGCCCGCCGCATTCGGCACCTTCGAAGACGAATTTGCGCGCCCCCGCTTCGAGGAACTGGCGCAGCAGTCCCGGTGACGGGACGTGCAGGAACGTCGAGATACCGGCGTCTTCCAGCACCTTCGCCTGCGCCGGGCGGCCTCCGGCGATGATCGCGTGACTCGGCCGGACCTCGCGGATCACCTCCAGTTGCGCGGCACGGACCTCGTCGGCGGCGAACCCGAGGACGCCGACGCCCCAGGGCGCGTCACCCAGCGTCGCCTTGGTCTTTTCGAGCATCTCGCGAGTCTGCGCGGGCCCGGACAACGCCAGCGCCAGGAACGGCAGCGCTCCCCCGGCGGCGACGGCTCCGGCGAATTCGGGCTGATCGCTGACCCGCGTCATCGGCCCCTGCGCGAGTGGCAGGACACCGCCGGAAGCGGTGAGGCCACCGGTGATCGACGCGTGGACGGCCCGGATCGCGGCCGGGAGCGTTCCCCAGGTGTCGCGGAAACGCTGGGGCAGGAACGCGTCCTGCCCCACTTCCAGGTCCGGACGTCGGCGGAGAGCACGTCTTCCGCCGTCCACAATGGTCTCGGAACCATCGAGACTTTCCAGGGCCATCGTGACGTCCGACGGGAGTTCCGCTTCGGGGAGCAGCGCGAACCCGGTGTCGAGCACGACACCGGCGGCGCCACCGGCGACCGCGGCGGCCGCCGTATGCACGCCTATCCCGCCGTACGCCCAGATCGGGACGCCGATCGCCGGGTCGGCCAGCAACTGCTGCAGGAAGACGAAGGTGCCGAGTTCGCCGATCCGCCCGCCCGCCTCGTGACCTCGGGCGACGAGACCGTCCGCTCCGGCGGCGACGGCTCGTACGGCTTCGTCCCGGCTGGTGACTTCGGCGAGTACCCGCCGGTCACCGAAGTCCACAGTAGACAGTGGGATGCCCGCGGCGAGCAGAACCGTGTGCGCCGCCTCAGGAAGCTCCGCCGGTCCCGCGACGCGGACACCGAAACCGGTTTCGAGCCAGGTCTCCGCCAAGTCCAGTTCTTCGCGCGCGGCCCGGTTTCCGCTGGTCAGGTCCAGGACGCCGAGCGCACCAGCACGCGTCGCCGCAGCGGCGAACCGCGCGGAGGGCACACCGAAGGGATGCACCGCGATGAGCAGATCCGCCGCACCGGTCGACGTCGAGGCAGCGTCGGAGCCACGAATCGACTTACCCACGGGAAGCCTCCGAGCACACGGAAGAGTGATTTGGTTACCGGGCGTACTTAAACGCAGGCGGGCCTTCACGTCAATACTCGACAGTAGGGTTTCCGGTCACAGGAACCGGATGGCGGTACGCCGACCTGCGAAACGCGAGGATCGTCGCGAAAAATTAGCGTTCCGGATACAGGGCGGACATCCATGACGCGCGGTTTTCCCGCAGTAGCAGGGAAGAACCGTCAACGACCAGGTGTCCCAACACCCGATACGCCATCCGGCCTGTTACCCGGAGTTCACCATTCCGCTTTAGCCGGTACCACCGGAAATGGTGGTCCACCGCCATTCCGGGGAATTGCCGACGATTCGCCCTATCGTCGGTATCACCCCGGCGGCGCTTTCGGTATCACGCGCGATTAACGGACCGTTCACGGATAAACGTGAAAGGACTCAGCGGGATTTCGCATTCCGCACCGCGATGGCCAGCAGCGCGGCGGCCGGACCGGCCAGCCGCCGCCCGGCGGGCCACACCGCCCGCAGTTCCCGGCCGAAGTCGACACCCTCGACGGCGACCGGGACGAGCCTGCTGTCGGCGACGTCCCGGACGATGGCGAGTTCACTGATCACCGCCGGACCGGCGCCCGCGATCACCGCGTTGCAGACCGCGGAGGCGGAACCCAGTTCCAGCAACGGTTTCGCCGGACCGACACCGGCCTTGCGCAGCGCGGTGTCCACGGTCTCCCTGGTCCCGGAACCCGGTTCGCGGACCACGAGTGGCGTGATCGCCAGCTCGGCCGCGGTCACGGGCCGGCGCTTGCGGGCCCACGGATGGCTTCCGGGTACGACGAGGACCAGGTGATCGGTGGCCACCCGCTTCGACGCAAGGCCGGGCAACGAGCCGGGCGACTCGACGAACCCGAGGTCGACCTTGCCCTCCCGCGCCAGTTCGGCGGCCTGATCGGAATTGGTGACCTCCAGACCGAGGTACAGTCCGGGGTTCCCGCGTTTGAGCTCGCCGATCCAGCCCGGCACCAGATACTCGGCCAGCGTCATGCTCGCGGCGACCCGCAGTTGCGCCTCGTGCTGGGTGCGCAGGGCTTCGGCGCCGTCGAGGAGGCCGTCGAGTTCGGACAGCACACGACGAGCCCAGCCCGCGATGACCTGGCCGTCGGGAGTCAGCGCGGAACCCCGCCGCGTCCGGTCGACCAGCACCAGTCCGAGCCGTCGCTCGACTGTGGACAGTCGTTTGCTCGCCGACGGCTGCGCGATCCCGAGCCTGGTCGCGGCCTGCCCGATGCTGCCGAGTTCGTCCACGAGGACCAGCAGGCGCAGGGAGTCCAGATCGGGTGTGGTCATAGCCCAAGTCTATGACCTACCCCTGGTAGTCCCGGCTACCGAGGCCACCCCGGCCGGGCGAGGCTCGAACCATGAGCAAGACGCACGTGAGACCGACGAGGCCCTACTTGACCGCGCTGACCATCACCGGCGCCGGAGTGGCCGCCGCGTACCTGGTCGGCACCGCGGTCCCGGTCGTCAGCGCGCTCACCATCGCCGTCGTGCTCGGCATCCTCACCGGCTCGCTGCCGTCGTTGTCGGACGAGACCCGGAAAGCGATCTCCGGAGTCACCAAGAAGCTGCTTCGCGCCGGTGTCGTGCTGCTGGGCCTGCAGCTTTCGCTCCCGTCGGTCCTCGCGCTGGGCCCCGGCACCCTGCTCGCCGTCGTGCTCACGGTCGGCATCACGTTCCTCGGCACGATCGGCCTCGGCAGGCTCCTCGGGGTGCCGCGGGGCCTGGCGATGCTGGTCGCGACCGGGTTCTCGATCTGCGGGGCGTCCGCCATCGCCGCGATGGAAGGCGTCGTCAAACGGGAGGACTCCGACGTCGCGACCGCGGTCGCGCTGGTCACCTTCTACGGCGGGCTCGCCATCGCGGCCGTCCCGCTGCTCGGCGGCTGGCTGCGCCTCGACGCGGTCCGGATCGGCGAATGGGCCGGGCTCAGCGTGCACGAGGTCGCGCAGGTCGTCGCCGCGGCCACCCCCGCGGGCGGTGCCGCCATCGCGGTCGCCATCGTGATCAAGCTCAGCCGGGTGGTCCTGCTGGCCCCGATGGTCGCGGCGGTCGGCGTGGCCGAACGCCACCGTCCCGCCGACGGGAAGCGGCCGCCGCTGGTCCCGCTGTTCGTCCTCGGTTTCCTGGCGATGGCCGCCGTGCGCAGCACCGGGATCGTGCCGGGTTTCGCGCTCGACGTCGCCAAGGTCGCCTGCACGCTGCTGCTGGCCGGGGCGCTGTTCGGGCTCGGCTGCGCGGTGCGGATCGGCACGCTCGTCCGCACCGGGGGCCGCGCCCTGGTGCTCGGCCTGCTCTCCACCCTGCTGGTCGGGACCACCGCGCTGGTCACGCTGACCGTGCTCGGCTGAGGACGGCCACGGCGAGCAGCGCGACCACCCCGCCGGCGACCATCACGGCCGGGACGGAGACCGAGTCGACGACGATCCCGCCGAGGAGCGCGCCCGCCGAGAGGGTCGCCTGGAACGACGAGGTGAACAGCACCGACGCCGCTTCGGGCGCCCGCGGTGCCGCCCTCGCGAACCACGTTCCCGAGCAGACCGGGACCGCGCCGTAGGCGAAGCCCCAGACGACCAGCAGGGCGAGCGCGGACCCTTTCGAGTCGCCGAGGAACGGCAACGCGAGTGTCGCGAGACCGATCAAGCCCGCGGCGGCGAGAAAGGTGAGCCGCAGATCGTGGGCGATCGCCGCGCCCGCGACGAAGTTGCCCGCGATCCCGGCGGTGCCGTAGACGAGCAGGAAGACGGTGATCAGCTCCGGGCTCACCTGCGTCACCTGGCGCAGGAGCGGCGTGACGTAGGTGTAGGTCCCGAAGTGGGCGAGCACGACCAGCACCGTGACGAGCAGCCCGAGCCGGGTCGCCCGGCCGCGGGTCAGTTCGCGCAGGACGTCGAGCCGGGTCGTGCCCACGGGCGGCAACGGAGGCAGTGTGAGGGCCAGTGCGGCGAGGACGCCGAACGTGAAGACGGCCATCACGGCGAAGGCCGCCCGCCAGCCGAAGAGTTCGCCGACGAACGTCCCCGCCGGAACTCCCAGAACGGAGCCGAGCGGCACGGCGGAGAAGATCACCGCGGTCGCCGTACCCGCGCGTGCGGGACCGACGAGCCGCGCGGCGAGCCCGGAACCGATCGCCCAGAACGCACCGATCACCAGTCCGACCAGTACTCGCGAGACGAGCACCGCCCAGTAGGCCGGCGCGGTGGCCGCGAGGACGTCGGCGAGGGCCAGCACCACCATCAGCGCGCACAGCAGGGCGCGCCGGTCGATCCGGCCCGCGGCGACGGTGACGGCCGGTGCGGCGAGCGCGGCGAGGAATCCGGGCAGGGTCATGGTCAGGCCCGCCGTCCCCGGCGTGATCCGGAAGTCCTCGCCGATCGGGGTCAGGAGGCCGATCGGCAGGATCTCCGTGGTGACGAGGGAGAAGATCCCCAGCGTCACCGCGAGGACGGCGAGCCATCCCTTCAGCGGGGTCCGGGCGGTGGTGTCGAGGGTCGGGGCGATCATGTGCCCCAGCCCATCACCGCGCGGACACCGCGGTCTGGCGGAATCGCGACGTGGCCGTGGAGCTAACTCCGGGACCGCTGGGTCACCACGATGCAGGCGACCACGATCAACGCCGTCACCGGCGCGGCCGCGGGAAGGTGCTCACCGAGCAGCAGGACCGCCCAGATCAGCGTCAGCAGCGGCTGGGCCAGCTGCAACTGGCTCGCCCGCGTGACACCGATCTCGGCCATTCCGCGGTACCAGACGAAGAACCCGCCGAACTGCGAGATGAGCGCGACGTACAGCAAGCCGACGATCGCCTCGCCGCCGAGGTGCAGCGGTTCGGTCGCCGCGCCGAAGACGGTGAGCGCGGCGGTGACCGGCAGCGCGAGGACGAGCGCCCAGGCGATCACCTGCCAGCCCGGCATCTCCCTGGCCAGCCTGCCGCCTTCGGCGTATCCGAACGCGCACAGCAGAAGCGCGGCGAACAGGAACAGGTCCGCTGTGGACAGTCCGCCGCCGCTCTGGCTCACGGTGAACACGACCACCGCGAGCGCGCCCACCGCGGCGGCGAGCCAGAACCGGCGGGACGGCCGGTGCCCGGTCAGCCTCGACGAGACGACGGCGGTGGCCAGCGGCAGCATCCCGATCACCACCGCGGAATGCGCCGTCGACGAGGTCTGCAGGGCGAGCGTGGTCAGGGTGGGGAACCCGAGGACGCAGCCGATCGCGACCACGGCCAGGCCTCGCCACTGCTCGCGCTTCGGCAACGGGACCCGGAACGCGCGGAGGATGGCGGCGGCGACCAGCGCGGCCAGCACGCAGCGCGCGCCGGTGGCGGTCCACGGGCCGAAGCCCTTGAGCGCCCAGACGGTGGCGGGGAACGTGAAGGAGAAGGCGAAGACACCCAGCGCCGCCAGCACGGTCCCGGAGCGGACCGCTACTGTCCGGTCCGCGATAGCGCTATCATCCAGTCTCATGTCCGATGGTAGCAGTGTCACCAGCCTGGTCACCCAGCTGCGGTCCGAGCTTGAGCGCTATCCGATCGAAGGAAAGCTCCCGTCCAGCCGCGAACTCGTCCGGCAGCTGAAGGTGAGCCCGGTGACGGTGTCGCGCGCCATCGCCGCGCTGGCCGCGGAAGGCCTGGTGACCAGCCGTCCCGGCGCCGGCGTCTTCCGCGCCCCGCCGCCACGCGAGGTCGCGGTGACCGGCGACGTCTCGTGGCAGGAGGTGGCGCTGAGCTCACAGACCGGGATCCGCGCGATCGACGCGACCGGAGTGCTCGCCGCGCTGAGCGACCCGCCGTCGGGCGTCATCGATCTCAACGGCGGCTACACGCATCCGAGTCTCCATCCGGAACGCGAACTCGCGACGGCGTCGGCCCGCGCCGGACGCCGTCCTGGCGCGTGGACCCGGCCGCCGATCTGCGGCCTGCCCGAACTGCGGGCCTGGTTCGCCCGCGACATCGGCAGCCCGGTGAACGTCGAGAACGTGCTGGTCACCGCGGGTGGGCAGAGCGCACTGACCACGGCGTTGCGCGCGCTCGGCGCCCCCGGCGCGCCGATACTGGTGGAATCGCCGACGTACCCGGGGATGCTGGCCATCGCGAGGGCTTCGGGCCTGCGGCCGGTACCGGTGCCGATCGACCGCGACGGCGTCCGGCCCGAACTGCTCGCCGACGCCTTCCGCGACACCGGCGCCCGCCTGTTCGTCTGCCAGCCCGCCTTCCAGAACCCGACCGGCGCGGTGCTGTGCGCCGAACGCCGGGCCGAGGTCCTGCGGATCGCCCGTGACGCGGGCGCTTTCGTCATCGAGGACGACTTCGCGCGCCTGATGGCGCACCCCGGCAGCCCCGCTCCCCCGCCGCCGCTGGTGGCCGACGATCCCGACGGTGTCGTGGTGCACATCCGGTCGCTCACGAAACCGGCGTCACCGAGCCTGCGGATCAGCGCGCTGGCCGCCCGCGGCCCGGCACTGGAACGGCTGCGCGGACTCCACGCCGTCGAGAGCTTCTTCGTCCCGCGGCCGCTACAGGAAACCGCCCTCGAGCTGGTGAGTTCCCCCGCGTGGACACGCCATCTGCGGACCCTCGCCGTCGCGCTGCGCGAACGCCGTGACATCGCAGTCTCGGCACTTCGGGAGTTCCTGCCCTCCTGGCGCGCCGTCCCGGTCCCGACCGGTGGATATCACCTGTGGCAGCCTCTGCCCGGTTTCGCCGACGAAGTCGCTTTGACCAGCGCCGCTTTCCGCGCCGGAGTAGCGGTCACGCCCGGCAGGCTCTACTTCGCGGCCGAGGCGCCGGGGCCCTATCTGCGCCTGAGCTACGTCAGCACCGCGACCGGCGCGCAGGTACGGGACGGGATCCAACGCCTTTCCCAGGCATACCAAGAGATCGAGGGTTAGCCCTGCCCGAGCGGCAGGTGGCCCGTGCTCGTACCATCGCGCACGGAGGCGAAGAACAGGCATGACACAGCCGGCGGCGGAGCCGCACGATTCACCCGGCAGGCTCTGGGAACTGCTCGACGACGGCCAGCGCAAGGCGTTGCGCGCCGAGGCCGAGCTGCGTCGGTACCCCGCCGGGACGGTGATCATCCGCGAGGGCGACCGGTCGGACTGGGTGCTGATCCTGATGACCGGGCGGGTCAAGATCACGTCGGTGTCCACCGGCGGCTACGACGCCGTGCTCGCCGTCCGCGATCCGGGCGACATCATCGGCGAGATGGCGTCGATGGACGGCAGCCTGCGCTCGGCGACGGCGATCGCCGTCGAACCGGTCACCGGGCTGTGGCTGTCCTCGCGGGCGTTCAACTCCGTGCTCCGCGAACACGCCGGCATCTCCGTCGTCCTGCTCCGGATCATCACCTCCCGCCTGCGCTACGCCAACTCTCGCCGTACCGAATTCGGCGACAGCACCGCCGCCGAACGCATCGCCGCGATCCTGGTCGATCTCGCCGAGCGGTACGGCGTCCCCGTCCCCGACGGCACCCTGATCGCGCTGCGGATCAGCCAGCAGGATCTCGCGGGACTCGCGTCCGCGTCGCGGGAGGCCGTCGCGCGGACGCTGCGGACCCTGCGCACCGACGGACTGCTCAGCACCGGGCGCCAGCGGCTGGTCATCCGGAGCCTGAAGGACCTCAGGCAGCTCGCACCCGACGATCGCTGAGCCGCCACGGCAGGCCGAAATGCCGCTCCACCCGCGCTCCGGTGGCGGAGAACAGTTTCCGCACGCGCGGCTCGTTCTCCGGGTCGAAGTCCGGCGTGGTCCCGATCAGGTCGCCGAGCTCGCGGCTGAGCCTGGCCGCGGCGCTCCCCGGCACCAGCAGCACCCGCACCGGCGCGAGGCTGCGCACGGCCGGTGGCGGCGCGATGAGGTCGATCCGGGCCCGGATGAGGCCGGTGAGCCTCGCCAGCCAGAGGAAGGCGCCCGCCGCCGCCCAGACCACCAGCTCCGCGAGGATGACCGGGGACAGGATCAGCGCCAGCCCGGCCGCCTGCGCGACGGCGAATCCCAGCATCAGCCAGTTCTCGAAGCCAGGGCGTTTCCCTGCGGCGGGCCTGCCGCGGAGCCGGGTGAACGACACTTCCCGGTAGCTCTCGCTCTCGGTGACGATGGCGAGCGGGCGGATCCGGCGCAGCCAGGGCGCGAACCGGTGCACGATCAGCCACTCGCCGCCGTCGGTATCGGTCACCCGCATCGCATTCCCCCTCACCGGTGACCGGATCCTGACACAGATCGCACGCCGTCATGCGGCGATTCCCGCAGTCCGGCGGCGGAGCAGGGTGCGGTGCTTCTCCACTCGCACGTCGAAACGGTCGAGTACTTCACGCACCGCGGGGTCACCCGGATCGAACATGATCCGGTCGCGGAACAGGGCGCGCAGTTCGGTGGTCAACGGGTCGGCGAGATCGCGGTGGACCTTGAGGATCGCCAGCGAGACAAGGCCGGTCCGGTCTTTGTTCCAACCGGCGACGTCGACCCGCTCCGGCGCCTTCCGGAACCACCGGACGGCCTGTGCGACGGATCCCGCGATGCCTTGACCCAGCATCTCCAGCAGCCGAACCGGCACCAGCAACAGCCCGAAGAGCAGATAGAACGGGATCTCGACGAGCGCTTCCAGGAAGACCAGCACGCCGAGCAGTCCGACGGCCGCCTTGTTCACGGGCCTGTCCTCGGGGTCGTCGTTGGGCAGGTCCTTCAGATACAGCGTCCAGTCCGCGGTGATCTTGTAGTGCCGGTAGCCACCTTTGAGGAACGCGAACGGCTGAACCCACCGGCGCCACGGCGCGAAACGGCGAATGATCTCCCACTGACGCCCCTCGAGATCGATCACCTTCATGCGGCCCTCCCCTTCCGATGTCGCGCCGTGGCCGGCTGAAGGAACTTTGACAGGGAACGGCCTCTCGTTCTGCGTCACCTGACACAGAACGCGAAACCGGGTTGTACGCGCCTTGTACGACCGGGAAGGACTCTGATGTCCCGTCACCCGGAACACGATCCAGGACGGAGCATTCCCGTGAAGATCTCTCGCGTCGCACAGGGCCTTTTCGTGGCCCTCGTCGCCATCGCGGCGGTCGGCGCCTCCCCCGCCGCGCCGGCCGCGACCGCCGCCGTGGGAAACACAGTGGTGTACAAAGAGAAAACAGAAGGTTACGACTGTTTCAGAATCCCCGCCGTCGTCAAGGCGAACAACGGCGAACTGCTCGCGTTCGCCGAAGGGCGCAAGGGCGGCGCCAGCTTCTGCAACGACCGCGGCGACATCGATCTCGTCGTGAAACGCTCGGCCGACAACGGGAAGAGCTGGAGCGCCTCGAAGGTCGTCATCGAAGGTTTCGGTGACACCAAAGGAAACCCGACGCCGATCGTGATCCCCTCCACCGGGCGGATCGTGCTGCTCTCGGTGATGGAATGCGCCAAGAACCCCGACTGCAACCGGATTCCGCGCGTCTCGATCAGCGACGACCACGGCAAGACCTGGGCCGCGCCCAAGGTGCTCACCACGCAACTCGGGTTCGCCACCGCGCCGGAGTGGCTCGCGACCGGCCCGTCACACGGCATCGTGCTGACGCGCGGCGCGCACGCCGGCCGGATCGTCGCCGGGATGAGCTACACCACCGGCGGCAAGAACAGCGGTGCGCTCATCTACAGCGATGACCAGGGCGTCACCTGGAAGCGCGGCGCCACCGACAGCCCGGCGGCGACCTTGAACCCGCAGGAGATCAGCGTCACCGAACTGCTCGACGGCCGGGTCTACGCCGCGGCGCGCAACCAGGCCAACAACGGTGACAAGTGCTTGAGCGGTGGAGCGAAGAACCGCGCGTACGCCCTCAGTTCCGATGGCGGGGCGAGCTTCTCGACGAAGTTCACCTTCGAGGAGGACTTGATCACCCCGGTCGTGCAGGCCTCGACCGCGCGGATGACCGCGACCGACAAGGCGGGCAAGTACAACCGGATCCTGTTCGCCGCACCGTCGGTCTGCGACCGCCGCAAGGAACTCGTCGTGCGCTCGTCGTTCGACGAAGGCGCGAACTGGCAGGGCAACTCCGCCGGAACACTGGTGTGGAGCGGCGACGCCGCGTACTCCGACATGGTCCAGCTGTCGTCGGGTTCGGTCGGCGTGCTGTACGAAGCGGGCCCGGCGGGGAACGCCAACGAGACCATCCGCTTCTCGACCGTCACCGAGGCGACGCTCGGCGCCCCGGCGTGCGGCAGCGGATACGGCGTGATCGACTCGGCGCCGCTCGGGACGGCGGGCACGGTTTACCTGTCCTACAACGCTTCCAACGGACAGAACTGCGTCAGCACGATGAAGAGCGCGTCCGCGGGCACCGCGACCGCGACGTCGGCCTACCTCGAGGTCCAGGGGTCGGCCCGGCTCACCGACTCCGGGTCGTTCTCGTGGTTCGCCGGTCCGGTCCGGGCGGCCGCGGCGGACAAATGCGTGAAGTGGGGCGGTTCCGCGGGCGGGACGAAGTACGACAGCCCTTCGGAACACTGCGGCTGAACATGGGTCTCGTGAGTGGTAAGGACGGTTCTAACCGTCCTTACCACTCACGACTTCGGCGGGCGCAACCGTGGGGAAAGCTTGCTGAGCGCCAACTTCTCCAACTGTTCCGAAATGTCCACGAGCCCGGCGTCGAACCGGTCCAGGTCCACGCCCCGGCCGGACAGATCGTCGCGGACGTGCTTCTCGACCTTCGCCCAGTCGTTCCGGTACTGGGTGGCGAGTTCCTTCCACGGCACGCCTGCCAACTCGACGGCGAGGCCGCTGTCGTAGGTCAGCACGCCGCGTACCATCAAGTACGCGATACCCGGATATCCGAGGTATCCCTGCCAGTAGGACCCGTTGTCGTTGGCCGTGATCGAGCCCGCGGCCGGATCGTGGCGGACGTCGTACGTCTTCGCCTTGTCCGACGACGCGACACGCGCCGTGTCACCGTCGATCTCGACCCGCCCGTCGGCCACCGCGCCGAGCGCCTCGTAGATCTTGATGACCGGGGAAGGCTTCCAGTCCGCGGCCACTCAGCCCTCTAGCCGTTCGAGCAGGACGACGTCGACCGTGTCACCCTCTCCCTTGCCGATCGCCTTGCGCACGTCGGCCTTCACCGGGAGTTTGTGGGTGCCGTCGCCGAGTGCCATGAACGAACTCCGGAACGGATGTCCGTCGATGGTGCCGCGCACCTTCACCAGCCCTTTGGTGCCGAAGTACTCGGCGGAGCCGGGCATGATCACGTACGTCCAGCCGCCCTTTTCCGGGCTCTTGAGCAGCTTCGCGGTGAACTTTTTGTCCATGGAAACACCCTACAACAGGACACTTATCAAACTGTGCTGTCAAAGGGTGACGCGAATACGCACGCGCCGGCCGACATCGCGTGCCCAGGCCCGGATCGACGGCCAGTCGCGGAAGTCTCCGGCCCACGGGCCCATCGCCATGATCTTCCAGAACAGGCCGCTTGCGGTGGCCGGCGTGAGCTTGCCGCCGAAGGTGGCCGTGCGCTCGGCGTCGATCCGCGCGGCCAGCAGGGCGACCCCCGCGGGCAGGCTGACCCGTTTGCCCGCGGCGAGCGGGCCGCAGGGCCCGCTGTGGAACAGCCAGACCGGGCGGTTCCGGAGCGCTTCCTCGTGCTCGGTGAGCAGGCGCACCGCCTCCGGCCGCCATCGCCGGTGGTGCAGCGCGCTCCCCAGGATCACCGCGCCGTACGGTTCGACGTCCTCGACCTCGGCGGCGTCCAGCAGATCGGCCGTCAGACCGCTTTCGCGCAGCTCGGCGACGATCACCTCGGCGATCTCCCTTGTCCCGCCGGACCGGCCGGCATGGGCGACGAGCACTGCGGTCATGCCTCCATTGTCCGCGCGGCCGCAACCCGTGACACCGCCCGGCTCATCGACACGCCGCATTCGGCTCACCTCTTCACCCGACGGGGCGTTACCCGGGAGGCAGGAAGGCCGGCCTCGCGGCCGGGTCGGGTTCGTCGTAGTAGCGGTGGAACACCGCGGTCTGCCCGCCGGACAGCGGCGGGACGATCCAGCTCCACTCCGCCTGACAACGGCGGCCCGCACGCTCTTCCTTGGCGATATGCGTGAGGAACCGCCGCGATTCGGAGTGATGGTCGGCGACGGTCACGCCCGCCGCGTCGAAGGAGTGCTGGACGGCCAGCGTCAGTTCGACCAGCGTGCGGTCACGCCACAGGGTGCGCTCCGACGCCGTCGACAGGCCCATCAGATCCGCGATCACCGGCAGCAGGTCGTAGCGGTCGGTGTCGGCCAGGTTGCGCGCGCCGACCTCGGTGGCGAGGTACCAGCCGTTGAACGGCGCCGCGGGGTAGGTGATCCCGCCGATGACCAGCCGCATGTTGCTGATCGCCGGTACCGCGTGCCAGCGCAGCCCGAGCCCGGCGAACCAGCGGTGGTCGGGATGCGACAGCGGGACCTCCAGCACGGCGTCCGACGGCAGCCGGAACAGGCGCCGCTCCCCCGGCTCGGACTCGATGAGCAGCGGGAGGACGTCGAACGAGCCTTTGCGCTCGGGCGGACGCCACCCGTGCTCCCGGACGGTCTCGGTGAAGTCGGCGTGGCGCGGATCGCCCAGCACCGAGCCGTCGCTGAGCCGATAGCCCGCGTAACGGATGAGCTGGTCGTTGTGGATCTTCGGACCGGGGCCGGCGGGGCCGTCCGGCGCGAACACGGTGATGGTCGACCGGACCCGGCCGCCCCGGGTCGCCTCGCGCAAATGGGTGACGCATTCGTCGGCGATGGCGGCTGCGCCCACGACGTCACGGCGGTCCCGCACCTTCAGCCCTTGCCAGTACAGCCTGCCGATACAGCGAGCGGAATTCCGCCATGCCACCCGGGCGCCGAACTCCAGTTCGTCGGTGGTGTGCCGGTACGTGCCGGTCTCGTCGAGCTCGGCGCGGACCCTGTCCAGCCGTTCGCGCAGCCGCGTCTCCCCGGCCTCCGTCTCGGCGTGGAAGAGCCGGAGGAACTCCTCCGCCTCGGCCAGGTCCACGCTCCGTCCCCGCGGCCTCACCTCCGGAGGCAAGCGGGGGATATCCGTCACCCGCATGGAGGCCGTCGATACTTCGACCTCCCACTCTCCGAATTCGACGCCGGCACCGGTGGCGGGAACGATCACCATTTCCTCCTGCACTCGGAAATGCCCGGAGGATCACGTCTGAGCGGCGAGACGGCCGGGTCCGGACCAGACGAAAGACGATACCCCACACAAAGACGAGTCCGATCCACCAAATGGCAGAGACTCCACCCGGGACGACATTTACGCAGGTAGAAAGCTTGATGACGACAACATTTGGAATTGAGTGCGACTTCGCGGGATATTCACGAAATGGGATCGGCGAGAAATGATCACACGCCACAAGATCACCTTATGATCGTTCTATCAGAAGATATTCTTCACTCTTTCGAGCGTATTCTTTCACGGAACCTTCTCCTCTTTCCCAGTCCCGGTGTATTGACCCGTGCCCGCCGTCGCTAGAGTGCGGTGATCTCCGGCGGAAAGGAAGGCTCGTGGTGGACAGGCGGATTCCGGTCATCCTGGTCGCGGGCTTCCTCGGCTCCGGGAAGACCACCCTGCTCAACCACCTGCTGGCGAACCGCCAGGGCGCGCGGATCGGTGTCGTGGTCAACGACTTCGGCAGTATCGCGGTCGACGCGATGGCCGTCTCCGGCCAGGTCGACACCATGATGTCGTTCGGAAACGGCTGCCTGTGCTGCGCCGTCGACGCGAGCGGTCTCGACGCCATGCTCGCCAAGCTGTCCGAGGCCGAGGCGGGCATCGACGTCATCGTGATCGAAGCCAGCGGCCTCGCCGAACCGCGTGACCTCATCCGCCTGATGATCGCCAGCGAGAACCCCGCCATCGCCTACGGCGGGCTGGTCGAACTCGTCGACGCGGCCGAGTTCGAGGCGACCAGGAAGCGGCACCCGGAACTGGACGAGCACCTCGGGTTCGCCGACCTCGTCGTGCTCAACAAGACTGACCGCGCCGACGAGGACGCCCTGGTCAAGCTGCGCGGCACGATCGACGAGATCGCGCCCGGCACCCCGGTGATCGCGACCGCCCACGGCCGGATCGATCCCACGCTGTTCTTCGACGCCCGGCCGCGCGACCGGGCCGGGCAGATGTCGTTCGACGACCTTCGCGAGGAGGAGCACGACCACGAGCACCACTTCCACACCGCGTACGACAGCGTCGCCTTCACCGCCGAGCGCCCGCTGGACCCGCGACGGCTGATGGACTTCCTCGAACGGCGCCCCGGCGGCCTCTACCGGATCAAGGGTTTCCTCGACT
The DNA here is from genome assembly GCF_055580625.1 of Amycolatopsis sp. NPDC031561. Taxonomy (NCBI): domain Bacteria; kingdom Bacillati; phylum Actinomycetota; class Actinomycetes; order Pseudonocardiales; family Pseudonocardiaceae; genus Amycolatopsis; species Amycolatopsis sp. NPDC031561. The sequence continues at coordinate 5,741 of NZ_JBVILA010000013.1, read as the reverse complement.
TCGGCCCGAACGGCCCGCGGTCCCGGTTCGGGCTGCACACGGTGGGCTCGTTCATCCAGATGGAGCGATCGGCGTGGCCGTCCGGCGGTCCGCGGCGGAGCGAACTGGTGCTGATCGGCTCCGGAATCGACACCGAGGCCGTCACCGCGCGTCTCGAGGAATGCGTCTCGGACGATCCTGGCGTCGTGGACGAGCGGGGCATGCTGCGCGTCCTGCGGTTCATTCAGGATTGACAAGACTGACACGCCGGAAAGCCGCGAAATACCGGGAATCGCGGCGCGTCTGCTTGACACTGTTTTCCGGAAGGAATCTCGAGCTGGACCACCTGTATCGGGAGGACAGTTCCATGACGAACACCGCCGGACGCTGGTACCTGGTCGGCGCGCTGCCGGAGGATTCTCCCGCCGCGCACCTGATGACCCGCTCCGAAGACCTTCGCTACCGGCGTTCCGCCTGCGGGGACAAGGAATCCCGGATGTGGACGCCGGTGGACCTCACCACCACCGACGTCGCGCCGTGCCCGCGATGCGCCGCGACACTGCCGGGCCACCGCTCCACCCGCAAGGCCGAACCCGCCGCGAACACCCAACTCGCCTTCGACCTGCCACTCTGACCGCGTTTCGTCCTCTAGTTGCGGTACTTGCGCCGCGCAACTACCGCAACTAGAGGACTAATTGCTCTCTTTCTTGGCCCTGCTGGGCGCGACCCGAGGCGGCTCGTTCGGCATCTTCGGGTAGACCGGCGGCCAAGGCGCGTCCATGAGCCCGTTCTCCATGTCCTTTTCGGACATTTCCAGCAGCGGCGCGATCGACTGCGGTTTTGTTTCCGCCCAAGGGTCCCCGCGTTCGGCGAACCGAGCGGGCACGGTGGACAGCGTGAGCTTGTCCGGCTCGACGGTCTCCAGTTCGTCCCAGCCGATCGGTGTCGAAACCTGCCCGCCGACCCGCGGCCGCACGCACCACGCGCCGAACACCGTCTTGTGCGGCGCGTTCTGGTTGAAGTCGACGAACACCCGGGAGCCGCGTTCTTCCTTCCACCACTGCGCGGTCATCTCCTCCGGATGGCGGCGTTCCAGTTCGCGAGCGAGCGCGACGGCGGCCGCGCGGACCTGGTACGCGTCCCACTTCGGCTCCAGCGGCACGTACAAGTGCAGTCCGCGCGAGCCGGACGTCTTCAGCTGCGCGGTGATGCCGAGCTCTTCGAGCAACGCCTTCGTCAGGACCGCGCCGTGCCGTAGCTCCGGGAAACCGATCCCGGGCGACGGGTCGAGGTCGACGCGCAGCTGGTCGCTGATGTCCGGCGCGTCGGCCCGGTTGGGCCAGACGTGGAACCCGAGGCAGCCCTGGTTCACCGCCCAGATGACGTGCGCGAGGTCTTTCGCCACGAGCGCGTCCGACGTGGTGCCGTTCGGAGTGGACACCACCGTCGTGGTCAGCCAGTCCGGCGCGTTCTTCGGGACCCGCTTCTGGAACCACGACTTCCCGCCCGCGCCGTCGGGATAGCGCTCCAGCAGCAAGGGCCGTCCGCCGAGCTGCGCCAGCAGCGGCACCGAAACCGCGCGGTAGTACTCGACGAGGTCCGATTTGGTCTCGCCGTTCTCCGGGAAGTAGACCTTGCCGGGATTGGAGACCGTGAACTCGACGCCGTCGAGGTCCAGCGTGACCGGTTCCGACTTCATGTTTCCCCCAGCTCGGTGAACAACGTGGCCAGCTCGGCGGGCGGGACCTCTTCGAGTTGCGCGTACGTGCAGGACGCCGGCTCGCGGTCGGGACGGAAGCGCACGAGCCTGCCGCCGTGGCGGAACCGCGTGGCCTCGACGTGCTCGTAGCGGACCTCGGCGACCCATTCGATCCGGACCGGCTCCCAGCTCAAGTCCTTCCCCGGCGCCCACCGGCTGCCGGCGCCGGGCATCCGCCCGCCGGCCTCCTCGTGGGCCTCGGCCCAGTCGCGCCAGGGGTGGCTCTCCAGCGCGCCTTCCCGCAACGGCGCGAGTTCGTCCACCAGCTCACGACGCCTCGCGGCGGTGAAACTGCTGGCCACCCCAACGTGCTGCAGGACGCCTTCGTCGTTGTAGAGCCCGAGCAGCAGCGAACCGACGCCGACCCCGTCCTTGTGCCACCGGAACCCGGCGACGACGCAGTCCGCGGTGCGCTGATGCTTGACCTTCCACATCACCCGCTTGTCCTGTTCGTACGGTGCGTCGGCGGGTTTGGCCATCACCCCGTCGAAACCCGCGCCTTCGAAGCGGGTGAACCAGTCCTGGGCGACGTCGGGATCCTCGGACAGCGGGGTGAGGTGCACCCGGGCGAACTTCGTGTCGACGACGCTTTCGAGCAGCTTCCGCCGCTCCGCGAACGGCTCCGGCGTCAGATCCCGGTCTTCGAGGGCGAGCAGGTCGAACACCACGAAACTCGCCGGCGTCTCGGCGGCCAGTTTGTTCACCCGGGACGCCGCCGGGTGCAGGCGCAGCTGGAGCGCCTCGAAATCGAGCCCGCCCTCGGTGACCAGCACGATCTCGCCGTCGACGACGCAGCGCTCGGGCAGCGCCTCCTTGAGCAGGCCGACCAGCTCGGGGAAGTACCTCGTCAGTGGCCTGTCGTTGCGCGAGCCCAGGACGACCTCGTCACCGTCGCGGAAGACCACGCAGCGGAAGCCGTCCCACTTCGGCTCGTACAGCAGCCCCGGAGTGCGCGGCAGTTCGTGCACGGCCTTGGCCAACATCGGCTTCACGGGCGGCATCACGGGCAGTTCCACGAGGTGATCCTAGGCCGGGCCACCGACAAAAGCGCGACGTCAGAGCTCCGCCAGCAACAATCCGCTGCGCGGTTTCGGCGTGAAATAGGTGGCCTTCCTCGGCATCCGCGATCCGGCCGCGTGCACGGCGAGCACCTCCGCGTACGGGACCGGGGCCAGCAGCAACACCGCGTCCGCGTCTTCGGGCACCGGGGCGCCCGGCAGCAGTGGCCGCACGTTCGGCCCTTCCGGATCGACGCCGAGCGCCCCGCGGAGCAGCTCCTGCTCGACCAAGGCGTGGTCGAGGCCCGCCTTGCCGAGCACGACCCGGAACGCCGACGCTCCCGCCAGCACGGTCACCTCACCGGCTTCGGCGGGCGGCTCCGGACTGCCGGGATGCACGTCGAACCCCGCCTCGGCCCATCGCCGAACCAGCGTGCCCGCGTCGAGGCCGGTGCCGGTGAGCACCCGGTGGATGGGCCCGATCCGCAGTCCCGGTCCCCCGGTGACCAGCGCCAGCAGCGCGCCGCGCCCCGACTCCGCGGCGGCCGCGACGCGGTGGTTGCCGTCCGCGACCAGGAGATCCATCTCGTCCAGGGCCGCCAGCAGCTCGGACTGGCCGTCGCCGGGACCGATGAGCCACAGCTGGTGTTTGCGGCCCGCGCCATCCACTGTGGACAGTGTGGGCACCTGCCCCCGGCAGGCCCGTTCGATCAGCGCGGTCAGCTCGCGGCCACCGGTCGCGGGGACCAGCATGGCGGCGCTCGTGGCGACCCCGAGTCCGGCGAGCATCGCGGCACGCTCCGCGACGACGTCCGGATAGACGTCCTCGGTGTGCCGGACCCGTGTCACCCCGTCGTCCCGGACCGCCGCGGGGTCGACCAGGCACAGCACGCCCAGCGCGACCCCGTCCGGCCCGTCGATGCGGTACGGCGCGACGACGGCGTCGACCGGCCGGTAGTGCCGCTCCCGGATCCGCTCGAACGTCGCTCTGGCCTGCGGAAGCGCCGCCTCGATCGAGAAGCCGCCCGCCAGCGCGGCCGGGGTCCTGGCCGGATGCTGGACCGCCAGCAGGGTGTCGCCTCGCGCCTCCGCGAGGGCGGCGACGACCCGGTTCGGGTCGGCGAACTCGTCGACGTCGGGCCCCGGGACGGTGTCGCGGACAACCCAGCCATGGTCGATCGGGCGGATCCAGGTGCTCATCCGACCCATTTTGCGGGATACCTCACGGAGAAAATCGGTCCCATGACCGGGTGTCTCCGTGGAATGCTTACCCATGCGAAGCAGTTGACGCCCTTCATGAGCCCGAGGAGACCGCCACAGATGACCACCCCGGCCCCGGTCACCGCGAAGGAAGGGGTCGGTTTCCGCTCCGCACGCGGCCCCGTCCTGATCGCCGTGATGCTGTGTTCCGGCCTGATCGCCCTGGACTCGACCATCATCGCGACGGCGGTTCCGTCGGTGGTCGCGGACTTGGGCGGGTTCTCGCAGTTCCCGTGGCTGTTCTCGATCTACCTGCTGACCCAGGCGGTCACCGTGCCGCTGTACGGCAAGTTCGCCGACGTGCTCGGCAGGCGGCCGGTGATGTTCTTCGGGATCGCGGCGTTCCTGCTGGGCTCGGTGCTCTGCGGCGCGGCCTGGAGCATGCCGGTGCTGATCGCCGCCCGCGCGGTGCAGGGCATCGGCGCCGGTGCCATCCAGCCGATCGCGCTGACCATGGTCGGCGACATGTACACCGTGGAGGAACGCGCCAGGGTGCAGGGCTATCTCGCCAGCGTATGGGCCATCTCGTCGGTGATCGGCCCGACACTGGGCGGCGTGTTCGCCGAGTACCTCGACTGGCGCTGGATCTTCTTCATCAACCTGCCACTCGGCGCGCTGGCGGCGTGGATGCTGCACCGGAACTTCCGCGAGCGCGTCGAACGCCGCTCGCACCGCATCGACTACCTCGGCGCCACGCTGCTCACCCTCGGCTGCTCGCTGCTGATCCTCGGCCTGCTGGAGGGCGGGGTCGCCTGGGGCTGGGCGTCCGCGCCGAGCCTGGCGATCTTCGCCGCCTCTGTGGTGCTGCTGGTGTCGTTCGTGTTCGTGGAACGCAAGGCCGAAGAACCGGTCCTGCCGCTGTGGATCTTCACCAAACGGACGCTGATCGGCGGGAACCTGGTCGCCGTCGTCGTCGGCATGCTGCTGATGGGCCTCACCTCGTACCTGCCGACCTTCTCGCAGGGTGTGCTCGGCACCGGCGCGCTCGTCGCCGGATTCGCGCTGGCGGCGCTGACCGTCGGCTGGCCGATCTCGGCGTCGCTGGCGGGCCGGGTCTACATGCGGATCGGGTTCCGGGACACCGCGCTGATCGGCAGCGGGATCGTCATCGCGGGCGCGGCGCTCACGGTGTTCCTGGCGGCGGGTTCGTCGATCTGGCTGGCGGCCGCGGCCGCGTTCGTCCTCGGGATCGGGCTGGGCCTGGCGTCGAGCCCGACGCTGATCGCCGTGCAGTCCACCATCGGCTGGGAACGCCGCGGCGTCGTCACCGCGACCAACATGTTCAGCCGCTCGCTGGGCAGCGCGGTCGGCGTGGCGATGTTCGGCGCGATCGCGAACGCCACCCTCGCGAACCGCTTCGCGAACCCGCCCGCCGGGGTCGTCGGCCTGCCGTCGGGCGTCGACGCGACCAGCGTCGTCCTGGAGGGCCACGGCCCCGACACCCCGACGACGGCGTTCGTGCGCGGCGCCCTCGCGGACGCCACGCACCACGTCTTCCTGGCGATGCTGGTGGTCGCCGTGCTCAGCGTCGGCGCGCTGCTGCTGATGCCGCGGCGGACCGAAGAGCTGAAGTTCGACTAGGTCGCGGATGGGGTGACGGTGGCGCGTCGGTCGAGTTGGTCGTGAGTGGGGTTTTTGGGTGGGAACCCAAAAAACACCCCCAAGGAACCGGTCCAGGTGTTTGTCACCGAGGTTCCCAAAGTCCCCCTCCAGGAACCCCAAACCCTACAAAGGGGGCTCAAGGC
>NZ_JBVILA010000012.1:132737-232415 GCF_055580625.1 Amycolatopsis sp. NPDC031561 | reverse complement strand
GCGAGGGTGTCAATGTCGGTCGTCACAACCCGTACATCGACACCCTCGCTTCACGTCTCCAGACACCCACCCCTTGGACTTACTCATCTAGTCCTGCGGCCTGAAGATCCGGCGGACGTTCTCGTCCGCTGACTTGACCCGGCAACATCCAGTGCACAACACCTGGATGTTGCCGGGTCTATCTTTGCCCCGTCTCGAAGCGCCTCGATGTGGTCGACCTCGACGGCCCGCGCGGGGAAGACATTGCCGCAGCCCGCACACCGTGCCCGGCCCGCCTTGTTCACAGCCCGGCGCGCCGCCTGCCGGAACACGAACCGGCTACGCCAACTGACGCCTGTCGTCACACCTACGAAGCCTGCACGGCTGGCTGGACTGCCGATGTAGCAAAAGGACGAAGTCAGCCGATTACGAAGCGTGGCGCCCGCGGGAACCGGAGCGCGGGCAAAAGTTGCTGGCTGGGGCTCGGGCGTCGGCTTGACCCCGTACTCGCTGGCCGGGTCGTACATGGCTCGCGTGACGTCCTCGCGGTACTCGCGTTCCATGTCGAGGATCTGGGCCTGAGTGAAGTTCAGCGTTCGACGAGCCATCCGGCGCGGCACCAACTTGTCCGCCGAGTGCAGCTTCACGACGGCGTCACTCTTCTGCGCGAACGTCGGAGTGGCGGCGTCCGCCCACACGGTTTCCATCCACCGCGCGGACTCCGGCACGAAGCCGTCGCGCACCAGCAGGACGAGGCGCATGATTCGTTCCCATGCGGTCTCGAAGCCCTTGATCCGGCGTTCAGCTCTCTTGACGTGCCGGGCCTCGGCCGCACGGATTCCGTCGGCAGAGGCGGGGTTGTCGCTGGAGTACCCGAGGTTGTGCAGCGCCATCCCGGACACTGTGGACACCTGGGTCGCCAGCGCCCGGAGCGTGTTGTGTAAGTTCGTCAGGTCGGCCTCGTTGAACTGGCCGACCTCCACCCCGTCGTCCTTCTTGGTCTTCGAGGTGGACCAGATCTTGCCCGCGATGGTCTGCCAGACGGAGACCTTCTTGCCGTCCTTATCGGTGAAGTCGTCCTCGTCGAACCCGAGTGCCCAGCGTCGCGGCATCGCATGAAATTCCGCGCTGATCATCATGTCGGTGGCGACCTTGCAGGCCGCGTCCGACAGGTGGATCACGTCAGCCAGCTCGCTCGTGCCTAACGGCGCCCACAGCTGCGGCCGGTTCACGATCGGCACCACCAGGACCTCGCCGAGGCCGTGGTCGTCACGGGAGACCTCGACGTATCCGCCGCGCTCCGGCGAGACGACGAAGGCCACGGTGTAGTCCGGCAGGTAGAGTGTGAGGTAGTAGCGGACCTGGTCGTCGGGCAGCTTGTCGTGCCACCGCTTGATCGCGGCGACCACCGGCGCGTGGCCGGATCGAGTTCGACATGAACTTCCAGCGGCGACTCGATTGTCACCAGCGGGTATTTCGCGTCAGTGGCTCGGGGATTGCTGCCGACGATCGCGTACGCCCGCTTCATCACCATCGCAGTGACGTGCGCCTGCTGATATCCGGCGTCCAGGTCGTTGTACTGGGCGACGTGGTCCAACTCAATGTCGTTGGCGGGTTGCCCACCGAGCCGGAAGCCCTGGAGGTCGATCCGCTCTTCCAGCGCATCGACAACCAGACGCGGCCAGTTGATGACCACCTGGCGCACCCGCTCGTCGAGCGTGTCCACCAGCTCGGGGTGCATATACGAGAGCTTCTGAGCGCCCTCGTAGTAGTCGAGTAGCTTCCGCAGCTCCGGCAGTTCGTTGTTGTGCCAGCGCACGAGGCGAGTGATCCACTGCTGGTCGATCGGGGACGGCACGTCACCGACTGCCACGGCCCACCTCCCGACCGACTTACGCGCGTGGTAGAAGCTCTTATGCAAACTGCACTTATCAGTGCCTTGACGGCGGCCTTCGTGACACTGGCGCTCGAATTTTTCGCGAAGCCCAGCTTGGAAGCCCGAAAAGATCGAATCCTTGAGGGTGTCCGCGCAAAGCGTGCGGCACTTGGACATATCGGAGGGATGGCGGATGCAATCGTCCGCTTGCGAGTGTCAGTGGTCGCAGCGAAAGAGTCTGGCAATTGGGACTCCGTGCAGGAGCACGTGTCGACCCTCGATGAAAACTTCGCCAAGTTAAACGGAAACCATACTATTACGCGTCATGTAATGCCGAAGCGCCTGTGTCGAATCGTGGATTCCCTTATGGGGATATTTGTCGTCGGACTACCTCAGATTGAAATACTCGTGCGCCATCCTGGCATGCGCGGGCCTGCGCGCCGGACGCTTTCGGAATTGCTCGACGAGAGAGCTCGCGTTCTGTACGCTTCACTTGGCATCCTGCAACATTTGTACCGCTGGTCCACCAGGCGCAGGGATCGCTTCTTTATTAGACGAAAGCTTCGCATGGCTCGCCTTCATTGCGACCTTCTATATGACAGTATCAAGAAAGTTCCGCCAATTGAGCCAACCTCGGATGCCGCTTCTGATGAGTAGCTCACCGCACCACCATCCGGCCAGATCGCGCGTGCCTCTGGGCCAGCTCACGCCAGCGGGTTATTGCCATCGCGGCGGTCGGTACGGCATCGATCCTTTTCCCGATCGCCTGGCGGTCAGGTTTGTCCGGCCGAAGCTGGTCCGCATCTCCGGGAGGGTGGCGGACTTCGACCGCGTCGAAACACCACTCGGCGACCGGGTTTCCGTGGTGCGTCCAGTTCCGGGACTTGGTGAGCGCCATCAGCTCGGTCATGCCGAATGTGAGCCCGCGGTAGGTCTGCGGGATCGGCGCGAGGTCGAGGCGGGTCTTCTTCTGGATCGCCTGCCGGACCGGTCGCCGGACCACTCGTCGTACCCGGCCGCCATGACCTTGAACGTGGCGCAGTCGGCCGCGATGTCGGCGTAGATGACGTCGTAGTCGATGACGTCGCCGGGAGTGACGGTGATCCATCCGCCGTCCGCCCACTGGGAGACCCGGCCGTTGGTCCGGCTGTCGAGGAACGTCACCGCGGATTCGGGAAGCCAGAAGCGCCACATCATCGAGGGCTTGCCGTCGAGACCATCAGGGACGAGAAGCGACCACGCGGTCATGTCGAGCTTGTCAGCGAGGTCGAGCCCGCCGTAGGCGCGCCGGCCCGCCAGCTCGGCGCGCAACCAGTCCGGGGCCGGGGCGACGGTCCCGGCACACTGCCGGTACAGGTGCATCGGCATCCAACGGTGAGCCTGCTGCACCACTGATTGAGCCGGTACTGCCGGAAGCTGTTCTCCTTGCTCGGATCGTTCCGCGCCTCAGCGGCTTCCTGACGCGGCGACCGGATCGAGAGGAAGTCGCCCAAGGCCGGGTTGGCCAGCGGCCAGTTCTTTTCGTCCTAGGGGTCGGCGTCCTCGGGCACGTTGCGGACGTAGGCGAAGTGGTGCCGAGCGCGGTCCGGATCGTCCTGGATGCGCACGCACTCGTCGTGCTCGGAGCGGGCGAAGGACGCCGGGTCGTCTCCGGCCGTGGTCGCGGCGATCATCATCGGCTGCGCGCGGGTTCCCCTGCCGGTCCGTATCGCGTCCCAGAGCCGGGCGTCGCGCTGGGTCAGTACCTCGTCGAAGACGACGCCGTGCGGGTTGTGGCCGAGGTTGCCCGCCGCGTCGGCGGCGACGACTTCGTAGTAGCTGCCGGTGCGCTCGTCGATGATTCGCTTGATGTGGTCCTTGACGATCAAGCGGGCCGAGAGCACCGGGCTGAGCTTGACCATCCTGGCGGCGACGTCGAAGACCTTCGCGGTCTGGCCCCGGTCCATCGCGCAGCCGTAGATCTCGGCGCCTTCCACGCCGTCGCCGACGAGGAGGTACAGCGCGATGAACGCGAGCAGTTCGCTCCTGCCGTTCTTGCGCGCCAGCTCGATCCAGCCGATCTGGAACCGGCGGACGTAAGAGTCCCATTCGGGGTCCCATACGACTTCGCCGAACAAGGGCTCGATGATGTCTTGCGTTGCCACGGCGCGAGTTCAAACGGCCGGCGAGACCACTTTTCCTTCGTGTGTACGCACAGCTCGGAGCAGAACGCCACGGCATGCCCGGCGCGCGGTCGACAGAAGTGATCGCCGCGCTTGCGGCAGGTCCGCCCGTCGAAGGTGAAACCGCACTCCGGCAGCCGGGGCTTACGAGAGGAGGCGCTCGGCGCTCGGCCCCTTGGCGGCACCGGGGGCGTCAACCTTCAGCTGCGAACGATCGGACGGGGTGAGCCCGAACCTCGCGCCGTACTGCGCGAACGTCGTCTCGGCCTCGCGCTGCACGATCAGCGCTGGGTTCTTCACGAAGCCGTTCGGCCCCTGCACCAGGAGAGCGGAGCCGTTGACCAGCTTCGTGGCCTGCTTGTACCGGGCCAGCGCCTCGCACACGACCACGAAGGCGTCGACGTCCCACGCGGTGAGCACGCCGACGGCGATCAGCCGGGCGCGAGCCGGTCCCACGCGGCACGGGCGTCGTCGGACATCTCCTCGGGCGCCGTGACCTCGTTCTCGGGCGGCATCGGCTCGGCGTGGTTGATCCGGTCGGGCCGGTCGCCGTGCAGCACCTTGAGTGCTGTCGGCTTCGGCTTCGCTCCGCGTGCTCCCATCTGGTTTCCCTCCTCGCTGTGACGACGCTGATTGATCGCAGGCACGTCGGGGTAGGTAGCAGCGTTGGCTGCAATGGGTCCGGCGGCGAGAGGTGTGAACGTATGGCTGTGGGGAAAAGTGGCTTCGGCAATGCGAGAGTGCCCGCGAAGATAGCGCTGAGCTTGGCGGTGATGTGGGACCTTATCGGGGGCGCCTTGCTCTATTTCGGACTCGATAGCGAACCGATGTCCTGGAAGGATTGGCTCAGGGTCGGTGGTGGCGCGGTTATGATCTTGGTCAGCGGCTACTACTGGATCTTGTTCGCACGCCAGCGCCGGGATCGGCCCTGAACCTCATACCGTGATGCCCGTGCCACGACGAAACCCCGGAAGCGGGGGGAGACCGGGGTTTCGTCGTGGGGTTGAATGGTTTAGGTGGCGGAGCTGCGGCCACCGGCCGCGCCCGCCGCGCGGATGCCGAGGCGACGGGCCGCGCCACGGATCATGGCTCCACTGACGCTGACGAGCGAACGACGCATGTGTGCTCTCCTCCTTCCTCTACTCGTCTTCCATCGGCACGCCGAGCACCTGGGCTACGGCGTAACCGTCCATGAACTTGTCGCCGATGGCGAGCAACTTCGCGTTGCGGAGGAACTTCTCCTTGTCCTCTCGGGTCTTGAAACACACGGCGATCCAGAACTCGGAGTCCGTGGCGAGCCGGAACCTCTCAGCCTCGCGCTTCGCGCGGTCCCGGAACCCTTGCTATAGGGCTGTGAGTTCCCTACGGGAGTCCTCCGGTAGGTCTCCGGTGTACTCGACATCGGCCAGCGGATCAGGCTCCCTTGAGGTGGTAGATCGAGCGGTGTGCGACGAACTCGCCGAACTGCTCGGCCATGGCCTCACGCTGCAGATAGCTCGCCAGCGGTGGGCCGTCGTCGGGCTCGATGAGAGCGGTGAGCGCCGCCGGGACCGCGTCGGGAGCGACCGGAGCTCGGGGCGTGGCCGCCGTGGCGTGGTCCAACGCCGCCAACAACCGACGCTCGAGGACACGACGCAACACCAGCAGCGACGGTTCGGTTTCCCAGGCGTGGTCGACATCGTCGAAACCGCGATAGCTCAGCTCGTAGCCGACCCACAAACTCATCCGATCGGTGACCAGTCGATCACGATCCGGAGTTATATTCTCGTCGGAGAACGCCTCGCAGACCGCGGATGAATTCCTTACAGGAAGACCTGCTGCCAATGGTGGGCGGCATTGCCGCGGGCGGTCTCGCTGTCTACGGTCCGGAGTGTCTTTCCGGTAGCCGGGTTCGGGGCGGGGGTAATGGACAGCCGGTCCTTGAGGTCGCCGCTGCCGTTGAAGGCGTTGCGTTGCATAAAGTGGCAGACCCGGTCCTTGCCCCGGTAACCGCCGCCTTCGGTGGGGGTCCAGTTGGCCCAGTCCGGCGTCCAGTCGTGGCCAGGGGGTTGGTCAGGTCGTTGTTCTGCAGGAGAGGCTGGAAGAACAACTGTGTCTGGCCGTCCACCGACTCGATGCTGAAGCGCAGGCCGGTGCCCTCACAGTGGCCCGGTTGACATACATGCAGGTCAGGCCGCCGGGGACGGTGGCCTGGCCCAGCGCCCAGTGCTGGTGGTTGCTGTCGTTGCGGCTGGCCCTCGTTCGCCGGCGCGGTCAGGACGAGGTCGTGGTTGGCCTGCACCCGCAACAGGAAGTACTCGACGGCGGCGGTCTCGCTGCGCCCGAGGGTGGGCTCGTCACTGACTTGATCCGGGCGCAGGTCCTGGGGATGTTCCGGGTCGGCCTTCCCGCACCTCAGCCGAATGCCTGGGCCCCGGGTCATGATCCGCATTCTCACTCACACGAGGAGCCTCCATCGAACCCGGGGTGGTTCATAGAGGTCGGACAGCATGCCAGTACGAGTCAGAGCCCTTACTGCGCACGATCAGGTGATGAATGCCGAACCCACGTTCAGCTCGGTAGTGACTGTGCGGGCCGATCGGGTGCGAGGCGCAGGCGTTCGTGTGGTCGCCGCAACGGCGACTTGCGGAACACGCTCGCCAGAACGCATCGTTTCAACCTGAAACATCCGCCCCGGCGATAAATAATTACGAGATCAGTGGCGCCACTGAGCCGACGAAACTCTGAACCGAATTAAATTGACGTATGGCCCTCCCGGTATGGAGGGTGCGGTTTTGTTTCCATGCCACCCGGAGCGGCAGCCGCCGATGCACCGTATACCGACGTGCTGTACTTCTACGGACGACCGGATGACGAAAGGATCATGGCATCCCCATGTTGACTGCCAGATTGCTCGCTGCGGCCTGCATGGCCGTCGGCGCGATCACCGGGATCACGCCCGCGGCCGGCGCCGCGCCACTCCCCGCCGTCGACCCGCAACCGCTGACCTTCGCGTGCCCGGTGGGCACTCAGGCCACCCGCTTCAACCCAGGATTCAATGTCGAACTGCGCGACGTGGCCTTCGATGGCACCGGCACCTTCGGTGGCTGTGTCGGCGTGCTGCCAGACCCCCGCCTGCCAGTTGCCGGCGACTCCACAGTCAGTGGCCGGGGCCTGTTCTCCTGCCTGGTGCCGGGGGCCGGGTCAGGCACCTTCCAGATCAACTGGAACACCGGCCGGTTCAGCACCATTCACATCACCTCCGTTACCGCCCGGCCCAACGGCAACAACGTCGTCATCCAGCAGGGCACGGTGACCGGTGGATTGTTCAAGGACTACGCCTTCCTTCAAGTGATCGTCCTGGCGACCACTGACGTCCTTGCCTGTTACACCGAACAAGGAGTCAAAGCCACGGCCGGCCCGAGCGATCTGCTGTTCACCAAGATCTGATCGAACCGGAATATGGCGGGTCCAACGCCCACATCCCGCCCGAGCTGCTACGGGGCGGACTCGCCCCGTAGCAGCTCGGGGCCGACGGCAGGCCACGGAGTTGAATCCGTCTCCCTCGTCGTTTTGCTGGGCACGCTCCGATATCAGCGGCTCGGTGTTTCCCCGTGTGAGTAGCGAGGGACTTCCTCTCCGTGCGACTCGGTGTGCGACGGACTACCTCAGGTGAGTGGTGTCTGTCGTGCGTGGGCCGGAGATGTTGGTGAGGTTCGGATGTCCCGGTGGCTCCGACGCGTGCCCAGAAGGCGACTGTGATCGGGTGCTGTCCGATCGGGAGCATCGTCCAGTCATAGCGTGGCGCCCGGGCGGCGACCAGTACTCGGCCGGCGTCGCGGCGGCGGTGCTTCTCCTCAACCTCGACGTAGACGGCGGCAGCGCAGTGATCGATGCCGCACAACGAAAAGCGGATCTCACCGAAGACGGTACGTCCCAGGCGTAACTGAATGGCGCCAATCCCGGCGGCCGTGGCCGGTCGCAGCAGCACGAAGCGCAACCTGTCCTCGCCGGCCTGGTCTTCGGTGACGTGTCGCACAGGGCGGGGTCGAGCATCGCCAACTGACCCGGCCGCGTCACGAGCCGGGCCAACTACACCTCACCGCGGAATCGGATCACCTTGAGCTTCCCCCTCCCCCGTTGTCCGAACACCTCAAGCCGCGTCATCGTCAGAAAGTAACAACAACATAGAACTGAACGAACAGTTGGGACGTGACCAACCCGTTAGGCTAAACAGCGCAGGCCGCGCTTACACTCAAACGATGATCAAGTGCACAACGTAGGGCATGCGAATCGCTTGAGAAAAGAGGGTTCCTGCATGTAGAGACACAACCGGAAGATCAGGAGAGGAGATTATGCCTCGAACGGTAGATCTGCACCCTTAGTGGTAGCCAGTTGGGCACAGAAGCTTAGAAGCGGTCACATTTCTACTCGAATGCCACAGCTGCCATTCGTGCTGTCTACTAAAGCTAAATCCTGTGAAAGGTTAGTCATGAAACTGCTCAGCAACTTCAGTCGCGCACTAGTGGTTTCGGCAGGGATCGCGGTCTGCGTTGGCTTGTCGGCGGCTCCTGCCACTGCGTCGACTGAGGCCACGGGCGCCGTGAACGTGAACTCCACCACTGTAGAAGTTCGTTACACCAGCAAATATGACAACGTCGACGTCGACGTAATCTTGAACAACGAGAGAGTCATTTCCGTCTACTACAAATGTCTTTTAGTTGTCGGCAAATGTTAAGTCGGCGTCTGAGTGCTGTGGGTCGTGACGTTGGTGGCGGCTGACGGGGGCGGGAGTGGGGGACGGATCTTTCAGTGGCAGGATATGAAGTGCGACCGCCGCGCTGCTGAGTATCAAGACACGTCCGGGTCGTATCGAAATGCCCCGCTGTCGGCTGAGTGTCGCCGCTGACTCCGATCCGGCCAACTGGAGTTTCGACGCCGAGGTGCTTCACGTCCGCGCCGTCTCAGCCCTGCCCTGTGGCGTCTTCCAGGCTGTCGCCCACAACGTCGCCGCCCGATCCTTGTACGTTGCGTCTATTCGCAAGTCAACCCGCTAGTGGTGAGTCCGTCCGAGTCTTGTGGAGTCGGTTTAAGGACGTTTTCGCGGGAATGGTCCGGCCCCGGATTGACGGTGCCTCGCGAGCGCTGACCGCTGCGACCGAAGCCGCATCTGAGGAGAATGCGAACGTCGCGCGTGAACATTTCGAGGATCTGCTGGCGTTCGCGGCCGAGCGTCAGGTTCCTACAGATCCCAGCATTACCGTTTCGGTGCGCCAGCCCTCGAGGAGTGAAAGCCGTTGACCCGGGTTAACCGCAGCCGACTACCAGCGATGGGTGTTGGGCACCGCAACATACAGTCCCGAACATCCTTGTCGCAGGCGATACGCATCGCTTTCGCGCACGATGAAATGGAGGAGTCATGACCAAGTCCCGGATGAGCCTGAAATGGCGCGCGTCCGCCGTATGCGTCGTTTGCACGCTGCTCGTGGCACTGGTGATGCCGACCCGTGCGCAGGCCGCGGTGGTGGACGTGAGTTGTCCGGTGGGCTACCGCACGTCGACCTATACCCCGGGGTTGATGTTGACACCGCAGGAGACCACGGTCGCCACCGAGGGGGTCCTGCAGTTCTGCCTGTCGCCGACGCACCCGCAGATCACCAGCGCGACCTACTCCGCTGTCCTGACCGGCACGTTGAGCTGCCTGACCGCCGAGACCACCAGCTATACGCGGACATTCCACTGGAACACCGGGCACACCAGCACCGAGGTCGGCCAACTCAGCGTCAACCTCAAACCCAACGGCACCACCGTGGTGGCACAGTTCGGCACGATCGTCAGCGGCCTGTTCCAAGGCGCCACCTCCGTCCAGATCGCCGTGGCCCCGAGCCTGAGCCTGCTGGCGTGCCTCACACCTCCCGGAGTCACCTCCACCACCGGACCCCACACCAGCAGCATCGTCCTGTGACCATGCGTCCGACTCGTCCGGCCGCGGCGTCCCTAGAGCCGTGACCGTGGTGGTGTTGTCGGGGTCGGGGTCGGTGTCGAGCGGCGAGCGCTCCCGTTCCGGGGCCGGGTCGTGGATCCGGGTGAACTTGCGCGTCGATTGGTGCTCGGCGACGCGGATGTACCAGACGAGAACCCCGCCGAGGACAAGGACGGCGACGACGCAGGTGACCAGGAGAGCCACCACGACCGCGATGATCATCTCGAGCGGCGTCACGTGTTCTGCCTGGTGCCGTCAGTGGCGAACCTGAGGGTGAAGGAGAACCGTTTGTGATCATTTCTCCGCCACACACGACCAGGTTCTAGTGAGGTGGGCGGGGAGGGTTCGTGGACGTGGACGCTGCCTGGCATGAGCATCGCCGCGGCCTGCGGGTTGAGTACCGCGCCGTCGATTTGAGTTTGCGGGCGGCCGTTGCGGGCAGGGAAATTCGTGGGTGTGTAGACGCCGTCGAGTTCGCCGACGTGCTGGAAGCCGACGCCGCCGACGCGGCGGTCGTCACTCCACCGTCCACAGAGGAAATCCAGGGCCCTGGTGTCGAAGGGATGATCGCCGGGCATGGGAATTCCGTTGGGGAACTGGAGGCGTGGCGCGTAGTGGGCCAGCTCGTCGAAATGCTCGGCATAGCTATCGGGCTCGAACGCTGGGCCTGAGGGGTGACCGAACCAGTCGGCGAGCACTGCGGCGGGGCGGGCATCGCGAACGCCGTAGGGCCTGAACCGGTCGACGTCCTGGAGCCGCAGGTCGCCGTTCGGGTGTCCGTGTGTGGCGAACAGGTCCATTTTCTGGTCTGGCAGGGCTCGCGGTGAGATGATCGCGAGGTTGCGCTTGCGACCGAGGAAACCAGCATCTCGTGGGTCGCCGTGCCACTCGTGCACGTGGACCTTGCCGGCGTCGTAGAGAAGTGCCGGACCGATCTCTCCCCAGTCACCCGGCAGGGAGCCGATCCGGAGAACGTAGTTGCGATTCCGGGCGGCGGTGTTCAAGGCTACTTCCGCCGCGCCTTGCCCTTTGTTGCCGAAGAACCGCCAGTAGTTCGTCTCCGCGATGACTCCGAGATCAGGCAATCGGCCGTCGGCACCCACCAACTCGATCAACCCGTCCATGCAGTAGTCAACGGACTGATCGGAGGACGCACCACCAAGATCGAAATTTACGAACATCAGATCAAGTTCTGCGGAGTCGTCGCTGGTCACGGACATGGTGTCGGCTCCTCAGAGTGCCGCCAGGTTCGACACGCTGACCTGGCCGGGAAGAGATACGTGAAGTCCAGCACCGGCATAGTTCGCTGTTCTCCCTGTCAGGTAGTGGGTGTCGGCACTGCGCTGCGACGTAACGGTCCAGGGACATGGCCAGGCGCATGGCGGGGGATCGGCCCTGCTGATCGCGCCCTGGCACGCGAGGTCAGCGGGTGGAGGGCCCGCAACGGGATGTTCGGCGGTGATGGGGCATCGGTGTTCGTCACCCGGGTCCGCCCGTCGCGGACGGGTGAGGTGTGCTGGATGAGTGCCCGGGGCTGGCGGGTGCGTGGAGGGTGAACGATGTCCCACTCGTAGGTGCCCTCGTTGTGCCGGACCCAGGCGAGCAGGAGCGTGTCGAGCGTCCAGGTGGCGTGGCTGGGGCGGATGGCACCGAGGGAGGTGATGAACTCTTCGCGTTCCGCGTGGGTGAAACGGGGTTCGTTCCCGAAGGCGCGGAACAACGTCAGGCGGCCCGGCGGCTGCCGGTGCCGGAATGACGCGGGTCCGCAGACGTCGCGGATGACCTGTTTGATGTCGCCGGTGAGGTGGCCGAGGGGTTCCTCGAAGTCGTTGTCGAGCAGGATCGTGTCGGCGCCGATGAGCGGGGAGCCGGAGCGGACGGGAAATGCGGTCCACCGGCCGAGCACGGTCGTCAGGGCGCTGATGAGCTCGGTCTGGGTGGCCTTGTCTGGGGCGGGAACGTCGATGTTGCGGGGGTTGATCGCGTGGATCGTCTGGTGTAGCCACTCGTCCGGCACGGGCAGGCTGGTCCGGAGAAAAGGCTGCGCGGTCTGGCGGACCGCGTCGATGAGGTCGGCCAGGGCGTTTCCCCGATGGTGTGGTGCGGGACGGTCGAGGCTGGGTGGGGCGAGGATGGTGAGTTGCCGGAACTGCTGGGGCCATCGCTGGCCGGGTCCGAACGCGTCGCGTAGCACGAGGATCTGTTTCCTTGTCAGGGATGCGGGTGGGATGGGGTGTTCTCCTGGCGCGGCCGGACGCGTGGACGTCGTCAGGGCGGCAGTGTCGTGTGGTGGTGCCGGAGGTGACATCCGGTGGTCAGGTCGAGGGTGGCGTTGCGGATCGCGCCGAAGGCGAGCGCGGCGCTGGAGGAGTCGGTCGGAGAGAGCGGGTAGTTGCCTGGTGTGTCCGAGGCCGTGCCTGTGTGGCGGAAGTCGTGCCGTGAGGCGATATCGGCGACCAGGTCACGTGCGGGTCCACTGTGGAGCGTGAATCGTTCCGCCGGTGCGTGGAGCGGCACGCGCCGGCCAGATGCCAGGCCAGCTGGTGATCATGAACTTCCGGGCGCGGCGCGGACTCCGCGACGTCGGCCGCGGTTCTCAGTCCGCTGGTGCGGCTGCCCCTGCCGGGGCTCGGCGGGGGCTGTTTCTCGACAACCACGCGGCAGCACGGCAGGTCCGGGCCTGCCGTGGTGCCGCGGGCAGTCCGAGGGACCGCACACGGTGCTCGAGTTCCCGCAGAGGCTAAGCGGATTCGGGTTCGTGCTGGCCGTCGAGGTGCTCGGCCAGGAACCGCTCCGCCCTGGCATAGAACCTCAGCCTGTTCTCGGGTTTCGCCAACCCATGGCCTTCGTCGTCGAACAGCAGATACTCGGGAGGTACGCCCTTGTCCCGCAGCGCAGCGACCATCTGATCGCTCTCGGATTGCGGGACCCGGGGGTCGTTGGCACCCTGCACGATCAACAACGGGATCGTGATGTCGTTGACGCGCGAGAGCGGCGACCGCTTCCACAGGAATTCGGGCTCGGTGTCCGGGTTGCCCACCGCCCGGTACATCTCGGCGATCATCGGGGTCCAGTACGGGGGTATCGCACGCAGGAGCGTCTCGAGGTTGCTCGGCCCGCACAGGGAGATGGCGCAGCGAAACACGTCGGGGGTGATCGCCGCGGCGGCCAGGGCGGCGTACCCGCCGTAGGAGGCACCGTAGATTCCGATCCTGTCCGGGTCCGCATACCCGGACTTCATGGCGAACGTGATGGCGTCCAGGAGGTCGTCGTGCATCTTGGCCCCCCATTCGCGGTTACCGGCGGCGGTGAACGCCTTGCCGTAGCCGGTCGAGCCGCGGAAGTTCACCTGAACGCACAGGTAGCCACGATCGGCCAGCCACTGGACTTCCGGGTTCAGCCGCCACGTGTCCCGCGCACCCGGTCCTCCATGCACCAGGAGCACAGTCGGCAGCGGCTTCTCGGCGTTCCCGGCCGGGAAAGTCAGGTATCCGTGGACCTCCAGCCCATCGCGAGCGGTGAAGCGAAACGGTTTGACCTCCTGCAGCCTGCTGGCGAGACGGGGGCGGTCATGGAACAGAAACCGTGCCTGGCCGGTGCGCCGGTCATACACGTAGCTGGCGGTCGGTCCGTCGGCATGGACATAGGACACGACCCAGGCGGAGTTCGCGCGGTCGGCGGAGACGACGTGAAGGTCTCCGTCATCGAGAGCGGCCAGCGTGTCCAGGTCGCGCTGGATCTCACGGGTCAGGGCCTGCGTGTGCAAGCGGTCACGCTGGAATGACACCATGAGCGGCAGCTTCGTGGAGGCGTCGGTGAGAACCGAATCTACGTCGTAGGTCGGGTCTTCGGCGACGACCTCGTGCTCGCCGGAGTCAACGTCGATCCAGATCAACCGCGTGGCGTTGGCGTCCGCTGACGTCTTCACGAGTAGCCGGCGGCCGTCTCCGTCGAACCCGAGCGGCACGGTGCTCAGAGCGTCGATCGGGTCAACCGTCAGCACGGGACGCCACTCGCCGTCGGCCTCGCGCGCCATGATCGCCCGGCCGCCATCCGGGCTCGGCCGGACGCCGGCCCGCACGTTCAACTGGCTGTCGGCCACGAATCCGAGAAACCCCGGGTTGTCGAGGACCTTGACCAAGTCGCCGGTCGCCACGTGCAGTTCGTAGACATCGTGCAGCTGGGGATTGGTCTTGTTGAGTCCGACCAGTACACGGTCGGTGATCTGCAGGTCCCGGGCAACCACTACCGCTTTGACACCATCGAACGGTGTCAGGTCCCGGACATCGCCGCTGCCCACCGACACGGCGTAGAGATGCGAGTTTTCGTCGCCGCCCTGATCCCGCAGGTAGAGGAGGTGGTCGCTGTCCGGCGCCCACGTGTACTCGCGGATGCCTCGGTCGCGGTCGGCCGTGACTGGCCGGGCGTCATCGTCGGTGTCGACTGGCCTCACCCACAGGTTGAGCACGCCCTTGTGTGGGGCGACCCAGGCCAGCCACCGGCCATCCGGCGAGATCGACGGCGTGGTGTGTTCAGGGTTGCCGAACAGCTCGGCACGCGGAATGACGCTTCCTGCACCCATCTTCGGGTGCTGGGCTGTACTGGTCACGCTACGAGTTCTCCTTTTTCGGTTGGATACTTGGGTCTGTGTCGGCGGGCGATAACAGGTCGCGGTTGCGGCTGGCCGCCAGGGCCATATCTGCGAGGGGATCTGGCCGGCCCGCCCGGGTCAGCGCGTCGGGTGTGGTGACCTGGTCGGACCGGGCATGGAAGGTCGCGGCCGCATCGGCGTGGTGGCTAGTCACAGCCGAGGTCTGCCAGGGCTTCACGCGTCGCACGGTCGCGCGGGACGACGCCGAGCCTCCAGATTTCCGCACGGGCCATGGACGGCCAGCGCTGCCCGGTCCTGGTGAATCGCAACTGCCCGCCCTGGGCGCCGGTGAGGGTCACGACGTCCGCGGTGAGGCTCAGCGTGGCGTCGGTGTCGGTGTACTCGGTTCCGGTCAGGCACCCGCCGCGATAGTCCCGCACCGCCGCCCAGGTGTCCGGCGCGAAGCCCGTGTCCGGCGGCACGCCGAGGTCGATCAGGACGAGCGCGGTGAGGACAGGAATCGTGCCGGTCCATCCCTGCGCCCACGGACTGCGAAGAAGTCTGGTGTGTCCCAGCCGCCACCCCAGGAACGCCCCGGCCGCGCCCGCTGTCACCGCCAGGCTCGGCCACCATGGCATGGACAGGTAGAGCCGCCCGCTCCACGTCGCCAGCAGGACCCCGGCGGCGATCGTGATTCCCCACCATGCTGCCGCGTAGCCGGCTCCGGCAGGAGGACGGTTCTCTGGCGACGGCGCCGGAATGACGTGATCGTGCCCGCGAGCCCGGCGACGCCGGTCTCGAGGATGGCGGGCGCGGCCGGGACGGCACGGGACGCGACGGAGCAGGGGACGCGCGATCCCCGTGCCGGGAGGGCGCAGATGCGTCGTTCTAGGCTCGCGCGTCTGTCCCGCCCGCGCCGGCACCGTGGCCGCGGCGGGGTGACGGGGTCTGTTCATCGTGTCTCTTTCTGCTTCTGGCGCGTTCGGTGCTGGAGGGTGGTCATGCCGCGGGGACCCGGCCCACGGCCGCGAGGGTGTACGGGGCCTGGGGGAGGCGGATGGTGTCCGGGTCGGGCCAGCGGCCGGTGGGGGTGATGCCTGGCGGGAGGAGATCCAGGTCGGCGATCCGGCGGGCGAATTCGTTGCGGCTGCTGGCGTGCGGGTGTGGCGGGACGCACCGGGTCATGGCCCTGCACCAGCGGTCGGTGTCGCGGCGGAGTGTGGCCCGGGCACCTGGGTTGTCCAGTGTGGACGGTGCGCGGTTGATGAGGTGGTTGACCGCGATCCAGCTGCCGGGCGGGAGACGCTTGACCAGGCGGCGGATCACCGATCGCGGGTCGTTCGCGGGGTCGAGGTAGTACAGGAGGTCCACCAGCAGCACGCAGACCCGCCGGGATCGGTCCAGCGTGCCGCTGCGGTGCAGGGACGTGAGCATGGGGCCGATGGCGAACGCGTTCGCGTGGACGAGGGTCCGCGGCCGGGTCATCAGGACCGGGTCTTCGGTGAGATCGCACAGGTTGTGGCTGTCGACGTGCGGATCGTGATCGACGTGCACGATCGTCGCCGCGGGATGCTCGACGACGGCGACGTGGGCCGCGCTGGTGGCGATGTGCCCGGATCCCAGGTCCAGGAACTGGGTGATGCCATCGGCCAGCGCGTGGCGGATGACGCGGGTGGTGAACGTGTCACTGTCGTGCAGGGCCTGGCGGGAGCGGGGAGCGATCCGGGCGAGCTCGTCCGCGAGCCGCCGGTCGCGCGCGGTCGCCAGGGACGTCTCCGGGGAACGCAGCACGGCGCCGACACGGGCCGGGTGCGGATGGCACCGGCACACGACCGGGGTATCGGCCCATCGGCGCTGCAGGCGGATCCGGTCCTCACCGGTGTAGGGCGGCGGGCAGTCCCGGCCGGAGGCGGCGCAGGCGTCCGGCCAGTAGGGTCCGCGGCCCTCGAGGAACGGAGCGGTCTCGAAGGTCACGCGGCCTCGCCCGCCATCACGGCGATCACCCGTGCGGGAGCCGATATCGGTACCAGGTTGAGGCGGGCGCCCACGTTACCGGCGGCGGCCTTCCGGACAAGCGTGTACAACAAGGATCCTTTGATACGTCGAATGTCGAATGAGGTGTCGAGAACGCGAGCAACGACTGCGTGTCCTGCATCGCCGTGGGCGGGTTTGTGCTGAAGGAGCGGAGTAGACGGATCGGTGACCGTCCGCTCCGGACGGCCACCGATCCGCACCACCGTTAGCCCGCGAGGGTCAGATCCGCCTGCGTGATCCGGGTGAACCGGTCACGCTCGTGCGCGGTCCGGATCATCCACAGCAGGTAGCGCGGTTCCGCGACCTGCGTGTAGATCGTGGAGGCGACGCAGGCGTGCGTGTGCGAGCGCGACCCGAGTCCGATCAGGACCCACTCCCGCCCGTGCTGCTGCAACGCTCCGCCGCCACTGTCTCCGGCGCACGCGGTGCCGCCGTTCGGGGCGGTGCCCAGACAGATCTCGCCGCGCCCGATCCCGGCCTTGGTGCAGTCGTCCTTCGCCGAGATCGGGACGTCGAGCTGCCGCAGCCACGTCGGTGCCGGGGCACCCCAGTGGGACGGATCCGGGTCGGTCACACCCCACCCGATGATCCGGGCCTGCTTGCCCCCCTTGGGGTAGGCGAGTTTCGCGGGCTTGACCAGCCAGCCCGGGACCGGGTGATCCAGCTGGATCAAGGCCAGGTCCCAGATGTAGCCGTCCTCGTCCGGCACACCCCACTCCCAGTAGTCCGGGAGCGAGATCGTCTTGACGCCGCGGACGGCGCCACCGTAGTGCCGGTTGGTGGACCCGATCCGCAGCGTGTACTGCGACGGATCCTGCGGATCCGCCGTCGTACCGACACCGGCCCGCTGCGGGGGCGGTGCCTGCTGGAACGCCCGCCACGCCAGCTCGCCTGCCCGGTCCGCGCGCTGCGGCGCGGGAGGCATCACCGACAGGCAATGCGCCGCGGTGACCACGAACGACGGGGCGATCAGCGCACCGTTACAGGTGTGCCAATCTTTCACGCCGTTCTTGGCCAGCTGGATCGACCCGGCGCCGGCGTAGGCCTGCGGTGCCCGTTCGCCGCGGACGATCATCGGCGACACATCGTCGCCTCCGCTGTCAACGGCGGCCGGGCTGGTGGTGCTGGCGGTTACGGCCGGGGCCGCACCGTGGTACCCGCCGTCTGCGGCAGCGACCGGCGCGCCACCGAACCCAGCGGCGACCACCGTCACCAGGACCGCTACGGCGGCACGCAACCCGCCACGGCGGCGGGTTCTCGAATATAGCTCTGTCACTGTTTCCCTTCTGTGCTAGTACTTTCCAACGCTCGCGCGGATGCGCGAGCGCGACTGTGGGCCACCGGGGACACCGGTGGCGGTGTGCGGCGACGCAGGCGGTCAGGGGCTGCGTTCGTCGCATTGGGGACTCTCTGGCTGGACAGCCGCTCCGGGACGCGACGCTCAGCCGCGGTCGGTGGCCGCGTCGGATCGGGCGGCGTCGACGAGTTCCCGGTAGAGGTCCGGTCCGGCGCCCGGGCTGGGGGACTGGGCCATGTAGATCACCGGCTTGCCGGGGCTGGAGCGATCGACCACCAGCCGGACCGCCCTGCTTGCCGTGACGTCGACGAACCAATGCTCCGAGGCCGAGCAGCGGTGCACGATGTGACGGCCGAGGGCATCGGACAACCGTGATCCCGCGCCCTCCCGATCAAGAATCACACCGTCGTCGACCTCAGACAGGCAGCACGCGGCCACCGCGAGGGCGGCCTTGTCGACGAGATCCGCGAGCGGGACGTCCCGTTCCGGCGTGAGGCGGACGGCGTTCGGCACGGCCCTGGCCGCAGCCGTCATGACGCGGCCTTGGTCGCGATCGCACACCACACCGGCAGCTCCGCTCCTGTGAATTCTTCGGGTGGCTGTGTGCCTGGTGGCTGTTCGGCCCACTGCGGCACCGGAGCGACCCCGGGGGACTCGAGGTGCCAGCGTTCGGGGTCGAACCAGCTCTGGATCTCCGCTGGGGCCCGGAGCGTGAGCTGCGGTTCGGTGGTCTTTCGCAGGTGCCGGGCGAGGTGATCAAGCGCGGCGGCTTCCTGTGTGCCCGCGGGTGCGGGGCCGAGGGCGCTGACCGCCACCATGCTGCCCACGGCGAGTTCATGGTGGTAGGCGCGGATCAGGGCGGCCATGTCGCCGGGCCAATGCGACGGGTCCCCGATCATGGTGAGGCTCACCGGCTTCCCGAGGTCCAGGGACCAGGCCTCTGGCTCGTGCAGTGCGTGCAGCGGCTCGTCCACGTTGTGGACCGCTGCGGCCATCGCCGCAGCCCGGGTGGTGTCTCCGTGGAGGTCCCGTTGTTTCTGCAGGGCGAGCCGCAGGTGCGCGGCGGGGATCACCTCACGGGACACCAGGACGGTGGCCGGTGACGCGACGTGGGCTTTCACGATGGTGTGTGGTGTGACCTCGTCCGGGCCGATCGGTAGCGGCGCGCGCAGGATGACGAACTGGGTGATCTTCCGCCGGGCCGCGCGCGTGATGACCTTGGCCAGAAACCGTTGCTGTGCGTGCAGCGCCCGTCGGTAGCCGGGAACGTCCGCGTCTATCTCCTTGGCCAGGTGCCGATCGGTCGCGAAGATGCCCATCTCGGTCACAATCTTCGGTGGTGTGTCGAGGAGGACGCCGTTCACCCGGGTAACGGTCGGGCGGGCGAGCTCGGCGTCCAAGCCGGGGAGCGGCCCGTGTGGTGCCAGGAAACGCGGGTCAGGCGCGGTCGTCATGGCCGGGCCCTCCCGTGTGCGGCGCGGTTGCCTTCGGCGGAACAGGTTCCGAGCTGCCTGGGCGGCGGGCGGTCACCGTGAGCAACTCCGACACGACGTCCACTGTGGACATAGGTGGCTCGTCTTCCGCTGGGTCCGGGTTCTCGATCTGGTTCTCGACGCGGATCTCGACTCCGCTGAACCGGTGGAGGTCCCAGTCGTGGGGATCGGTGAAGAGCTGCAGCAGCGTGGAGGCGCTGCGCAGTACCAGCGGTGACTGGGCGCTGTTCAGGAACTCGGCTTCCACGGGGGAAAGCTCGGTGCCGGTGGTCGGGGCTGGTTCGTCGGGAGATAGCTGGGTGAGCGACACCCAGCTGTCCTCGGGCAGGACGTTCCAGAGCCCGGCGAGGAGAGTTTCCGGGTCCTTGGTGTGCTGGAACGCGGGGGAGAGCAGGACACAGACCGGTTCGCGGAGGTTGATGTCACCGTTCGCCTCGGCGTTGCACAGGCTCGTTGCGAGGTCGGGATACGACGATATCCAGCGGACGTCCGCGTCGTCCCGGTTGGTCGTGACGAGCCAGGACCGGACGGCGGGCTCGGCGTCGTCGAGCAGGTACAGCACCCGGCAGCCGGAACCGGCCGGGAGCTGCTGGTGCGCGGGCTTCCACGGCGGGAGGTCGGGGTCGACGACGACGAAGTACCGGAACCCGGCTTCGTGGGCTTGGGCGAGGACACGGTCCCGGACGTCGTATTCGGCCTCGATCGCCGCACCGAAGGCTGGCATGCAGGCGCGGATCCGTTCCGCGGCCGCATCGGCGCCGGGGTCGCCGGAGCGGCCGGCGAACGCGGCCCGGACCCGGGCGCGCGTAATGATCCACTGTGGATCGCCGAGTTCGGACGCCAATGTGGCGCCTGGGTGGCTGGGTTGGTCAGACATCGTTGTGGACTCTCGTGTTCGCGGGATACGGGCGGGTCGACGTGGGGACGGCGCACCGCCGGTCGGCAAGCGGGGATGGCGGCTACTGGTTCGGTGGGGGCGCGATGATCAAGTCGGCCATCGGGATCGGCCGGTCGATGACGCCGTAGCTGTGCATCAGGTCCGCCCAGCGCTGCAGCTGCACGCCTGACGGCGCGAGCGGGAAGATCGGCATCTTCATGCCCAGTGCGTCACCGGCGCCGACTTTCATCTCGCGCACTGCGATCTGCTGGACGATCTCCGGTTTCGAGGTCACGTCCTTCGCGGCCCGGCTCAAGGCCTTCTGGAACGCCGCGATCTCCGTGGGGTGCTGCTGCGCCCAGCCGGCTGTGACGACGTAGCTGCCGGTCGGGATCGACTGTTCGAAGCCCCCGCCCTTGACGGGATCGATGAGCTGCTTCAGATGCAGCTTGGTGGCCGGGGTGACATACGGCTCGGGCAGCAGCGCGGCATCGATCTCACCGCGGGCCAGCAGGCCTGCCATGTCCGGGAACTTCGCCGTCGTCCACCGGACGGTCGAGGCGTCGACCTTGTGGGTGGCCATGACGGTGCGGGTGAGCATGTGGCTCACCCCGTTGGTGCCGTTGTGCGCGATCCGTTTCCCGGCCAGGTCCGCGACCGTCGGGACAGAGCCGTCGTCACGGACCATGATCCACATGTTCTCCGGGCCTGCCATCGCGGCCTGGGCGATCACCCGCAAGTCCAAGCCGCCCTTGGCGATGGCGGAGATGATCGCGACGTCACCGGCGTAGGCGATATCGGCGTCGCCTGAGGCCAGCTTGTCGATCCCGAACTGCCCGCTCTCAGCGGGAACCGGGGTGACGGTGATGCCCGCGTCGGTGAAGTACCCCTGTTCGACCGCCCAGCGCAGCGGGGCGGAGTCCAGGATCGTCATCACGGTCGCCTTCACCTGCGGCCGCGGGTCGGAAGGCTGATCGGACTCCCCGCCGAGCAGACCACACGCGGAGGTGGCCAGGAGAAGAGCGGCGCCGAGCAGGGAACCGAGAATCGGGGTGAGGCGCGGACGGTGCGGCTGAGGCGATCTCATCATGGGGTCTCCGAAGACGGGAACACGGACAGGGAGAGCGGGATGCCGACGCGCGGCCGGGGAGATCGGGCGCGCGACGTGTGCAGACGGGCCGGTTC
Source organism: Amycolatopsis sp. NPDC031561 (assembly GCF_055580625.1). Lineage (NCBI taxonomy): Bacteria > Bacillati > Actinomycetota > Actinomycetes > Pseudonocardiales > Pseudonocardiaceae > Amycolatopsis > Amycolatopsis sp. NPDC031561. The sequence goes on along the minus strand of NZ_JBVILA010000012.1, from coordinate 210,959 downwards.
AGCGGTGCTGCCGCCGTGACGGAACGCGGCGGGAGTGCGGTTCACGGCGAAAGAGAAGGCCGCAGAGGGCGGCGGGGCACGCGCACCGCGGCTGCAGACCCTGCGAGCGAAGCTGATCGCGCCGCAGCCCGGCCTCGGCGAGGATCGTCCAGAGCGCGGCGGCCCGGCCATCCTCGGTATCGCGGTTCTGATGGGCGGCGGCGAGCATGCGTCGCCACAAGAACGTCGCCTCCGGATCCGTCAGGACCCAGCCGCGGAGCAGACTCCGGCGTGCGCCGCGCGCCCGCTCCAGAGCCGTCCAGGCCACCGTGTAGGCGGGCCCCACGAGCTCCGCGAGCATGTCGTCGATCAGCAGGTCCCTGGACAAGGTCGCGCGAACCGGGACGCCACACGGCGCGGCCAGCCGCACGACCGCCGCACCGTCAACGACCTCGACACGCTCGCCGCGCACCCTCACCGCCCCGACGAGAACCAGTTCAGCGACCAAGCCGGCCGCGACCGCGGATCTGTCTCGACGCGACTGACGGGAGATCACATGATCCCGGCGTTCCTCACCCACAGCTGAAAGCACCAGCAGCGGCAGAAACGTCGGCCCCTCGTACTGCAGAGCCGCCGAGGAACGCGATGAGTCGTGCATGTGTACTCCCCTGGAAACGACAGAGCCGGTCGGGACAGCCCTCTGCGCGATGTAGGTGGCTAAACGACAGGCCAGGGCTGGCCTTTGTGCGCGACACCCGCGAGGTTCAACTGATCGCTGGCGAAGACCTCACGGAACGGGCCGGGTGGATACCACTGCGGGCACGGCACCGGAACCCGGCCATCGGTCAAGGCGTGGGGAACAACCAGCGGGAGATCCCCGAACAGCGCCACGATGTCCTGCTGCGGAAGGAAAGGACGCGTCCCGAGGTCACTCGCCACGAGTTCTTCGCCTGCCCGCAGCACGGCCTCGGCGACGTCGGGCTCCTCCGGCGCGCACAGATGCGTGAGCGCGAGGAACGAACCCTCCGGGAGCGTGTCGATCAGCCCCGCGGTGATGTCCGCAGCGGCCCGGCCCGTGCTGGCAGGAACAAACGGCAGAGTGGCGCAGTGCAGTAGCGCCACCGGTTCCCCGCCATAAAGAGGAGAGTTCGGCAGCTCGTAGAGCTCGCGGAGAAAACCGGGATCGTAGATGTCGGCATGGACAGCGCGGACGACAGAAGAGCTCGCGTTGGTTGCTGTGTCGTAATTGCTGAGCGCGTGGTGATAGACGACAGGCTCACGCTCGACATAGATCACCGCAGCCTCGGAGTTCACCCGGTGAATACGGGCGTGCAGCGTATCTCCGTCCACCGACCACTGATCAGCTCCACAGACAACGAACTTCGTTACTTGCGTGCGCCGCAGCAGCATCTCGCAGACCCGCACCTGAAAGCGACGGTCCTCGCCGAACAAGCGCCTCGCTGCTCCGGCCCCACCGGGCAGAGCATGGCTGAACGCGGCCGCTACCTGCCGGTCCTTCTCGTAATTGTCCTTGCCTCCCACCAGCGCGTCGATCAACCGCACACGACTGTAAGTGTCGTCATGCGCCAACTGGGCCGACGGCACGAGCTGTGACGTGCAGCCTGTTTCACAGGGGTCCGCTGCTACTAATGCTTTGGTGTTCACGACTGGACCACCATCAGTTCCGTTCCAGGAGGTACCCGTCCGACGGCACTGTGGTGGACAAAGGTGTCACGGTACGCCGTCATGTGATGCAGTCGGATCGTCGCTACCGGGAGTTGGATCCCATATGCGGGGGCTTTCTCTGCGGGCTGTAACACGCCAGTAGTTGACCATCGCGAGGATCGGTTCTATAAGGTGGCACAGGGGGTGCGGAGGGGGTGCGCAAAGGGTGTGAGCGGTTCAAACCCCGGTGGGCCGGCGGGGAGAGCAACCGCCGACAAGTCAAGTGAAGGCGAACCGTATCCTGAGTTGGCAGGCTGTCAATGTGCCCAGGCTACGGGTACGAAGTGGAGGGAACAACACCAGCAATGCGGATCAACACGGTGTTCTTCGACGTGGGTGAAGTACTAATCAACGAAGCCCGGGAGTATGGAACCTGGGCAGATTGGCTTGGTGTTCCGCGGCATACGTTCTCCGGCGTGTTCGGCTCGATCATCGCTCAGGGACGTGACTATCGGGAGACTTTCCAGGTTTTCAGGCCCGGCTTTGACCTCGCTGTTGAACGAGAAAAACGCGCGGCTGCTGGACAGCCAGAATGGTTTGGAGAAGACGACCTATATCGAGATGTCCGACCGTGCCTCGCCCAGTTGCGTGAGCTGGGGCTAACGGTCGGAATTTCAGGCAACCAGACAGCTCGTGCCGAACGTCTTCTGCGTGGCCTCGACTTACCACATGACATCCTGGGTACTTCAGACACCTGGGGTGTGGAGAAGCCGTCAACTGACTTCTTCGCACGAGTCGTCACCGAAGCAGGGGTTCCGGCTGAACAGATACTGTATGTCGGAGACAGGCTCGACAATGACGTCGCTCCAGCGCAAAAGGTCGGAATGAAGACAGCCGTGATCCGGCGCGGGATCTGGGGCCATGTTCTCCGAGACGCAGAATCGCCGATCGAAAAGGCATGTGTCTTCGCGCTGGATTCGCTGGTTGACCTCCCCGAACTCGTGCAGACCTACAACGATGAGGAAGGTTAGGGTTTGATGGTGCGTTGTGCTCGTAGGAGTTCGTGTGTTCGATCGACCAACCTACTGCCCGTTGGCGCAGTCGACAGTGCTGCACGTACACGGGGGAGACGCTGCACAGCCATTCCGTAGGGGGCGCGCTCCAACTGATCACAAGCCTCGATAGCGAGATCAACGGCATGTTCGGGCGCTTCTGCAGCGTGGGCAGCGGCAAGATCGAGCAGTAGGACAGAGCGCTGCTTGCCGCTGTCCGCGCCGAGACCGTCCAGCGACTGCTGCAGCCAGGCAATAGCATCGTTGAACCGGCCGGCCAGAAGCGCAGTGTTGCCAGCGAACCCCGCGAAGCGCGAGCTGTCGAAGAAGTCCATCCATAGTGGTGCGGCGCCGTCAGACTTAGCCAGGAACTCCTCAGCGTGTTTGAGGTGGCGTCGACTCTCAGTCATCTGCTCATTGCGGGCGTAGATCTCTGCGGAGACGCAGTGTAACCATGCGCGAACCAAGGGGTGGTGGCCTGAGTTACGCCACTGACGTTCGGCTGCTACGAGGAAGGGGCGTGCGTCGGCCAGCCTTTCATCGAAGCCTGGAACGAATGCCTGGTGAGCGGCCACAGCCACCGCCAGCGAGTGGTCTCTCGCGTGGGTGACCCCGGCTTCGGCCGTCCTGAAGGCGTTCAGAGCCAGCACGTCGAATCCGTCGAGGTCGAAGAACGCCAGTCGTGCGACGAGCAGCGCGCACTCAGCCACTGCGGCCGCTAGAGCAGGCTCGTCACCCTGGGCGTCGTTCAGCATGACACTACCCAGAGCCATGTGTGCTTGCGCTGCGTGAAGTAACATCGCCGACTGGGATGTCCAGTACAGCGTGCGATGATGCGCGACAACCTGGGCGTAGGCCGCAACGGCCTTCGGGTCTGTGCGGGTAGCCCGTCGACGATGGTAGGCCGACAGCACCTCATCCTGATCGACGTCAAGTGGCACACCTGCTGCTTGAAGAGCTGATCGCCAGGTTTCATCGGTACCGTCTGCCCGCACGCGTGCGACCTCCCTTGCCGTAAACCTCCCTCGTACGTTCACCATGCCAGATGCAGGGGCGATGTCGAGCGGCTGGGGATCGGCTGGCCGGAGGGCCAGCTCTTCGTCGGTGAGGAGACCGAGCTCCGAGGCGCTCCTATTGAGAACCATGCAGAGGTGCTTGGCGAAAAACTTGCTAGTGCCGTTACGGGTTTCCCAGGACTTGACCATCTGTTCGGTGACTTCGCGATATCCGATGAGGTGTTGATCCTCCTCGGTGACGATGCTGCGATTTAGCTGGCGGGCCAGTTCGCTGCGGCTCCAGCCGCGATCCACTCGAAACCACTGCAGACGACGGTTCTGTTTGATTTCTCTTTCACCAGCCACGCAGAGTCCCCTAATCCAAGCTCACCAGGTCGCTTAGTTGAATGTCTAGTCGCTTGTGCGGCGATCGTGACCGGCCGTCAGTGTCACCACTCTGGCTGCGCACGCCATCGTGCTCACAGCGTATCGGAGAACTGGCGCTTGGTGCGTCGCGTGCCGAGTACGACACCTAAAAGGAGTCTTGGGGATACGAGGATCTCCTCTCGACCGCTGTGCTCGCTACAGACGGTGGTGCTGAAGGCAGTGCGTGAGAGTGCCGTGGGTGGACGCGCAATATCTGCTCACACCCCCTGTGCACCCCCTCTGCACCCCCTGTGCCACCTTATAGAACCGATCCTGGCGATGGTCAACTACTGTGCGTGTCGCAGCCTGCAAAGAACAACGCGAATTACTGTCGTCGTACCCTGCCTGGGTTCGCCCAGGCGCCTTGTATCGGAGCGCGCCTGCGTAGAGCTTCGGCTGGCTCTTGCTGGCAGGCCACGTGACGCGCTCTTGACCGGTGACGTCGAACCTGCTGGGAGTTGAGAGCGCAGATCCCTCTTGCCAGTGGTTGGCCTGTGGTCTCAACGCGACAGTTGGTCCAGAACTCCTGGGCGCCCAGCGGCAGTACGGGCAGTTCCAAAAGACGACCGCGGAGCTGGTTCACATTATCGACTCTGCGGTCCGCTTTGAGCGCGATCTACTGGTCCCGTTGTGTCTAACCGACGCTGTCCGGGCCGAGTGCATCTACATGATAAGTCGTGCAGCACCGAAGTACGCGCTTACGTCGCAGTCGGTCAACTGTCCAATGTGTATGGAGAAGATCGGGCGAGTTGAAACAACCTGGTTTCCGGTCATCACCTCGGGCGGTCAAGGGCCTGCAGGCGCCCGAATTTGGTGGTCCACAGTACGAGGAGATCGGTCGCTGCTGGATTTCCAGGAGGATCCAGAGGGGTACAAGCTGCGCCGTACCAGACGCACTGCAGCCAAGCGCTTGGCGGTCTCGATGGCGCGGGCGCCGGTCACGTCGGAGATCAGCGCGAAGGGCGATGTGTTGTCGCATAGGGGAAATCTCTTCGAGTCCGAAGCCGGGAAAGAAGACATCGCTGCTTTTGTCCGCCGTGTCATGACGGGGCGTCGGCGATGGTAGAGGGGAGCTAATTTGCGTGGGTCCGTTGTGAGGTCTGGTCATGTCCGTTTCATGACCTACAACGCGAAGAATTACAGCGATGATCCGGTGCTGGCCGAGAAGGTTCACGCGGTGATCCGACAGGTGCGCGAGGCGGCGTCAGCGGCGGGTGACGCGCTGGTGGTCGCGGCGCAGGAGCTGATCGCGGAGAATCCTGCCCCCGGTGTCTGTTGCTGTGAGCACGGATCGCGCACCAAGGTCGTGGATGCGGGGCGGCGGCTTCAGGAGCTGGCCGAGGCGACAGGTCTGCGATGTGAATACGAGCCGAACCGACCGGCTGTGGCGGTGGGGAGTCAGCGGTATCAGCAGGGGTTGCTGTGGTCGGACGAGATCGAGCCGGTCGGCGGGTTCGTCGTGGTGGCGGGGCGCGCGCTGTGGCATGCGTACCTGCAGCTGGATTTCGATGTCGGTGCGGTGGCACCGGTGCGGCACGCGTCGTTTCACGCGCGGCCGAACGGGCTTCGCCAGCGCGATGACGAGGCGGAGGCTGTGCTGAAGCGGGTGTTCCGGCCTCCGCTTGTGCGTCCGACGCTCATCGGTGGTGATTGGAACGGCGTGTCGGCCGATCTTCCGGGCTGGCCGCCGCGCTCGGACACGACGAGGCCGTGGCGCGAGTACGACCACGACCCGTACCACCACCGGCTCGACCGGCCGTGCCAGACGGTGGACTGGCATCCCGAGTTCATTTTCCAGTGCAGGACTCGGACGAACCCGGACGGGACCCGCGGGTGGGAGGCGGACCGGTCGGCCGGGCGGATCCTGCGGGACGGTGGCCTGGTCGACGCCGCGGCGGCCCTGGAAGTGCCGTGGGCGGCGACGGTGGGTCACTGGCCCGGCGACGACGCTTGCGGGCCACGCCGGCTCGACATCGTCCGCACCACCGGTGAGGTGGTGCCGGCGCTGGTGTCGTGCGAGGTCATAGCCAGCCATCTGGCGGTGTCGGCGTCGGATCACCTGCCGGTCGTCGTCAGGTACGCCCCGTCAGCGATCGCCGCGTGGTCCGCGGAACTCGCCCGTGGATAGCGGTGTCGCGCCCACACCGCGCACTGGGCAGCGCCGCCGATCGCTACCGGGCGGAGGTGCTACGCCCTGGTGTGCGCTTCGCGCTCACGCCCCTAGGGGATGCTGCGGCACCGGCCAGGATTCAGCGAGCTGGGATGCGCGGCACACGCACGCTCCGCTGTGCGGGGATCCGGCAGTCCTGCTCCTCGCCGGAGTCTGTCGTGACCTGACGTGTGCTCAGAACAGCCTGCTGTACCGGGGTTTCCCGCTTGCGCACGTGTTCTGTCGCGGGTGGGCGACGCGCGACAGAGCAGGGCATCCGGTCCGGTATCGGGTGCGATGCCGGTAAGTCTGATTGTTTAGGGAGAACTGATGCGTTTCGGTACCTACAACTTGGCGGCGTTGTTCGGTTCGGACACTGTCGTCGAACGTCAGCGGCTCGAGTTGGTATGCGAGATCATCCGTGGTTTGAAGGTGGATGTGCTGGCGGTGCAGGGAGTGCGGGCGCCGCTGCCGGGTATTGCGGCGGAGCGGCTGGATGAGCTGGCCCGCAGGGTCGGGATGACCGTCTATCACGAGGAGCCTGACTGGGACTCCTCGCCTGAGCTCGAGGTGGACAAGATCGCGGTGGGGATCAGCCCGCACAAGCTGCACCTCGGTCTGCTGTGGAATCCCGCCACGGTGTCGTGTGTGCCGGGCACGTTCCGCAGTTACCCCGACGAGAACATGCACCACGGGCTGATCAAGGCGACGTTCCGTGTCCTCGGCGGCGACGGCACGGTGTGCGAGGTGCAGCACGGCTCGACGCACCTGACCCCGTTCGGTCCGCATGGTGGTCGGGCGGATGAGGCGGTTCGTGTGGTCAGCGCGTTCACCCGGCCGCTGAGCAGGCCACCGGGGCTGGTCGGCGGCAGCTGGAACACCGTCAGCGCTGACCGCGACGTTGACGGGAACTACTACGACCACGACCCGTACGCGGAGTGTGCGTGGCGTCCGGAGTTCGTCTATCAATGTCGGCGGGACTACGACGACCGGGGCAGGATCGCCCGGTGGTGGGCTGACCGCACGCCGGGTCAGGCACTGCTCGACGGCGGCCTGCTCGACGCCCGCACCGCGCTGCACAACGCCACCCTGGCCGAGGGCGGTGTGCGGTGGCGGCCCAACGCGGGGCATCACAGCGAGGACACCGGCTTCGGCCCGCGTCGCGTCAACGGCGTCCGGTGCACCGTGGAGGTGGTCCCGGCGCTGCGTGCGATCGACATCGCCGGCGGGGAGCGCGCGGTACTCGCGAGCGATCACCTGCCTGAGGTGGTGGACTACGACCCGGCGGCGATCGTCGCGGACGCCGGTGGGCGAGCCGGTGGGTAGCGGTGCCGTGGACGTACGCCGCGCCAGCCCGCCCGAGCCCGTTCGTCGGCGGAATTGCACCGGGCCACTGGTGCGCGGATCGCGCTCGCGGGGTGACGGGATGCCGGCGCGGATGCCGTGGCAGCGCAGCAGCCTGAGTGCCCGGTCCGCGCTGTGGCTGACGATCGGGGAGCAGGTCACCGCGGCGTGCGGCGATGGTCCGCCGGATCCTGACTGGGCCGGGCCGGGGGAGGGCAGCGGGGTGTTCGTGCGGTGGATACCGCGCTTCGAGCGGTCGCCGGATCGGCTGTGGGCCGTTCTGGAATGGCGAGCGCACAGGATCCCGGTCGCTGATATCGCGGCTCTGCTGGGTGAGTCGGAGGCGAGGGTGTGGTCGTGGCTGCGCAGACACGCGGTCGAGGCGAGGAAAGAGCGGGAAACGGTCGCGGGGCGGCGACCGGTGAGCGGGGGAGAACATTCATGACGGGCACGGATCTGCGGTTGCGGGTCGCGACAGCGAACCAGAAACGCGCGGGGTACAACCGCAGAACCCGGGTTCACGAACACGACAAGCTCGCGGCGATGCTCGCCCCGCTCGAGCGGGCGCCGCACGCCCTTTACTTGTCCGAATGCACCCACTACACCGGCACCCACTACGACCCGGATCCGCTGGAAGAGGTCCTGGCGTTGCTCGGGTCGCTCTGGGCGCGCCCGGGCCCCGATGGCCGGAAGTTCGGCGAAGTCCCGTACCGGGCCTACATCTCGCAGGTGCCGACGTCGGTGAACGTGCCGGGACTGTTCCTCGACCCCCGTGTCGTCCGGCCGCGCCGCTGGTATCCGCTCGCCGGGAGCCGGGCCCAGCTGGCGAACACGGTCACCGCCACGATCAACGGCCATCAGTGTCGGCTCAAGTGCGTGCATTGGAACGGATCGCGCGGTGAGACCGGCCTGAACGAGCAGGCCGATCAGGACGGCCAGCTCGCGTCGGAGTTCGCGATCTACGCGGGTGATTTCAACGCGACCAGCTCCGCCGAGGGCGAGACGGTGCATGAGAACTGGGGTGCCCTGTGCGACAAAGTGGGCCGTCCGTGGATGCGCAGCCAGAAAGGCACCCGCCGCCCGGACGGCACCTGGGGCACGAACACCGGCTCGATCGACCGGTTCGTCGACCACGGCTGGCAGGACGCGGGCCAGGTCGCGAAGGACTTCACGGTCACCACGACCGAGTCTGAGACCGCGCTGCGGATCGACCGCATCATGCTCTCGCAGCGCTCCCCGGCCCGCTTCGACCCCGACACCTACCGAGTGCACGACCATCCGCTCATCAGCACGGGCGCGAAGAAGAACGACCATCTGATGGTCAGCTGCGACATCATCGTCGAGGCGGCGGCATGAGCACGTACTCGACGCCGAGGCCGAGGGCGCGGGGCGTGCTGCTGCTGATCGCGACAGTCGTGGCCGGGTGCGGCTCAGGCCCGGTAGGTCCGTCGCTGCCGTCGCCGACCACGACCCGGACGATCGGGGCTACGACGTTGGTGCCGCCGTACGCGGGCGCGCCCGCGGTGCGTGACCCGCTGCCAAGCACGGTGCTGTCTGGCGATCCGTGCACGACCGCCCTCACCTCTGCCCAGGTGAAGCAGGTCCTGGGGATCGAGGCCATCGGCAGGCCCGACTACGGCGAATCGCGTGGGCCGGTGTGCCTGTGGGACAACCCGGTGACAGCCCGGACGATCGGGGTGGCGTACGCGACATCCTCTCGGCTGGGTCTGAGCGCGGCGTATCCGTCCCGGATCCCCGGCGAGGGCGGGGTGTGGCGGGAGCTGACGGTGTCCGGGTTCCCGGCGGTGGCCACGACGCTGGATCTGCGGTGGTACTGCACGGTCACGGTCGGCCTGGCCGACGACGCCGCGGTGGGGGTCTTGCTGGTCGGCCGCGTGGGCGACTTGCGGGACGTGTGCGCGGCGACCGGGCACATCGCCGAGTTGGTCGTGGCCACGGTGGGGAAGGGAGCGGGCCGGTGACGGCGACGATGCCCTCAGGGGGCCTGTGGTGTGACGGGCTGGGTCGGCGGCCGTCGGTGATGGCCGACCATCCCGGGTGGCGGCTCGATGACCAGGGCCGCCTGCGGCGACTTCTGCGCATGCCGGATGCGGTGTGGCTGGTCGTGGCGACACCGTTGTCTGGTGGTGGCCACGACATCGATCTGCGGCTGGTGGACGGTGACCACGGTGCGAGCCCCGTGGTCGACGTCGCTGACCCGGCGCTGCTGGAGGGCGGATCCGAGTTGCGGGACGTGTTGCTGGCGGCGGGCCCGGTGGCGCGGGTCCGGACGGCCGATCCGTGGGAGGCGCTGGTCGGCGCGATCTTCCGGCGCAGCACGCCGCTCGAGTGCGCCCGCACGCTGTACCGGGACGCCGCGGCCGGGCTCGGGGCCGGCTACGACACGCCGGTGGGCCGCGAGTGGCTCTTTCCGGCGCCCGCGCTGGTTCTCGAGCTGTCCGATGACGTGTTCGAGGTGTACGGACTAGCCCTGATCCGGGATCGCTTGCGCGTCGCGGCGTCGGCCGTTCGTGCCCTGCGGTCGGGGTGGCGGATGTTGTCGTGGGACGGTCTCTACACCTCGCTCGCCACGGTTCCGCGGATCAGCTCACCGATCGCCGGGCCTACGGTCGCTGACCTCAGCGGCGACTTCCGGTTCATCGTGGACAGTGACTTCCTGCTTCGGCGACAAGTCCGTGCACTGGATCCGACGTCCTGGCCGGAGAACGCGTTGGCGTTCGGTCTCCGGTGGCAGAGATGGACCGCTATCCGGCGAGGGGACTGGACTGTGCTGTCGCTCGCCACCGCAGCCCGCCGCTGCGCTGAACTGCTGTCCTGACAGCACCGGTGTACCCGGAAGGCTGACAGTATGACGGAGAGGTGACCATTGTGGACACTGTCGAGGTTGCCCGTGCCGACGCCCTGGAGCGCTGTGTGGCGGAGGAAGCGGCGGTGACGATCCGTTGCCACAGTGGGCCGAACCTGCCGGAACTGCTCATGACACCGGCGATCGCCCGGTTGATGTGGGAGTTCCGTGCCCGGTATCAGCCGGCGATCGCCACTGTCGGTGCGGAGTTGCTGCCGCGTCGCCAGGCACTTCTGGGGCGCGCATCGCCCGCACGCCTGCTCGTCGTGACAGGCGAGGAGTCGCTCAAGAGATTGGAGGCCGGCCGCTTTGATCCCGGGGTAGCGGCCGAGCAGCTGACACGTCTTCGCGATCACGCCGGCGAGGGGCATGTCAGCGTCCGGATTCGCCCGCTGAGCGCTCCCTGCACTCTGGAGCCGCTGGACCGGTTCACGGTCACCACCGACGCCCGGGGACGGCACACGGTGTTCGTCGAGGCGCGAGAGCCCAGCGGGCTTCTGATCTTCCGGGACCCAGAGCACTGCGAGCTCTATCTGCGGATCTTCGCCGCGTTGTGCCGCGACAGCCTGGACGAGCACGACAGCCGTGGTCGCATCGCCGATGCGCACGGATTCCGGACCGGTGTCACGAAGGGCGCTGCCTGTTCTTGACAGAGGCGCCCAGCGCGGTGGCGTTCCACCGCAGGTGGTTCAGTGATCCGTGCGCAGCGCGTGCTTGCCGGCGGAGTTGTCCACGGTGCCCAGGTCGACGAGGAGAACGCTGAGGTCGCGCGGGAACCGGCATCGGGTCCGGCGACGCCACGGCGGCCGCGGGCAGGCCGTGCAGTCGCCGTGGCTGTCGATCTGGTGCTGGTCGAGCATGGTGCGGATCGCGGCGGTCAGGAGCGGAACACCGCATGCCAGTTGCGCCAGGGACGCTGGATCTCCTCGGTGGGCGGCGGCGTCGTAGTCATCGAGCCGCGTCCCGACCTCGGTGGTGAAGACGTGGGCGAGTGCGTAGTTCATGAGGTCTCCGTGGGACGAGGGGGCTGAGGTGCCGGCGACGGGGGCCAGATCCGCCGGTGCAGCCAGCCTGGGACGAAGTCGGCAGCACGCAGCCCGGCGTTCGAGAGCTCGTGGACAGCGGTGTCGAACGGCCCGCATGGCCAGAAGGCCTGCGGCCAGCAGAACGAGCAGTGCTCGGCCTGCCCCGGTGCCGGGAGATGCTCGGTGAGTCGCTCGATCGGAACCTGGCTACGGCCGATCGGACTGGATTGCGCGACGCACACGAAAGACACGGGCTGTGTGGCGTAAGGGGAGGGCTCGCCGGTGGTGTCGTCCATGCCGTCACTTCCCCGTCACCAGATCCAGGCCCCGATCCGGGATCTGGTGACGGGGAAGGGAACGGCGCCCGGCGTGAACGTCGCGGATCAGGTCGTCGTAGGCGTCGACGAGTTCGGCGAGCGCGGTGGACGCGCGGTGGACTCGTTCGTCCTTCACCGGCAGGACGGCCACCTGCTGCGAGCGTTGCCATGTCCTGGCCAGCCGGGCGATCAGCGTGCCGAGGGTTTCGGTGTGGAGGATGGCTCCGCGGTGCACCGGCACGGCAGCGGTGACGTGGTCGTCTATCCGGGCGGCCTGCCGCCTGATCGCGTGGTCCAGGCGGCGTTGGGCGCGCGCGGCCGTGGCGATGCCTGGATCGTCGGCGCCGGGGTCGTCGAGGACGTGGGCGGCGTCGGCGTGGGCCAGGTGCAGCACCCCGAGCTCGTGTGCGGCCGCCAGCACCGGATCTCGGTCGTCGCGGAAGACCTGGAAGGCGAGCAGGACCACGCGGCCTGTGGGCAGGGGCCGGACGGTGACGACTGGAGCCGTCACCCCGGGGACGCACCGGGCAGAGACCGTGCCCGGCATGCTGGGTACGGCGACCTGCGGCGACCTGGACGGTGCGGTGTCGGGCATGAGAGACCAGCTCCTCAGCGGATGTCCTGGTGGAAGGTGCTCCGCGCCGGACGGGGAAGACGCCGACGGAGGCGGCCGCCTGTGCTGGCCGGGGCGTCGGGGCGCCCATGCGGCCCAGTGTCACGTCGCGTCGGTCCGGCGCGGAGCACCTGGTTCGAGCCGGTGGCACGGGTCTGCGATGGTGCCACGTCTGCCACCTCCTCGGCTATCAGGCTTTACCTCCCCATAAAGTTCATGCTGTTCAGTCCCTCCAACAGTGACTTTAGGGGGGTATAAACCTGAGGCTAGGCGTGTTCGCGCGCTGCCGTCAAGAGGGGCTAAACTCTCACGGGTGAGCGAAGACGCCGATTACGAGGCCCGGGTGGCGGAGATCGTCGGCCGCTTCGGCGCCGCCGGGGCCGAAGCGATCGCGGCGGCGAAAGGCCTGGACGATCCGCTGTGGAGGACACGCCTGGCCCAGGAGCTCTTCGGGGTGTGCCAGGCGCTGGGTACCAAGTCCACCCGCCTGCGACGGCGGAGCATGGCCGAAGCCGTCAACGCCCACGGTAACGACGCGGTCGCCAAGGAACTCCGCATCACCCCGGGGCGGGTGTCGCAGCTGGCCAGCGATCCCGCGAAGCACCGGATCTTCTTCGGCGCGAACACCGTCCGGGTCGGGTACCCGGTCCGTCGGCTGAACGCCGACCGGGAACGGCCCATGATCGCCGCCGAGGACGCCGCCACCACCGACCTGCTGTCGACGCTGCTCGACGGCCTCGACCTCGAGGCCGACCGGATCGCGATCGAGCCCGGCCACAGCGAACTGCCCGGCGGTGACACGATCCTGGTGTGCGGGCCGAAATCCGCTCCGGTCGCTGCGCGCCTGCTCGACCGCGATCCCGCGCTGTCCATGCTCGAGGACGCAGGACGCTGGTGGATCGAACCAACCGAAGGAAGCGCCCGCTACGGCTCGCCCTCCGACCAGACCGACCCGCGCGACAGTGACATCGCCTACCTCGCACGGCACGTGATCGATGGCCGCGTCGTCGTCCACATCGCCGGGATCCACAGCATCGGATCCCTCGGCGCCGCCCAGTACCTCACCGACAACATCGCGGCGCTGTTCAAGAACGTCGGCGAGACCCGGTTCTCCGCGATCATCAGCTGCACTTACGAGGGGATGCGCGTCACCGGAACCGGCATGGTCGCAGGGCCCTTCGTGTGGTGACACCGATCAACGTCGCCGCAGCCCAGTTCCCACCCTGCGACGCCAGTGACGACAAGGTCTTCACCACCCGGACCGCCGTGATCATGCTCGACGGCGCCAGCGCCCACGCGCCCGTCCCGATCAACCCCGCCACCTACGCCGACAACCTCGGTCGACACCTGCGCGACCACCTCGACCGCGACCCCGAAGCCGGCCTCGCCGACGTACTCGCCGACGCGATCACCGGCACCACCACCCGGCTGGAACTGGTCGCGGGCGCGTCCCCGTCCAGCACGGTCACGATCCTGCGCCGCCGCGACGAGCACGTCGACATCCTCATGCTCGGCGACAACCTGCTGGTCCTACCAGACCGGACGATCACCGATCCCCGCCTCGCCAACCTCGACCTCCCCGAACACCGCCACTACCGGCAGCGCCTCGCCGCCGGCACCGGATTCGACGACACCCACCGCGACCTGCTGGCCGCACTCCAACGCAGGCAAGCCGCACGCCGAAACACACTCGGCGGGTACTGGATCGCCGAAACCGACCCCGCGGCCGCCTACCACGCCATCCGCACCACCGTCCACATCGAGCAGACCCCGTGGGCGGTCCTTGCCACCGACGGCGCCTACAAACCCATGCAGCACCTGGGAATCGCCGACTGGGCCGCCATCAGCACCATGACCGACACCGCTCTGCGCGGCATCCTGACCCGCTGCCATACCTGGGAACACGATGTCGATCCCGACGCACGCACCCTTACTCGCGCGAAACGCCATGACGACAAAACCTTGCTCACGGCCTGCCTTACGTAACGGACGAAACGCGGTAGTGGCCAATGGAATCCACAGAGGACTGTGACCACGAGCCGTTGCCATCGCATTCCGGCGACGACTTTCTTTCGGTCACGGTAGGAGATGAACCGCATCGCGTTTCTGATCAGGTGGACCGCGCACGTCTGGACCTCAGTGTCGGGAAAGATGCCGCGGATCGCGTCAGGCAGTCCTGTCAGCCCGTCGCAGCAGGCGATCAGGATGTCCCGCAGGCATCGGTTGCGCAGGTCGGTGATGACCTTGGCCCAGAACTTCGCGGCTTCGCTGTCGGCGCTCCACAAGCCGAGAGCGTGCTTGCAGCCTTCGACGTCCACGCCGACGGCCAGGTGGGCGACCTTGGTGGTCACCACGCCCTTGTCCTTGATCCTCAGGCGGATGCCGTCGACGTAGAGAATTGGATAGACCTCGTCCAGTGGACGCGTCTGGCACAGTGCTAGCTCGTCGGCGACGACGGGCCCGGTGGGCAGGTCGCGTTTCGGTTGGCGGTGATCCGCGCGGCGTCAGTGGTGCGGGTGAGTTCGGGGCCGAATCCTTTCCTGCCCCACTTGGTGTGGTTGCGCTGCGCCCATTGGATATGCCAGGCGACTTCGGCCGTGTCGTTGGTCAAGGGGACACGTCGTAGGTCGGGTGAACTGGGCGTAGACGCAGTCGCGTAGATGATCCGGTCGGCACGACGGCTCTGCTGGAACCTGTTTCGGAGGTGTCCCGAGCCCAGTCACATCGACACCGAACCGATGCCGATGTAGCTCAGCCCGGTACGGGCGTCCGATGCCGGTGGCGCGGCCATTGCCCTGTGACGCAGTTCGTCAGGAATCGGCTCCGTCACTTGCGAGCGGCTGCTTGGGGCTTGCCGCGCCGAGGCGGTGTTGCTCTCGCAGCAGTAACGCCAATTTTTGAACATGCGGTTTCTCGAGCATTGAGTAGTGGTCTCCCGGGCTGTCGTGGGCGGTTATCGTGGGAAGCGCGTCGCGCCAGCGTTGTCTCTCACGCGGGGATTCCTCGGCGGCGCGTACGTAGAGCACTGGGTGAGGAGGCGGTTCGAGGCTGAGCCGGTGCTCGACCAGAGCCTGGAGGTGAGCCTGGTGCATACGCCGCCGGATCGGGTCCTGGTGGTTCGGGCTGGTTTCCTCGGGATCGGCCGACTCTGGATAGGGAGAGTCGAGCAGCACGGTGAGCTGGGGTGGCTTGCCAGCTGCGGTGAGGAGGACGGCCATTTCGGCTGCCACCACACCACCGAAAGATGAGCCCCCGAGCCAGTAGGTCTCCTGAGACAGGTGCTGCAGCAGTTCCTCGGTGTAGGCGCGTGCCATTTCCATGAGGTCGTCGCGGGGCTTGTCTTGTCCTCCCCGGAAGCCTCTCGCGGCGAACGCGAAGACGGCGCAGTAAGACTCGAGTCGGGCCGCCAGGTCGCGATACACGAGCGTGCCCCCGCCGATCGGGTGGACCAGGTAGAGCGGTGCGCCCGTCGCGGAGGGGGTTTCGGACACGGCGAGAGGGTGCAGGGACGTGGCCGGGGACATGTCGGCGCCGGCCAGCCGGACCCGCAAGCTGCCGAGCGTGGGGGCCGCGAGGATGTCCTGTGGTGTCATGGGGATGCCGAGGACGCGCTGGATGGTGGAAGAGAGTGTCAACGCCAGCAGTGAATCTCCGCCGAGGTCGAAGAAGTCCTGGTGTTCGTCTTGCGCCGCAGATCCGAGATTTTCCACCCACAGTTCGCCGAGTGGGTCGAGGGACGAGGTCGCCTTGCGCGTGGGCTCGTGTGATGCGACGGCTTCCGGCGTCGCGGAGTCGGGCTCGGTGAGCCAGTATCGCTTCCGAGTGAACGGGTCGCTGGGCAGGGACACACGACGATTCCCCGGTTCTCGGGACAAGGCGGTGAGATCGACCGGGACGCCGGCCGTCCACAGCTTCCCCGCGGTGCCCAGCAGTGTCATGTAGCTCCCGCGCGTTTGTTCACATCGGCCAAGGGCGGGAAGGCAGAGCGTCTGCGGGGAGATGGCATAGTGGCGCGTCGCCCAGCCGCACAGGGCGTGGCCCGGTCCGATCTCGACGAGTGCCTGTGCGCCGGACATGCCGAGCTCGTGGAGGTTGGCGTCGATGAGCACGGTCTCGCGTAGCTGGCGGGTCCAGTACTCGGGGTTGACCGCCTGCTCGGAGGTGATCCAGGTGCCGGTGACATTGGACAGGAACGGCACGTGCGGAGGTTGCAGGGGCGTCGCCGCCACCTCGTCCCGCCAGGCGGCGAGGATCGGGTCGAGCAGGTGCGAGTGCATCGCGCGATCGACAGGGAGCAGCCGGTACGGGATGGCACGTTCCGTGAGGATCGAGGAGAAATCGTCCAACTCGGCGATGGAGCCGGAGATGACCGAGCGCAGGCCGTCGATGTCGGTGGCGATGGCGATGGCCGGGGGGAGCGTCGACCGCAACTCACTGGCGGGCATGGAGACCGACAGCATGCGTCCGGGTGGTGTGGCGGCGGCGAGCCGGCCGCGGGCGGCGGCAAGCCGCATACCGTGTGCGCGGTCGGTCACCCCGGCGAGGCACGCGGCGATCCACTCGCCAAGGCTGTGTCCCAGTAGCCAGGTCGGGTGGATACCCCATGAGCCGAGGAGACGGGCCATGGCGTACTGGACGGCGAACAACGCCGGCATCGCGACGGCGGCCCCGACGTTCGCGGTGGCATGGGCGTGGTGTTCGCCGGTGGCAAGCAGGAAGGAACGGACGCGGCCACGCAGGCCTGGTTCGACAGCGTCGAGGCAGTGGTGGAGTTCGTCTCGGAAGACCGGCTCCGATCGATACACCTCGTCGATGGCACAGTCGCGTTCCGAGCCCGTGCCGGGGAGGAGGAAGGCGACCTCGGGCGGCGTGTCGGGGATGGCCGCGGTCGTCGGCGTCGATTCCCAGGCTCGGTGCAGGTCGTCCTGGGTGCGGGCGACGGCGGTGAAGCGGTGCCGGAATTCCGCCCGGCCGTTGAGCAGCGTGCTGGAGAGCAGGTCCGGTGGTGTGGTGGAGTCGTGGGCGCCGAGCGCGCGGAGTTGTCTCCCCAGGGCCTCGCCGGTCTGTGCCGAAACCGCCAGCAGGTGCGGGCCTTCGACGGGACAGGGGGTCGGCGTGGCCGGTGCTTGTTCCAGCACCATGTGGGCGTTGGTGCCGCCGATGCCGAAAGAACTGACCGCCGCGCGCCGCGGAGTCGCCGCCGCAGCCCAGTGTTCTGCCTCGGCCGGGGGCCGGAAAGGACTGTCAGGACGCATGAGCTGGGGATTGACGGGCCGGGCGTGCAGAGCCGGTGGAAGGATGCGGTTCTCCAGCAGCAGCACGCATTTGATGAGCCCGGCGATACCTGATCCGACGTCGAGATGCCCGAGGTTGGCCTTCAGCGACCCGAGGGCGCAACTGCCTGGGGGAGTGGTGCGGAAAGCTTCGTCCGCGGCCTCGAGTTCGAGGGCGTCGCCCAGTTCGGTCCCGGTGCCGTGTGCCTCCAGATAGCCGATCGTGGAGGAGTCGATTCCCGCGTTCCGCAGCGCAGCCTCGATGACCGCGGTCTGTCCGGACGAGGAGGGAGCGGTGAAGGACAACTTGTCGGACCCGTCGTTGTTGACGGCCGAACCTCGGATGATCGCCCGCACGGGATAGCCGTCCGCCAGCGCGTCTTCCAGGCGCATCAGCAGGATCAGGCCGCCGCCGCTCGCGGGTACGGTGCCTGCCGCGTCGGCGGAGAAGGGACGGCAGTGTCCATCCGGTGAGAGAATGCCGCCGGAGTGGTACTGGTACCCGACACGCTGCGGGACCCGGATCGTGCACCCTCCGGCCAGTGCCGCGTCACTGTCACCGGTCTGCAGGGAGCGCGCCGCGTGGTGCACGGCGACGAGTGAGGTGGAGCAGGCTGTTTGCACGGTGATGGCCGGCCCCCGCAGATTCAGCCGATAGGCGATACGGGTCGCCGCGAAGTCCTTGTCGGAGGCGAGAGTGCGGGCGGTGTCTTCCGGGCGGTCCAGGCTGGGCATGTAAGGCGTGGTGTCGAGCAGCCCATAGGCGCTGACACCGACTCCGGCGAATACCCCGATGCGACCGGGGAAGCTCGCGGGAACGCAGCCGGCGTCCTCCAGCGCGGACCACGCGAGTTCCAGGAGCATGCGCTGCTGAGGGTCCAGCATCCGGGCTTCTCCGGCGGTGAGACCGAAGAACTCCGCGTCGAACTCGGCGATGTCGTCGAGTAGCCCGGCGGCCGGTACGTAGCCGGGTAGGTCCACGGCATCAGGTTGGTCGTGCTGTTCTTCGGGTATCGAGGTCACCGTCTCCAGGCCGTCGCGCACGACCGGCCACAGCTCGGCCGGGCAGCGGGCGCCGGGAAACCGGCCGGCCATCCCCACGATGGCGACGGGAGCCCAAAGAGCGTCGTCGTGCTCCGTACGGGACTTCATGGCGCGGTCGGGGAGGGATCGTCGGACAGTGTTTCGAGAAAAGTGGCGAGTTTGCGAGGAGTGGGATATTTGAGAATGTCGACCACTCGGACCTCTCGGTAGCCGTGGCCGCGGAGACGGGCGCGGAAGCGCAGCAGGAGGAGGGAATTGCCGCCGGTGTCGAGGAATGCCTCGTCGGGTGTACGGGGCGAGTTTCCCACGAGTTCGGTCCACAGACTCAAGATCAGCGACAGCGGCGAATCCGGGCGGCGGGTCGCGGCGCTCTTGCCGGAGCCGGAAAAGGGGTCGGGCAGGGCGGTGCGGTCGATCTTCCCGTTGCTCAGTAAGGGCAGGGCCTCCAGGGTGATCACTCGCTCGGGGACCATGTAGGAAGGTGCTCTACCCGACATGTGGTCGTGCACGTGGCGGGCTGTGATGTCGGCGTCGGCCACGACCCACATGACGAGGGTCGCGCTGTCGTCTTGAGAGTGGCGGCGCACGTCCGCGACGGCGGCTTGGATGGACGGAGCGGTCAGGGCTATCGACTCGACGTCGTCGAGCTCGACCCGGCATCCGCGTATTTTCACTTGCCTGTCCTCGCGGCCCAGGAACTCATAGTTCCCGTCGTCGCGTACCTGGACGATGTCGCCGGTCCGATAGAGCCGCCCCCGTTCGTCGTCGAGGAACTTCTCGGCAGTGAGGGCCGGGCGCCGATGATAACCGGTGGCCAGTTGCGGGCCCGCGAGAAGCAGCTCGCCGGGAGCGCCCGGCGTGACATCGATCAGCGTGGCGGGGTCCACGACGTGGACGGTCGTATTGCCCGCGGGGAGACCGATCGGCACGCGGAGGGAGCTTGTGTCCTCAGTGGTGCATCGGCGCCAGAGCGTGATGACGGCGGCTTCGGCGGGCCCATAGGTGTTGGCGACCTCGGTGCCGGGAAGCACGCTGTTGGTACGCCGCAACAGTTCAGGTGGGAAAGGTTCACCGATCAGGAGGAGCCGCCGGAGCGAGCGGCACTCGGCGGTCGCGGGCTCGGCGAGGAAACCGGGCAGCAGACTCGGTACGAAGATCATGTCGGTGACACCGTCTCGGGTGATCAACCGCGCGAGTTGTTCGGGGTCGCGTAGCGCGTCGGGGTCGGGTACGACGATCGTGGCGCCCGAGGTGAGTGTCCAGAACAGTTCCAGAATGGACGCGTCGAACGTGGGCGTCGTCCGGAGCAGGACCCGCGAATCCGGCTGCAACGGAAAGTCCGTGGCCATCCACCGGAGCACCTCGTCGAGGGCTCGGTGAGAGGTGACCACACCTTTGGGGGTTCCAGTGGAGCCGGAGGTGTAGACGACGTAGGCGACGTCGTCGGCAGTCGTGGTCACCGCCGGTTCTTCCCGTGCCTCGCCCGCGGGCAGGACGATCGTCCGAGTGCCCGGCCGCCGGACCGAGTCCGCGTGCGCCTGGTCGGTCAACAGCACCACGGGTTCGGCATCGTCCAGCATGGCCGACACCCGGCTCCGCGGGTGGTCGGGATCCAAGGGGAGGTAGCCGGCGCCGGAACGGAGTGCCGCGAGGGCGGCGACCACGAATTCCGGGCCGCCTTCGAAGTAGACGGCGACGAGGGCGCCAGGTGTGACTCCGGCTCGGATCAGGGTGTTCGCGACATGATCGGCCCACGTCACCAATTCTCGGTAGGTCACGCCGTGGCCGCGGCCGCTCACCGCGATGCTGTCCGGCGTGCGGCGGGCCACTTCGGACACGGCCCGGCACACCTGTGGCCCAGCCGAAAGCATGGTGGTCTGGAGTTTCTGGGCTGGTAGTGACATCTGTGCTCGATTCGGCGTCGTCGGCGGCAAGACCTCCCCAACCTTGTGCGCTTTCATGGTCCACAGCCAACTCCCGGTTCCGCCGCGTGGGACGGATCTGCGACAACTCGTTCACCCGGTGTCAAAGTGAGGTGGTGATCAAGCCACCCGAATCCGGGGAACAGGAGGAATTGCCGTGACCGCGATCTCGTTGTCGGATGGAGTGCCCTCGTCGACGCCGCTAGCCGCAGATGTCCTCGCCAAATATGACCGGTCCGTCGACGGCGCGGACAATCCGTACGTTCAGCTGGTTCTCGACGGGACGGCGACCCCACGACACTGGAACCAGTTCGTACGTTATCTCGACGCCGGGATCCCCAGTCAGATCGCCGGTTACGGGACCGGGGTGACCCGGTTCCCGTCCGCGCCGGAGGCCTGGCCATTCATGGACTTCGCCACCTATAAGCTCAATGCCGGGCCACTGTTGCGGGCGGCGTCCGAGGCGATCGAAGCACACGATCCGTCGGCGGTTCTGCCTGAGTGTGCGCCTCCGGCCGCACTGCACTACGGATGGTGCTGGCTCTGGGCCGGATCCGTCCCGTGCAAGGCCGCCGCCGGCATGGCCATGTACGCGGGATTGTTCGAGTGGTACAGGGTCTGTTTCGAGTTGTTGAACGCTTTTCGCGGGCAGCCGGACGGCCCACCGGACGAGTTCATGAAGGTCCTCCGCCGATTCGAGGAACGTCCTGCCCCGTTGGACCACTGCCTTGCGCTGGCGGAACGCGGGTTCAGTGAGGGCGACTCGATCACGGACGCGGTGCACGCGATGGATGTCTCTTTCACCACCACAGCGGCGTTCCTCGAAGCCTGTGCGCGATGACAGTGTCCGAGACGCGATGGTTTCGTCCCATTCACCAGCGTTTCGAGCGGTGGGCTGCCCTGGCGGGCGACCGCGTCGCGGTCACCGACACCACTGTCGTACCGGAATCCGAGGTCTCGTACCGGGAACTGAACGACCGGGCCAACCGGCTCGCCCATCACCTGATCCGGCGAGGAGTCCAATCAGGACAGCTCGTGGGAATCATGGCGGAGCGCGGAATCGGGATGGTCGCGGGGATACTCGCGGTGCTCAAGGCAGGCGGAGCCTATGTGCCGCTCGATCCTCGCTACCCGCGCGCGCGGTTGACCCAGATCATGGAGGATTGCGACCTGGGCATCGTCGTCGGGGACGCCCGACACCACGCCGAAGTGAGCTGTGGCGGAACCTCCTTTGTGGATCTGGGCCTGGCCGAACTCGCCGGGGAACCGGATCACGATCCGCCGTGGGAATCGTATCCCGAGAAGCCGATGTACATCATCCACACCTCTGGTTCCAGCGGCCGTCCCAAAGGGGTGATCGTTCCGCACCGGTGTGTCCCGCGACTGTTCACCACGACTCGGCGACTCTTCGGCTACGGACCACACGACGTCTGGACCGGCCTGCACTCCTTCTCCTTCGACTTCTCGGTGTGGGAATTGTGGGGTGCCCTGGCACACGGGGGCCGGTTCGTGGTCGTCTCGCACGAGACGGCACGGGATCCTGAGGAGCTCTGGGCACTCGTGCTCGACCAGGGGATCACCGTGCTGAACCAGACTCCGACCGCGTTCCGCTGGATTCAGCCGGTCGCGGTGGCGTCGGAAACCCGGCCCAATCGGCTGAGGATGGTCGTGTTCGGCGGAGAGCAACTCACGCCCGCCGCCGTCGCGCCCTGGCTCGCCGCGTACGGCGACGACAAGCCACGTCTGGTCAACATGTACGGAATCACTGAGACGACCGTGCACGTCACCGCCCGGGAGATCCGCGAGAGCGACGCCGGGCGTACAGACAGCCCGATCGGTGTCCCCCTCGCCGACATGCGCGTCCGGGTGCTGAGACCTGATCTGACTCCGGCCGCGGCGGGAACGATCGGAGAGATGTATGTGAGCGGCGCCGGGGTGACGGCAGGGTACCTACGGCGTCCGGGACTCACTCGCGAACGCTTCCTGACAGTTCCGGAAAGTCGCACGGGGGAGCGCATGTACCGCACCGGTGACCTCGCCCTCGTCGACTCGTCCGGAGAACTCGTCTTCGCGGGCCGGGCGGACCGTCAAGTCCAGGTCCGCGGGTATCGCATCGAGGTCGGCGAAGTCGAGGCCCTGCTCGCCGAGACACCCGGAGTCAACCGATGCGCGGTCGTGCCCCGCCGTGACGGGGGCGGTGAACTGGAACTCGTCGCCTACGCCGTCCTCAAACAGGGCACCGACACCGGCGACACCCGGCGTGCGATGGCGCAGATCGCGCCTGCTCACCTGCTGCCGTCGGTCATCGTTGCCGTGGACGCCCTGCCACTGACACCGCAGGGCAAACTGGACGTGAACGCGCTCCCCGAGCCGCGGAGCGACACAGTCCCGCTCTCACCCGCCGGAACCGTCCTCGACGTCGTCCGCCGCACGGTCTCGAACCTGATCGGCGTCAACGAGGTTCGCGCAGGGGACGACTTCTTCAAGCTGGGCTGCGATTCCATGCATGTCACCCAGTTGGTCCGCGTACTCCGGCAAGCGGGTTACACGACGTCGGTCGCGGCCGTGTACCGCCACCCCGTGCTCAGCGAGATCGCCTCCCGTGTGGAGCGGCTGAGGCCCACCACGCAGCCGGAGTGCGCCAGAGCAGAGGCTGTTGCGCTGTCAGCCACCCAGACAGGAGTGCTCTACGACTGTGATCTGGGTGGCGAGTCACTCTACCGGGTCCTGGTGGCGGTTCATCTCGACGGACCGGCCGATCTCGAGGCACTACGAGACGCACTTCAGGCCCTGGCCGACCGTCACGAAGTCCTGCGCTCCGGCTTCGATCTCACCACCGAAGACCACCCGGTTCAGCGGGTACACCAAGACGCCGAGATCCCGCTCACGGTCACCACGGCCCCAGATCCCGCCATCCCGATCCTCGAGTGCAGAGCCGAGTGGGCGGCCGAGATCGATTCTGAGCGGGTGCCCCTCGTGCGATGCCATCTGCGGTGCTACGGCGATCAGAGCTACCACCTCGCGCTGCTCGCCCACCACGCACTGCTCGACGGCTGGAGTCTGTCCCTCGTGGCGGCGGACCTGATCGCGCTGTACCGAGAACGGCTGGGAGGGACCGAAGCCGTCCCCCCGGGAGCCTCTACGGGCCGTACCCCACGTCACGCGAAGTACGAAGAGCAACGGCGGGCAGACCCCGCCACCCGAGCGTTCTGGCGCGATCGCGTAGCCCGTCTCCCGGCAGGCGCGACCGACCCGACTCCTCAGGTCTGGGCCGAGGCGTCAGGACCTCTCCTCACCGACCGCGTCGCCGAGGTGGCCGGCGAACTGGGGGTATCGACCAAATGTGTGTTCGCCGCTGCCCATCTTTGGGCCACCGGCGCGGCACTGGGCCGGACCCGGCAGATCGCCGGTCTGGTCGCGACCACCCGCCCCGAATCGGCCGACGCGGACCTCGCGATCGGGATGTTCATCAACCTCCTCCCGTTCGAGGTCGACTTGACGGCACATCGTGACTGGGCTTCGCTCATCCGCACCGTATTCGCATGGGAACGCGAGATAGTCCCGCATCGGTGGGTGCCCACCGCAGATCTGCTGACCTGGCGTCCTGGACCGTTGTTCGACAGCGTCTTTAGCTACACCGACCCGAGAGCGCTCGCCCGGATCGACTACGAGCCACTCCGGCCGCGTTCGGAATGGGTGTTCGCGAACGAGACCTTGTTCCCCGTGTACGTCGACCTGCTGCGCGGCCCGCTCACGGCGACGGTCTCGGCGAATGTGCAAACCCGCACCGCGGTTCCCGATCACGCCCAGCGAGTCCTTGCCTTGCTGTCCGACGCACTGACGCTGGTGAGCAGCCCATCACACCGCATCCCGACGTTCGAAATCAGTCATCCCGGCCAGCACCACGCCTGATGGCCACACCATCACCTGGAGAGGATCCGGCGTCATGACTACGACAACCGCACCATCGACAGGAACCACATCATCGGATACGGACACCGAGATCACCCGGGTCGCCGAAGAACTGGCATCGATGTCCACGCGGATCGCGATCGGCAGCGCAGTCGTGGTCCGCGCCCGCGACGCCGCGCTGACCACCGAGGACGTCGCGCAACTCCTCCAACTGGTCGACACTACTCTCGCCAACGCGGTCAGGCCGATCACGAACGCGGCCGCCCGTTTCCTGGACACCACGACGATGGACTTCCTCCTCGAGTTCGCGAGCCTGGTCCGGACCGACCAGAAACTCGTTCGCGCGGCCGCGGAGGCCGCGGAGGTCCCACTCGAGGAATATCCCGGGCATCGTCTCGATTCGGCCGCGTACGCCTTCGCCGGGTTCTACAGCTGGATCTGCGCGCACGGCAATCCGGCCGCCATCACCCTCGCCTGCTACGCCGACATCCTCCAGTGGCACAACGCGTGCAAGGTCCTCGTCCCGGCGATGGAGAAGCACCTCGATCTCCCCCCGGAGGTGCTGACGTTCTTCAGCGCGTACCAGGAGCGGCCCACGGCCTTTCTGGACAGAACCCTTCTGGTGACAGGGGAAGCTCTGGCAGGAAGTGTCGACCTTCTCCGGGAGGCGCGCGCTGCGCGAGTCATCGAACACCCGCTCACCTCGTTCTGGGAAGCCGCCGGCCGCTAGCCGAGCGGGCGGCCACCACCGGTGACCCGGCACAGCGCGCCGGGCACCTACCGCACTAGGCACGCAAGGAGCACTACGTGGCTGCGCCGACCTTGGCCCTCACGAACAGCTGTCTTCGCACTCCGAACGTCGACGCCCTCGTCATCGGAACCTTCTGCGGGCCGGAAGGCCTGTCCCTGGCCCCCGGTACGGAGCCGGTCGCGGCCGCGACGGACGGTGCGCTGCCCGACTTGCTGCGGATCGTCGGCGCCACCGGCGAAGCGGGCGAAATCGTGAAGCTGCCTGCTGTGCCCGCGCTGAACGCGCCGTTGCTGCTGGCCGCCGGTCTAGGGGCACCGGCGGCCGATGGCGCGATATCCGAGGAACAGGTGCGCAGGGCATCTGGAGTGGCCGCCCGGGCGCTGACCGGGGTGGGACGCGCCGCGACGACGCTGTCCGCGATTCACCTTGGCGCGGCGGCCGAAGGCACAATTCTCGGTTCCTACGTCTTCGAGGGGTACAGGACCCGGCCTGGTGATGTTCCGGTCGGGTGGATCAGCCTGGCCCGGCCAGCCAAGGGAACCGCGAGTGAGCACGAGAGGGCGATGAACACCGCCGCGGCAGTCGCGGAGGCTGTGCTGGACGCGCGCGACTTCGTGAACACACCGCCCAACGATCTGTACCCGGGTGCGTTCGCCGCACGCGCCGCCGAACTGGCCGGAGCCGCAGGCCTCGAAGTCGAAGTACTGGGCGAGGACGCTCTGAAAGAGTCCGGCTTTGGCGGTCTTCTCGGAGTCGGTGGCGGATCCGATCGAAAGCCATGCTTGCTCCGGCTCCGGCACAAGGTCGCCGCGGCGAGCAAAAGAGTCGCCCTGGTGGGGAAGGGCGTCACCTTCGACACCGGCGGCATCTCGATCAAGCCCGCGCCTGACATGGAGGACATGACCTCCGACATGTCAGGCGCGGCCGCCGTCGTGGCCGCCGCGGTGCTGGCGGGAAGACTCAGCTACCCCGTCGAGGTGATCGCGACCGTGCCGATGGCCGAGAACATGCTCTCCGGCACCGCCTACCGTCCCGGCGACGTGCTGAGAATGTACGGTGGAAGAACGGTCGAAGTCCGGAACACGGACGCGGAAGGGCGGCTGATCCTGGCCGACGCCATCGTGCGCGCCTGCGAGGACCGCCCCGACTATCTCATCGAGGCCTCGACGTTGACGATGGCACAGATCATCGCGCTCGGCTGGAACACCGCCGGTGTCATGGGCTCGGACGACTTCCGGGACCGCACCGCGGCCTTCGCGCGGGGTACCGGCGAAGGCGGCTGGGCCATGCCCTTGCCCGGAGATCTGCGGACCTGCCTCCGGTCGCGATTGGCCGACCTGAGCAACATCACCGGACACCACCGGTGGGCAGGCATGCTCGCCGCCGGAGCTTTCCTGAGCGAGTTCGTCGCCGATGGCGTCGACTGGGTTCACCTTGACATCGCCGGACCTGCCTACAATCGGCACGACCCCTGGGGCTACACCCCCAAAGGCGGCACGGGCGTACCTGTGCGCACCATAGCCGCCGTACTCGAAGACATCGCCGCGCATGGCTGAGGACACCATGACGATGAGTTCATAGGACCGGGGCCTCACTTGCCGGCGTCCTGACCGACGTGATGGAGGGCTCCGGCCGTGCTGATGTCCGCGGTGCAGCGCGCGTCGAGCTCGACATTCCGGCGCCTCGTCAGCTTGTCCACGCGATTCGGACTGTGCCGTGGTGGCCCTTCGGCCCGGCGGTGTGACGCGATCGCGTCGAGGAATGAGTTGGCCGAACTGTGAACATGCCAGGCGAACGACGGCGTCATCTGAGAGCATTACGCCGCACGATCGCCGCCTGTGCCTGCAAGATGTGGCGCGCTTGCAGACCAGTCTGCCGGAGTAGCGAACCTGCCGCAGAGGCGTCGAACCGCTGTCTCCCGAACGCGCCAATGCTGATCGTGGCCACCGGCCGTTCAGCGGTCCCGAATACCGGCACCGCGATCGCGGTGAGATCGAAGGGAGGGATATCCGTGCGCACGGATATCCCTCGACGTCTGATCTCCGACAACTCCGTTGCCAAGCCGTGCGGCATCCGAAGCACGTCCGAAGTGTCGGGATCCCATTCCGTGCGCACGGCGAACGTTGTCATCAGGTCCGGGTCGTGTGCCAGGAGCGCTCTGCCTCCCGCGCTCGTGTGCAGGTAGGCCTCCTCATCGACACCTTCCACCATCCGGTAATACTCCTGGCCGTAGAGCAGGTCCACGAACTCCACCATCTGACCACCCTGCACCCCCAGGCCGACCAGCCACCGGGTCCTCTCGTGCAACGCGATCAAGAGGGGCTTCATGAGGCGGCGCAACACCCTGACGTCGCCGAATTCCCGAGCCACGACCAACTGCCGTGCCGCCCCGCCCAGCCAGTATTCGCCACCGGTCCGACTGACCAGGTCATGCAGGCGCAACTCGGCCAGCAACCGGTGAACCGTGCTCTTCGGCAGACCGGTCTTGCGTACGATCGCCGTCAACGTGGCAGGACCTCTGATCTCCTGGATCGCCCGCAGGATGGCGAACGCGCGCCCCACGAGTCGATCACGACGATGATTGTCCTCCGGGGCAGACCTCGACTCTTCTGACTCACTACTCATCGGGCACACCCTTCGATGGAGGTTCGCCACCCGGATCGGACACCAAGCGGACCGCGGCCTGTGGCGACGTGCGGATCCGGAGTGTGCGAGGCTCGCGCACTCGCGATCATTGAATTCTGCTCTGCGCGTCATCTTCCCGACGTGTCGGAAGGACCGGAAGCACAGAGATCGAGCGGCTACAGTGCCAAGCGGCATGTCTCCAATAATACACTCGCTCCGATGAATGGCGGCAAATGCGCATCCGATTCACTCCGTTCGCCCCTTGCCGTGTTATCGGGCCTCGAGTGGCAGGTCGGAGCAGCTACTCCGTGGGCATATAGTCGAGGAAATGTCACCAAAGTGGTTGACGGTCGTGCGCCGCTCGGGTGCAGTGCGTTCACTGGCCGAATTGCGCGTTCCATGACAAAGTTTCAATCGCGGGAAGTTTGTGAAACATCTTCCGAGTCTCTGTGTGGCAGAAGCAACGGCGATGTTCGGTGCCTCGACGAGACGTCATACTCATTCGTCTTGATCGTGGACATGCCTCGCTGATCCGATGTCAGACCCGGCATCGTGTTCTACGTCGCGGAACGGGCGGCTCCGGGGTTCGTGCCGCGGCGGTACGGTCTGGCGAAACTGTTCGGAGACATGCCGTCGGTTGCGGACGCCGTCGCCGCCCACATCGCGCGCTGACGAAGGAGGGTACCGTTGAGCCGCCTGCATCCGATCCACGTCCCACTCCCGGCCCATGCCGCACCCCCGGTGGACATTGCAGTCGAGCGTGCCCGGACGTGGATCCGCGAGGTCGGGATGCTTCCCGACAGCGAGTACGACAGCGCCTTCGACAGCTTCGCGCTGGGCAATCTCGCGGCCTGCGCCTTCAGCTGCGCCGCCGACGACGCCGTGCGGTTGGTGACGGATAGGCAGACCTGGTTCTTCGCCTGGGACGACCCGGTGGACAACGCGGCCCGCACACCGGATCCGCCCCGGGTGGCGGAGATCGTTGACCTCGCCGTGTCCTCGGTATGCCGACCCGGGTCGCTCACTGGGAGTGAACCGCCCACCGTCCTGGCGTTGGCGCAGTTGTGGACGAGGACCTGTGCCGCGTTGCCCGACGCCTCCTGGCGGCGGCGCTGCAACAGCCTGTTGATCCGGTTCCTGCGCACGTACCACCGTCAAGCTGCGGCGCAGGCGGCCTGCGCCGTCATGCACCCTCTGTTGTATTCCGAGTTCCACCGCCTGGACTCCGCTGGAGCGATTCTGTCGACGCACTTGATCGAACCGGCTTTGCGCATCGCACTGTCCGATGAGGCCATCACCGACCACCCGCAGATTCCGCTGATGCTGCGCACCGCAGGGCACATCGTCGGCTGGCTCAACGACCTCTACTCCTGGCCGAAGGAGACCGCCGCGGGCGACCTGTTCAACTACGTGACGCTCCTCCACCGGCATACCGGCCGTTCACTGCAGGACTGCGCCAAGGAACTCGCCGATCGTGTCGAAAACCAGGTGGACCTGTTCGTATTGCTGAGGGACGACCTGGCCGAACAGGTCGAGGATGCACCCGGTAGCGGGAATGTGCGCAGGTGGGCAGACGCGTTCGCGGTCTGGGTGCGAGGACACGTGGACTGGCACGAGCGCAGCGCACGCTACGCCGTTAGCGGCCCGCGGTAACCCGAAGGTCGACGGAGGACGCCCGGATCGCCCCTGCACGAAGATACCCGCTGATCGGTGTGACGACAGCGGCGCCAGCGCAGCAAGCCGAGGAGACACGATGACCTCTGAGCCCGGTACCGCCGAGCACCAGGACCTGAGGCAGGAGGTGGACCGGGTTCTCAATGCTCTCGTGGATCGGGAGGCAGTCACGATGAGCTCCCTGGGGTTGCCCGCGTGTGGTGATCTGCTGCGCGCGTTCCTGTCGAAGGGCAGGCGTGCGCGTTCACGACTCTGTTATTGGGGCTGGCTCGGAGCGGGGAGCGGCGGTCCGATCAGCGGGGTGCACACCGCGGCCGCCGCGCTGGAGCTGAACCACTCGGCTCTGATGCTCCACGACGACTTCATCGACCGGTCGACGCTGCGCCGCGGTCTTCCCACTGCCCGTCGGTGGTTCTCGGAGATGCACGAAAGCGCCGGGTGGCGCGGGTCGAGCACCTTGTTCGGGGACGCGATGACCGTGTGCCTGGGCGATGCCTTCTTCGCCTGGGCGACCGAACTCATCGCGGGTTGTGCCGACGGTGAGCGTCTCCAGGTCGTTCTGGCCACATACGAAGGCAGGATGGCCGAGACGGTGTACGGGGAGATGCTCGAGCTGCAAACCCAGGCGGATCGTGGCCACGAGACTCGTCGGGCTCTCGACATCGCGGAATACAAGACGGCTCGGTACATGTTCGTCACGTCCCTGCAGATCGGTGCCGCATTGAGCGGTGCGCGACCCGGTGACGCGGTGTGGACCGCGTACGAGGCTTTCGGCACGGGGATCGGCGTGGCCTTCCAACTCCGCGATGACCTGCTCGGTACCTTCGGTGACACTGGGGCGACAGGGAAGTCGTCGACGGACGACCTGTACGAGGGTAAGCCCACCGCGCTGTTCGCGGCGGCTTTGGAAAAGGCGGGCACGGTGCGGAGGAAACATCTGCTGTCGTTGTACGGAAAGCGGGATCTCGATCCGCAGGGAGTCGATGAGTTGCGTACCGTGTTGGTGGATCTCGGTGCCGTCGCGGCCGTGGAGCGACTGATCACCGACCGGCACGACGACGCGATCCGCTCGCTGTCCTCGGCACCGATCAGCACTCCCGCACGAGATGCCCTGCTGGGATTGGCACATGATCTCGCGTTCCGGGACCACTGAGCGCCCGAGCCGGTAGGTGAATTCGCCCGAACATCACCGCGAAAGCCGCTGTTCTGGTGCGTAGCGGGGCGATCTGCGCGCATAGGCGAGGATGCCGGTACAGAAGGTTTCCATACTCGCCACGAATCGGCGCACGTCGGAGCGTCGGCCCAACGGGCTGTCCAGAAGCTGGATCGAGAGTTCGTGGTGCCGCGATCGAGCGTCCTGGAGCATGGCGTGCGACACGTCGATCGCTTCGAGCAGTGGGCAGCCCCGGTACCTGGACAGGAACGCGACCGGGTTTTCCGCCGTATCACCGCTGATGAGTTCTTTGCGCAGCGACTGCAGACCCTCGACCATGATGTAGCGCCGTGCGTCGCAGTCCAGCAGCTCTTGCACTTGGGCTACGCCGACGACGTCACCGAGGTCCGTGCCCCGGCTGATCTCCATCATCATCGTCGCGAATCCGTGGGCGATGGAACGCCGGCGCAGCCGGAAGTAGTCGTCGAGGTCGTGGAAGTCGCCATCCTCGGCCAGCCTGCGGGCGACGTCGCGGCACGCCCGCGTGTAGTCGGTGTACGAGTGGGTGAGCCTCCGCAGCTGGCTGTCGGGCAGGTACTCGGAGAGCGCACGCCACGTCGCGGCGTGCAGCCGGCCCCACCGTGGTTCGACGGTGGTGGTGTGGCCCGACTCGGCGTCGACCAGTGCTGCTTCGATGGTGTTCTGGCTGTGCGCGTAGTCCTGGGCGTCCAATTGGTCGTCGCGGAGTACGAAAGCGACGATCGCCATGGTGACGTCCCGCTGGCGGCGCCATGTGACGGCGGGCTGGCACAGGCAGGCCAGCAACGGGAAGTCTGCCGCCGCCGTCCGGCGCTGTTCGTCCGGAGAGAAGGAAAACTCGGCGAACAGCCAGCGATGGAAGTCCTTCCTGATCTCGGGATAGTACCTGCCAGGCAAGGGTTCGGGCCCGAGGTCCGGCAAGGCGGGCGCCGCGCCTTCCAGGTCCGCCAGTGTGTACGACCTCCTCACCACTGGGATACCTCCGCGTTCCGATTGCCAGTCGCCACGTCGCAAAAGGACGGACGCGGAGTTCGGTCGGTCCTACCGTAAAGGACGTTGTCGCGATCGGGTGAGGTGTCGTTCCGCGATGTGGAACCGCCGCACAAGCGGGAGAACAGGGATTTCTCCAGAGGGCCCGATCGTTCGTTCCGCCCGGCGGGACAGCGGAGGACAAGCCGCGTCGGCCGGTGCGACTATCGTGCCGGCCACCTCGTGCGCGTTGGGATCTTGCGTAGTACGACCCCTGGTGGCGCGCGGCGGCGAAGTTCACCGCCGGGCGGCCCCCGACCGCACGCCACGCCAAGACGACTCAGGAGGACGTATGACGGCTCCCGGCAGCGTGGTCCGCAATGACTATGAACGCAGGTTGAAGGCAGACTGGGATGCCAAGACCGATGACGCGATCAACCTCTTGCTCGGGGAAGGGGACGATCTCTACCACCACCACTTCGGCATCGGCGAGTTCGACCTTGCGGTGCTGGACCTGCCTCCAGAGCAACGCGAAGCCGCGATTCTGGCGGAGATGCACCGGCTGGAATCCGGTCAGGTCGAGCACGTTCTGCGGGCCCTGGCCCCCTTGTCGGACCGCCCGAAGGTGCTCGACGCCGGGTGTGGACGAGGAGGCACCAGTTTCATGATCGCGGAGAGGTTCGGTGCCGACGTTCTCGGTGTCAACTTCTGCGAGCACCACGTAGAGTTCGCACGCGCCCTCGCGGTGAAGAGGGGCTGGGACCGCGACGTCCGCTTCGTCGTGGCCAACATGGCAGAGACCGGACTCCCGAACGATTCCCTCGACGCCGTCGTGACCAACGAGACCACGCAGTATGTCGAACTCGACGAGACTCTGGCCGAGTTCGCCCGGGTGCTCCGCCCCGGCGGCCGGTACGTGTGCGTCACCTGGTGTGCCAACGACGTGGGTGGATACCGGGAGGAAATCGACGCCATCGACGCCCACTACGTGACGCACATCCACCCTCGTTCGCGCTACTTCGCCACGCTGGCCCGGCACAACCTGGTGCCGTCCGCCGTCTGGAACCTCACCGCGGATGCCGTCCCGTATTGGGAATTGCGTTCGCACTCGGCGCGGGTCACCGGTATCGAGAAGGCGTTTCTCTCGGCACATCGGGAGAATCGCCTCAATTACTTGATCATCGCGGCGGACTACCAACCGTAGCCGGTCGGCGCGGTCATCGAGGGAGTGCGGATGGGCAGAAACTACGTCGAACCGTCGCGGTCGACGGACAACCCGATCGGGAACGCTGTGGTGGAAGCTCTCCGTTCCGCAGCGGTGGGGGTACCGCCTCCGTTGAAGCTGATCTGCCTGTACCATCTGGGTTTCGCCTCCGAGGACGGTGATCCGGTCGAACCAAGGACCGGCAAGTCCGTGCGTGCGACCCTCATGATGACCACGACCGAAGCCCTGGGCGGCGATTCAGAGTCGATGGTCGATCTCGCGGCGGGAGTGGAACTCCTGCACAACTCGACGCTCTTGCACGACGACATCATCGATCGCGATGAGACTCGGCGGGGTCGGCCTTCCGCCTGGTCTGCCTTCGGCATGGAGTTGGCCCTGCTGGCGGGCAACGCGCTGTACGTCACCGCCCTCCGGGCCTCGTCGGGAGATCCTGAAGTGGTGGACCTGTTCTTGCGGGCGACTGAACGTGTGCACGCGGGTCAGGGTGCCGAACTGTTCCTTCGTCCCGATCCCGTGCACGCCGTTGCCGCCTTCGAACGGGTGGCTGCGGACAAGACATCCGCGTTGGTGGAGTACGCGCTGGAAGTGGCGGCAATCAGGACAAAGGCGTCGGAAGCCACGAGAACCGCACTCCGCAGCGCGGGGCGGCACCTGGGTATTGCCTGGCAGATGGCCGACGACGTGGCGAACCTCTGGGGGACCCCTGGGGCGAACGGCAAGCCGTTCCGCGGCGACCTGATCCACCGGGCGTCGACCCTGCCCGTCCTCGTGGCGCTGTCCGCCAATAGTTCTGACGGCAACCGACTGCGCAAGCTGTGGGCTGACGACGACAGTAGCGCCGCCCGGGTCGACGAGATAGCCGCGCTGGTCGAAGCACTCGGCGGGCATGACACGGCGACGCAACTATCCCAGGAGCACTTGGAACGAGCGCGGAGGCACGCGGCGCGGGCAGGACTGGACGGTCCAACGTTCGACGCGCTGGACACGATGTTCGGCCGGATCGTCTCGGGTTCGCGAGGTCACCGGTGAGCGCGCTAAGACAGGCCGGGTGTGATCCACCGAGGAGGGACGACGATCAGTGAAGCCGAGGAATGTCTCGTCTGGCGGAAAGCATTCCCGCGGAGATCTCGCCGCCGTCGTAACTTTGGAAGCCACCTCAGGCGTCCGAATGGTCGGAGGCATCCCGACAGCGGTGAACTCGAGTGGCGGAACGCCGTCCGCTCCAGTATTCCACTTTGGAGACGGGCAGACCATGTCGGTGCTCGTCGCCAACGACCGTCAGTGCGATCCGCTGGTCTGAAACGAGCGCACACGGTGACAGCAACGACCCTCAGTCAACTCGGAGGAAACGCGCAATGGCAGCTCCGGCCGACGACAAAAACCAACTACTACGCAACGACTTCGAACGTTCGGCATTTGCCTACTACGATACGAAGCGCGAGGACGCGCTCAACCTCGATCTGGGGCATATCGACGGCTTCTACCACCACCACTTCGCGGTGGGGGACTTCGACCGGTCGATCCTGGCGTTGACCGGGGCGCGCCGGGACTCCGCGGTCAACGCGGAACTGCACCGGATGGAGACCCGTCAAGTCGATGCGCTCGTCGAGGCGCTGGCGCCGGTCGCACCGACGTCCAGGATCTTGGATGCCGGATCAGGGCGGGGTGGGACGGCGTTGCTGCTGCACCGAGCGTTCGGCTGCGAGGTCGACGGGGTCAACTTCTCCCAGTACCAGAACGAGTTCGCGCGCTCCCAGGCTGCCCGGCTCGGCTGCGCCGATTCGGTGCGGTTCCACGACCGCAACATGACCGCAACAGCCTTCTCGGATGCTACCTTTGACTTTGTGGTCACCAACGAGACAACCATGTACGTGGATCTCTCGGTGGCCTTCCGCGAATTCGCGCGAGTCCTCAGGCCTTATGGGCGCTATGTACTGCTGACCTGGTGTCGCAACGATGCGGTAGCCGGTAACGGAGCCCAAGTGGAAAAGATCGACGAACATTACTGCAGCCGGACCCACTCCCGGAGCGAATACGTGCGTGCGCTGCTCGACAACGGCCTCGTTCCATACCAGGTTGACGATCTGACGAAAGCTGCTCTGCCTTACTGGGAGTTGCGTTCGGAGTCGGGGCTCGCGTCGGGGATCGAGGATGCGTACTTGACGGGGTACCGCGCCGACGTCGTGAATTACATCCGCATCAGCGCTAGGCGATGCGTGTCCTGACTAGGGCGTGTCCTGCGGATCTTTCTCATGATCGTGCGCAGATGGTGGGGTGTGGTCGGACCTGGTGAGCTGACGGACAAGGCATGGGCTGCGATCGCGCCCGTTGCTGCCCGCGCAGAGCAGGCGGGGCGGCCGGTGGCGCAGCCACCGGCAGGTGATCGACGCGATCCTTTGGAAGGAACGCACCGGTGCGCCCTGGCATGACCTGCCGGGACGGTACGGGCCGTGGAAGACCGCGCACGAGCGGCTGCGCAAATGGACCGCGGACGGAACATGGGACCGGATCCTGGAACACGTGATCGTCAAAGACGACTCACTTGGAACACTCGAGGACAACGTCGAGTTCGTGGTCAGCGTCGACTACACAAGTGTCCGGGCGCACCAGCACGCCGCGGGCGCCAAGAAAGGCTCTGTTGATCTATGTGTGGGTCCGGTCGGGTAGTTCGGGGCGGTAGCCGCCGAGCGCGAGGAGGGCGAGGGAGATCAGGGCGTCTGCGTGTTTGAATCCGAAGGCCAGGCGGGTTAGCAGCCGGATCTTGGTGTTGGTCGATTCGATCAGCGCGTTGGACAGACCGTGATCGAGGCTCGCATGGATTGCTGCGCGCTCGACTCTGATGGTGCGGGCGAGCTTGACAAACTCGGGTATCCGGCTGCGTGCCGCCCAGGCCAGCCACCGTTGCAGAACCTCTTTGCCGGCCTGGCCGCCGACGGCGAAGACGTGCCGGAGTCCTTCTTTGAGTAGGTAGGCGCGATAAAGCCGAGGGGAGGTCTTGGCGATCCAGGCCAATTTGTGACGCTGATGATCGGTGAGGTTTTCCGGGTTCTTCCACAACGCCCATCGCGCGCGTTTCATGCCTTGCGCGGGACCGGCCGATGCGGTGCGGCCACGCCGGTCTTTGTGGCTGCCACCGGGCTGACGGCGCGCGGTGTTCCATACCTGTCGCCGAACCTGGTCCAGGGCGTCGGTGGCCCACTTGACCACGTGAAAGGGATCGGCGCAGCGGATCGCGTCCGGGCAGTACTGTTCGACGGTCCGCGCTATCCAGGCGGCCGCGTCCGCGGAGACATGCGTGATCCGCGCACACCGGCCGGGTCCGAGCAACTCGAAGAACGCCGCCAAAGTCGGTTTGTCATTACCCGCCGCCGCCCATACCAGCCGGCCGGTGTCGTGATCGACAACAACGGTGAGATATCGATGGTTCTTATAACTGATCTCATCGATCCCGATCCTGCGCAGCCCGGCCAGTCGATCCACTCTCGCGTCGATATCGGCCCGGACCCGGGTGATGATCGAACCGACCGTCGGCCAGGCGATCCGCATCAGCTGCCGGACCGTGGACCTCGACGTCGCGGTCGCCAGCCAGGCCACGGTGTCATCGAAGGCGCGCGTATGCCCAGCGCCGTGCCGCGCCCAGGGCACCGCACTGACCACGACCCCGTGCTCACGGCACCGCACCCGGGACGCGGCAGCTTCGACGAACGTCCGCACTGTTCCCAGGTCCAGCGCACGCCATCGACGCCGGCCCCGACCGGCGTCATAACGAGGACAACGCCGCGAGCACACCCCGCACCGGTCGCGATCCCGGCGCCGGACCCGCACCGCGGCGACCAGCACTTGCTCGGCCTCGTCGAACTCGACCGACTCCACGACCGCCGTGTTCACACCCAGCAGCCGACCCCATACCCTGACAGCGGGCACGTCGTTCTCCGTCTATCCAGTTTCTGTTCCTCGACAGCTCAGAAACCTAGACCCAGCAACGACGTGCCCCTCTGTTACCTGGGCAAACCCACCCACACATCAGTGCAAAGAGCCCAAAAAAGGGGGCTGTGCAGACTGGTTTGAGGACATCGCCGTCGACTGGGAGTGCCTCGGACGCTCCCGAGGCGGACTGACGACCAAACTCCACCTGGTCGTCGACGCCCCGGTCTGCCGCTGGCGATGATCCTCACCCCAGGGCAGGCCGGCGACAACCCGCAACTGCTGCCCCTGCTCGACGACGTCCACGATATCGACGTGGACGGACAGCGAGTACGGGTCGGACGAGTGATCGCCGATAAGGTCTACGCCCACCCCAGCAGCCGCACAGAGACCCGCCGGTCGATGCCGGTTCTCGCAGAGCCCATTCCTATACTGTGGCCTCGTCGCTCGAGGATAGAGCGGGTTGCGACCACTTCTCTTTTCCGTTCCGTGGCGTGGAACACTGCTCGCCCCGTTCGCGGGGTTGCACGGTCGGGAAGGCTCGCGTGTGCAACCCAGCGTCCGAAAGTGATCGTGTACACCGCAGACCCGCAGCGCCCCGCCGTCGTCCGCGACGGTCAGGTCGCTCGCCGTTCCTCGAACGGAGCAAGATGGAAGCGATGCCGTGTACCTCGTGACGTCGAACGCGTACCAGCCGGATCAGGAGACATGACAGCGGCTGGTGGACGCTCCGTGGCAACGCCTGACGGTGGACAACCAGGCGGTGTGCCCGACTCGCGCTCCAATCCGACCGAAGAGACGGAGCGGCGACCGAGGACGTGCGGAACCTTCAGCGCGCCCGTTGTCCGCGCACCCAAAACGTTGAATTGGGAAAGGGCTTCGCCGCGGCACAACAAAGTGGTTCTGGAGGAATTGGCGACCGCCGCCCGGGCGGCGGAAACCGGACGACGTTGGCCTGGTACTCGATCGTGAAATAGCGCTGGCTGATCTAACGCTTGTCAAGGCGGTTGTCATCAGGGTGCTCACTGATCGACATCAGCAATCGTTGATAGTGGCAGTGGATAGCTATTCGTGAAGGTCTCAAGCGGCACTGTACTGCAGCGGGGGTGCCGGTTCGACCACATCTTCCGTGCAGTGGAACACGACGGTTCTCACTGACTGGGAAGTTGCTGCTGCGCGAAATTGTCTTGCCAGACGACAAGAATCCCATGTGTTCTCATCAAGCTCGGCAACAGATCGCGAGTCAAAAGATACTTCAGGCTGACGAAATCAGGAGACTGCTGACTCTTGGTCGCAGCAATCTGTGGTTGGCGCGGCCCCGGCATCATTCACCGCCACCGATCACGACCGGCGACCGCAGTCCTGAGTAGATGAACATGGGCCACGAGGAAAGGCCATCCCGTCCGATACTTGTCCGTCTCTCGGTGATCCGATCGGCCGTTCGTGGACCCTGGTAGTCGGGTAAGTGAAGTCCGCCAAGGATTCTGCGCGGCTTCGTCCTTGGTCTCAGAACCAGTTTCAGCAGCTCAAAGGACTGGCAGGGGCGCCCGGCGGGCGATGGTGGAGCGAGCCACGTTCCGCCCGGTGGAACGGTTGGTTTCACTGGACGTCGGCGTCGCCTTAATGTGCTTCCGAGGTGACTAGGGCACAGTCCAAGTAACAAGATCCACTGCTTCGTGATGGCTGTTGCGCATCGACTCCGCTCTGGATGAAGGTTGTCCGACAACAGGATGGTCGGCCCCTTCGATGACGCGTGCACTGTGACGATCACGAACTTCATGGAGGTGACGATGGATAGCGGCCCGATCGGAATCTTGGGCACCGGCTCGTATGTGCCCACCGAGATCCGAACCAACGAGCAGGTCGCGGCGAAGGCCGGGGTGGACGCGGAGTGGATCACGGACCGCACCGGGATCAGGTGCCGGCACGTCGCCGACGCGGAACAGGCCAGTTCAGACCTGGCTGCTGAGGCAGTACGCAACGCACTGGAAGGTGCCGGACTGGCACCGGAAGCCTTGGGACTGCTAGTTTTGGCGACGTCCACACCGGATGAACTGGGACCGTCCTCGGCCTGCCGGGTGCAGGCGCTGCTCGGTGCGCACAACGCGGTGGCGTTCGACGTCTCGGCAGCGTGCACCGGATGGTTGTTCGGGACACGGGTGGCGCACGACTGGCTGCGCGCCGGTACCGGGGAGCGGTACGCCGCCGTGGTCGGCGTGGAGTGCTATTCGCGGTTCGTCAACGAACGCGACCGGGCGACCGCGTCGCTGTTCGGGGACGGTGCGGCGGCAGCCGTGCTGGGACAGGTCGAGGAGGGGTGCGGGTTCGCTCCGATCGTCCTGGGCAGCGACGGCAGGCAGGCGGGCGATGTGCTCATCCCCGCCGGCGGCAGCCGCGACCCGAGCTCGACCGACACCGTGGCACGCGGCGGGCACTTGATCCACATGGACGGCGGGCGGGTCCGAGAGTTCATCCTGGACATCTTCCCGAAGGGAGCGGCGGACGCCCTAGACCGGTCGTTGCTGTCACGGGACGAAGTGGACCTGGTGATCTCCCACCAGCCCAACCCTCTGCTGGCGCGCTGGGCGTGTGAAGCGGCAGGGTTGGACGTGGATCGCCTGGTCGTGGTGGGTGACGAGGTCGGCAACATCGGGGCTGGCGGGCTGCCCTACGCGCTGGCCTCCGCGCACCGCCGGGGCCTGCTTCACCACGGCGACCGGATCCTGATGGTCGGGTTTGGCGCCGGGTTGACGTGGGGAAGCACCGTGCTGACGTGGGACGGCGCGGCGGGGAACGGGGGCCGCGTGGAGGAGAAGGCCGATGCCCTCGAGGTGTGAACCGGTTTTCCTTGTCCCCGGCCAGGGCGCCGACGCGCGCGGGGTCCTGCACGAGCCCTACTCGGCGTCGGATGTCGTCCGGTCAGTGGCGGACGACATCCTCGCCGTCGTGCAGCAGGTCCTCGCCGAGAAATGGCAGGGGAAACCGCCCCCGCTGCGTGACGTCCTGCTGGACCCGGCCCGGACTGTCCACATGGGACTTGGTGTGCCGCAGATCGCGGGGTACGTGGTCTCGGTCGTGACCGCCGAGGCGTTGGTCGCCTCCGGTGTGGAGCCTGTCGCCATCGTGGGCCAGAGCTTCGGGGAGATCGCCGCACTGGTCTGCGCCGGGTCGTTGGACGTGGCGGACGGAGCTCGGGCGGTGTGCGCGCTGAATTCGGCCTTCGAGCCCGTGCACGGGCAGGGTGCGATGGCGTTGCTGCCCGGTGTCGGCGACCAGGAATGCCGCGAACTGCTGGCCCGGACCGGTCTGCCCGATCTCGTGCTGGCGTGCGTGAACTCCTCCGACCAGACCGTGGTGAGCGGTTCGGTCGAATCAGTGACAGCTCTGGCCTCGGTGCCGGGACTGAAGGTGGTCAGACTTCCCGTTCCCTACGCCTCACACCACCCCGGGCTCGGCGGGGTCGCGGAACGATTCCTCGAGGGCCTGCGCGCGGTGACCGAGCGACCTCCGCGGGTCCCGGTGCACTCCCCGGTCGCCGGCAGGCGCTACACACCCGACGACGACCTGCGTCAGGCGCTGGCCGACTGCGTGACCAAGCCAGTGGACCTGCCTCCGTTGGTGCGGGAACTCGCTGCGCCGCAACGGTTGTTCGTCGAACTGGGCGCGGGGGACACGCTGACCCGGGCCGTCCGCGCCACGGTGCCCGCAGCGCAGGCCGTCGCCCCGCTGGGAAGTGATCCGACCTGGTTCCTGGACATGACCAACGAGCCTTCTCGACAGGCAATCCCCAACTGCAATCCTCAGCTGAAAGGAGCGCGATGATGAGCACCTTGACCGTGGACGGACTTCGCGGCGTGATGGTGGCGTGCATGAACGGCAGCGGCACCGTCGACCTGGAGACTACGGACCTGGAGGCGCGGTCCTTCGAGGACCTGGACTTCGACTCGCTGGCCCGGGTCGAACTGCTCGAGCGACTGCGGGAATCCTTCGGAATCGAAATTCCCGACCAGGACTTCCAGGGCTTCTCCGGTCCTCGTGACCTGCTCGACCACGTCAACGCCGTGGAGCGGGCATGACAGCTCGCGGCGCCCGCCTGCTCGGGGTCGGCGCGTACCGCCCGAAGCGCGAGGTCGGCAACGTCGAAGTCGGCGAGGCGATCGGCGTCGAACCGGGGTGGATCGAGGCCCGGTCCGGGTTCGCGAGCAGGCGGTTCGCCTCGTCCGACGAGACAGTGGAGACGATGGCCGCCGCCGCCGCTACCGATGCGCTGATCAAGGCGCGGTTGGCCGCGAACGACATCGACGTGGTCATCACGGCGACGTTCACCTACCTGTGGCAGATGCCGGCCGCCGCGCCCGTGATCGCCCATCGGCTCGGCATCAAGGGTGGGGCGTTCGACCTGAACGCCGCCTGTGCAGGGTTCTGCTACGCCCTGGCCGCAGCCCGGGACTTCATTCGCTCCGGCAGTGCGCGGCACGTCCTGGTGGTGGCTGCGGAGCGGATGACCGACGTGGTCGACTCCCACGACAAGAAAACCGCGTTCCTGTTCGCAGACGGTGCTGGGGCGGCGGTGGTGGGCCCGTCGGAGGGGGCCGACGTAGGACCCGTGGTGTGGGGGTGCGACGGTGCGCAGGCGTCTGTGCTGTCGATGACCACCTCGTGGGCCGACTTCGCCGCCGATCCCACTGCCGAGCAGCCGTACGTGCGGATGGACGGTCAACGGCTCGCCCGGTGGATCCGCCGGGAGGTCGCCCCGGCCGCCCGCCGGGCGCTGCAGGCGACCGGGGTCGACTGGCCGGACCTGCGGGCGTTCATCCCGCACCAGGCCAACGCCCGGGTCGTCGACATCCTCGCCGACGTACTCGGCGTGCCACCGGAGGTCGTCGTCGCAAAGGACGGCGTCCGGGCTGGCAACACCAGCGCGGCGTCGATCCCGCTGGCGATGCACGCCCTGCTCGACCAGGAGCAGGTTGCAGGCGGTGACCGGGCCCTGCTCATCGGGTTCGGCGCCGGGGCAAGCTACGCGGCCCAAGTGGTCACGCTCCCCTGACCCGAGGCGCGCCCGCAGCGGACGACTGAGAGGAACCCATGTCTAATCGCACCGTCACCTCGACCGATCGTGTTCCCACGACAGCCGTCGAAGCAGCCGTTACCCTCGCCGGACTGCTGGCCGGCCCCCTGTCCGCCGAATCCCGGCGGGAGATCACCGACCTGTTCCGGCACGAGATCTTCACGCCCCGTCAGGGGCACCCCGAGGTTGACGGCTACCGGCTCACCTACCAGCGGATGCGGCACGTCGCGGACCACCTGGGACGGCCCAACCTTGCCCACGACCCGCACCGCCTGTTTGGGGTCGTGGCTGCCGCCGGTGTGGTCGACCCGTCGCTGTCCGTCGCCATGGTCATCCACCACGGTCTGTGCCTGTCTTTCCTGGAGGACCTGGTCCCGGACCCGCAGCAGCTGCGGGAGGAAAAGGACACGCTGATGGCGGCGCAGGCCATCGGCCACCTGCTGGTCACCGAACTGGGGTACGGCAGCAGCCAGCTCCAGGTCCACACCACGGTGACTTACGACCCCGGCGATCGGAGCTTCGTCCTGCACACCCCGACTCCGGCCGCCCGCAAGTTCATGGGCAACGTCGGGCTGCGCGGGGTACCCAGGCTCGCGGTGATCAACGCCCGGCTAGTCGTCGAAGGCCGGGACCGCGGGGCGTTCCCATTCCTGGTGCCGATTGCGGACGAAAATGGCCCGCTGCCCGGCGTCCGCGTACTGCCTACGCCCGCCGGTGTCGTGCCGCTCGACTACGCCCTGGTTGACTTCGACCATGTGCGGCTGTCCTTCGGCTGCTGGCTCAGAGACGGCGCCGTGATCGACGACGACGGCGAGTTCATTGACCCGCACAGCGGCGAC
The DNA here is from genome assembly GCF_055580625.1 of Amycolatopsis sp. NPDC031561. Classification (NCBI taxonomy): domain Bacteria; kingdom Bacillati; phylum Actinomycetota; class Actinomycetes; order Pseudonocardiales; family Pseudonocardiaceae; genus Amycolatopsis; species Amycolatopsis sp. NPDC031561. The sequence continues at coordinate 168,107 of NZ_JBVILA010000012.1, read as the reverse complement.
AGCCGGATCGCCCGATCCCTGACCGCGGTGCAGAACGTGTGGACCGGCATGTCCGCAGCGCTCGCCGCCGTCAGCCGCACCAGCGCGGCTACCGCCCTGCGCCTGGCCACCCAGCGCACTGCGCTCGCGCGGGTCGGCACCGCGCGCCCCTTGATCGACTACGTGTCACAGCAGCGGCCCTTGTTCTCCTGCCTGGCGTCCGCGCTGGCCATCACGTGCCTGGCCAACGACGCCCGCAGGGTGCGCGCCGACCTCGTCCTGGCGTGGCGCAACGGTGACCCGGGTGCGCCGGTGCCGTCCGGGACGATGACCTGGACACCGTGGACCGACGTGAACCGCACCTTGGCCGTCACCAAGGTCATGGCGGCCTGGGCGACCGAGGCGATCACCGCCGAGTGCCGTTTGCGTTGCGGCGTGATGGGCTCATTGACCGCCAGCCGCTTCCTGGACTACCAGGGCCTCGGGCACATGCTCAACTCCGGCGGCGGCGACAACCTGTTGATCCTGCTGGACGCCGCCCGTGCCCTGGTCACCGAAGCGGGCTCACGCCTGGCCCCCTCGGTACCCGAGACCCACACCCGGCCGGTGAGCGACCCGGGGCTGCTTCGCGACCTGCTCGCCGTCCAGGAATACACCCTCGCCCACCGCGTCCACGACGCAGTGGAGGATGCCAAAGCACAGGGCCTGGACGACTTCGAGGTGTGGAACCCGTACACCGCCGACCTTCGCTTACTCGGCGAGACCCACGGCCAGCGGCTGGCCGTGGAAAGCTTGATCGCCGCATTGGACGCCCTCCCCGACACCCCGGAGGCGGCGACCGCACGGCACCTCGGCTCGGTCCACGCACTCGACGAGCTGTCCCGGCGGGCGTCGTGGTTCCTGTGCGAGGACATGCTCGGCACCGACCAGGTCCGCAGAATCCAGTCGGAGCTCGCCGCGCACTGCGCCGCATTGGCCGGTCGCACCGACGAACTCCTCGACGCGTTCGGCGACCTCGTTCCCGTGTCGTATTCGCTGCTGGGCGGCGACGACTACATCCGGTCCGTCATCGAGTGGGCGGAGTCGTTCGCTTAGACGCACACCTACGGCTGGTTTGGTGCGGATCGCCTCGAGCTGGGTCAAAACTTACTGAACGCCAACTATTTCCAGACGAATTTCGCTGCCACCTAACCCGGACGGACCGAGTATTGGTTGCCGCATAAGGAAACCAGTGCCTGGGGTGAGATTGCCCGAGCTTGATCGAACTAGGCGGAGAACGCGACTTGTGTCGGCCATGTCCGGTACTGTCAGCTTCACCCGGATTTCGGATTGCGGCAGCGTGAGGTCCGCGCAGACTGCCGTGCGGTGTTCAAGGACTTCGGGCTCGTTGGCGAACAAGGTAGTCGGCAGGGTGCCGAGAGGCAGCACGGCGGGTCCGCCAGAGATGTGGAGGCTCACGCACGCCGTCGACGTGGACGTGCAGTCCGGCGGTGTATGCGGTGGCGGTGTCGAGGACGCCCTGGTGACAGGGGTCTTGCTACCGCGATCTTTTCACGCGTTGGCTCCCCGCCAACGGCCGGGACTTTACCGCCGTTGGCGGTATCAGCGCACCGATGCCGATCGGCATGGGACGCCCGCGCGGCACGGACAGCTTGAAGTTCGGAATGGACAGTCGTCGCGCCACAAGCGCGCGGAGAGCGCTGCGATCCACCAGCGCTACTTCGCGCCGTCCTGGAAATCCCACTCCATCATCCGGGGCGACATGCCGAGGCCGCTGGCGCCCGCACTTGCCGCGTGAGGGGGCTCCGACGATCGTCGCGCTGAGCAGTCCTGCGAGAACCTGTCGTCGCATCGCCTCGTCACCGCCACTTCGCCGAAGGTCGTTACGTCGACGGTTGTAACCTGTGATTGCGCCGCGTCACAAGAAGATTCCTGGTGGTTCGCCCGGGTAGAGGTACGACGGCCAGGTCGGACCTGGTCTACTTATAGTATTGCTATATGCGCTTTCTGTTGAATATCTAATTGTGGTCGCGGCTTGGACGCTCTCGGACCCTGGGCGTAGGGTGCTGGGTGTCGTGCTTTCCCTGTGGCCAGAGAGGTCTCGACAGATGCCCTATGAGTCTTGCTCGAAGGCAGGAAGAGTGCGCGACAAGGCTATATCTGACCGGATGGTCAGCCGAATCTTTGTCGTTCTCGAATTCATTCAGGAAATGCGTGAACCGGTTACGCTTTCGGTGATCGCGCGGAGGACCTGTTTGCCCAAAAGTACTGTGCACCGTCTGCTCGCCGAGTTGGTGAGTCATGATCTGGTGTATCGACGAGGTGATCGTTACCAGTTGGGCGCGAGGATGGAGCGGTTGATCGAACCTCATCAGGACTACCTCATCGGCCTGCGAAGTGCGATTAAGCCGGTGATGGTCCAATTGCACTATAAGACAAACTGCTTGGTTGGCCTAGGGGTTCCTGGCAATGCAACAGTGAAATTCGTCGACACTGTCTTTGATGACGAGTACAGTCGTGTCGTCGATCGAATCGTCGGGTCCAGTCTCCTGCAAGCGAGTGCTGCGGGCAAAGTCCTTCTCGCCTACCATCGCGACCTCGCTATTGAAATCTCGACCGGAGATCGTCGCAGCTCCGTTGAATCGGACGTTGCCGACCTTTCGCCGGAGCTTCAGGGTGAACTTTTCCAGATCAGGTTGCGGAAGATGGCGACGAGCAAGGCCGACTCGAATCTGGGAATCACGGCCGCGGCTGTTCCAGTGCTTGACGCCGATCAAAGACCCGTGGCGGCATTGAGTATCGGAGCATATCGCGACCGATTCGACGCGCCCGTCATGCACCGCATTCTCTACCGCGCGGCAACACATGCTCAGCTGACCCTTCGGCGACACTCCTTTCGGGTGAAAGCGAGGCGCGACGAGTCATCGTGGCCTACCAGGCGACCTTTGGGTGGAAACCGGGCACCTGCTGCTGGTGAGAGTTGTTGGTAGCCGAGGGGCGAGTGTAGTGATCGGCGGTTAGGTGGGGTTCTGCGCCCGATTAACATCGTTGTAAATTGCATTGTGCTATTTCGCTGTGCTGCCGACTGTGGGTGGCTACCTGCCTGTGTGCCGGTGCGGATTCCCTGGCTGTGCAACTGAGCTTCCCCCGGTTGTCCGGACACCTTGGCATTGCCCCAGATGACGGACTCGGGTTGGTGGAGTCGATGGTGCTTCGTCTGGAAGGCTGTCGATCATGCCGAAGGCTTATCCCGCCGAGTTCCGGGCTCGGGCGGTCGCGCTGGTCCGAGCTGACAAGTCCGTTCGGGCGACCGCTCACGAGCTAAATATCAGCGAATCCTGCCTGCACAACTGGCTCAAGCGAGGTTTCCGGGGTACTGGGCAGACAGCGATGACCGTGGGGCGGGCGAGCAGATGCGGCGCAGGACGGAAGTTCGTGCCAAAGTCAGCCGACCCGCGAAGGAATGTTCTTAGCTCGGGTGATGCGGGCCCCCGAGGGGGCCCATGCCTGGACGCGATCGCCGATCACGAGGTCTTCCGTATCGGTGACCTCACCGTCGAGACCCGCTGGCCGGCGTTCACACCCGCGGCCGCGGCGACCGGTATCCGGTCGATGCTGTCGTACCGGCTGTTCGTCAGCGACACCACGCTCGGCGCCTTGAACTTCTACTCCCGGGGCGTCGAGGCGTTCAGCGGCCAGACCGAGAGCGACGGCCGGGTGTTCGCCTCCCACGCCGCGATCGCGCTCGTCGGCGCCCAGAACGAAGCGCACTTGCACGTCGCGATCGAGAGCCGCGACGTCATCGGCATGGCCAAGGGCATTCTCATGAACCGCCACGGTCTCGGATCGTTGGAGGCGTTCCGGATGCTCGTCGAGTCCTCTCAGACCACCAACATGAAACTGGACCAGGTCGCGGCTTGGCTTGTCGAGCACCATCACGAGCTACCCGCGGACAGCATCACCGATTGAAACCCCATATGGACGAGTGTCATCACCCATATGGATGAGTGTCGGATCCCGCACTCGCCGGGTAAGGGAGAAGCGGGGGCCTGTGGTTGAACAGCCAGCCGCCGGCCGCCGTAACGACCTTCCGGCCCCTGCAGCTACCGGCTCGGCCGGTTCGACGTCGGCGCGTGCGGCGGACAGGGGTAACAAATTCAGGCGATTCCGCGACGAAGTGCAGGTGAGTACCGTCGCCGATTCTCGGGATGACCCGGTCGCCGCGGTGCCCATGGTGGTGTCCGCCGTCGGCGAGCTGGTCGACGCCGTAGTGGTGCGTGGCCTGTTCGGCCCGGCTCTGCACGCGGCGGGCGCGGTTCTGCTGGACCTGTCGGCGGTGACGTTCCTGGCGATGGAGGCCGTCGTCCCGCTCCTGGCCGTGACGCGGCGGTGCTCAGCCGAGCAGCGATCGTTGCGGGTGCTGGCGTCGGCCCCGGTTCGCCGGAAGCTGCAGTCACTGGGGCTGGACGCGATGATCCCGCTCGATCCGGAGCCACGCGACGCGGCCCGCTGACCCGCACACCGGTGCCGAGGGTCAGAAGAGCAGGTGGGTGCAGCCCAGCGGGCGGGCGCCGGGGCGGTAGTCGCCGGGATGAGCGGCCCGGACGCTGTTCCAGAATGGCCGGGCCGTGGTCTTCTCCGGGGTGATCGCCCACCGGTAGCCGGGCAGGTCGCGGCGGAGCCGGTCCAGGATCCGGGTGCCGATCCTGTGCCGTCGGGCCTTGTCGGCGAGTGCGAGTTCGCCGATCAGACCGGTCCGGCAGGCGTGGCAGACCTGGTAGTCGACACCGCCGACCTCGATACCGGCCTGATAGATCCGGTGGGTGTGGAAGGTGACCGTCCCAGCGTGGCGAGGTGGGGACGGGTTGAGCCGGACCTCGTCGCCGAGGTCGATGCCGCGCCGGATCGGGAACGCGGGCCAGGTGGCCTTGTCCACGCACTCCAGCGTCCGCGCGCCGGACGGCACTGTCCACTCAGGACACCGAAAGAGTGGCCGGGAAGACCTCGGTGCCGGGGTGCCGGGGTGCCGGGTGTGGAAGTGGCCGGTTCCCCCTCGTGCGTATACAACGAGGGGGAACCGGCCACCAGCGGCCAGGCGGCGTGACCTGGGGGCGGGTCTCGCCGCGGCCCTGTGACCCCGTCCTGGGATCCCTCCCGACATACCCGCGTTGACCTGGGTGGGAAACCACTCGTTCAGGCGAGTGAGGTGCGCACGACCAGCGACATCAGCGGACGCTTCGTCTAACACTCTGTGTGGCATGGCAGCCGCTTAGGTCCGTTGGTGTGCGAGGCGGTCGCTGCGCTCTTCCTCGCGTTTGGAGTAGGCGGCGGCGCGGATCGCTTTGTCCGATTTTAGGCCGGTGCCGAGGGCGCGCCGACGGTCGCCGCGGACGCGACGAGCCAGGTCAGCACGAACAGGTCGTCGTAGCCGAGCGATGCGTGGAGGTAGCCGCCCATGACGGCGGGGTCGAGGATGAACAGTGCCCAGGCCAGGTTCACGACGTAGAGCGCGAGGTAGCAGATGATCACGCCGGTGGTCAGGGTCAGCAGCGTCGAGCTGTGTCCGACGAGCTGTGCGGAGGAGGGATAGCCGCCAATCCGTCGAAACAGCCCAGGGACCGTCTGCGGTCGGGTAGAAGCGCGCTCCTCGCTAGTACCTCGGCCCGCACTCGGTGAAGGCTGTTCACGCAGTCGTTCAGGAATTGCCAGCGGAGAATTTTGTTGATCAGCAGGTCCTCATGGACGAATTCTGAGCCTGGTTTCGAATGGCTCGTGAGTCTCACCGATGCCGTCCCTTCCCTGTTGGTTCGGGGAAGGGACGGCATGTGGGGGTTCAGGCTTTCTTGCGGGGTGCGCGCTTGCGCTTGACGGGAGCCTCTTCGGCGACCGTTTCGGAGGGAGCGGATTCGGCGTTGTCGAACGCGTCGTAGATGTCGTTGGGGATGCGGCCGCGGTCGGCGATGGCGTAGCCGTTGGCTGTGGCCCAGGCGCGGACCTGCTGGTTGCGTTCGCGGTCGGTGGGCTTCGCCATGCCGCCGGTCACAGTGGACTGTCCGGTTGCGACCTTCACCTTGCGGCCGCCGACTCGCCTGCCGGCGTCGATGTAGCGTACGAGTTCGTCGCGCAGGGCGCCGGCGTTGTCGTCGGAGAGGTCGATCTCGTAGGTGACGCCGTCGAGTGCGAAGGGCACTGTCTGGGTGGCTTCGCCGCCGTCGATGTCGTCGACGATCTGGACGGATACCTGTTGTGCCATCGAAAGTGCCTTCCGTTAGATCAATGCCACGCCACCTCGGATTGGCGCAGTGCCAATGAGCTTAACTGCCGTCAACTGCGCAGGCGGGAAGGTGGTCTCCTTCGGAAGGGGATCCGAACCTGCGCGGCGGAACAAGGCTGACCTCGTGAGGGAACCGGACTGTTGTGAGCACCGCGTCCCGTCCCGTCTCGGATGAGCGGGCGAGACTGGAACGGTCTCGACTACCGTCCTGTGTGGAGGATGGGCGACATGCTCGCCCGCGTCGAGAGCGGCTACTCAGCGAGGCCGAGCTGTCCGCTCAGGTCTGGCTGTCCTTGCCAGTCACCTGCGCAGGCCCATGGCGGTGTCCGAGGTCGTAGAGTCGGGGAACGCTAGCGCCGCTTGAGCCTGGTCACTTCCGGCGCGATCTCAGATACGGTGCCGTTGTTCGTGGCGGTCGATCCGGTAAGCGCCGATGTTCTTGCGGTGGCTGATCGCGACAACCTCCGTGCCCTGGACCACGAGGCCTGCGCCTGTGTCGGTGGCGCAGCCCGGCGTCAGACTCCCGCCGGCGAGCACGCGGTGGATCTCGTGGCGGCGGTCTGTGTAGTGACGCTCGACCAGGTGCCGACCCGGTTCATCTCAGCGCCGAGTGATGCCCACGGTCACCATCATCGAGAAAAGACCCGTTGTGTACTGCACCAGGCCGTGAGGCCGTCCTGTCCGGTGGTTCCGGGCGAACTCGCCGAACCTGTCTCGATCGGGTGACAGCGGCCCTCAGGACAATTCAGCGCATGCCCACTGTGCCCGTTTCCCCAGCCCACCTGGCGGCTATCCGAGGCCGGGTGCTCGCCGTGCTCGGCGAACTGGACCTGCTGCTCGGACACCACGACGCGACAACCGGTCTCCCAGCTGAGGTGCCGGCCCTCGTGACCGCGGTCCTGGAATCCACCGGCTCGAACTGGCACAGCGGATTCGTGCCTCTCGAGTGGATCTCAGCGCGTGCGGAAGCCCGTGGCCTGTCACACAGCACGACAGCCATGCTCGTCACGGACCTGGCCGCGATGTTCCCGGACCTGCCCGCACCCGCACCGCCCACGCCTCACCGATCCGGTGGCCGCGGTGCGGGATTCCCGGCGGTGGAGGCCTTCGCCGCGGTCAACAGCTGGCACCACGCGCACAGCCAGCGCCTGCCGTGGGCGGCGTGGGCCCGGTACGGCGAACTCCCGCACTGGCTGGAACTGCTGCCCTGCCTCGCCGAGATCGCGTCCACGGTCACGGAGCCGATCAACCGCGACACCGTGAAGGCCGCTTTCGCCGCGGCGGGCAAGACCATACCGACTAAGTTCCGCCACCAGATCCTCGTCGCGGTCCGCGCGACACACGCAGGCCAGTGGCCCTGGATGCCCACGACCAGAACGCCCATCGGCCAGCACGGACACCGCGCGGAATGAGGGGCGCGTTCGCGTGCCCTGTCACGGCACCGCCCAGCCGGGCCAGTACGTCAGTCGCTGATCAGGGCGAGGACCTGAGGGCGCAGTTCGTGAAAGCCGCGCCGACGCTCGCCGAGCGCTGCGGGCCACTTCGGATTGGCTACCGCATTGCGATCGCGATTCCCTTTGCTGCGGCCGAGTTGCGTGGTCAGGTACACCCCCGGTAGCTCACGCAGCGCCTTCTCCAGCAGATCCAGGGCATGGGAATCGGTTATCGTGTAGTACGCCCGCACTTCGTAGTGCGAGGCGGCGTAGACCGGGCATTGCCGCTGCGCCCGGTCGCGAGGGATCACGCGCACGCCGAGCGTCGCCCCCTTGGCGCCGCGGAAGGACGCGTTCGAGTTTGCGTTTCAGGTCAGACGGCATACCGGCCCTGTACGTAGTCATGGAGGTCCCACCTTTGCCATCGCGAGGTAACTGGAATGTGCAGTGAGCCGATTCGCTCGACGTCGACAGACCCGCGCCAGACAACGTAACACCTGGTCAAAAGGGTAGCCACTGAATTGAGAATAGCAGCACGGGGCCACTATTTGCAATGTTAAATGCGTTAGCAAAATGCAACTCCGCAATATACTTAGCAATTAGCGAACAGTGTCGCAATTCTCTGATCACACCGCTGTCAGTCCGAGTGACCAACGTGATGGAACACCACACCTAAGTGAGTCCCATCGTGGTCGCCACGAGTGTCGTAGCCGAGGCCGCCGTGGTCACACCAACCCTGGTCCAGCCTGGCCGCCTTGAGCGACGCCCAGGGCGACTCCTGCGGTTGTGCCAGGTCATGGGGTGTCCGGCGCGGTGGTGGCTTGAGCGGGGGTGCTGTCTTCGATTTCGGCGGCGTCGGCGTTGGCTATGTCCTGGATGTAGGCGTTGAGGTCTCGGGTCAGTGTGGCCATGGCGTACTCGACGGTGGCGGGGTCGCGAACTACTTCTTCGCGGGTGTGCACGAGGGTGCAGCCGAGGTTGAGCACGGCCTTCGTGCGCATGCGGACGGCGCGGTGTGCCCACTCGTAGAGGTGATCGACGGTGATCGCTCCCGAGTCCATGACGTGCTGGCCCGTTGCGACCCACATCTGCGGGACGTTCGGGGTGTTGTCCTGGTCATCGAGGACTTGGCTGATCCAGTCGTAGTAGGCGGGAGTCAGCGGCAGGCGTTCAGCCTTGTGACGGAGCAGGAGGCAGGCGCTGTAGTCGGCGCCGTAGTAGTAGTCGACGCTGAGATCCGGGCGCTGCTGTTCGGGCATGAGTGTCCTCCGTGCAGGGCGCGTGGATGAGAGCCCTCACGCCGAGGGTTCTCGCACCCCCGTTTCCACGGGGAAGTACTTCTGTTCCACTGACTTTAGTGGGTCGAATCCGTCAATCGTGACCAGGCGGCCGACCGTCACAAGGTCACGTCATCGTCTGAAGGCGATCTTCTTCAAGCGCTGGTTGTAGTGCCCGAGGATCGGGTTGCGGATCGTTCCCTCAAGAGTGCCGACAAGGAACGAGCTGAAGTTTCCGTCGTACAAGAAGTGATAGTCGACCAGGTCACCGGTGACGACCTTCCAGTCGTCTGGTTTCCCCTCGGTGGCCCAGTAGATGTTCTGCCCGAAGGCGTTGACACCCCACGCCAGCAGCCCGCCCAGCGCGGGATAGGAGCCGTAGGCGAACTGATGGGGGTCCTCCTCGACCAGTTCGCCGAGAGCGGCACTTTGGGTCATGGCGTTGCTGAGAAAGTTGTCGTCTTTATCGCGCGCGGTGGGATGGGTCAGGTACAGGAAGTCGTCCAGTTCCATGGCCGGGTAGTAGTCGCAGAACTCCTTGTAGTCCTGGGGGAGTGCCAGCCCGAGCTCGGCTTCGACGTCGCTCCATGGCACAGGCGATGGTGCGAAGTCCGGAACCCCCAGCAAGGCCCGCAAACGGCCGACCACATCCGACACAACGAACCTCCAGCGCCTGTTCCTTTTGCGGCACTTATACCGCGCCAATGGCTCTCTCTGCCAGGGCGATGAGCTGGCAGCGGGTTCTCCACTCGCTGATGTGCCGCGATTTCCCTCGTGGGGCGGACGAGCAGGTACGGCACGAGACGGAAGTTCGTGCCAGGGTCAGCCGATCTGCGAAGGAGTATTTATAGCTCGGGTGATGCGGGCTCCAAGGTGCTGTTCGGCGTCAGCAAGGGTATGCCAGGACGCGCCGGTGACTTCGGTTTCCTGTAGTTGCCGGATCTCGGCGTCTGTGGTGGTGAAGGTGTATCCGATGTCGAGATGGAAGTGGGGCGGCTCGTTTTTGGCGGGCCTGGCGGGGACCGCGCCGTACTCGATGTAGGCGGGGATCGTCGAGGCCAGGGAGATCCTGGTGGTGTCGACACCGGTTTCTTCGGTCAGTTCGCGCAGTGCCGCTTCGGCGAGGTCGTCGTCGGTTGGTTCGAGGTGACCGCCGGGCTGGAGCTTGATCCGGTACGCGCGGTGGTCGATGAGCAGGATGTGGGTGTTGCGGCGGATCAGGAGTGCGCCGACGGTGACGTGCATGGGGAAGGTGCGACGTGAGGTGAATCCGGCGCCGTGGTCGAGCTGGGCGAGTGGTTCGGACAAGGCCGTGGTCTCGTCGGGGTGGTGGTCGAGGTAGGCGTTGACGGCGGCGCGGATGTCGGTGTCTGTGATCGGCACGGGACGCTTTCGGCTGTTCGGGGTTCGCGTCGCCGCGCGGTGGTATCGGCGTGCTTCTCGTGGTCACCACGAGCACGACCAGCACCTCACTCTCAACGACTCGAGCACAGGGGAAGGTCGCACTGTACAAGTCGCTGGCGCGCGGGACTGTGGCGCCACGCTTCGCTGATGCGGGCCGCCGCAGACGTGGCCCGCGTGGGTGATCTGTCGTCAGCGGCCGCGGGCGCCGTGGAAGGCGGGGATGTGCAGGCGGGTGGTGAAGTTCCAGCGGCGGGCGGCGACCGCGCCGGCGAGCTCCCGTGTCCGGGCGGTGATCTCGGCGTCGCTGGTGCCTTCGGGCATGATCCAGATCGGGGCGAGGTGGTGGGTGTCGGCCTGTATAACGCCCTTCAAGTGGGTGGCGAGGGACGCCGAGGTGCACGGCTTCCCTCGCCTTTACTGGAACACGCTGGAGGACGCCCCGGCCCGCGCGCTGTACGACAAGGTCGCTGACTTCCACCAGGGGCTCATCCAATATTCCTACCGGCGCGACACTACCTAGAGGCCGCCGCTGCCGCGGTCCTCTCACCGGCTCGCTTTCGCTGCCGGAGGTTCGGAACGTCTGTTGGCCGTGATCGTCAGAGCACGCGGGCGAGGACACCGAGAATGCTGAGGGACAACGTGCGGCTGGTCGATTTGCTGCAGGCGATCAAGGATGTCCGCAACGACACGTCCCACGCGCACGGGGTGCGCGTGGAGCACCAACTGGAACGGGAAGTCGAAGAGCTGGAGCCGCTCGTCGCGGCGGCGTTGACCGCCGCCAACTGGCTGGCGGCGGTTCATTGGGACTGGGTCCAGCGCTGCGAGTACCTCGACGAGCACTCGTACCTGCTGGTCGGACAACGCCTGCGGGGAAGCCACCCCGACTGGGAGCCGTTCGAGCGATCCAGTACTTATCCGCTGCGTTCCCGCCGGCTCTACGCCGGTACCGATGTGGCCGAGATCGGGCAACCTATTGACCTCTCTCCGCTGGCCGCGGTAGAGATCTGCGCTGACTGCGGCGGTCGCGAGCTATTCCTGGTCAACGAGATCAAGGGCGATGACATAACGCTGCGTAGCCTTGAAGATCACTCCGCCGACGGTGCGCAGTCGCCGGTACCAACGGCTGACGGTGACGCAGCGGGGTAGAGAACCGGCTGAGCCTGCAGTGAGGTGCTCAGCGCCTGGGCAGCGGACTGAGTTGCCTTGAGAATGCGCTGCCGGAGCGGGCCGGAAACTGTATTTGCCCCCAGGGCAGAGGCGTCCACCAGGTTGGTGAGCGCTGTGCGCTGCCCACGGGTTAGTGGGGCCGGTAGGTCGCGGTATCGCAGAACTTCCCGGGCGGCGTAGCCGTCTTCCGACTCGATTGCCTCGTCGGCCACTCGGACGAGCACGTGGCGGGCCCGTTCGAAGGCCGCGGTGCCGGCGAGAGTGGTCACAGTGAGGCCGAGTTGGGCGCGGAAGAAGGCATAGCCGCGTATCGGCTGGTGCTCGAGGAACTGTGTGATCGCCGCGCTGACAAGCTCTGGTCTCGAACTGCTGTCCGGGTCGGCGCACAGCACCGTCAGGCAGGAGGCGACCTGGAGTTCCCAGGGCTGCTCTGGGGTGCTGTCGGCCAGCGCCGCTCGCGCCGCCGTCAGGTCCTTGTTCATGCAGTGGGCCACGATGGTGGCTTGGCGGCCTTCCATGAGGTGCCGGCCGATTCCTCGGTAAGAGTGGGCGTGGGCTGCCGCGTCGTCCCACCGTTGCGCGAGTGCCAGGGCGCGAACGCCGTCTCCGAGGAGGTGGAGCCACACCCATTCGCGCAGCTTGTGGAGTTCGTCGGATGTGCCGGCGATGTTGGCCACTGGCAGTGTGCGCCCGTCGACGACCAGGTCGGTGCCGGTCGTGACGGCTTGGAACATCGCCGTGAGCAGCCGTAGCGCGTGGTCGCCATCGCTCGCGCGGAGCTGGAGCCGGGCGAGGTTGAGGACGGGTTCGAGCATGTGGCGGGCTTGCAGGGCGGTGAGCGGTCGATCCGCGGCTCCGTAGAGGTCGATGTGCGTCCAGCACAGATCACGGGCGAGGTCGGCGAGGCCGCAGTCGCTGGCGATCAGTGCGGCCTTGTTCAGGACGTTCGCGCCGTCCGCCAGGCCGTCGGCGTCGGCATGTCGGGCGACATGGGCGATGTCGGTGATCTCCTGGACCCGTTCCGGCAGTGAAGGGCACGATGGCCGGGGACGGCCCAGCAGCGGAAAGCGGCGGACGACAGCGGCCAACGAGGCAGGGTTCATGGTCAGGTCCGGGGCAGCAGGGCCGCGGTCGCCGCACGGGCCAGGATGCCCTGGCTGGTGGCCGAAAGACCGAACCGGTTCCAATGGAAGATCACCACGTGGGTGAGGATCGCCCGCAGGCCCCGGCCGAGGTGCCCATCGGCGGCGGCGTGACCGAGTTTCCGGCCGGCGGTGCTGTAGGCGGCGACCCACGGCGCGGCGTGCGCGGCCAGCCCGCCGGGGGCGAACAGCGCGCGGTCGGCCAGGTGGGGAATCGACAGGAGCGCCCGCATGTCGTCGGTCAGCGTCGCGATGCGCGCTGTGTCGGCTTCGGCGGGGGCGGGGCGCAGCCGGGCGACCCGGTCGAACACGTCGCCGCGCTCGAACGCGTCGAGACCGGCGGCGCGCATCAGCCCGCTCAGCAGCAAGATCGACAGCTCTCGGCGGCCGAGGCCGGGAGTGTCGTGGCGCAGATAGTTGAGTACGCCTGCGCTGTCGGCACAGAACAGGTCGTGAACGGTCTCCAGCCCGGTCTGCCCGCCGAAGGCTGCGGTCTCCGGCTCGTACAGCGTCGGCCACCAGCGCACGATGGCCCCGGCGCTGGTCAACTCGTCGAGCACACGGTCGACGGCCGGTGTGTCCGCGCGCAGCAGCCGGAGTCGCCAGCAGGGGTGTTTGCGCAGGAACCACCAGCCTGCCAACGCCTTGTCAGCGTGGAGCTGGTCCAGGGCCGGTCCGAGTGCCGTGGCGCCGACCGTCTCCGCGGCCGGCCAGTCGGTGAACTGGACACGGACCTGATACCAGTCATCGTCGGTCTGTCGTTCCAGCGCTGCGAGCCCGGCGGCCTGGTAGGTCCGCACGGCATCGCCGAGGTGGACCGGGTCCAGGGCGTGGCGAGCCGCCGCGGTGTCTGGGTCGGTACCGGCGAGCACCGCGAGCACAGCGGCGGTGATGCCGCTGGGCGCGGTCGTCTCGTGTGGGGTGGTCAGGTGATCAGCAGGCATGCGTCCCATCCGGTGTGAGGTGGCGTGCTGCGCCGGGCGGTCTCGAGTGCGAGGTCCACTCCGGCGCGTCCGGTCAAGAACCCGCCCGCGGCCGTGCTGTCGTCGTCCCTGTGACCGAGCGACCGTGCGTGCTGGTCGAGCCGCTCGGCCACGGCGGTGAGACGGTGGGGGAGGGCGGGGTCGCGGGCGTCGAGGCAGGCGCGGTAGGCGGTCTGGTAGACCCCGGCGATGCCGTGGCACAGTCCCGGTTCGGTGATCCGGTCGAGCTGGGTGTCGGTCAGGTTCGCCGCCAGAGTGTCCTCGGCGGCTTCCTGGCGGTGTGGATCGTCGGTGGCGAGGGCGGCCAGTTGCTGGGCGCGGGCGATGCCGACCGCCCCGTAGCACCACGCGGCGCGGCCGGGGTGAGAGTGGGCGGGTCGGCCCGTGCGCAGCTCTGCGCGGGTGATCCACTGCGGCCACCACGGTCCGTCCGGCCCGACTTGTCGCCACCGGTCGAACCACTGTGTGAGCACGGCGATCGCGTCGTACTGGCCGTCGACCACGCGACCGCTGCGGGTGGCCAGGGCGAGGAAGGACAGCACCCCGGCCGCGCCGTGGGCCATGCCGAAGTTCGCGTGCCCGCCGGGGGTCGGCAGGATCTCGTCCGGGGCGTGTCCCACCCACCACCCCGGTAGTTCGACGCCGTCCTCGTGGCGCGGCCGGGTCACCACCGTGACCAGGTACCGCAGGATCTGCGCCAGTTCGTCGCTGCCGGGGTGGTGGCGCAGCAGCAGAGCGCCGATGCCGGTGAGCCCGTAGAACAGGTCGTACTCGGCGAAGGTGGCGGGTTCACCGCGGTCGATCCGGGTGACGGCGGCGGTCAGGCGACGCCGGGTCAGGCGCAGGACGTGCTCGTCGATCGCCTGGCTTGCCGTGCGGTAGCGGGGGTGGCGGTCTGCGGCGGCGTGCAGCAGGAACGCGACCGCGGGCGCGCCGTAGTACAGGCCGGTGTGGTCGGCGGCGTCGACCGGCCCGGCTGCGACCCGGCGGATGTGGTCGTGCGCGGTGGTCCAGCTGCCGGTACCGGTCCAGGCGCGTTCGACGTGCAGCAGCGCAATCCCGATCGCGCCGCGGGCCAGGGACTGGCCTGCCACCTCGTCGAGGGTCAGCGTCACCTCGTCGCCAGCTGGGTTCGGGGTGGGCGTCACCGGGCACCGGCCAGCGCGAGGAGGCGCAGAGCTACCGCGCGGGCGAGGCGTCCGGTCTCCTTCTCGAAGGCCGGATCGACGCCGACGGCGCGGACGTGGTGCTCGTGCAGCAGCGTGCGCAGCACGACGCTCGGCTTTCGCCCCTGCCGGGCGAGGACATCGTGATAGCCGTGCAGCGCGGTGTCGCGGGCGCACCACGCGGCGGCGACCGTGTCACCGCCGGATTGTGCGCGAATCGCGCGGTACTGCCGGCCGGGGTCGGCCACCGCGAGCGCGTGGTCGCGCAGCTCCCGGTCCAACGGTCCGTGCTCCTGCGGCAGACATTCGAGCAGTGCTCGGTATCCGGTCGGTGGATCGGGCGCGAAGGACGCGGCCAGGTGCGCCATCGACACCGCGGCCAGAGCCTGGGCGGGAATCCCGGACGTCTGCGCTGTGGCGAGCTGGGCGATGGCGGCCGCGGTGTCGGTGGTGAACACCTGCTCGGCCGCTATGAGTGCGGGGCCGTCGCCGTAGCGGGCGGGGTGCTGCGGCGCCGGGGCAAAGGTGAGCCGGTCGGGAAGTCCGCGGGAGTCAAGGTCTGCCGCGAACGCGGCCAGACGGGCCGCGACGGCTCCGTAGTGCCGCGACCCGGTCAGGCGCAGGTACACGGCGAGGTGCTGATCGGTCTCGGGGCGGATCATGTCGCGGTGCCGCCGCACCCACCACGACGCGATCAGACTGTCCGGATCACGTGGGTCGTGGAGTTCGGCGACGAACCGGGGCAGGTGGGCGGTGAGGATGTCGTCGAACCGTGCCGGGTTGCCCGCCAGTTGCGCGTGCACCACGGTCGAGTCACCGGGCTGGAGGTCGGCACCAGGGGCCGCGGTGGCGGGCAGCGGCCGTGCGGGCGGGGAGATCGCGGTCATCGGAATCAGCAGCTCCGCCGGTCGCCCGATCCAGCCCTGGGCGTCGTGCGGGCCGTCCTCGTTCAGTTCGACCCGGCCGGTTCGCGTCAGGTGGGTGCGCAGCAAGGCGCGGTCGAGTGCCTGGCCGAGGTCCAGGGGCAGGCGCAGCTCCCCGTGGACCAGAACGACCCGGGCGGGTACCCGCCATCGTTGCCGCCATGCCCGCAACGCCTCCGGTCCGGCGTGGGGTCCGGCCGAGGCGTCGAGGTCGGCATTGGTAAGGATCCAGCGGGCGGCGGCGAGCACGGTGCGCCGGTAGCGGATGCGGGGCACGTAGGGCAGGACGCGGGCGGCGCCGAGATCGAATCCGCGGAAGACGGCGCTGCGGGCGTCGGCGACCTCGGCGAGGAACCGGGCCAGCGGCGGGCTCTGCGCGGCGGTGTCCAGAGCGTGCGGAATCCGAGGGATCACCCGCCGGCCGCTGGAAACCTGTACCAGGTACAGCTGCTCGGCGTCTGCGGTGACCGCCAGGTCGTCCACCCCGACGACGGTGAGGTCCGGGCGCGCCGGATCTGGGTGCTCCGACAGCGATACGAGGTCGCCGAGCAGCGGCGGCACCCGCACCACGTTCTCGTTGTGCGGGCGGCGCGGCGGAAAGGACACCTGCACCGCCACCGTGTCTGGTGCGGTCTGGTCCGCCGGAGGCTGCGCTGGGCCCACGGCGTAGGTCGCGGCCAGCCGGGTGCGGTCGGCCGGCTCGAGCAGGTAGGCGAACCGGCCGGCCATGCTGGTGTGCGCGGGCGGCGCGGCGGTGACACGGAGCTGGAACTCGCCGCGGTCGATCGCCGCGGTCGACGTGGCGTGCACTTCGACACCCAGCTCGATCCGCTCGGGCGGGACGGCGTCGGTGTGCACCCCGACGGTCAGCGCCTCGATGTCGGTGTCGGTCAGGTCGATCTCCGGCGCTCCGGTCAGGGTGGCCTGCTGGATCAGCGCCAGGAGTGCGGAGTCGCGGTCGGTCAGCACCCGCCACGCCGCCCGGGCTCGGGGCGCACCCAGGTAGCCGGCCGGGTAGCCGAGGCCGGAATCGGCGACCAGGTCCCGCACCGGCACCAGCGCACCAGGACCGTAACGGTCAAGGAACCGGGCTTGATAGTCCAGCCACGTCGCGGACCCGAACGGCTGCGTCGTGGTCCTCAGCAGCACGGTGGCCGCCCGCGCGGCCTCGTCGAATACCCGCTCGGGGAGGGTGATCCTCGCGTCGGCGCGCACGTCGGCGGCCAGCGCATGACCCGCTTCGGGTACCAGCGCCGTCATCCGGGCGGCGACCGTGGCCCGGATTTCCCTTGCCTGATCAGGATCTCTGGTGTTGTTGTGGCGGGCCAGTCCGGCGCTGATCGCGTCGAGCTCGTGCAGGAGGCCTGCGACGTCGTCGAGCACGCCCGCCCCGGCCGCGCGCAGGGCACGGATCAGTTCGGGCAAGGCACCGGTGCTGGTCATCGGCGGTCGCAGACCTGTGATCAGCACACCGGCGTCGACCATGCCATGCAGCAGCGTGCTGATCTTCGTAGGAGGCGCGGAGGGGAACTCGCCGGTCAGCTGGTCGGCGAGCGTGTGGAAGCGGACAGGCGTCGTGGCCGCGGCCAGGGCGAACCGCACCGGCCGGGTGAGCCGCACCGAGGACTCCCGCAGCGGCCCTGGCGTGGACGAGCCGACATTCGCGCGCTGGTGCACGATCACGCGCCCGTCGCGCACGAACCGCGCGTCGTCCGCCACGACCGTCAGGCGGGCGCGCAGCTCGGGGTGGCGTTCGAGCCGGTCGATCAGCGAGGTGAGCCATTCGCCGTCCGCCCGCGCCACGGCCTGATGCCGGGTACCCACCTCGGCTATCGCGTGCCCGGCACCGGCTGCGGTGACCCCGGCGAACAGGCCGAACGGCGTCGCCCGACGTTGCCAGCGCAGCAGGTAGGTCGCCACGGACACCACAAGGCGGCGCAACTGCTTCTCGGTACAGGAGACGATTCCGCCGTCGAGGAGCTGATCCAGGCGCGCACCGAGGACAGGGCTGGCCAGCGCCACGGCGTCCCGCACCTCCGGGCGCGCCCACACCTTCACCAGCCACGCACGGCCCTCGTGCTCCACCGCGGCCGGGTCCGCCGTATCCAGCCGCGTCGGCAGGTCGAGATCGCCGGGATCGGTGGTGACGCGGGCAAGGACAAAACCCGTGTGCTGATAGCGCGGGGACACGGTCATAGCGATCGGCTCTCCTCACCCGGTCACGATCAGCACAGCGCGTGGCCGTCGGCGCCCGTAGTCCAGGCTTGGGCGCCGACGGCGGGGGGGTCAGTACGGGTTGTTCGAACCCGTACTGCACGCGCTGGTGTCACAGGTGTTGCCGCACCCGTCACTCGTGTCGCACGTCATGATCACCAGCCGGGTGGTGGACTCCACCACCCGCATGTCCAGTTCGAACTCCGCATCGTCGACCACGTCAACCTCGGCGTGCTCGCCTGCCAGTGCTGCCGACATTCGCTTCACTCCTCACTTCTCGGGGTTGTCCAGAGCACCCTGGGCACCAGCGGCAGACGCCACGGGTGACCAGGAGATCGTGGCCACGCCGTGCGCTTTGACCAGCACCGCGGTGCCCTCGCCGAACTCGGGCCGGTCGGACCCGGCCGGCCAGTAGGTGAAGGTGGGCCTGATGTTGCGGGCATCGCGATCCCAGGCCTGGATCTGGTCGACCATCGCGGTGGCGGCGTCGTCGCCATGTACTCCGTAGGCACGCGCGCCGAACTCGACCCCGTCACCGCCGGGAAGGGGCCGCACCGCCAGGTAGGCGAACGAGTCACCACGCACCCCACCGAAGGGGAACCAGCCTTTGCGTTCGGCGGCCAGGTCGGTGCCCTCGTCCACGGCCAGCTTGCAGAAGCCGGGCAGGAACGCGGCGAGCCACAGGTGCAGGTCGGCGAAGGACACGCCATGCTTGATCGTGACGCCGGACCAGGCCTCGGTTCGCTCGGTCGCCAGCACCCCGTCCAGCAGGTTCACCCCAGCCGGTACGTCGCCCTCGAAACGCAGCTTGACGTGGTGACCGTTGCGGTCCGGCAACAAAAAGACCCGCTCGTCGAAGGCACCCTCGCCCTGCATCGCGACGAACCCGGCCACCTCGGCCGAGGTACTCACCAGGTGATCACCCTCACGGAGGAAGCCGATCACCCGGGTGATCCCGTTCATCCGCAACGGAACGACGATCGTGCCGCCCTCGGACAGGGCCGCAAGCCACGCAGGCGCCAGATCCCAGGCCCCGACGGTCACCAGGATCGCGTCGACCGGCTCGTCCAGCCCCGGCAGCAGGTTCTCGGCGTCAGCCAAGATCACGTCGACCCGGTCGCCGTATCCCGTCTGGTCCAGCAGGTCGCGAGCGCGGTCGGTCACTTCCGGGTCGATGTCCACGCTCACCACCCGGCCGTCTGAACCGACGATCTCGGCCAGCAAGGCGGCGTTGAACCCGCCGGACCCGATCTCCAGAACCCTCATGCCCGATCCGAGTCCGGCCTGCTCGATCATCCGGGCCTGGATGAACGCGGCGCTGGTGGAGGAAATGATCACGCCGTCCGCGTCGCGTTTGATCGCGACCGAGTTGTCGACGTTGTACGTGACGTCTAGCGGTGTGCCCTCGGCGACGAACAGGTGCCGGGGCACCGTGCGAAAGGCCTTCTCCAGCACCGGTGAGGTGATCATTTTCTTCGCCAGAAGTGTGTCGACCAAGGTATCGCGGAGTTGTGCGGCGCTGACATCGTCGTGTCGGAGTGTGTTCACGTGACTACCCTCTCAGAGGAGGACGACAGTGTGAGTTTGCAGGCGTCGCGGCGGCAGGGGCGTGCCCGCTGGCGTGGGTCGCGGGAGGGCCGCCGGCGGCGATCAAGTGCCGGTGGGCGGCTGTCCAGACCGTGCAGGGATGGCGACGGGGCCGAATCCATCCCGAACACTGCGTGCAGCGGGCCGTGATCGTCGGGTTCATGTGCGGCCAGCACGCTTCGCCAGCCCGCGGTCAAACGGGTGATCTCAGTGCTGGACAACGCAGCACGGGACTGCAGGTCCCCGTCAGTAGCGAGCTTGTCGAGGTAGTCGAGGCGCCCAAGCACGGCATCGTGCAAAGTCGAGTACAAGACCTCATCCATGTCGGTTACTCCTCATCGATGACGTCAGACGGCCTCTGCGCGGATCGCGCGCAGTGAATGCTGTGGTCCGGCCCGCAATGGGAGATTCGTTGCCAGCACTGGGCACACGGCTAATCCGGGTCCGGGAATGTCGACCAGGCCGTCGGTGCGCTGAGCTCGCACAGATTCCTGGGCGAGGTTGTTGATCCCTTCGGCGGTACCTCGACCGGACACGATGGCGAATCCGGCTACGAAGCCCGCCAGGCCGTCGACGGAATCAGTCGACGGGGCCGGGGTGGGTGGTGAGCCGGGTCGAAGTTCAGTTCGCATCCGACCTCCTCGCACGCTCGTGTCTCAGTGGGTGTGCTCACCATCACGCGCCGTGCCGCTGCAGCCCATGCCGTCTCGTACGGCTAATTGTCCGTTCGTTGCCCGTTCCCTTCCCCGTACGCGACGACAACCTCCACGTCAGGCCAGGGAACTCTGCGTCAAGACTGAGTGCATGGGATCAGGCGTCAGCCAGCCGGAATCACCCGCTCGCCGGAGCGCTGCCAGTGTGGACCGCGCCGTGCGCAGCTGAGGCGGGCGGAAGCCCTAACCTGATAGCCAGGCTGAGGCGGAGGTGAGGACACTGTCTAGGAGTCGCCGGGCACCACGTCGCGAGACCGGCGAGGTCTCCCCGCTGCGCCGCGCGCGGCAGGCGATTCCCGCCACGCTGGAACAGGTGTGTGCTGATCTGGACACACGATCACCACACGGCAGTTCCGGGGTGACACCGAGCAAACTGTCCAGCTGGGAACGCGGCGTTGTCGTCACCAGCATCAAGTATCGGGCGTTGTTGTCCGATTACTACGGTGTGCCGCCGGAGCGGTTGTTCGCTCATCAGGACCGGCGCCTGAGGGCCCCGGCGGAGTCACCGCACTTGCTGGTCGATCATCGGGAGCTGAGCGCGGCGATGATCGACGTGGTCCAGGGGGCGGAGAAGTACCTGGTCGTCCTGGGATCGCGCTCGCGGGACGCCGCTTATCTCGAGGCGATCGAGATGGTGCTCGCCGACCGGCCCGAGCTGGTCCACTACCGGGTGCTGTTCGGTGCGCCCCGCCATCAGGTCCTGAGCGAGCACCTGCAGCGTCTCGTGTCCGTGCGCGATCCGCGGGACCGCAGCTATGGGTTGAAGACGCTGCACATCGGCGTCATCGAGGACGACCCGAGCATGCCGGAACGGTTCTTCTGCGCGTCCGAATCCATGGCGGTGGTCCCGATTCCGTCGGTCACCTCCGCTGAGGCGTTCGACAGCGCGATGCAGTTCGGGCCCGCCGTCGCCTCGCGCTACGTCGATCACGCCCGCGAATGCTACGCCGCGTCACGCAAGGTCGAGACGCTCACCGACCTGCGTACTCTGCACCCTATGCCACGGCTCGAACACCAGAAAGACGTTCCAGCCCAGCTTGATGGAAGGAGGTGACCACGATGAGCGGCATGCCCGCGAACTCCGATGTCGGCGACATCCTGGCCGCGGCCGAGCAGGACCTCCTGTCAGTCATCGAGCTCACCCGGGAGCTGGTCGCCATCCCCAGCCGCGGCGGGATCGACCCGTACGAGCCGATCTTGACCCACCTGGGCACGTGGCTGCGAGAGCACGGTGTCGACGCCGGGACACTACGGGGCGAGCACGGCGAGCCGGTCGGTCTGGTCGCCGAGGTTCACGGCGCGAAACCCGGACCCCGGTGGGTTCTCGACACGTGCCTGGACACCGCGCCGTTCGGCGACGAGTCAGCCTGGACCCACCCGCCGACCTCCGCCCATATCGATGACGGCTGGATGTGGGGGAGAGGCACAGCCGACTCCAAATCCGGTGCGGCGATCTTCTGCCACATCGCCGCCCGCCTCACCGCCACCATCGAGCAGCTCACCGGGACTCTGGTGCTGCTTTTCGACGTCGATGAGCACACCGGCGGGTTCGCCGGCGCCACACGCTACTTCGAGGGACCCGACGCACCCGGCGACGTCGCCGGGGTCATGATCGGCTACCCCGGCATGGACAAGCTCGTCGTCGGCGGCCGCGGCGTGCACCGTGTCCGGCTCGACGTCCGCGGAGTGTCCTCGCATTCCGGTGGGCGGGCCAGCACACCCAACGCCATCGGTAAAGCCGCCGACCTCATCACCCGGCTCGACGCCGCCGGCCTGCCCGACCGTGTCAGCCCGGGATTCGGGCTCGCTCCCAAACTGACCGTGACCGCGATCAACGGCGGCCAGGGCTTCTCCGTGACCCCGGATCTCTGCCAAGTGAACGTGGACATCCGGACCACACCCGCCTTCGACGACGATGCCGCTGCCGCGCTGATCAAGCAGACGGTCACCCAGATCGACGACCGCTGGCCCCAGACACCGGCCACGGAAATCATCCTCGACACGCAATGGCCGCCCTTTTCACTCCCCGACACCTCCGTCCTGCGGACGGCGATCCTGGACGCGGCCCACGACATCGACATCCCAGTCGAACCCAAAATCGCGGGCCCCTCGAACATCGGCAACTACCTCGCCGGGCTGAACATCCCCGCCACCGCGGGCTTCGGCGTCGTCCACATCGGTCTGCACGCCACCGACGAACGCGCCCGCCTCGACACCATCCCCGCGGTTCAGGCCGTCTACCACCGAGCCGTGCTCACGCTCCTCCAGCCACACGGGCGGTAGACACGTGGTGCACGCGAGCCAGAATGCCGAACCGGTACGGAAGCAGCCCCACACATGACCCGCGGCCGAGCTTCGGTGCGCCAGCCGATTCTGTCATCCGCGACGCTTGAGCCACGCGCGAGCGGGGCGTCTCATTGAACCGAAACTGCTTACGGCAGGGGATTCCGCGATCGGCCCCGTCTGGAGTCAGTTTCCCGTGCGACCGCTGCCAGTGGCTATGTCCCTCCGCCGCTTTGTGGCGTCCCGGTCTGCCGACGATATCCCTTGTGGACAGCGGCGGCGATGTTATCGCGGAACGCGGGTGTCCTGTGTAAGTTCGAATACAGCCGCGTACTATTCGCGGTTCGATATGTCGATTCTGGAGGACATGGCGTGGCACAGCAGGTGTTGGTGAGTCTTGTCGATGACATCGACGGGACCGAAGCGGAAGAGACCGTGGAGTTCGGTCTGGACGGCGTGTCGTATCACATTGATCTCTCCGGCGAGAACGCCGAGGAGCTTCGCGACGCACTGGCACAGTACGTCGAGCACGCCCGGCGGGCCGGTGGCCGTAAGCGCCGGGCGACTCCCGCGGCGGCCGCGGTTTCGGGGGCAGCTAAGCCTGCGACAGTGTCCGATCGTGAGCAGAATCAGGCAATCCGTGGCTGGGCACGGAAGAACGGGTTCGCCGTGTCCGATCGTGGACGGATCCCGTCCGAAGTCGTTGAGGCGTATCACGAGAAGAAGTAGTCCAGGCGTGCCGTGACCGGCCTTCGACAGGGAAAGACAAGGCTGGTTCCCTGTCGAAGGCCGGTCACTCGTGGCACCGGGCTCGGGCAGATCCGGTTGTCCGGAGTGAGCACGCGACCCGGTCGGTACGGGTACGCATCGGACGGTGCTGATCCTCGCGGCCGAACCCGGTCCGTCGTCGCCCGCGCCGAGGGTTCGCCTCCTCGTGCCGGCGGGGTGGGGAGCGCCGGTGGAGGGACCCCACACGACTGATGCGCCGTTGTCCGGGATACTGGAATGGCCAGGCAGGGGCGAACCACGGTTCGGCGATCACGGTCACGGCGTCGAGCCCCACCTCACGGAGAGGGCAGGGGCGATGAGTGGGACGAGTTCACATCCCGTCCTCACGACCCGCCCCGCCTGGCGCTCACCACCACGTGCGTTGTCCTCCAAGTCGGATCGCAGCACCTTCCTAACATCGGCTTTCCGAGCCGGGCCGCCCTCCGCCAGGAGAAACGATGTCCCGCACTGCGGCGCCCGGCAGCGAGCCACACCGACAACCCCGCTCGAGACCGAACTCCACGGCCGAAATGATCAGCTCAGCACTGAACTGCACGACCTGAAATCGCGCCACACCGAGGCGTGCCACGAGCGCGACGAATGGCGGAACACCACGCACACCCTGCTGCGAGCCATCCAAGTCCTGAGATTGGAAAACGCGCAGCTACAAGCGGAGAACCGGGTGCTGACGCGACAACGCGACGACGCGCGAACCGGCTCGGCCACTGGCCTGCTCACGGTACCGCCACTGTCCGCAGCGGTTCGGTGGGATAAGTCAGCCGACCAATGATCGCGACCACCAGAGGCGTCCGGGTCCATCGTGCTGCCCCACGATGGGTCGGCGACCTCCCTTCTCGGCTCGGTCCGGCGGCAGGATCACTCCATTTGCGACAGTGAGGTCACCGTAACCCGAACAGGCTTGATCACCACCGCACTGGCCCGCCTGCACCCCAGCTGACCACCGATCACGCGCTGCAGGATAGTGTGGAAAACAAGCTCCTTAATTGCCTGAATTTCGAAAAGGGGAGGCATCATGGCTAGGTTGAAGCTCGGCATCTTGTTCGGCGGTTCGGGCGAGGAGCACCTCGTCTCCGTCAAGTCGGCGCGTGAGGTGGCCAAGAGCCTCGATACGGCCAAGTACGAACCGTTCTGGATCGGCATCACCCGCGACGGCGCGTGGAAGCTCTGCGACGGCCCGGATGGGGACTGGGAAAGCGGCGACTGCCGCCCGGTCGTGGTGTCGCCGGACCGGAGCACCCGCGGCTTGCTGGTGCTGGACGAGGGTAAGTACGACTCGATCGGCCTGGATGTCGTGCTGCCCGTGCTGCATGGCAAGTTCGGTGAAGACGGCGCGATGCAAGGCCTGCTGGAACTTTCTGGCATCCCCTATGTCGGCTGCGATATCCCGAGTTCCGCAGTGTGTATGGACAAATCGCTGACCTACACCGTGGTCAGCAACGCCGGAATCGCCACCCCGAAATTCTGGATCGTCGACTCCGACGCGGATGTCGACCCCGACCAGCTCAACTACCCCGTTTTTGTGAAGCCGGCCCGGTCCGGTTCCGCCTTCGGGGTCAGCAAGGTGTCCAGCAAGGAAGAACTGTCCGCAGCGCTGACCACTGCCCGGGAATACGACGCGAAGGTGCTGATCGAGGAAGCAGTGGTCGGCAGCGAGGTCGGTAGCTCCATCCTGGGTAATGGTTCAGATTTGCTGATCGGCGAGCTGGACCGGGTGGTGCTCACGCACGGATTCTTCAAGATTCACCAGGAAGCCTCGCCGGAAACCGGCTCCGAGAACTCCTCGTTCGTTTGCCCCGCCGATATCTCCGACGAGTCGCGCGATCTGGTGAAGGAAACCGCGAAGGCCATTTACCGCGCGCTGGGCTGCCGCGGTCTGGCTCGGGTGGACCTGTTCGTTAAGGAAGACGGCAGTGTAGTGCTCAACGAGGTGAACACCCTGCCGGGGTTGACCTCCTACAGCCGTTACCCGCGGATGATGAAGGCCGCTGGCTTCTCGCTGACCGAGGTGATCGATCGGCTGGTGTCGTTGGCGCTGGCCGACAAGTGACCATGCACGAGAATTTCACCTTCGTTGACGAGCTGTTCACGGGAATTCGCCGGGACGCCCAGTACGCCACATAGCCGTCCACCAGCAAGCCGGTGGACGGGTATGTGGTCGGCCAACCGGATTGTCGGCACGAAAGCGCTGTGCGCGGCCCTGAACAAGGCGCAGGAACACGCTGTCGAGCTCGGTTTCGGACTGCTGCTCTGGGACGGTTACCGGCCGCAGCGCGCGGTGGACAATTTCGTCCGCTGGGCGCAGCAGCCGGAAGACGGTCGCAAGAAGCAACGGCACTACTCGAACATCGACCGCTCAGTTCGGGCCGCCGAGCGCGACGATCAATCCGCCCTCGTCGACAGCGTTGGCACCGCTCACTGCCGGACTGGTCGTATGGCGACTGCCCTCGGGCTCAGGTGGTCGAGGCATGGCAGCTTGTGCCGTTGTGTGCAGTTCGTTGAGAGGGTCTCGGACGAATTCGACGGCGAGATCCTGGTCATCCACGAGCAGCTCCTTCAATCGATCTCTATCGACAGCGGACAGTGCAACTCCCACGAGTTCGACGAGCGTGCGCCGATCCCGCCGGCAGAGCCAGCTGATCAGGTCGACCACAGCCTGCTCCCGGCCGTCAGCCCGCTCGAGCTCGGTAAACCGCGCAGTCAGCTCGACCACCTCGTCACACTGTCGTCGAAAGCCATGACTCAGACGGTCCCGGTTGCGCATCGGCACCGGAAGACACCCGATCAGGTGGGCATGTCGTGGCGGCGCGCTACGCGCGTGGCAGCGTGTGAGGCAGGCGCCGGAGCGCCAATCGGTTCACTCGATCGGCGCGTTCTTCCGTGAGATCGGCTCATGACCGGTAAAGTCCCGCGGTCGACATCTGTGAGAGGGCCTCGGAATGCCCGATATCCGCGCGTCGACCGGGCGGTCGAGCGATGACGACTGACACGACCACACGCAAGCCCGTTTCTGCTGAGGTGCAGATGGCCTGGTCCTGAGGGGTCATAATGGCGGAGTGGGTGAATCCAACGCGCCGAAAGTCGAGTGGGTGGTCAAGCTTCCGAGCTGGCCGCCGGCGAAGGAGGACCTCGCGCGCCTCGTCGATGCCGACGGCGGTCGGGACGACGCCGAGAACTCCTACTACGAAGCCTTCGCGGACCCCGGCTTCGTCCGGGTTGAGGCGGCGCAGCGCCGGTTCCGCGGCCAGTACCTCCGGCGGCTACGACGCCGGGCAGGGTGGGCTGACCGCGCGATCGCGTCCAGCGATTGATGCCTAACGCTAGTCGTTCTGCACTGGGTGCAGGATCGGGTTGATCCCGACGAGCATGGCTGTCAATTGGTCGACGCCGCAGTGCGTCTGCTCATCAGAGTCTCGCGCCAGCGCCTCGCACTCCCTCACAGCGGTATCCCGGTCGCGAGAGAACACCCCGAACACATCGAGCACCGCTGTGTCGATCCAATCGGCGTGGTTGGGATCAGCGGCGGCGAGCGCGGAAGCGATCACCGCGAGCCCAGCCGAGTCCTGACGCCGCAGCAACGCCTCAGCCGTCGCACGCGTGACGAAGGTGTCACCGGCATCAAGCACGAGCCCCAGTAGCGGCGCCCTGGCCTCGGGCATCTCGGCGAAGCTGGCCAGGCCGCGCCCCGCGTCCGCCCTATCGCGATGGTCGACGCTTCCCGCAAGCCTGATCAGCGCGGCCACCGCGGCGATCCTGGTCTCGTTGCTCATGGCCGCATTCTCTCGCGACCAAGGCCCGGAAGCCCATTGAGTTTCCGCTGCGTCCGAGGGGCGAACACGGCCCGCAGGTTCGCGATCTGCTGGACTGTGACAGTGCCACGACACGCCCAGCAGAAATGCCTCGTGCAGATTTCCTCGGTGACAATGAGTCACAGCACTGGTCGCGCAGTGCCCAACCCGCTTCAAGATCATTTCGGTTAATCGTGTTTGCGTTGCCCGATGCTCGCCATAAACCCGAAAATGCTGCCCCGCCTCGACGAAATCGAGGAAGACCTGCTGGCCCGCCGAGCCCGCGCCGAACACGAGGCATGGCTCGGAGAGGTTGAAGGCATCGACCTCACCCTCACCTTCCGCCGGCAGAAACGCCAGGAGACCAAACGACTGGCCCGCATCGCGCCGGTCGAGCTCGGTATACCCGTCATCGCAGCGCCATGATGACCCGAGTTCCCGCCGGGCCGTTTGCCCAGCGCCAGCTGGCATCTAGCAGAAAACGACCGGCCCGAACCATGCCGGTGAACACCCGCTTCGCGGCATGAGAGTGCGTTGACGCAACAGTGGCACGCCTTGCGGGTCTGACCAGTGTCAAACGGCCGATGCCCGGTAGAGGTCGAGGATGTCGGTCTCGCGGGACTCCCAGACGTCGTAGAGCGCTGCGGGGTCGTCATCGTGTTCGCGCACAAACTCGAACTCGCTGAGGGTGCACGGGAGCAGGGTTACGAAGCGCAGCGTAGGCTCGCTTCGATCGTCGTGGTAGAGGTCGAACTCCTTGTCGGCGAACGGGTGTGGGGCGGCGAGCAGGAACGCGATGCCGGTGCCAGGGATGAGGGGTTCGGCGTTGACGTAGCCGCCGCCGTAGGCGTAGCCGCGTTGGCGCTCGATCGCTTCGCTGGCGATGACGTGCGCGAGATATCCGGCTTCGTCCTCGTGTTCAGGCACGGCAGATACGACGAACTCTTGAGGCAACGAGGCGTCGATCTGCTGGAACCGCACTCCAGTGGTCACCGCGGAGACCATTCGCTGCCGCGGGTGCGCGTGAAAGCCGAGGGCGAAACCCGGTTGCGCCCATCTGGCCCCTGCGGGCTCTGCCCGTGAGTCACCGGGCCAAGATGGCGTTCGACGTGGGAACGCAGCCCTTCGTATCGCTTCGGGTCTGCGCGCGGAAAGCTCATCGCCTGATCCCAGGGAAGACGACATCCTGTCGCTGCGATGCGAGCGGGAACGTCAATGGATGCGGGTTGGAAGGGCCGACTCGCGCTTCGCTCACTGCTTCCGCGCCTCACTCATCACTCAGGAGAAAAGACGATGTGCGACGCACGTTCGCGGACGTCGGCGTCGGCGTGGTCGCGCAACGCCGTTACCAGCTCACGCCACGGACGCGACCATCCCGCTTGCGGGCCGGCCTGGCTCGCGATCTCGCTGCGAGCAACGCCTCCATCGGGTTTGCCGTAAGCGCCCGGGCAGCGCCGAACAGCTCGGGGCGGCCCGGATCGTGGCTGGCCAGCCAAGCCGCGAGCCGCTCCGCCACTTGCCAAGCCTGTGCGGGACGATCGGCGAGCGCGGCGATCCGGCGGAGAGCCGGCAGCAGGTCGCCGCGGCGGGGCAGGGCGCTGACCGCGAGCAGTAGCGCGTCCGTCCGGTACTCAGCGCTGACTGTCAGCGTCATGGACAGCCGTTCCGCCGCAGCGCACATCGCTTCGCCGCTGACGTCCAACCGTGAAGCGAAGCGGGCGAGGAAGAGACGAAGTCGTTGCCGCGCTGGCTGGTCCCGGTCGGCGACGACCACGTCAGCCATCTCGAGGAGCGTCGTGACCACGTCGTGCACTGGCGCCGGATCACCGGTGATCGCGCACGCGGTGAGCACCGCGTCGACCGCGTACCGCCACGTCCCGATACTGGTCAAATCGCCGATCAGGGTGACCACCGCAGCAGGCCCTTCGCGGTCCCAGACGCTCCACGCGGGCCAGGCAGTCAGGCCAATCCGCGCGGTGTCCGCGTCGGCGCTGCCGGCCACGGTTCGCACCAATGCGCCGTAGCGCGCGCGGTGCTGCTCGGCGATGGTCAGCGGGTCAGCTTCGGTCGCGGCCGTGGCGACCGCGGTCATCGTGGTCGCTTCGGTGAGCCATTGCCACGCGCGTTCGTCGTCGAGCAGCCGGCGCGCGGCCGACACGATGGCGCGACGGAGGTCGCGGTGCAGCTCCGGATCCGCCCACAGCGCGGCCAGGTCGACGGCCGCGCCCGGCACGCGGTGCTCGGCGAGCAGCCGGACCGCCTCCTTGCGCGAGGTCACCTTCTTGCCGGCCAGCACCGGCCGGAGCACGGCACCCAGTTCGGCCGGCGGGACGGTCCTGGCAGCCCGCCCGGCCGCATACACCGCGACCCGGGCGCGCTCGGTGTCGGCGTAACCGAGCAAGATGCCCAGCGCCTCGCCCGGCCGATCGGTCCGGGCCAGGCCCTCCAGGGCGGCCTCGACCACAGCGACTTCGCCGTCCTGGAGGAACGGCTCCACGTCTTCGATGCGGGCGCCGGGCAGACAGGCCAGGCGCCGCACGGAGGAGACCCGCTCCCAGACCGGCTTGCCGGGCGCGGTGGCGAGGTCGGCCAGCAACTCGGCATAGCGAGCGACCTGGCGCGGCAGCCAGTGCCGCAGCGACCCGCCGAAGACCGGCACCAGCCGGACACCGCGGGTGACAAACCGGCCGCGCGGCGGCCGGTCCAGCACGCGGTCGAGCAGGTCGGTCCGGCGCCCGCTGACCGCGTTCGCCACCGCGGCCACCGTGATCGTGGACGAGTCGCGCCGCAGTACCGCCTCGACGCGTTCATCGCGCGTCGCGGGCGGGGCTAGCCACAGCTCGAGGGCCCGCTGGACCGTGGTGTCCTGCGACGCGCCGGTCGCTTCGCCGACGATGGTCTGCAGGTCGGGCATCGTCCACGCCCGCCGGTGCAGTCCCGCGGCGAGCGACTGGGCCAGGTCGTAGCGGCCGGCGCGGGCGTCGGCGGTGATGCGCGGCCGCAGCGCGGACCACACGGCGAGCTCGGCGCCGTGAGGTAGGGCCCGGTCGAGCCGGTGCAGGGTGAGGGAGTGCGCGTGGCCGCCGGACAGCTCCAGTATCCGCAGGCCGCTTTCGACCAGGTCGGGTCGCATGGTGAGCGTGCCCTGGCGGACGAGGGTGACCGCTGTGGTGGCGACCGCTTGACGGGTACCCCACGACGCGTCCCTGGACTGAACGGCGTCGGTGGCCAGCTTGACCAGGATGGCCGGATCGGCCGACTGCAGCAGCCAGCCCGGAATCGCGGCGATGGCGGCGAGCGCGGCATGGCGGACCGGGTCCTGCTCGCTGGGCAGCCGGGGCAGCGACGACAGCAGGCCGACGACGACGTCCTGGTCCCGGGTCGCGGACGCCGCGCCGATCAGCAGCTGGTAGCCGAGGGCTCGCTCCGCGGCGGTCGGCCGGGCGGTCTCGGCGCGCAGGAGGGTGCGCGCTTCCGGCCACGGCAGCCGGGCGGTCACCTGCCGTCGCAGATCGGGGTAATCGGCCACGGGACGGGTGGCGAGCAGCCTACGGGCCTGCTCGTGCCGGTACCGCCACGGCAGGACGTCGAGCAGCGTCATCGGCAAGCCGGCCTGCTGCAGGTTCCGTTCGCCCAACGCTCCACTCAGGACGGTGGCGCGCCGGCCAGGTGGGAGTCCGTGCAGCAACGCCGTCAATCGCCTCACGTCGGTGAGGCAGGTGCGCGCGAGCAAGGCGAGTGACTCGTCCGATGCCCGCCGCAGAGCGCGTTCGGCGCTCCGGCCCGGCTGGAACCGGATGTGCCGCGTGGGATCGGCGAGGATCGCGACGACCCGGTCCGGATCGGCGGCGATCGCCGTGGCCAGCCAGCTGTCCGCGCCGGCCGGGAGCCCGGTCAGCGGTCCCGAGCGCGCGAGCAGGTCGACGAGCTGGGCGGGGTCGTGCCGCACCAGCTGCTTCAGCGCGGGTCCGAAGCGCGCCCAGATGGCGTTGCGGCCGGCGTGGCCGGCTTCGGTCAGCCGGCGGCGCAGGTGCGCGAGGACGGCGGCGGAGTGCCGGCGGGTCAGGGCGGTGAGGTTGGGCACGGCGAAATCCAGTTCCGGCAGCAGGGCCGTCACCGTGTCGGCTTCGCATGCCGGTAGCACGGCGGGCGGCCTCGTGGTCACCGAAGCGTTCGCGCACCGAGGGCAGCAGCTCTTCGGCCCACTCGGTGGCACCGGTGGCACGCAGCGTGCGGTAGAGGGTGTGCCGCCAGGCGATGGGTGCGGCCGGGAGCGCGGCGGTGAGGACGTCGAAGTGGAGGCCGCGACGGGCGCAATGGTTCATGGCCGGACCGGCGACGCGGGCATCGGCCACGACGAGGCTACGGCGTAGGTGCGTGTCGTCGCCTGCAACGACGGCCATCATCACCGCCCACGTGCGTGGGAGTCCGGGGACGGCATCGAGCTCCGCGAGCAGGGCGGTGAGCTCCGGGGTACCGGCCAGCGCGCGTGCGGTGTCGGCGAGCGCCCGCCGCCGGTCCGGTGCGGCCAGCGGATCGATACGGGCGAGAAGGGCGCGCAAGTCCATTCCGGAGATTGTTCCCGATCATGGGGTGCACACCAACGCAATTCGGCGGGGTGGCCCGTCGTCGTGCGCGTGGGCGTTCGGTTGTGTGAGTGTTGCGTGCCAGGCCGTGCCGCGAACGCCGTCCGCACTTCGGCATGTGCGGACCACGTGTGTCCGGAAACCCGCTTGCGCCACACTGCAACGGTCGTAGTCTGCCTTGTTCCGCGCCAGGCGGACCCGCGACCGCGGCGACCGGACCGGAGAGTGTGGAGTGGACGAACGAACCCGAGACATCGTGCTTGGCCTGACGGCGAACCCGGCTTTGCCCGATCATCTGCGTGCCCGCTTGCCCGCCCGGCCCGCGGTACCACCGTGCGACACCACCTGGCATGTCGACAAGGACATCGAGCGAGCAGCTGATCCGACCACCTCGCTGGACGAGGTGACCACCCTGCTGGATCACGACAACATGGCGATTCGATGGACACTCGCAGACCGGCCGGATCTGCCTCTTGAGGCCCAACAACGGCTGGCGGCCGATCACATCCCCGGTGTCCGTGCCGGTCTGGCCGCCAATCCCGTGGTGGCGGAGCCGATCCTGCGCGAGCTGGCGAACGACGCATCCGCGGACGTACGACGCGGCGCGGCGCACAACCCGTCGGTCCCGCTGGACGTGCTCACATACCTGGCCGAGTCGACCAAAATTGGGCCGGTCGGGTTGCCCCGCGTTACAGCGGCCACCGACGACGAGCTGCGTCTTCTCGCAGCGTCACCGTCTCCACGAGTACGGATGCTGGTCGCCCAGCGCACCGCGCTTCCCTCAGACGTCTTCGAACTTCTCGTGGCAGACGACAACATCCATGTCGTCAAAGGGATCGCCCCGCACCCCGCCCTGCCCGCGAACCGGCTACGGGCACTCGCCGCACGGCACGGACCGAGCCTGTTCCCCAGGTTGGCGACGAACCCCAACTGCGACCCTGAGCTGCTGCACCACATGGCGTGCCACGCCACCGCACGGCGGGCGTACCGCGCGGTGGCCGAACACCCGAACAGCCGCGCCGAGACCCTGCTGCTGTGCCTCGGAGACGACACCGCGCGACGATGGGCCGCAGAACACCCGAACCTGCCGACCGACATCCTGATCGAACTCGTGAACGACCCAGACCTGGCCAGGCACGCGGCCGCCAACCCTGCACTACCCATCAAAGTGATGGAGTCGTTGATCGCTACGAACCACGGGAATCTTCCGGACAGCTGATTCCCCGAACGCTCATCGGCATGAGCGCGCTGGGCCGCTCAGAGGGGTGAGCAGGGGATCGTCCACGAACCGGTGTCCCGAAGTACCCTCACAGCATGTCCCACCCCGTGACCCGAGCCTCGTTCAAGCACGCCTTGCTGCCCATCGCCAACCCCCGTGAGCTGCCCGCTCCGCAACGGTTGTGGACCGACTCGGAATGGGAGCAGATCAAGCTGGGGCTGCAGGAGAAGGACATGGACGACAAATGGGTGGCGCTGGTCGAAGGCGACCAGCTGTCCATCTATCGCGCCGGAGTCGGGCAGTGCGTCTACGACGCCGTCTTCACCCCTTGCGAAGGTGGTTACCGCATCACCACGGCCCGGACGGGGAATGGCCGCGACGAGCAGTCAGAACTGCACAGAGCCTTCCTCGAACTGCTGATCACCGGCCACATCCTGCACTCGCCTGACAATGATCTCTGGGCCAGATTCACCACCCTGGGCGGGATCCGCGCCCTCTTCGGTTCCTGACGCCCGACGCCGAGCAGTAGGTGCCGGCTCCCCGACGAGGGGCTTAACGTCGCGACGCGGAAATCGTCCCTCTTTCCCGTTAACATTCTTCCTGTCGGAGCGACCTACATCGAGGATCCGTCGAACCGGCTGGGAGGCTACGTGAGCGGCGTCGAAGTCGTGGTTGGGTTCCTGATCGCTTGGCTGGTGCGTCGTGCGAAGCACGTGGGCGAGCGGTTCGAGGGAAAGGTCGACGCCACGTTGGATGCAAGCCTCGACAAGCTGCACGACGTGGTGGCTCGCAAGTTGGGCGGCGACCCCGCCTTGGCCGTCCTCGAAAACGAGACCACCGAAACCGGCGAGGCCACGGCGAGGACCAAGACGAGGGTCCAGCTCACGCTGGAGGAAGCCGTCGAAGGCGACGAGACCTTCGCCGCCGAGCTCGCGGCTGCCGTCAACGAGATTCAGGGCCGTCCCAGGGCGGTCGCGGCAGATCAGGCCGTCGTCGTAGCAGGAGGGGTAAGTGCGACCGATGGCGGAATCGCGATCGGTGGTGTCACGGGCGGCTCGGTCGGGGTCAATGTCCCGGAGCCTCCGGACCCTTTGGAGCCGACGCGAAGCCAGGGCTGACCGCGTCCGGCGTCTCTGCGCCCAACCCGCTCATAGAGGCCCACCGGCTCGGTAACGCGTTCGGCCGGGTCGGTCAAGTCATCGTCAATCAGACGCTCATGGCCGCGGCTTCCCGCACGCTGGCCGACCGAGTGGTCAGTCCTCAGGTCGGAGGTCTTGTTCGCGTGGTCGGGCGCGAAGACGAGCTGGCCCGGCTACGAGCCGCTCTGACGACCGGCCGCACACCCGTGGTCCGCATTCTGTGCGGCATGGGAGGTGTCGGCAAGACAACCTTGGCCCGTGCTTACGCCCAGCGACACCTGGGCGACTACCAGGTCGTTTGGTGGATCCGAGCGGAAGATCCCGCTGCCGTCGACGCCGAATTCCGCGGTTTGCTGGAGTTCCTCCTGCCACCGGACGAGGCCGGCTCCATCCGTGACGCCCGGTCTGCGGCCTTGATTCTGTTGGCCCGCTGGCAGAGCCCCTGGCTGCTCATCCTGGACAACGTGGCGGATGCCGCTGCCGCGCAATCTCTCATACCCGGCGCGGGTAACGGCCATGTGCTGATAACTAGCCAGTCCGGTCACTGGCCGGCCGAGGACACTGTTCTGCGGGTCGGCGCCCTCATGCCGACCGGGGCGATCGACCTGCTTATCCACCTGTCGCTGGACACCGACCGGGAAAGCGCCGAAAGGCTGGCCGCCGAGCTGGGCTGCCTCCCCTTGGCACTCAGCCAGGCAGGATCGTTCACCCGCGCCAACGGCATCGACCTCGCCGGCTACTGTCGGCTCTACCGGGCGCGGTTCCGCGAACTGAACGCCGATGCCAGGCCGCCCGATTATCCTCACACCGTGGCTACCACCTGGCAGCTGGCGATCGGACGGCTCCCGCCGAGTGCGGCGGCGTTACTGAACCTCCTTTCCTTCTATGCTTCCGATGCGATTCCGCTTTCCTTGCTGCTTGCCGGGGTTCCGCAGACGATCGATTTGCCCGCCGCGATCGGACCACAGCTGCGTCCATTGCTCGCCGATGAGCTGACCAGGCACCGCGCCATAGGTGCGCTGTACGGCCACAGTCTGATCACCGGCTCCGGGACGGACAGCGTCACGGTCCACCGTCTGGTGCAAGCCGTGACCCTGGACCGGCTCCGTACCCTGTCCGAGGTCGGCGCGTGGGCCGAGGCCGCCCATTTGCTCGTCGTCGCGGCGATCCCCGCGCGTGATTCCGTGACCGCCGCAAGCCTCAGCACCTGGAACATCCTCCGTACGCACGTTCGCAAGCTCCTGGAGGTCGTGCCACTTGAGCAGACCGGAGTCCAGGCCACGCGGCGGGACCTCGCTTATTGGACC
>NZ_JBVILA010000012.1:0-132639 GCF_055580625.1 Amycolatopsis sp. NPDC031561 | reverse complement strand
CCGGGCACGCCGGTGATCCGGCCATGGCCCGCGATTTGCTCCGCGACCTGCTCCCCGTGCAAGAGCGCATGGTCGGCCCTGAACACCCGGCCACCCTCACCACCCGCCACGAACTCGCTTACTGGACCGGGCACGCCGGTGATCCGGCCATGGCCCGCGATTTGCTCCGCGACCTGCTCCCCGTGCAAGAGCGCATGGTCGGCCCTGAACACCCGGCCACCCTGACGACCCGGCACGACCTCGCAAGCTGGACGGGGCACGCCGGCGATCCCGTCGCCGCGCGCGACCAGACAAGAGAACTCTTGCCCACAAGCGAACGAGCACTGGGCCCCGAGCACCCCGCGGTACTGGCCATCCGGAGCACGTTGGCCCGTCTTGCCGGCGAAACGGGCGACGCGGCCGCCGCCCATGACCTGTTCGCCGAGCTCCTGCCGATTCGGCAACGAGTGCTCGGTCTTGAACACCCCCGGACGTTGCTCGTGGAGAGTCACCTGGCCTACTGGACCGGCCAAGCAGGAAACCCGGCAGGCGCTCGCGATAGATTGGCCGTGCTTCTTCCCGTTCGTGCGCGAATCCTGGGCGCAGACCATCCGGTCACCCTGTCGACTCGGAACGATTTCGCCGGCTGGACCGGTCGTGCCGGGGATGCGGCAAGTGCTTGCGATCTCCTCGGCGAGCTCCTGCCGGTCCGCGAACGAGTGCTCGGCGTTGAACACCCTGATGCCGTGGCGACACGTGAGGCGCTTGCCTACTGGCGCGCCCAAGTGCCTTGAACGCCAACCAAACGGTAACCGGTTTCATGGACTTGAAAGCCACCTCATCGCCCGGTGGGTCCCCGTCCATCGCAGGCGTCCGAAGAACCCGATCAGCGGCATGAGAGTGCGTTCACGCAGAGCGATCGGATATGTAACGGTGCAGAAGTTCTAGGCGACTACTCACACGCCGAAGCTGAGGGTGAGCCCACAGGCATGATCGACGAACCATGACATGGGAACTCAAAGGCGTCATGCATCGCAGGGGCGGACGGATGCTGAACCGAGTAACCCACCTCGGAGGTGGCCGACTCCGAGGTACGAATCTAGTATAGTAAGAAGAATGACCACCGAACCTGCGCCACATCGACGTCTGAAGTTCTTTGGTCCAACGGACCTCGGAAACTATTTCCAGGCGGGACGCGCAGCTGAGGTTCTTGGTCGGTTCGACGCATCAGTCACGACGTACACTGCTTCTGACGTTCTCGAACTGTATAATTCCCGACTCTTCGTGGAGCACGGATACTTTCCTGCATCCTTTTCCGAGGAGCAGCGCGCGGCATTTAAGGCGCTCATTCCCGGATTGCATGAAGTCGAGTCCAGATTCTTTGACTCTCTGACCGACGAAACGCTGAGTTGTCGGACCGCAGGGGTCAGTCATGAGTATCACGCGGACTTGCTGGAACTCCTGTCACGACACAAGGTCTACAGCCGTTGCTCCGCCGCGACTGTGCTGGCAGCCCTAGGCAGCCTGAACGTCAGTACGGGCACGATGCTCTCGTGCGGAAGACTTGTGCGGGTTTACGATGAAGAGATACGTACGCGTATTGTTTCGAACGTGGCCAACGCTGAGCATGTGATTCGGCTACATCTCAGCGGTGATGGCCGCTCACAGATGTACTTGCCGCAGAGCTTGAAGAGTTCAGACAAGCGCGCACTGCTTGACGCGTACATAGATAGCAAGGAGGCGCATCCGAATCTTCTCGAGCTGGTCTCCGTCGCGCGCGTCAACGCAGCTGCTGGAATCGACGAGAAGATGAAGCTCAAAGCGAAGCGCAAGCATGAACGATGGACGAAGGAGTTCTTTGAGTCTAGCGGTGGCGGAATGGTGATCGGTTGCGAAGTTACTGTTACCAAGGGGCAAGATGAGCCTGTGGAGGCATCAAGGGACGGGCTCGTGACGAATTACTCCTACAGTCGCGAGTGGTTCGATGAGAACCTCGATTACCCTACGATCCTCAACAACTTTCTCTATGTGTTCGGGTTCGTAGATCGTCACATGCTGTTGACGCTGCCCTCGTATCAGGCGGAAGTCGGAGCGATTGAGCGCGTGATGGGAACCTTAGGAAAGGATGCTTATCCAGCAGGTTTCGCCTTTCGCCTTAAGGAGCAGAGTTCCTTCCTGCAGGTCTCCATGTATGAGCGACTTCTCAGACACAACGATGTTGAGCTTGAGTCGGTAATCGCGTGGTTCTTCGCGGACTACTTGAGAGATAGTTTTGGCGTGGCGAATCTACGGTTCGCGCCTTCAAGTAGGACTGCAACATACCTTGAGAAGAGTCGGCATCTGTTCGCCGAGATGGAAAGTATCGTCATGCAGTTCTCGCTCTACGTGGAGAATGGCGAGTTTGACCCTGAGCTGCTGGCGATGATGTCGACCCAGGTCAAGTACCGAGACGTGCCGAGCTGCTTGGTCGGCAAGTACGTCTATGCAGGCGAGAGTCCAAACATCCACAACCTCATGCACCTACTCTTCTCGGATCAGTCCGGCTTGGGGTACATAAATGAAGGCCTCAGGGCTGACAACGGTGCTCGACTACTCATCGAGCACGATGTTTTTTATGATGACTTCCATGAATACCAGAAGGATCAAGTCGACTACCTAATCGCGCACGGCGTGGCCGAGAACACTGGAGGCCATATCCGACTAGCAAGTGCCGACCAGTTTGTGGTGCTGCGCGATCTCTACGAATTGGAAGCGGCAAGTTACTACCATCACCGCAAAGGTGCGCGCGAAGCAATCGATGAGATGGTCACAAAGGGTTGGCTTGTGCAGGCCGAGTCGCTTTTGTCTAAGCCTGAAGCGAACTACTTCAACTACTGCCTCAATCATCAGGACTTCAGCGACGGCCTGAACCTGCGCAACAGGTACCTGCATGGCGCAATTCTTGACGTCGCGGATGAAGAGGAGCACTACCGTACCTACATCACCGCGCTCAAACTACTGGTTGCGCTTGTGATCAAGATAAACGATGATCTCTGGCTGCGCGAGAGTGAGGAGCTCGCTAACGGAACCGAGGCGACTCCGTCTGAGCAGGACTGTTAGCCTGGACTTTTCGCGTGGGTGACGGCCTGGCTTGAGACTGTGGTCGGTGGTTGTTGAGTGTCGGCCCACGGCGGCTGCCGTCCCGGACACACCGGCTTGACCGGGTGCGATATGCATACCCGCCTGCCATCGCAGCACTCGGTCGTCGGCGACGTCGAACCGCCGCGTGCCGCCAATGCGAACAGCACCGCCGCGACGGCCAACAGCACGCCAATCTGCCCACGCCCCGACCCGCTCCGCTCCGCTGAAACGTCGTTCAGGCAGGTGCCCACACCACCACCACGAGAACCCGCCGCCCGACAAAGCTCGAACCCACTCGTCGCAGCTGGACAGCTTCAGCGATCTTCAGCGCGCGGTCATCGGCATGAGCGGATGTTGCCGTTGGTCTGCGTGCCCGAACTGCGCACGAACCACGGCAGCGCCTCCGCCTCCGCAAGCAATCACGCGTGATCAACTTGACAAGTGCAGAGAAGGTGGCTGCGAGCTGTCGATGTCGAGTGGGATAAGCAACACCCGCTGAGGTACGCGACCTGGTGTTGTGGCTGAAGCAGGCGACCAAGCCACGCCGGGCACTGCGGACGGTGTCGGCAGCCACGGCGGGCACGATCAACCCGATCACCCGCAAGCGACACCTCGATGACCAGTACGAACCGCGCACCATCCGCCACTCCAATGCGGTGATCCGGGCGTTCTACGAGTACTGGATCGAGGACGTCCGCGAGGGCCCGCTGATCAACCCAGTCCAGCTCGAACGTCGTCACCGCGGCCGACGGCCGAACGCGCACCACAACCCGCTGGAGCCGTTCCGGCCGGAGGGAAAGATCCGGTACAACCCGAAGCTGCCGAAACGGCGGCCTCGGGAGATGTCCGATAACTGCTGGGAGGACGTGTTCGGCAGGCTGCGCTCGAACCGGGACCGGGCGCTGCAGTCGATGGACGTCAGCTGCGCGGCTCGCGCGTCCGAGCTGCTTGGTGTCCGCGGGGTCGACCTGGATTGGGGCGACCAGCTCGTGCGGGTGGTCCGCAAGGGCACCGAAGCTGAGCAGTGGTTGCCGGCCAGCGCGGAGTCGTTCGTCTGGCTGCGCCTCTACCTGGCCGACCTCGGCGAGCCGCTCGACCCCAACGATCTGATCTGGTGGACTCTTCGTCGCCGCGACCACGGCGACGGTCTGCGGCGGCAGCCGATGAACTACGAGGCCCTGCGCGCGGTCTGGCGTCGGGTCAACGCGCTGCTCGGCACGAACTGGACGATGCACGACCAACGACACACCGCCTCGTTGCGCATGGCTCGCGACAAGGACCTCTCGATGCGGGACGTGCAGGTCATCCTCGGCCACGCCCATCTAGCCACCACCGCCGACGTCTACACCGTCGAGGACGAAGCACAGGTCATCCGCCGAGTTCAGCGACATCTGGCTGAGCGCGAACACCGCGCCCAGCAACCACCGGCGCCGGTCGCGGTCGGCTACGACGCCGAGGACCTGGGCGTCCTGTTTGGAGGGAAGCTGTCATGACGATCTCCCGGACCGAGACGCTGGAAGCGCGGAGAAGCTTGTGTGAGATGCTCGCTCCTGCGACCGGATCCCGCGCAACGCGCCAGGTTGGAAGAGATCCGCGACAACCTTGAAGCCCGCATCATCGAAGCAAAGCGCGAAGGTTGGCTCGGCGAAGTCGAGGGCCTGCAGGTCAGCTACAGCGGCGTCAAGGACAAGCTCACCCAGATCGAAGCCACTCCAGCGGCGGGCCAGTCCGACCAACCTCGGCATGCCCAGCTTCGCCCAGCTCGCTGGGAGGATGACCTCACCGGCCACACCGAGCTGGGAGGTGGCAGGAGGGATTAGCCTGGGAGAATCAGACCGTGGCCAGCAATGAGATCCAGTTCGACTGCCGGCGTCGCGACGATCTTGGCGTGCTCGAGGTCGTGCCGCGCGTCGATGGCACGCCGCTCACCAACCTGATTGACGAGTTCGAGACTGACGCTGGGATGCAGCTGGCGGGCGACGCCTACGGCGGCCTCGTCCCGCAGTACTTCCGGTTCGGTCCGATGGAGGACCACTTCCACGGACGGTCGACCGACTTGAAGGGGCCGAAGACACCCTTGCTCGGGTGCGAGTGCGGCGAGTGGGGCTGCTGGCCGCTCATGGCCCAGATCACCACGACAGACGACTTGGTGATCTGGGACGCCTTCGAGCAACCCCACAGTCCAGCGCGCGACTACACCGCGTTTGGACCATTCCAGTTCGACCGCCTCCACTACGACGACGCTGTGGGGGAACTGAGCATGGCAGTCAACGCTGACGAAACGTGAGCACAAACCCGTCCGGCAGATCCAGAAGATCAGAAACTAGAGACGCAGTTGACGGACAGATTCGAGACGGAAAGCCTGGCGCTCATGCCCGGCCAGAAGGTCCAGGCCAAGATCCTTAGCCACCAGCCATGGGGGCTGCTCGTCGAGATTGCTGGGCACGAGGACATCGGTCTGTCGGCCTCCATCGACATGATCGAGCAGTTCTCCCGAGTCACGAGCAGCCATGACGAGCTACTCGCGCGCTTTCCACCGATCGGCTCGCAGATTGATGCGGTGATCGAGCAGATCCATCGCTGGCATCCCCCGGTGTCAGTGCGTCTCAGCATCCGCCCTGCCGATCTGGAATCGTTGGCCTGGCCCTGCGACTTCTGCGGTGAACAGGCCACGGTAAGTCCAGGCGGCGATGCCCTCGTCCTCGACGCGCGCAGCAACGACGGTCCAGGAAGCCACAGTGTCATCGCCCACCGGCACTGCCTAGCCGAGCGGATCCGCCCAGAGAACGCCGGAGAGCGCGCACGAGCACTCAAGCTCGGGAAGACCTCACGATGGCCCCCAGTGTCGCATCTTGCCCGCCCTAAGCTGATCAACTCGTAGTTCAGAGAAGCCTGCATCCGCTGCCCGAGCCTCCGCCTCGACCCGCGCAGCCGACCGCGGCTGGTCGAGATCATCGCCAACCTGTGGGACCGAGTTCAGGAAGCGAAACTCAGCGGCTGGCTGGGCGAGATCGAGGGCTTGAACGTCAGCTTGGAAGCAGCCAGCCGCAAGCTGGTCAGCCTGGACCGGATGCGCGACCGGCAACCCGCCGGCCCGGTCAACCTCGGCATACCGGTCATCACCACCTGATCGCCGGGCCCGCTACGACCGGCCGGCCCTGGCTGCGAAGGCGAGCATCGCCACCTTCACCTCAGTACCACGTATACGGCCGTGCTGCGGTACCAATTTCCGGTTCCGCGGCCTTGCCTAATCTCAGGCCCCATGGACCAGAAGTCACTCCAGTCATCCTCACGACGCTGGATGCAAGCCGCCTTCGAAGTGTTCGGCCGCAGCGAGTCCCTCGACTTCGCTGTCCATCATGCCGGCGTCGGTCTGGAGCACCTGCTGAAGGCATACCTCTGCTCGCTGGGTGGGTACGCCAGGGGTCAGTCCGCGTTTCGCGGACTGACCCCTGCTTGCTTCTAGCCAGCAGGAAGCACTATCTCGGCGAGGTGGTGGCGACCTCGGCGGAGGTGCCTGGCACCAGTTCAAAACAAGGCAAGCTGGGCCTCGGGATGTCGGCGCTGCTCGATACCGCCACAGCGAACGCAGGTCACCGGGTCGGTGGTCGCCTGCAGACCGCGAGGATCCCAACCGTTCAGGCCGGCACCGCAGACGGGGAGCCAGTCGCCGGTGACCAAGTGGATCGTGCCGGACGGGGCGCGGCCGCGGGCACCAGTGTGCGAGGCCGCCCAGGACTGCGGAGTGTCCGGTTCATCGGGTTCGGCGCCAGGGCGGTGGTGGGTCAGCCGGCGCCGGAACGGCCCCAGCGGTTCCCGCGCGGTCTCGCGCGTGAACGGGAGCGCGAACAGCGTCGACGGTTCCTCGGACACGACCATGATCTCCACGGTCGCAGCCCTGACCGGCGGGAACCATCGGCCGTGCGGGCGAATCCCGACCGTCAGGCGGTTGCGTTCTCGGCCGGAGCGGCACCTGGCTCGGCGGCCGCAGGCTCGTCGATGGGCGCCGTACCCACGCCGGGGTCGGGCCAGTAGTTGTCGTGAGCGGCCTGAAGCGTGGTGAGGCACTGCGGGCACAGCACACCACCGGGCCCCGCGTCGCGGTTATGGCATTTCGAACACTTCCTGGCTCCCGATTTCGTCTCCACACCGCGACTCTAGGCCATTAGAGTCATACGTGTGTTCGACACGATTCCGCCTGAGGATGTGCCGATGCGGCCGTCGCGGTCGGCGTCGGCGAGCACGCGCTGCCCGTGGGGCTGCGAGTTGTCCGTGGCCGGGGTGGTGGCGGGCTTCTCGCACTGGTACGGCACGTCGTCGTTCGTCTGCACCGCCTCCGGGCCGCGGGCGGCCCGGAGGCGGGGGAGTGGATCACGATCAACCCGTCGACGTCGGCGCAGAAGCGCCCGGACGAGGTCGACGGGCTGAAGATCGCGCTTGTGGTCGTGGCCCCGGACGTCCCGACCGGGGTGGGTCAGATTCAGCTGATGCACCAGGGCGAGGTCCACGGCTATATCGAGCTCGCCCTGTGCGGAACGTGCAAACGGGCGGTCGTGCAGCACCTCGAGGTCGCCGAGTCCCGCCGGCGTCGCGGTGTCGGGCGCGTCCTCGTCGCGGCGGCCCGCGCCCGCTGCGAGGGCTTCACGATCACCACCGCTCCACTCGCCACGGACCCGGTGTGTACGAGATTTTGGGCGCAGGTAGGACTTCTGGGGTCACCGAGTCCGCGACCGTGTCGGCATGAGGTCGATGCCGGGGTCTCTGGTGAGGGCTGGGAGACCGACGCACACCTCGCGAACCTCGGTCGTCCCGTCGACCGCGACCCGATCAGCCAGCATGCGATCCGACGACTTTTCGGCGATTCACCGACCCGTTGACGTGGCCCCGACGTCGACGAAAGCCCAGAAGTGGGTGGTTTGACGTGGCTCCGACCTCGATGAAGCCCTGATTTGGTGATTATGTGGAACGACCCGAAAAGAGTAAGGGTTCTCGTTCTCCTTCGTACCGCCGTTCCTGGTGAAGGGATCCGAGACTCATGTGGCCCTGGTTTTTCGGTGCATACTCCGTGTTCGTCGCCGCGCTGGTCGGCTACGCCGCTCACCTGTCGTTGTCCCGGCCAGATGAACGACAGCGCGCGGACGCGTTCCTGGTACTCAAGCTGATCTGGCGGCCCGCGCTCGGTGCCGGCGGCCTTCTCGTGGTGACCCTGCGGCTTCACGACTACGGGCTGATCTGAGCATGGACGCGGCGTCGACGGGATGACACGACGGTTCAGCAGTCGGTGGGATGATCGACATCGTCGTGGGTGGCCCGGTACAGCTGCAAGAGCCGGGTCTCCCCGGCAGTGTCGAGCAGCAGGGTGACCATCGAGTCGGCCGGTGGGAGTCCCTCGGCGTTGAGCGCGGCAGCGATCTTCTCCAGCCCTGCCCGGGGGATCGCGGAGACAGCCAGGCCTCGGACGAGCTCGGAGTAGGCCCAGGACTCCCGAAGCTACG
The DNA here is from genome assembly GCF_055580625.1 of Amycolatopsis sp. NPDC031561. Classification (NCBI taxonomy): domain Bacteria; kingdom Bacillati; phylum Actinomycetota; class Actinomycetes; order Pseudonocardiales; family Pseudonocardiaceae; genus Amycolatopsis; species Amycolatopsis sp. NPDC031561. Next base: position 124,045 of record NZ_JBVILA010000012.1, on the reverse strand, counting down.
GCCAGGTGCAAAGTAGAGCATTGTAGCTGCTCAGGTGCGGCCTGATCGGCGGCGCTCGTCACGTTCGATGGTGCGGTCGATGATGAGCTCGAAACGATGTCGCGGGGTGAAGCCAGGCGCGCTGGCGACCTCTTCGTCGATCTCGTAGAGCAGATCCCCTTTCCAGTTCGTCGCGATGACGCGGACGTAGGGGTGTTCGGCCTTCCACGTGTCGGCCGCGTGCAGGACGTCGGCTTCGTCGGTGCCCTCGAACGTGAGCACCTGAATGAGGTCGTCTTCGTGGGTTTCACTCGTGTGTACGGGCCCGTGGTTGTTCTTCAGCCGCGGAGCGTCCGGGTCGTGGGGACGCCGCTGGCCCAGCTGTACGACCCTCCTGGATTCGTCGTCGTTCACGCTGGTGTTCCTTCCGTGTTTCGCTGCTCAGTGGCTGGGGTGCGGTGGATGACGCGGTGGATGGTGGAGTGGCCGACGCTGTATTCCTCGGCGAGGTCGGCCAGGGAGACTTCCCCGGCGGCGCGGCGGCGGATGGAGCGCTGCGCGGACTCGGGCAGCTTGGGCTGTTCAGCCTCCTTCTGGTTCAACGATGTCGTCGTTGCCTGCTGCCTTCGCGAGGTGCCGGCGCAGCGCGTCGGTCACGAGACCCGACAGCGACTGCCCGGTGTCGACCGCGTGGTGCTTGAGCTGGCGAATCAAGTCCGTCGACAGATACACGTTGAACTGCTTGACGTCCTTACCAGTGCTAAGACGCCAGGGAGTCCTGGGCGTTTCTCGTTCCGCCAGGGCCGTGTTGAATGTGCTCAAGTAGCGATCTGGGGAGGTTTTCATGACGTTCACGACGCCGGACAAGCCGGTCGACCTCGCGGTGCTGTTCCCGGAACTGGCCGGGCTGGCGCGGACCGCGGTGCGGTTACACCCGTGGCAGGGCGAGGTGACACCGCAGGAGTCCTCGCTCGGCGGGCCCTTGTTGTGGCCGGCGGACGAACCGTGGCCGGTGTGCACCGTCGATCACGACGATCCACGTCCGCTGGCCAGCGCCGAAGGCCGGGAAGTGCAGCGGCGCCGGGACGAGCTCGGCGAGCGGCTGAACGAACTCGCGCGCGCGGGTGAGCACGCCGCGGTCGGTCCGCTCTATCCGGAGTTCCAGGCGCTCGAGGCCGAGATCCGCGAGTTCCGGCGCGCGGAATACGCCGAGAACCCGGCCATGGCGCTGCCCATGGTAGCCATCGCGCAGTTCTACGCGCGCGATCTTCCGGAGCTGCCGTTTCCCGAGGGAACCGATGTGTGCCAGGTGCTGTGGTGCCCGATCGACCACGAGCCCCACTACGCCCCGAGGCCCGAGGTCCACTGGCGGACGGCGGCGACCGTGTCCGAGGTCGCCACCGCACCCGAGCCGAACAGCGAACTCAGCGATGACTGCTACCTGCCCGCCCCCTGCCGGATCACCCCGGACCGGGTGAGGGAGTTCCCCGAGTTGGCCGATCTGTCTTCCGACGAGCTGCGCGAGCGGATCGAGAAGTGGGAAAAGGATCAGGACTGGGGCTACAACGAGAACCTGTCGGCCGCGCCGGGCACGAAGATCGGCGGCTGGATCTCCTGGATTCAGGACCCCGTCTGGCCGGAATGCGCCCAGGGACACCAGATGGCGCACCTGCTCACCGTGGCCACCGCCGAATCCGGCAGCAGGTCGTGGAAGACCTGGCTTCCGGTGGAAGCGCTGGCCTGGACCAAGTTCGAGAAGCGGGTGCGGTTCGCGCTGGCCGACGGCCGCACCACCAGCACCTCGATCGGGGTGGACGAGCAGTTCGATCCCACGACGTTCACCATGCTGGGCCAGTCCGTGGTGCCCGAGTCGGTCGAGGAGGAGATCATCCCCGTCCCTGACAACGAGCCGGGCAGGCTGGACCTGATGCTCGGTGACTGTGGCGACGTGTACCTCTTCGTCTGTCCCACCTGCCCGGACCGGCCCGTCGCGGTCGAGTTCCAATGCGGCTGAGTGCCTGTTCTGATTCCCGTTTTCTGTTGTGAAGCAACGGGTTTAGTGGCGTCTGGGCGTGTTCGGGCTGGCGGCGGCCACAGTGTGTTCATGACGAACCCACGGCGCATGGGCCCTGGCAGAGTGCGTTGGCGGTGATCTGTCGGGATTGTCAGTGCTCGATGCGATGATCCGCGCGCCCGAGACTCGCTTGGGCTGGGTGGGTACCCGGCTGGGTGGCGGTGCTGACACCAGCGCCGCCCCCAGCGCTCGAAGCGCTGGGCCCTTTGCGTCGCTGTCCCGCTGTGTTGGGTTCGCGACCATTCTTGATCCAAGTTTGGTGATCAGCGGCCCTCACACCGGTGGTCGAACAAGCGCCACCCACGGCGCAGGCTGTGTATGGCGAGGCTGAACCAGCCGGCGAGGTCGCCAATCGTCTGTCCGTTGGCCACGCCGGTCGAGAGCTCGTCTCTGCGGGTGGCCACCTGGTGAACGTCGCAGTTTCCGGCTGCACGAGCATTAAGCAGCTCGCGTATCTGTCGTTCGATCCAATCCCGGCGTTTCGCAACACGCCGTTCTTGGTTTTTCGGAAATCGCATTCAGTGGCGTGGTGAAGAAGCTTTGCGTACATCGGCTGAAAATGCCAGGTTGGGCCGGTGTGCGGCCATTCAGGTGACGGATCAAGGTCTCCGTTTACAGCTAACACAGTGATTAGTAGGGTCGACATCGGCCAATCAAGGGGGATTTGACGGTCATCAACTGGGGAAGCGAAAGCCTTTCGCGAGGCTGACGAGAAAGCGGCTTGGTCCTGCGTTCTGGGCGAAGTCATATTCCGTGTTGCCTATCCGTATGCCGGTGGATTTCCGGCATACGAGTGTCATGCGTGCCGAATATTGATAGTCGTGCTGCACGCTCACGTCGTTTCTTTCAAAGGCGTCGCCAGAGAGTCTGTCCCATGTTCAACCGCGGGTGACATCCACGTTCCTGTATTAGTCAGATATCTGAGAACTGAGGGTGGAGAACTGTATGAAGCTACGAAGATGTGCTGTGGCGTTGTCGGTCGTCGCCACGGTCGCGCTCGCCGTGCCTCCTGTCATCGCGTCGGCCGACACGGCGGGGCCGGACCGGTCGAGGTTGGTCAGCCTGGACACGATCACCAGCGGCCTGACCGATCAGAAACCGCGGCCGCCGGAGGCGGTCGGTTCGGTGGCGGCGGCTCAGCCCGACTGCTCGACGGTCCGGGCGAACCTGGCCGGTTACGCCAGGTCCGGGGCGCGGCAGGTGCTCTGCCGCGACGACGCATCATTCCCCGAGGCCGCCCAGAGTTCCAGTGCCGATGGCATGCTGGCGGCGTGGTGCAGCGGGGCAGCGTCCCGGACTGTGTGGGTGACACGGAACGCGGCATGCGTCCACGGTCTGCTGTCCAATTGGAGTGTCGTGCAGGTGCCCAACGGCGCCGTTCTCGGCACCGCGACCTTCGAGATCTCCCACGAGATCGATCTCTTCCCGACCCGGGTCGACGTCGAGGACAACACCGCGGTCACGCTGATCTCGTCTACCGGTGTGCTCACGTCGCCGGTGGCGACGTTGACCGCGAAGTGTTCGGGCACGTGCGGCACCTCGGACGGGACCGGGTTCACACTGGAAACGTTCACGCGCGGCGAGACCGAGGACGCCTTCTTCCGCTACAGCGGCGAGGCCGCGATCAACAAAGCGATCTTCTTCAGCACCAGCTACACGCTGACCGTTCAGCCGCCTCCCGGCACCACGCCGCTGGGGCCTGGTACGTGGCGTCTGTCCGACAATCTGTTCCGCTGTGACGACCTGGTGTCCAGCTTCCGCGGCTGCGTGATTCCGCTGTTCGTGCCTGAAGTGCCGGTCTCGGTCTCCACTCACCAGGCCGCCGCGATCGGCATCCTTGTCGCGCAGTACAACCTGCCGGACGGTTTCGGGCGCACGGTCCCGCTCAACCGGCTCGCTGACGAAGGTGCCGCGGAAGCCAACCGCCGCAAGATCTGCGAGGACGGCACCTGGGTGAAGCGACCCGATGTCCGTGATGACAGCTGCGACGAGTTCGCGTTCGCTCGGGCCAGGCAAAGCGGTGGCTCCCTGGGCCTGACCGGCAAAGACTGCGCCGAGGTGATGCCCTGGTTCAACGGTGACGACGGCGAGTGGTACTACGAGGCGATCCGGATGACCGGGAAAGAACGCTGCCTGCGTGCCCACGTGCCGCTCGACCAGAACTCTCTCGTCGGTAGCACCCTCGGTGTCGTGACCAACGACGCTCGCCTGATCGATGGCGATCCCTACTGGGTCGCCGTCTACAACTAGTCGTCGGTCTCCCGCTGGAACGTCTGAGGCGCGATCCGGATCTCTCCCAGGGGTTCGGATCGTGCCGGCGTCGCGCCCTCGTCGTCACGGTCGGCGAGCCACGCCTGCGGCACCTCCCGCGACCTGGCACGCCGACCGTGATGCTCCTCGAGGCGCGCCGAAGCCGTGGCGGCCGCTTCCGGTGCGGGCGTGACCGCGGCGAGGTCGCCGATCAGGTCCTGCTGCCACGCCGCCCCGGTCCTGCGGTGCAGCATCTCCAGTAGCGCCGCGCGTGGGCCGCCGCGCAGCAGCGCGGCGGCCACCACACCGGCGGCGACACGCGCGTGCACCAGCTCGTGGTCAGGCTGTGACGGCCGCCGCGAGCCTCGGGAGGGCCGGGCTGTCACGGCTCCTGCCAGCAGGAGGTACTGCCCGGCGATCAGTTCCCGCACATCGCGTCCCGCCGGAGAGTCGTCGGCCACCTCCACCGCGCGGTCACCGGCTTCATCGATCGCGGAACGGATCATGTCCGACTCCACCTGTGCCTCGCGCAACATCCGCTGCACCTGCCGGGCGACCGCAGGTCGCAACTGCTCGGCGCCGGCGGAATCGGCGACCGCGGTCAACCGAGCCTCGGCCTGGGACCTGACCGGGCCGTCTTCGGAAAATGCATGCGGCAGCACCGGGAGAATAACGCTGACCAGGCCGGACCGGCTCATGAGCTCGTCATCGACCGGTCGCCCGCACACACGGCCCAGGAACTCGATCGAACTGGCGGGAACCTGGTCATCGGACCACCCGTCGAGGGAGACCCCCGTGCGAGCGGCGACCTGTTCGAGCCGGCTCCATTCCGGCATGGCGCGTACCGGAGCGGGAAAGGGCCCGATCATCCTCATGCTATCGGTGTAGGCCAGCCGATGCTCCGCGTTCTCATTCACCCCCACCGACACCATGCGCGAATTTCTCGCTACCCGCTGGAGAACAGGAACACGCAAAGCCTCCGAACTGAAAAATTCGACAGTCAAGCACCTGGCACCGAGATCCAGCACCCATAACGTCGGCAACAACCCCGGGTCATTGATGTGTAATTCTGCCGCGTCTCTGTTGTCGCCCCGCGCACTTCGCGTCAGGTCACCGCCGAACTGGCGGAGCACATCAGTCGCGTTCGCTGACTCCACGACGCTGACGCAATACCTGCTGTGCCTCTGAATCCACCGAAACAACGAAGTCACACGCCCTCCCCGTGATCGATTCCTCGGCCATACTCTACCGCGACGAATACGCAGACAGGTCGGGTGCGGCGACGATCCGAAATCGTCCGGTAGTCGGGTGCGGATGGTCACACCCGAGTGCCGCTCCGCGCCACTGGATCATTCGTCGCGCGAAGCAGACCGAGCCGCAGCGAGGCTGCCGCGCTCGTCGTGATTGGTGCTCTCATCGCCCTGGCCAGTGGCGCGGTTATCGCCTCTGGGTTCCACCAGGGGCTCATCCATTATTTCTACCGGCGCGACACTGCCTAGAGGCCGCCGCTGCCGCGGTCCTTTCACCGGCTCGCTCTCGCTGCCGGAGGTTCGGAGCGTGTGTTGGCCGTGACCGTCAGAGCACTCGGGCGAGGACACCGAGGATGAGGTGGTGGTCGGCGCCGGTGGGGGCGTTGTTGCTGGGGCGCCAAGCGATGGCGATGGTGATGCCCGGAGCGATGATCTCGAGTTCCGTGAGCCAGCTGGCCAGGGTGGCGCGAGTGCGTACGGCCAAGGGACCGGTGCTGCTCTGGTAGGCCTCGATGCAGTCACGCACTTGCGCCTGGAGTACGGGTGAGGCGGTTTCGTCGGTGAGGTGTGACAGGGCGAGATAGCTCCCTTCGGGGAGCGCGTCGCGGTAGCCGGCGAGGATGTCGCCTGGGTGGTCGTGGTCGGGGACGAAGTGCAGGACACCGATCATGAGTACCGCGACAGGCTGGGTGAAATCGAGCAGGCTGCGAACGGTCGGGTGGTCGAGGATTTCGGTGGGGTGGCGGAGGTCGGCGTCGATGACCACGGTGCCGGGCTCGTCGCGCAGTAGCCGGGTGCCTTGGGCGACGGCGATAGGGTCGTTGTCGACGTAGACGACGGCGGCGTCCGGAGCGAGCGCGCGGGCCACCTGGTGGACGGTGCCGACGGTGGAGATTCCGCAGCCGAGGTCGATGAATTGGCGGACCCCGTTCTCGGCGAGATGGGTGACGACGCGGCAGAGGAAATGTCGGTTGTCCACCGCCACCGTTTTCATGGCGGGCATGGCCTGGAGTACGCGTGCGGCGAAGGCGCGGTCGACAGGGGTGTTGAAGGAGCCGCCGAGAAAGTAGTCGTTGGTGCGGGCGACGCTGGGTTTCTCGGGATCGACGGGACGCTCCGCCGGGGGAGCGTTCTCGTCCGGCACAGGTGCTCCCTTCGGTCGAACATTCAGGCTATCAACGGCACGTCGCGGGTTGCATCCTCCAGGCAGGGGGTTGCCCGGTGAGCGCCCGGTGGTCGCGGGAACGGTCCAATCACGTCACTGAGCCGAGTGAGGCACAGACCGGATTCCGGGCTGTCTCGGCGCGCTCGTTCATCCGGTCGGGGTGGTGTGCGTTCTTTCGAGGGACACGAGATCAAAAAACCGCAGGTTCTTCCGAGTAGGTAGGTGACGGCACGCTTCCCCCGGGCGGGCTGGTCGATCCACTATCCCGATGGAAGGAAAACCCCGAGATGTCCCCGAACTGGTCACCGCTGCTGATCATCGCGGTGTTCGCCGCGATGGGCTGCGACCATACCCGGCCCGGCCTGGTACGCGCAGTGCGGTGCGCCGCGACGATGCTGCTCGCGTGGTGGGCCGCGATGATCCAGACCCGGGCGGCGATCCGCATTCTGAGTGAATTCGTTGCGCAGCAGAGTGTTGCGCGGATGACGGGCGTGGGGCTGAGCGCTCCCGGTATCACGTTGACCGTCGTGCTGGGCCCGCCGCAGGCGCAGGGCGTCGAGTGACCGACTCGGCTCACCCGCCGGCCCGGACACCGTGGACAGAGCAGGATTACCTGGAGTGCTCCATGATCGTCAGCGAGAAACGCGCCGGGCTCACGAGTTTCGTCCGCAGGTCCGCGCCGTCGGTGGATCACGACAACGTTGTTGGCGAGGCGCTGCTCGCGCTGTATGTGAACTGGCACAAGATTCGCGGTGAGAAGCTCGCCTGGCTGTACCGGGTCGCGCAGAACAAGGCCACGGACGCGTTGCGGGACAAGAACTTCGGCCACGCGGAGATCGGCGAGGCCGGACTCGTGCCGGGCCGGTCGGTGCTGGTGGGGTCGTGGACTCCGCCGCGGCCGGGGGAGTGGATGCTGTTCATCGACGCCATCGGTGCGCTGCCCCGTCATCTCGGGCTGACGTTGACGTTCCTGGACAAGGGCTGGCGCCTGGAGGACATCGCCGAGTACCTGGGCGTGAACTGCGCGACCGTCCGATCGTATGTGTCGCGGGCGAAGAAGGAACTGACCCGCGAGATCTACGCGCCTGATTCCGGCAATGGCACCCGACGTGAAGGGACGGATCGATGATCTCACCGGCACCCCTGCCCGGCGACGAGCACCAGCACGACCCGCATCCGCGGCTCGCTTCCCCCACCGCGGGCAGCGACGACACGGCGGTGCCCGATCCGCTGCAGGCTCCGATCACCGCGGCGTGGAAGGTCACCGCCGATCCGGAGATCACCGACCCGGCGGTGGAGGCGATGATCGAGGCCGCGGTGGCGGAGGCGGACAACCCGCTGCAGCCGGGCCTGGAACTGACCGTGGATGACGCGGTCGAGTTCGGGCGCCGCTGGTACCGGACCCTCGCGGCGAGTACCTGCCTGGCGCTGCGGCGCACCGACGCCGAGCGGCTGTTCGGCGGCTGGACCGCGGCGCTGCTGGCCGCGCTCGGCGCGGCGATCCCCGATCCCGGCACCACGCTGACGCCGGCCGGGGGGTCGCTGAGCCCTGCCGAGATCGGCTACGAGCTGGCTTATGGTCACCGGCTCACCGCGGACACCCTCGCCGTGTGTGTGTCGTTGCTGTCGGACCTGGCCGCCGAGTTCACCCCGCGTGCCCGCCGCGCGGTCACCGCCCGGGTGACGGGAGAGTTCAGCAGCGGTTTCGCCGAAGGGCTGCAGGAGCGGGTCCGCGACGATCAGACCGCGCTCACCTCCGCGGTCCTGAACCTGGGGCTGGCCGTGACCGGCGACGGCACCCGGGCCCGCCGGTTCCGCGCGGCGATGACCAGCGCGGTCACCCCGATCCTGCGGCTGGACGAGCGAGGCGGGATCGTCGAGGCCAACACCGCGGTCCTGACGCTGCTCGGCCGGCCGTTTGAGCAGTTGCGCGGCGTTCCGGTGACGGAGCTCGCGTACTACGACGAGGACGCCGACGAACTCCGCCGCGCCCTGGCGACCCTGCCCCGCGAACGCCACGGCCTGCCGGACCTTCCTCAGGTGACCACCGAATTCCGGATCCGCGCCGACGCCCAGCAGCCGCCCCGGTGGGCGACCGCGACCATCGGCCGTGACCGTGGTGAGGGCGGCGATATCACCGTCGTGCTCACCAACGTCACGTTCCTGCGGGCACTGGAACACGGCGTCGACCTCGAACCCACCACCGGCCTGCTCACCGAAGTCGCCTTCGCCCAGCAGACCCGCCGGATCCTCACCGACACCCCGGACCCCGCCGCGCTGCTGACCATCCGCCTGACCGGCTGGGCCCACCTCGACCACGTCCTCCCACAGGACCTGCTTGCGCGGCTCCTCGCGCAGCTGCACTCCCGGATCCGTGGCGTGCACGACCCCGCCCGGCACCAGCAGCTGGTCGGCCGCCGCGGCGACGACGTCCTCGTGCTGCTCTACGACCTCACCGATTGGACCACCGTGACCCACCTGGTCAAACAACTCTCCGACTGGCTCCGGGACCCGGTCCGCATCGACGCGCACCAGATCCGCCTGCGGCCCCGGATCGGCATCGCCGAAGCCCGGCCCGCCGACACCCTCGACGACCTGCTGCGCCGCACCCGCCGCGCCCTGCACGACACCGACGACGCCCGCGCACCCTGGATCCACGCCGACCCACCCACACACCAGCCCGGCCACGACGACCACCACCGGCTCGAGCTCCTGGCGGAACTGGCCACCGCCCTCGACACCAGCACTCTGCGCGTGGACTACCAGACCGTCCACACCGCCACCGGTCGGCTCGCCGCCGTCCGCCCCTGGCCCTACTGGCGAAGTCCTGATGGGACCCGCCGTGACCTGTGTGGCATCGCCGACCTGGCCGACCACACCGGACTGCTGTCCGCGGCACTCCCGCACATACTCGCCCATGCCGCACACGACGTCACCACGTGGACAGACATCGGCGGCGCGATGCCGACGGTGATGGTCAGCCTGCCCGGCAACACGGTCCATGACGAACCGCTGCTGGACAGCCTCACCGCCATCGCCGCCGATTCCGGCATACAGCCGGGATGGCTCCAGTTCGCCGTTCCCGCCCACGTTCTCACCGGACAGCCCGCTGTTCTCCGTCGGCTACGCGAACTTCCCTTCGGACACACCGGAATTCGCCTGGCACTCACCGATGTTCTCGATGACCACATCCCACTCCAGGCGTTCACCACCGTGAACTGGGCCACCATCGCACTCAACGCATCGACCGTCACAGCCCTGACCAGTACCCCCGCCGGTGCTCTGCCGCTCGACGCCGCACTGCGCACCATCCGCGCCCTCGGCGCACAAGCACTCACCGACTACACCACACCTCGGGATGGCCAGCACGACTTCGACCTCTACCGAGACCTTGCCCGCGTCACGGCACAAGATGTCGGCGACCAGCTCACGGAGACCGGATGATCCTGACGACACTGTGATCGGGACGGGCCCTGACCGACGCACTACGGTCAGGGCCAGTCCCAGTTGTGGGTCAATCTTCGTCGAATTTCTTCTCCAGCGAGTTGACGCCTATCTTGCCGACGCATCCTGCCGCCGCGCCGACCACGACTCCCGTAACCGCCCCGGGCAGGCTCCCGATGAGCCCGCCTCCTACGCCTCCCACGATGGCGCCTTCGATGGCGCCGAGGACGCAAGCTTCGTGGTCGTCGATCTCTCGGCCGGTGGGGTCGAGACGGTTGACCGGGTTTCCTCCGACGTAGGAGTACCGGCTCGCTACATCGGGTTCGAGGAGGAGGTTGATCGGATCGATCGCGGTCCAGTTGGCGGTGGTGGTGTCGTGCCAGCGAACGCCGCGTTTGAGCCATCCGGTGGCTTCGTCGAGTAAGCCTTGGGTGTAACGGATGGGGTTGACCGATGCGGAGGTTCCGGTGGCCGTGAGCTGTTTGCCCGAGGGGTCGTAGGTGTAGCTGGCGGACACGGTTCCGGTGTTGGTGACGAGGTTGACCGGGCTGCCTTGGTTGTCGAGGGCGTAGTAGTGGACTCCGCCGGGGGTGTGGAGGGCGATGGGGGAGCCGGTGGGGTCGGTGTCGAGGTAAGTGGTTTGGCCGTTCTTGGTGAAGGACTGGATGAGCGGGACACCGTTGGGGTCGTTGCGGCCGTAGACGTAGCTGGTCGTGTTCGCTCCGGTGGTGGTGGAGACGAGTTCGTTCTGGTCGCCGCCGCCCCAGGTGTAGGTGGTGGCGGACGAGCCTTGGGTGCGGGTTGCGGTTTGCCCGGCGGCGTTGTGGGTGAAGGTGCCCTGGGCCGGGTCGCTTGTCCGGTTCCCGGCGGCGTCGTGGCTGTAGCCGGTGTTCGAGATTTGGTTGCCCGTGTTGTAGGTCAGGGTTTGCGTGGTGGTGCCGTCGACCTTCGCGGTGAGCCTGTTGCCGGTCTTGTCGTAGGTGTAGGCGTAGTCATGGCCGCCGTAGTTCGATACCGCGGTGAGCCGGTTGGAGGTGTCGTAGCTGTATTGCGAGAGTGCGGAGGTGAGGTTGTCGGTCGACCACTTGATCAGACCGGTGTCAGCGGGTGCGGATGTTGACGGGCATGTTTGCCCGGCGACGTAAGGGGAGTAGCAGAAGCCCGTGTCGAAGGTCCTGGTCGCGTCGCTGGAAGCGTGGGAGGTCCAGGTCCGCGAGATGCGACCGGCCTTGTCGAAGACGGTTTTCGTATGGGCTGCGAAGGTGGTGCGGGTGTCGTTGGTGTTGAACCAGGTGTCGGTGCGTTTGCCGTTGTCGTCGTAAGCGAAGCCGGTCTTCTGTCCGTTCGGTGTGGTCATGTCGGTGACCTGGTTCGCGGCGTCGTACACATAGGTCGTGGTGCCGCGGGCGTCCGTCTTCGAGGTCAGGTTCCCGGTCTTGTCGTAGCCGTAGGACAACGTTCCGCCCCCGGAGGCCGCGGTCCGTGAGGTGAGCCGGTTCTGCGCGTCGTAGGTGAAGGTGGTCGTTCCCGAGGAGTCGGTGCGGGTGAGGACGTTCCCGGTGCCGTCGTAGGTGAACGTGACGTCCGGTGTGGAGTCGGAGTACTGGATGGTCTTGACCCGGTCGGCGCGGTCGTAGGCGTAGATGGTGCGCAGCCCGCGGCCGTCGCGGATGGCGTGCAGCCGCCCGAACCCGTCGTAGGAGATCACGGTCGGCGCCAGGCTCGAACCGGTCGGCGGGGTGATGCCGGTGATCTGGTGATCGGTGTCGGCGGTGTAGTCGGTGAGGTTGTTGCGCGGGTCGGTGGAGGTGTTCAGGGTGCCGTCGGCGTTGTAGTCGACCTTCGCGCTCGCGGTCGCGGCCGTGTTGGCCGAGCTGAGCGGATTCCCGGCTCCGTCGTAGGTGAACAGCTTGTTGTTGCCCTGCGCGTCGGTACCGCCGGACGGCAGGTACTTCGCTGCTCCGGTGTTCGTGTAGGTCGCGCTGGTTTTCGCTCCGGTCGGTGAGGTGACGCTGGTCAGCGACTCACCGGCGTTCACGGCCGGGTCGTGCCCGAAGGTGGTGACGCCGCCGGTGCCGTTGGTCGAGGTCGCGATGTCGTTGAACGGGGTGTAGGTCTTGGACCGCCCGTGGCCGAGTGGGTCGGCCGCGGAGGTCACCAATTCTTGGGTGTTGAGGAAGTAGTCGGTCTGCGGGCCGTTGGAGGGAACGGTTTCGGTGTTGTTCGGGCTCGCGACCAGTGTCTCCCCGGCGGAGTAGTAGGTGAACCGGGTCGCCGCACTACCGGATGGATTCTCCTGGGTCACTTTCTTGACCCGGTGCGAAGCGTCGTACTGGATGGCGGTCTGTTTGCCGGCGCCGTTGGTGATGGTGGTCAGGTCACCGGTGGTCGGGTCATAGCCGAATTGCGTGTCTTTCGATGTCGGGTCGGTGATCTTGGTCAGTTTGCCCGAGGTGTAGGTGTAGACGACGTTGCGCGGAGTGCCATCGATACCCGTCTGAGCGATGGCGGCGAGGTTGCCCGACCAGGCGAGGTTCGCCGTGCGTGCACCGGCACCACCGCGGGTCGAGGTGACTTGGGTCAGCTTTCCGGAGGTGTAGGTGAACGTGGCGATCTGGGCGTTGCGGTCTTTGATCGACACCAGTTGCCCTGCCGAATCGAACGTCGACACCGAGTTGGAGTCGTGGTCGGTGATCGCCCAGCCCGAGGCGGTTTTCACCATCGCGACCTTGAAACCGGCAGGTGCCGTGTACGCCGCGCCGCCGGCAGGCTGGAACAGCCCCTCACGGCCTTCGGGAGCGAGGTAGAGCACAGAGTTGTCCGAATTCAAGACCACCTTGGTGTCCTGGCCGACCCGCATCGCCCAGCCGGCGCCGGCTGATCCTGACGGCAGAGCGGATCCCGCACCGAGGCGCAAGCTGTTGTAGGTCAAGCCGAGCTGAAGATCTCCCTGGATCCCCGGCAACGCCAGATCCGATGTGGTGACCAGGAGGTTGCCCGTGCCGACGTCGACCGACGCGGACACCTTGTCAGAGATCGAGAACGGGATCCTGGTCGCCGAAGGGCGGGGTCCAGTCAGTGTGGGTGTCACCGCCGCGGCAGTCGCGGCCTGAGCCGGTGTAATCGTGATGACACCCCCGGAAAACAGCGTCAGCGCGGCCAGTCCAGCGCTTGCCGATCGACACCAGGAACTATTTCGGATACGCAAACCAACCCCCATGCAGTGATTAATTTCCCCGCCATAGCTTGACCAGGGGAAGAACGGGTAGTGACGCTACGCCCGCAAACGTCACACCTCAAGGTGACTTCGGAAAAGCGTCTTCGAGCCTTCTCGTGCCATGAAATTCGTTGATCAAATGACGTTTCGTTCACGACTCCGGCCAGCAACCTGTTTCTGGGCAGCGCACGGGGTGGTCGGTCAGCGGGGCGTGGCCGCCGCAAGAACGGCATCCGAGGTCGAGACTTCGACGAGTCTCGAGCAACACCCGCGGACAGGTTGTAGAACAGGCGTAAGAAAAGGCACGGAAGCAGTGCCAGTCAGGTGTCTGCGCGCTCCTCTGCAGGGCGGCCACCGGTTCGGCGGAGGTGGAGCGCCAGTCCCAGTAGCTCGCCGATACCCGGGCCGATGAGGAGGACGACACCATCGATGTCCCGGGCTCGGCTGCGGGCCCGCTCCAGACACGCCTGTACATCGGGTGTGCGATCACCGGAAGGCCGGGGCGTCGTGCCGACACCCGGTCCGCCACCACCTCGGCGGGCAGATCGGCGCTGGCGGCGTGCTCTGGTGCCTGGATCTACAGGAAAGCTGCGATCCTCGCAATGTCGACGATCTTTCCCGCGATCTGGTGTGCGTCGGTGATGCGGGCCATAAAGGAGGCGACGACGACGATTTCCTTGGCGGAGACGACGGAGTGGATTGCCTGCATCGTAGTGGTGACGTGGTCGACGGCACCGGTCATGACGCTGAAGAAGGTCAGCGGGTCGTGCGCGACGACCTGGAGGTGTCCCGGGGTGTACGGGTAGATGGCCGACGTTATCGAGGGCGAGGGCAGTGGCACCAGCGTGCGGCGTTCTCGATCTGATAAGAGCCGAGCGCGGTCAGCGTGAGATCAAGCTGATGTGATGCCAGAAACTCGCCACGTGAGACAGACTCCCAGTCGCAAAGAGGCGCTTCATTATACCAGGTTGGGGTGCGCGAGCTCGGGGGAAGCTTGCTCCTCCATCGCGCGCTGCGGACCGTGCCGCGTGAACTGTTCATCCCCGGTGTCTCCCTGGAGGAGGCGTACGCGAACACCGCGGTGGTCACCAAGCGGCGCGAGGACGGTGTGAACATCAGCTCGGTGTCCGCGCCTCACCTGATCGCGGACATGCTCGGGCAGGCCACTGGCCGCCACATCCTCGAGATCGGCAGCGGTGGTTACAACGCGGCGCTGCTGCGTGAGATCGCCGGTCCGAGCGGGTCGGTGACGACGGTTGACATCGACTCGGACGTCACGGACCGGGCACGTGCCTGCCTGGATGCGGCGGGTTACGCCGATGTCGAGGTCGTGTGCGCCGACGCCGAATTCGAGATCGAGCCGGGCCGCCGCTACGACTTGATCATCGTGACGGTCGGGGCGTGGGACGTCCCCCCTGCCTGGATCAGCCAGCTTTCCGACGGCGGCACGCTCGTGGTCCCGCTCCGCACCCTGGGGATGACCCGCTCCTGGGCGCTGCAGCGCGCCGGGAACCAGCTGATCAGCCGCAGCAACCTCACCTGCGGATTCGTGCCAATGCAGGGCGCGGGCGCCAGTAAAGGCCGGGAGGTTCCCCTCGGAGACGGCGTCAACCTGTGGCTCACCGAGGCCCACCAGGACATCGACGGCGCCCCACTTCAGGGCGTCTTCTCCAGCGAGCGTCACGAAGTGCCCTCGGGTGTGATCGTCCCGTCCGGCCGGCGCTCCTCCGATCTTGACCTGTGGCTGGCGAGCCACGTGCCCGGATTCGCCGTGATGATCGCTCAGACCAGCGCCATCGACAGCGGTCTGGTCGATCCGTCGTGGCAGTACGGGACTCCCGCGTCAGTTCACAACGCGACGGTGGCCTACCGGGGCCGGCTCCGCCAGGTCGCCGACGCCGAGTTCGAATACGTCGCGTACGCACACGGCCCCGACGGCGCGCGGGCCGCCGACGAGATGGCAGAGCAGATCCGGGCGTGGGATCGCGCCGGCCGCCCGGTACCGGTCCTGCACGTCACCGCGATCGGCACGCCCGACACCGATCTCCCGGAAGGACTGGTGCTGGACAAGCGCCACAGCCGCGTGGTGTTCACGTGGCCCGCACAGTAGCCACCCCTTCCGGGAACACCTCCTTCCTGCCAACGACAGTCACGGAAGGGGAGCAAGGAACCGCTCTGGAGAAAGGAAGTTCTGATGGACGCCTCGGAGTTTCGCCTCAATGTGCGGCTCGTCGAAGGTAGCGCCGCACCCGCGACCGGGTCAGAGGACTGCACCTCGGACAACTGTGGTGACGGGAACACCGGCAGCGACGCCTGCACGACCAACGGCTGACAGCCGAGTGCTGGTGTGGCCCGGTCTTGCCCTGCAAGGGCCGGGCCACACCCTCGTGGCGGGAAAGACGGAGGTGCGGGTGCGCACGTACGAGGCAGTGGACGCGGCACTGATCAGGATCACGACGTTCCCCGCAGACGCGGCGTTGCCGCCGTGGCCGGACCTGGCTGGGAACGACGTGGCCGGCTGGCACGACTGGCTCCGGCACGTGTGGCGTGTGGAAGGGTTCGCCGACGCGGTGAGGATCGCGTCGGCCGAGCTGGCGACTCAGGTGGAGCGGCAGATCGCCGAGCCGCCGCTCGGTCGCGAGACCGTGCGCCGCGTGCGGCGGCTGGTCGAGACGGTGGCACGGTACCTGCTGCGCTGGACCAGCCGAGCGACACCGTTCGGCCTGTTCGCCGGTGTGGCGCCCGTACGCATCGGGGGCCCCGCGACCGTGCGGTGGAGCGGCGAGCATCAAACGGTGTTCCGGCCGGATGGAGAGTTCGTGGACGAGGAGGTCGAGCGGATCGAGCAGCTGGACACGCTGCGGACCGTCGACGTCGTGACGAACAACCTCGGATTCGCCCGCGGCCGCTCGTGGACTGTCCCGGGTACCGGTGCGCAAGACCGCTCCGGCACCGGAGAGGACCTGTGGGATCTCGAGGTCGAGCTCACCAGGCCCGTGTGCCTGGCTGTCGAGCTCGCGCGGCAGCCGATCCCCTTCAGCGACCTGGCCGCCAAGCTCGCCGCCGAGGCCCCCGCCGTCGACCTCGCGGTGACCGAGGAACTGCTGGCCCAGCTGGTAGCCCGCCGTGTGCTGCTCTCCGCCGTCCGCCCGCCGATGACCGTGACCGATCCAGCGGCCCACCTTGCCCGCTGTGGGAACCTTCCAGGCCGGACCGGGCGGGCCACGGCCGATGTGCGGGTCGGCTGCTCGGTGACCCTGCCCGCCGCGGTCCTGCGCGAAGCAGAACAAGCGGCGTCGGTGCTCACGCTCATCGCGCCGCAGATGCCCTGGTGGCAGTCCTACCACCAGGCTTTCCTCGAACGGTACGGGCCCGGGGCCATGGTGCCCGTGCGGGAGCTGGTCAGCCGATCCGGATTGGGGTACCCCGCCGGCTTCCGGGATCGCATCGGCGCGAACCGCGGGCGCTGACTCCCCGCGACACGGCCCTGGCGATCG
Organism: Amycolatopsis sp. NPDC031561; assembly: GCF_055580625.1. Lineage (NCBI taxonomy): Bacteria > Bacillati > Actinomycetota > Actinomycetes > Pseudonocardiales > Pseudonocardiaceae > Amycolatopsis > Amycolatopsis sp. NPDC031561. Next base: position 107,169 of record NZ_JBVILA010000012.1, on the reverse strand, counting down.
TCGCCCAGCAGGCCGCCCTCGACCGCTGCCGCGAGGTCGTCCTCGACGACGACCTCATCACCCGACTGACCATCGGGCAGCGAAACCCGGTCCCGCACACCGAGCTCCGGTTCAGCCTCGCGGCGACGACTCCCGCCGACCTCGAACGCGGTGACTTCACGCTCTCGGTCATCAGCGGGGCCCGGCACGCCGGAGTCACCGTTGGCCGCTTCCTGCACCTGCTCGGCGACACCGAGCGGGAGCGGTTCGGGCGCGCGTACGCGGCACTGCCGACCGCGTCGCCCGGCGCCCTGGCGGTGCAGGTGTCCGGGCCGCCGCTTGCCCGCACGATGACCGCGGTGGCCAGGGTTCCCGAAATCCTGCCCATCCTGCCGCTCGGGGAGTACCAGCAGACCCCCGGCATCACGCTGGACGACCTCGCCGTCACCGGCGACGCGCGGCGCCTGTGGCTCATCTCCCTATCCCAAGGCCGGCCCATCGAACCGATGCTGCTCAACGCCGTCGACCTCTCCGAGGGACAGCAGCCGCTCGCGCGGTTCCTCACCGAGATCTGGACCGCCTTCTCAGCACCCTGCCGCCCGTTCAGCTGGGGACCGGTCGCCCGCGAACTCCCGTTCCTCCCGCGCATCCGGCACGGCCGATCAATCCTGCACCCCGCCCGCTGGACCATCACCGCCTCCGGCCTACCGGCCCACACTGAGCCTTTCGACATCTGGCGGACGGCATGGGAACGGCGACGGGAGACCTACCGGATCCCGTCAGAGGTGCTTCTCGGCGCCACCGACGCGAAGATCCGCCTCACCATGGATGAACCCGCCCACCTGGCACTCCTGCGCAGCCACCTTCGCCGACAGCAGGACGCGATCCTCACCGAAACTTACGGCCCGGCTGGCTGGATCGACGGCAGACCTCACGAGATCGCCCTCACGCTCGCTCGGACCTCACTGCCCAGTGCACCTAGACATCCGCGGTCAGCGAGGACGATCAGTGCCATTGATCACCGGCCGGGCCTCTCGTCTTGGCTGTATATCAGGGTTTTCGGTCGAAGTGATGACATCCTCGCCCGGATGCCTGAGCTCGACGACGCCGCCGGGAGCGGCTGGTGGTTCCTTCGCTACCACGAACCCGAGCCCCACCTCCGGGTGCGGATTCCGCTACGCGATGCTAGCCAGTTCGGGGCCGCCGCCCGGCAGTTCGGCACCTGGGCGGACCTGCTCCGCGCCGACGGGCTGCTGCACGACTACACGATCAACACCTACCGGCCCGAGATCCGGTTCGGCATCGGAGCGACGCTCGCCGCGGCCGAGGAGGTGTTGGCCGCCGACTCACACACGGTCATCCAGCGCTTGTCCGGTGACCGGACGATCGCCACCGCGGCCGGGCTGATCAGCATCGTGGACGGCTTCACCGGACACGGCCCCGGCTGGCTCATCGAGAACGTCGATCACCGCGCCGAGCCACGAGCAGGAACCGGTCGATCAGCGACCGTCGCGAGCTGGTGATGCAGGCTCTCGGCGCCAGCAGCGACGACCGGCTCCGACAGGCCCTGGGGAACTACCGGTCCCGCGCCGAACACGACGGCCTTGACCCGGATCGGATCCTGGCGGACCTCCTGCACCTGCACCACGTCCGGATGATCGGCGTGGACCTGGCGTCCGAGCGCGCTGCCTGCGGCTGGCCCGCGCCACCGCCCTCACTCTGCTCGCGCGAGGTGCATCGTGAAGCCAGGGCAATCCCTTAGCGGCGGCACAGCAGGTATCGCCCTCCTCTACATCGAGCAAGCCAGCACGGGCGCAGGAACATGGGACCTGGCCAACGCAACGCTCAGCCGCGCCGTCGCCGACGGAGTCAGCAACGCCCGCTCCGCCAGCCTCTACCACGGCGCCCCGGCCCTGTCGTTCGTCCTGCACGGAGCCCCGGGCCGGCCCGGCCTCGCGCAGGCCCAGGGGACCGTGGACGCGGGCACGGCCCTGATCACCCGCCAGCGCCTGGACACCGCCCATGCGCGCATCGACCAGCGCGGCCGACCGACGCTCAACGAGTACGACCTCATCGGCGGTCTGACCGGCCTCGGCGTCGCGCTACGCCGCAGCGGCGACCACGATCTCCTGCGCTCCGTCCTGACCTACCTGGTGCGCCTGACCGAACCCATCGACGGACTCCCAGGCTGGTGGTGTCCAGCAGGCCCCGAACGCACCCGGCCCGGCCCCGCAGGAGGCCATTCCAACCACGGAATCGCCCACGGCATCACCGGTCCTCTCGCGCTGCTCGCCCTCACCCACGGCGACAGCATCACCGTTGACGGGCAGATCGACGCCATCACCCGCATCTGCCGGTGGCTCGACAGCTGGGAACACCACCACATCAGCGGCGGCTCCTGGTGGCCACAGGTCGTCACACTCGAAGACCTCCAGCGCCACACGAGCAGCCAACCAGGCCCCCCGTCGGCCATCCTGGTGCTACGGCACGCCCGGCATCGCCCGAGCCCTCCAACTCGCCGGCCGCGCGCTGCACGACCGCTCCCGCCAGCAACGCGCCGAAACCGCCTTCACCACGTGCCTCAACGACCCAGCCCAGCTTGACTCGCTCACCGACCGGAGCCTCTGCCACGGAACCGGCGGTCTGCTCGCGACCGCCCGCTGCATCGCCACCGACGCCGCCGAGCCGATCACCCTCACCTCGGCGCTGCAGCGCCACCGGGACGCCACGGCCCCGCCCGACGAGCCTCCGGGATTCCTCACCGGCTCGGCCGGCGCCACGCTCGCGACCATCGCAACCGTGACGACATCGTGGGACGCCTGCCTTCTGCTCCGCTGAATCGAAAGGCCATTGTGGACACGACCGCCTGGAAGCAACTGAACATCGCCTATCCCGGCGACGACACCGCCGAACGGGAACGTCACGCCACCACGCACCTGACCGGCATCCTCCCGGCCGCTGAAGCCAGCGGACTCGTCACCTTATGGTGGTTCATCCGGAAAGGCCCATGGCGCGCGCGCTACCTGCTTGCCAGCCCGCCCAGCAGCCCAGACGGTGACCCGATCCACCCGCGCCTCACCGCAGGAATGGCCTGGACCCGCGATATCTACGAGCCGGAAACCCATGCGTTCGGTGGCCCCGCCAGCATGGACCTGGCACACACACTGTTCCACCAGGACAGCAGCCACCTGCTGTCCTTCCTCCGCTCAGACGCCGCGGACCGCAGGGAACGCTCCCTCATCCTGTGCACCGCGCTCATGCGAGCCGCCGGACTCGACATCAACGAGCAAGGCGACGTGTGGGCCCAAGTCGCCGAACACCGCGCCAGCGTGCCTGTCACACCCGTTGACGCGGACGTGTGGAACTCGTTCACCGACGACATCAGCCACATCCTCCGGGGCCGAGCCGGAACCGACGTGCTCGATCGTAAGTGGCTCACCGCGTTCGAAGACACCGGACGGGCGCTACGGACACTCCGCGCGGAAGGCGCACTCACCCGAGGACTACGCGCCATCACCGCACTTCACGTCATCTTCCACTGGAACCGGATAGGACTGCCCGCGACAACCCAAGCCGTCCTTGCCCGAGCGGCGAGGGACGCCGTTTTCGGCCGTCCCGTCGGTGAGATCCGCCCGGAACGTCCGGCCTGCACTGCTCGACGAGATGTCCGCACGAACGGACCTGACACAAGCTATCGTGCTGATCGAGCACGCGGTCAGAGTGGCAGCGAAAATCGCTAGAGCGCCCGATCTCGACGCCTTCGCGCAACTGCTCGCCGAGCAGGCGGCGCAGCACCGGATGTTCGATGCCGAAGGGACCCTCTTTCAGCAGATCGACCACGCTCGGTAGTCGATATCGCTCGCCAGCTTTCCTTGGCTCTCACGCACTGCTCCACAAGCCGGGCCGGCATAAGGAGACGTTCGCGATACGGCCCAGTGAATCGAGCAGGGTCCTACTGGTGCAGTGCACATATTCGTATGTGCACTGTTCGACCTCGCCCGCCAGGGTCGACGTTGGCGCAAGACCGTTCCATCGGTGACCGAGGCGAGGACTTCGCCGACCCGACCATCGTGGTCGACCAGTGGTCGTGTCGCGCTGGACTGGCATCCCGTTCATGCGCTTAAGGCCCGGTAGTCAGAGACTTCGGCGAGGTCGATCACAGCTGCAGCGGTCGACCGCTTGCGCTCAGTTCTGTGCTTGCAGTCGGTAAGTCGAACCGTTTTTGACCGCGACTACCCCGCCGATCGTCGCATTGGCTGGTGCGACGGCTTGCCATGCCATTCCGTCCGGTGCCGCGGTCCTGGTCTTGGCGACTGTACTGGGCAAGCCGATGAGGCCGCCGCCGATGACGATGTCGTTCTGGTCGACGACGTGCCCGCGACACGCTGTTCTGATGGCGGCGGGCATTCGCCGCCGGAGCCCACGAGCCGTTCGATTCTCGTTGTGGATGTCCTTGTCGCAGCCTTTGGGTGGCCATGGACCACCGGGCGGTGAACGGGTATCGCAGCTGCGACGGCGGTGCAGCGCGGCGAGGTGGACCACGGCGTCCCCCAGTCCGTGCGCGGCCGCGACCTGGAGCATGTGCTCGGCAACCCGCGATCGCCGAGTCGGTCGAGCAGGTCAGCCAAAGTCGCGTGAACGCATGCCGCCGAGCGTGCCGTGCGGGTCCGCGCGACGACGCATAGATGTTGATGGCTGCACCACTACTCGGCGATGACGGAGAGTAGTATCCGCCTCGCTTGGCTCACTGTAATCAAGCCGTTAGGCCAATTGCCGCAAAGGCGTCTACAGTGTGAGTGATACGAATCACAACAGAAGTGGAACGTTGGAGCGGTTGCCGAAGTTCGGAGTTTGAAGCAATCCAGTTAATGGTACTCCCAAGGACCAAGGATCATGAGCATTTCACTTAAGAAGAGATCCGCCATCACAGTGGCCGCCATGGCGTTGGCTCTGCTTCCGCTGACGGGTGCAGTGGCCAACGCCACGGAAAGTACACCACGCCCTATCCTGATCGCGCAGGACGGGCCGGACGAGTGTGTACCAAGGGTGTGCAGTCAGCTTTATGAGCCAGTCTGCGCAAAGCTTGAAATCGCCGGGATTTCGGTGGTGCTCGAATTCGGCAATCCCTGTCTCCTCGAGCGCTTCGTGCAATGTCTCGATAATAATGTGGTGGTGGCAGTGGTTAAATATGGGCATTGTTGACCACGGGAAGGGCGTGTCGCTATTGTGACAAAAGTTCGAGGAAGTAGCCACAGTTCGGCGTTAACCCGTGACCATGTCGACGCCATAGGAAGTCCACTGCCGCGCTGCCTCCTTATGGCGAGCCTCCCAAGATTGCCATATGTGCTGTCTAAAGTAGGCCGCTTGCTCTATCGAATATCGCGACCAGCAAGGTAGTCCTCGGTCCGATAGTCACGCCGTTGGTATCGAGCGGCCTACGCTGCCGACATTTGAGCGTGAGCGTGGGCGGACTGGATTTGAGCGTGAGCGTGGGCGGACTGGACTAGTAACTCCCTCCGCAAGGCGTACGACTCCTCCAAAAATGATGCGCATCACTTCATTCTGGTTACCGAAAGTAGTGCTCTTAGTTCCGTTTTACCGCCGCGAGGTTCGCGCCGGGCGGATCGCTCCGAGCGGTACCCAGGTATGGAGGCATCGTGAAAAACCATCGCCTATCAAAGCGCCGTCGCGTGCCCATGGCCCTGGCAGCCTTTCCCGTGGGCCGTCGCGCTGAGCGTCGCCGGAACGAGTACCGCATCGGCCGACACCCTTTCCAGCACCACGGACGTCGAGGTCGTACTGTCTATGGGAGGTATATCGGCCATCACGGGGACTGCCTTGTAGACCGGCTTGATGTCGCTTCTGATCGAGGCCACGGCGTCTTTGCCTTGACGCAGCAACATGGTGTAAATTAAGGGCCCTGTCGGCTGCACGACGGGGCGGTCGGGTGCCGCAGAATCGCTGGCCGGCACCCGCTATCGCACCTTCTCAATCGGATCGACTGCCTCGCGCGCCGAAGAATCGGCGCGCGAGGCGCCCATTGGGAAACAAGGCGCCCGCCGCCGGGTCCTTCGCCCTTGCCGCCGCCGGGCGTGTTTGTTGGAGTCTGGTCGGGAATCTCATATGTCGAAACCGTATCTAAGGCCGCGCCCGCCGTCGGGACCGGGATCGCGCTGGCGCTGTTGGCAGGCGACAGGATTAGCCGGCGTTCTCACCGGGTGCCCGGTGGCCGCGCGTGCATCAGCCGGACAGCGCCGGGCTCGTTGCCTGGTTGCGGACCTACTTTCGGTTGTCGGCCGAGCCGGCTTCGGTGACCACCTGGCCGTGAGCACCGATGATGCGAAGATCGTCGTCGCGCAGGACCAGCGTGGGCGAGCCACCGTTGGCGCCTGTGCCCGAGTACCAGATCGGCTGTTTCGGTGGATTCGCGTGCGAGGTTACCGTTCCGGAGTCCTCGACGTTGATCCGGTTGTCACCTTCAGTGCGCTCGTCGGAGACGAAGAGGCCGGTCACCGGGGTAACTGCGGGTCGGCCATCCGGCCAGCCTTTCAGGCGAAAGTCCGGCTGGTTGTTCCGAGTGCAGGGCGGAACGACTTGCGAAACGCCGTTTACCGATATCTCGGTTTCTCCGAATTCCCAGCCATGTACCCACAGGATCGGGCGTCCTTCATGGGAATCGAAGACAATCTCGATGTATCCCTCCGGTGGAGTTCTTTCCGCGACTTCGAACGAGCCTTCGGGCTGCAATTCGAAAACCATCGGACAATGACTGAAACTGACGGTCACAGGGGTACGCAGCGCGCTGACAACGCGCACCGCATTGAGGATCGACGACTTGCTCACCGTCTCAGTGTAGCGTCGAGCTTCTGTGCCGCAAGACGAAGCAACGTTTCCTGTACGTCACCGCGCATGGTCAGAAAGACATGTATTTCTCGCACTTGGTGGTCCCCGCGGTGTTGTTCAGCCACGCGTGGACGGCCACGTGACTGGCGCCGTCGATCACGATCAGCCCAGATCGCGCCCCGCTCTGCGCCGACGCGCTGGACTGGAAGAACGTCGACTTTCCGCCGGCGGTCGCCGAGAAATGAAGAGTTCCGTAGCCGCCGCCTCCGAGCCATTTGGAGAGGCCGACGCCCACTATGCGAAACCTGGCGGTATTCAACCCCGAGTTGACGTCGACCAGGTAAACCGTGTCACCACAGTCCGGACGGCGCGGGGGATCGAAAGCCATTGCCGCAGGGCTGACCGTGAATGTCAGTGCAAAAGCAAAAAGCAGCGCCACGCGGTCGTCGGCGGGAGTGGTGGTGACGGTGAGGTCTCCGGTGACGACGCCGACCTCGTCGATCATGACTCCGTCAGGCCCGTGGTGAACGTGCTTTCGTGCCGGTGCTACCAGGCCGCGTTGCACCAACAGATGACGTGGTGCCACGGTGTGGTGGCGGATCCCATGCGGCGCCACGCGGTGTCCTCAACCCTGTCCGCCAGTTGGCGACCGTCCGCAGGGGAGCTTCTGGAATCATCGGCGGTGTGTCAAAGGAAGATCCTGAGGGAAGCGAAGACTCGCAGGACGCAGTGCGACGAGCGATTGTCGCGTGTGCTGGCCGCTGGAGCGCGTTTGAGCCAAACGTCGTAGACGAGCTGGTTGAGGTTCCAGGTTCGGTCCTGGTGACCGCAACGCAGTGGCGAACGGTGTTAGTTGACGCCGACCTCATGAATGTCGTCGCCGCGGTTGACGTCGCCGTCGAACGACTGGCGGCGGTTGCACATATGACGAAGACCGAGGTGGGGGGAGGCCTCTTCGGCATGCTGGACAGGCTGTTGTCCGCTGATCGGCGTGCGCGACGAGCCTGCACGGACGTGCAACGCTTCGTGCCTCCCGACGAACTTGCTGAGCAAGACGAGGCACTTCCCGAACTCCAGCGTGCACTCCGCGATCTCATACAGGGCACCATCGATTGGGTGGTCGCTGGTGCGGGGGTTCCGCACTCGTCGATGTCATCCGAACTGAGGCTGCGCATTCACCACCTGGTCGGAGCCTTGATGAGAGAGAGACCCTGTCCGCCAGCTCCCGAGGATCCCTTCGAAAGAACGCTCGGTCTCTCAGAGGCGGCACTCACAGCAGGGGATGGACATTCCTACCAATCGCGCATAATGGCCGCATGGGTTTCCCGGCATGTCGCCCTCGACAAGCGTCTGTTCGCCCAGCTCCCGCATCTGCTTGACCCGGCAGTCCAGCTGACTTCGAAAGTACGGGTCCATGCAGCGTCAATGCTGGCGTTTTCTCATTGCTTACCCGCGCACGCGGCGGCTGTCGCAGGTCGTGACCTGGTCGAGCGGGCGTTGTCGGACAGGCGTGAGGTAGCGCTCGCGGCGATCGTCGACGGGGCCAATGACGAATCGGCGATGTGGTCCACACATCGCAGGCGCGTCGCGGCCAACAAGGATTTCAACGCAGCGAGCTACACGGAGGACAAGGTTGGTCCCGCGTGCGACATGTACCTTGCGGTACTCGAAGGCGACGTCAGCCGCACAGCCGACACAGTCCTGCGGCTGCTCGGACGCAACGTCGAGCCCGACATGACACTCGGACGCACCGAGCAGGACCTGGCGAGTGAGACCACGGAGCCGATGTGCGAGCTCCTGCGGTCGTGCATCAATACGGAGTGGCGGAACGCCATCGCGCACGGACAGGTGCAATGGGACGCGAGATCCCAGCGCATGCTTATGCGTGGCCAGACCGTCACGCCGGACGAGGTCGCCGAGGCAACCTTACTCGCCCGGGATATTTGCGCCGGGTTTGAGACAGGGGTGGCGGTGGCGCTCAATCATGCCAGCAATCCGCATCACAATCCGTCGAGAGTAGTCGATTCGACCGCGTGGGACAGCCACGCAATGCGGGAGCTAGGCGCTCGAGGCGTTAGCGTGCTGGGATACCGCAGGATAGGCACCATGTTGAAGCTCGACGTACCACCTCTGGATTCCGCGTCGTTGCTTCGAGTATTTAAAGCGATCTTCGACGTCAGCCCATCCATCCCGGAAGACCTTTCGTGGGTGATCAGCCAGGACGGACGCCCGGACATCATTGTGGAGGCGACGACATTGGGCACCGCTGCTGACATCGTCCGATCAAACGGCGATAGCGTTCCTGCGGTCGCCGTGGAGGCAGGGGCGCTGGTCCTGTGTGCGGGTGCGTTGGCCAAGCACGGGGTCTCTCGACCGGCCATGGCCAAGACGGTGTCCGCGCTCGCCGCGGCCACTGTCGTTGGCGAGCGTGATCGCCTGAATACGAGGGCACTGCTCGACGAGGCGTACGCACGAACTGACCTTCGGAAAACGATCGTCCTGATCGAGCACGCGGTCAGAGCGGCAGCGAAAATCACTGGCGTGCCCGAACTTGGCGCCTTCGCGCAACTGCTTTCCGAACAGGCGGCACAGCACCGGATGTTCGACGACGAAGCGAACCTCTTTCAGCAGATCGACCACGCTGTGCGGTGGCTATCGCCCGTCAGCTTTCCTTGGCTCTCAGGCACTGCTGCACAATCCGGGCCGGTATGAGACGTTCGCGATACGTCTGACCTGCCCACAGGTGCGAGCGCGCTATCCGGGTGTGACGATGAGGTTGGTGATACGGCTCGTCGTAGGGCGTTGACGACGCAGGTGGTGGTGGCGAAAGTTCCGGAAACACGACAATCCATCACCAGAGCCAGAGGCGCCAGAACGGACACCGTGACCGATCGTGATGGTTCCGAACGGGGGAAGCCACGGGGGTTCGGCGCGCTGGCTGGGGTATCGCTATCGCAGCGGCGAATCCTTCGGGACGCGGGCGACGGCGCCGATGACGAGTTCGTGGTCCGGGCCTTCGGCGGGTTTGTCGTCGGGGTTCCAGCGGTTGGCGACGGTGATGCCTGGCGTGACGAGGTGGAGCCCGGTGAGCCAGCCGGCGAGGGTGTCGTGGGTGCGGGTGATGAGTGGGCTGGCGCTGGCCTGGTAGGTGTCGACGCAGCGGCGGACCTAGGCGCGGAGGTCGGGTGGGGCGGTGTCGTCGGTGAGGTGGGTGAGGGCGAGGTAGCTGCCGGGCGGGAGTCCGTCGCGGTAGGCGGTGAGGATGGCGGCGGGGTCGTCGTGGTCGGGGACGAACTGCAGGACCGCGATCATCAGTAGCCCGATGGGCTGGGTGAAGTCGAGTCGTTTGCGGACGGTGGGATGCTCGAGGATCCCGGTGGGGTGGCGGAGGTCGGGGCCGCCGGCTACCGGAGATCCGGACACTGACGGCCCGATCAGCGAACTTTCAGCAGAAGTACTGGCCCAGCACATAGCCGTGGACGGCGGGCGCCGTCTCTGTCAGCAGTCCACTGTGGAACGTGGAGTTCGAGGGTGGCCATGTTCGCGGGGCCGCCTGGTTTCGAATGGCTCGTGTGTCTCACCCATGCCGTCCCTTCCCTGTTGGTTCGGGGAAGGGACGGCATGTGCGGGTTCAGGCCTTCTTGCGGGGTGCGCGCTTGCGCTTGACGGGAGCCTCTTCGGCGACCGGTTCGATGGGAGCCGACTCGGCGTTGTCGAACGCGTCGTAGATGTCATTGGGAATGCGGCCGCGGTCGGCGATGGCGTACCCGTTGGCCGCGGCCCAGGCACGGACCTGCTGATTGCGTTCCCGGTCGGTGGGCTTCGCCGTACCACCGGCCACGGTGGACTGTCCGGTTGCGACCTTCACCTTGCGTCCGCCGACCCGCCTGCTGGCGTCGATGTAGCGCTCGAGTTCGTCGCGCAGGGCGCCGGCGTTGTCGTCGGAGAGGTCGATCTCGTAGGTGACGCCGTCGAGTGCGAAGGGCACTGTCTGGGTGGCTTCGCCGCCGTCGATGTCGTCGACGATCTGGACGGATACCTGTTGTGCCATCGAAAGTGCCTTCCGCTAGGTCATGCCACGCCACCTCAGATTGGCGCAGTGCCAATTATTCTAGTCGTGGGGCTCGCCTGTGATGGTTGCCGCCTCGACGCGGTGTTGTTGCGCGGCGCTACGGCGCTGCGTTTTCTTGTCGGCTGGCGTCTTTGGTGTCGGGGCTGATGGTGTGGCGTAGTTGTTTGATCTGGTTCAGCCAGTGTTGCCGGGTGTCGGTCTCGCACCACAGTTCGGTGAGTTCCGAGTCGTCGGCGACCACGCGGTCGAGGGCGTGCGCGGCGAGCGCTGGCAGGTCGGCTGGCAGTGGTGGCACGGGTTGTTTGGGTCCGTAGTGTGGGTCGGCCGGTCCGCCGGCAGGATGCTGGGCGGCGACCAGCGCGGCCGCGGCGACAGCAGTGGCCGCGGCCGCAGCGTCGAGGTAGCCGGTTTCGTTCGCAGCCTTGGCCAGCGCGTGCCGGATGGCCTCTGGGCGGTGTGCTTCCTCTAAGCTATCCAGGTCTCCGGCGAAGTCCGCGGCGTCGTCATTGTCGAACGGCCCTGTGTCCCATGCGCCCATTGGTCTGCTTTCTGTTTGTGGAGGGTGGTGATCAGCATCCTGGCAGAGCGGAACGCGCCGACGCGACGGGGAAGGCTACTGCTCGTCGGCGTCGAGCGGGCTCAGTGAGGTGCTGAGGAATGCGTCCCGCCGTTGTCCGAGAATGGTTCCCCGGGTGTTGTAGTCGTCACCGTGGATGAAGATGTGTGTTTCCGTTCATACGGGTTCGCTACGGCGGCGGCGCGGTAGATGACTTCGAAGTAGCCCTCCTCCTTACCGTTGACGTAGATCGCGGCCCAGATCTTCCCTTGCTGGCACCAGAAGTTCCGGTTGAGGATGTGCCCTTCGGGCGATCCGGCGCCGGGGCGTTTCAGGCATTCGTCGAGGATCGGGATCGGCGGCTCCGCCCGCGTCGCCGCGGCGCCCAGTTCGGTCCGGGTGGCGTCGATCTTCGCCCGGTCGTTGCCGTAGCTGTCCGAGACCTGGCCCCGTTGCTCGGCGATCCGTCGGGCTTCCTCCAGCGATCCGGTTCGAGCGGGCTCCGCCTGCTGCGGCTGCAGCCGCGGTGTCGGTTCGTCGATGCCGGTGAACCCGCCGACAGCGACGACCACGGAATCCTTGGTGTCACGTCCGGAGGCGGACGCCGCGGCCGGTGTCACGAGAGAGGTGAACACCAGTCCCGTCACCGTCAAAGCCAGAACACTACGAAATACGCGTCTTTTCACAACATGCACTCCCCATAGCTCATGTTCAGGTCAGAACGCGCGAACATGAAGGGGCCGTCTAGTTCCCCAGAAACTTCTCGACCAGTTTCCCCCAGGAAACTTCCCCTCAGTTCGACGCCGATGCTAGTGAAACCACAACATCGCGGTCGAGTATCGTCACCCAAAAAAGACGCCACACGCATCTGCGAAACTCTATCCGGCAGAAGAATTGTTGCGACGGGCGCGGCGACGGACTTCGCGGAAAGCGCATCAAACGTCACCGGGAATGAGCAATGTCGTAGCAGTGCACCATGAGCTGGCCGTATTGGCCCGCTGCACGCCCTGTCGTCCCCGCTGGTCGACCTGCCCGCGGCCGTGCCGCCGCGGCGTTTCCCGGAACGGGGCGAGGTCGCCGGCCCCGAGTGTGATCGATCGCGGAGAGACGCGCGTCAGCTGTGCTGGGGCAGGCGCCGCTCGAAGGTCCCGATCACGGTGGCCAGTGTGAATTCCCCGCTCGAGGCCAGTTCAGGGGGAGTTATCTGGCCGCGCGCCCAGTTGCGTAGCGCGGTTCTCGACAGACGTGGCCGTAGCCTGTGGAGAGCTGCCCGCCCGTCGGCTGGAGTGGCTTCGATCTGTCGGTTGTCAAGGCCGGGGGACCACCATGTCGTCAGTCGTGGGACCGCCACCAGTGCAGAAGCGGAACGGGTTACTGCGCGGTTCGTTGCGCGGCATCTGTTCAGCAGCGCTGAATAGAAATCTGACGGCTGAACGTGGCAAGCTGAGATTTGTCGGGCACCTGCCGGGCGCGTGCTAGCGGGCCGAATACGGGGACGGGTCATCGCGACCACCTCGAATCATCACATTGTGTAGTCGATTTGTTCCTTTGAGTCTTCGAGGATTGGGGCGATACCCACCTCATCGTAAAGGACTTACACATGTCGACGAGGCCAAAACTCGCCATCCCGGCTCTGGCTCTCGGCGCGTTGTTCACCGTCGTGCCCACGGTTCAAGCGGCACGCAGCCGGACTCGGGTCGAAGGTCCGATGAATAGGGCGAGGTGTTCGCCTGCGACCAACTCGGTTGCCTAACGGCGCATCCGCAGAGGATGTACCCGGATGCGCCGTTCGGACCTCCCTACCTAGACGATCCCGGCTGCGCATCGTTACCGAAATGCATCCGATCGGGTCATCCCTGGTCCCGTGATGTGTCACGGCCGGGGAGCGGCGCGCCTGGCTGTCTTGGGTAGAAGGTTTCTGTCCGTCGCCGCGGCGACGGACTGCCGATCGTGGCCATACGCCGATCGATGTCGAGGTAGCCAGGACCTGGCCAAGCCGCGCTCCGCACAACAACCCCAGTGGTGAGGCAGCCACCCTGGACAGCTTCGGCTATCTAGACCATCACGCCGGCTGCCACCGCGAATCCATCCATCACTACCAACTGCCCCATCCTGTGCCGCGAGCTTGGGGACACCTGCAGCGCCGCGCCAGTACCCTCCACGCCCTTGGCTATCCTCACATTGCGCTCGGCGAGTGGGACTGGGCATGCATGGTCTAAAGGGAGGCACTCGAGCTGTCCGCGAACAAGGCCGCAACGCTGACGCTGGCTCAGTCCGACGCAACTCGACGAAATTGACGGCACAGACAATGCCGCCGGGCTGGACTTTCCTTGAACATCTTGGACAGCCAGGCTGTGTTCGCCGCGTTGGTCCGCCTGCTGCCCTAGGTGTACTGACCCGGGAGGTTGGAGCGCGAGCGACACGGATGTCGATGATCTTGGTGTGGGGGAGGGCCTCCGGGTTCGGTGTTGATCGCGACATCTGCACCGGCTACCCGGAGGCCCTCGTGACTCACGCTAAGGCACCGTTGACCCTGCCGGGAGGCTGCGCCTGGCGCAGTGTGTCGTGGACGAAGGCTGGCCGTTGCGGCAGGCCGCGCGGTTCCAGGTCGCGGGTGTCCACGGCGAAACGCTGGGCCGACCGCCACCGCAAGGATGGCACGGCCGGATGGTCGATCGCTCGTTCCGTCCTGTCTGGAGCCCGGAGCGGACCCGGCCGCACCGAACGACCGGTCCGCCGCTACGAACACTCAGAGCTCGGCCAGGCACTCCCGTAGTGTGTCCAGCCCCATTGAGCCAAGGTCGAGCGCCTGCCGGTGAAACGCCTTGAGGTCGAAGGACTGCCCGTGCCGCGCCTGCGCGTCGGCCCTGGCCGCGAGCCACAGTCGCTCGCCCAGCTTGTACGAGGGCGCCTGCCCGGGCCAGCCGAGGTAGCGGTCGATCTCGTCCGGGACGTGGTCCGGGTCGGTGATCGTCCTGGTGAAGAGGAACTCCAGGCCCAACTCGGCCGTCCAGCGCTCGTCGTCGTGGAACCCGATACCGGCCGGGATCGGCAGCTCCAGGTGCATGCCGATGTCCAGCACGACGCGGGCAGCGCGGAACAGCTGGGCGTCGAGCATGCCGAGCAGATCGCCGTCCTCGTCGAGGTAGCCCAGCTCGCGCACCAGTCGCTCGGCGTAGAGCGCCCAGCCCTCGCCGTGCCCGGACACCCAGCACATCAGCCGCTGGAACCGGTTGAGCCGGGCGGCGTTGTTCACGGCGGTGGCGATCTGCAGGTGGTGGCCCGGCACCCCCTCGTGGTAGACGGTGGTGGTCTCTCGCCAGGTGGAGAAGGCATCGCGGTCGGCGGGCACCGACCACCACATCGCCCCGGCGCGGGAGAAGTCGTCGCTTGGACCGATGTAGTAGGCGCTGACGCTGCCGCCGGGCGGGGCGATCTTGCAGTCCAGCGCCATCAGCGCGTCCGGGATGTCGAAGTGCACCCCGCGCATGTCCGACAGCGCCTTGTCCGACAGGGTCTGCATCCAGTTGCGCAGTGCGTCCTGGCCGTTCAACTGGTAGCGCGGGTCGGCGTCGAGCAGAGCGGCAGCCTCGGCGAGAGTGGCGCCGGGCTTGATCCGGGCAGCCACCTGCTTCATCTCGGCCTCAATGCGAAGGAACTCGGCCCAGCCCCACTCGTAGCACTCGGCGAGGTCGAGCGCGGCACCGGTGAAGTAACGCGACTTGAGCCGGTACTCCTCCTCTCCGACGGCGTCCTTGACCGGGGCCTTGGGGGCGAGTTCGGCGCTCAGGAAGGCGGCGAGGTCGGCGTAGCCCTCGCCAGCGGCCTCCGCGCCAGCCACGAGCTCGGCGCGCAGCCCGTCGCCCACTTTGGCGCCGGCCACGAGATCGGCGAAGAAGGGCTGCTTGCCGGTACCGCCAGACCAGTTCTCGCACTGCCCGATCGCCTTGCCAATCTGGCGCACCGCCGCGATGTTGCCGTCGGCGGCTGCCGTGGCCAGCGAGGCGCTCAACCCGGCCAGCGAGGCGGGCACCTTGGCCAGCCGGTCGGCGATGGCCTGCCAGTGCTCGGTGGTCTCGGTCGGCATCAGATCGAACAATACGCGCAGCTCCTGCATCGGACTGGAGATGCCGTTGAGCATGGACAGGTCGAGTCCGGCATCGTGCAGCTCGAGCGCGAGTCGGTTGCGCTCCAGGAACACCGCCTTCGCGGCGTGTTCGGAGTCGTCGGCGGGGGTGCTGGCTTCAACCTCCCGCACGGCGCGCGCGGTCAGGTCCGCCCGCTCCTGGTAGCCATCGGGTGAGAGGTCAGTCAGCTCGTGCTCGAAGCCGGAAATGCCGGAGAAGGTGGCGGCGTTCGGGTCAAGGGCGGCGTAGTCGGCGACGAAGGTGTCGCTGATCTCGTGCACGCCTGGACTGGTGGCTGACATATCGAGTCGATCCTCCAGGGACAAAGGCTGATGTTGCACAACGCCTTGAATGTGGTCTTCAGCAGCGAGTTTCCACGTTCTCCTGCAGTGCGTTCGCCGTTGAGGGCCCTGTTGTGTGGTTTCTGTTAGTCGGCGAGTTCGCCTTCTGGGGTTTCTTGAACGCAATGGTGATCGTGCTGGCCTAGCCTTCGTAGCCCAGAAGGAGGTCCAGAGCGGCCGGCCATCGGGTGCGGCAGGCGCGTGACCTCTATGAAGTTGATCTGTGCAAGGACTGAGTCCATGCTGGGGTTCCGCGTCTTTATGTTGCATCGCAATGACTTCGGGCGGTTGGCGGTATGTACCGGTAGTTGGGCCTTGATGTGCGTGCCTACACGTGCGCGTGTATGCACGAGCGTGTCGTCGAGGAGTTCGTCGAGCGTCTAGGTCTACCTTCAGAGTGCGCTGTCGGCGCCGCTCTACGGCGTGCAGCCAGGCGGTCACACGCTCATCGGTTGGTCGAGCGGTGGTGGTTCATGAGGGAGGGCTCCCAGCGGTTACGCGACCTCTACGGTGACGGGGCTGACCTGTTCGGTGGCGGGGCCGGGGAGCTGGCGGAGAAGCGCGAGCCGAGTGAGTTCGGCCTTGTTCCCGACGCCGAGCTTGGCGCGGATGCGTTTGACGTAGGTGTCGACGGTGTGCGGGCTGATGCGGAGTCGGGTGGCGATCTGTCCGTGGGTCAGCCCGTGGGAGATCTGTCTGAGCACCTGCTCTTCGCGTTCGGAGAGGTTCGGCCCGGGCGAGTCGGAGCTTTCCGCCGGGGGCGGAACCGTGTGGCCGTCGGGGATCACCTTTGTGCCGGCGGTCACGGCGCGCAACGCCGCGATCAGGTTTTCGCCGGTCTCGCGTCTGTCGATGACGCCGGTGGTGCCGGCTCGCAGATACTCCTCGACGGGCAGTGACAGGTCGCCGATCAGAATCAGGACCGTGGTCGTGCGGGCCGTCTCGGCGATGTACCGCAGGCTTTCGGGTCGAGGCAGGGATTCGGCGTCCAGCACGGCGGCGTCGGCGAGCCAGGACAGTTCCTCGGCAGGTGTGGTCCGGGCTGAGACGACGGTCATGCCCGCGTTGTTGAGAATTTGGACAAACCCGACGAGGTAGACAGGGCAGCTGATCAGTGCGTCAATGCGTATCACGGCACCCCCCATAGGCGACTATACCGGAGTTGGCGACTATTGTCGGGTTAGATCACAGACGGCCGCTTATTCGAACTGCAACCCCTAAGCATCCTCTAACACCTCCGGGTCGGCTGTCGGTCCCATTAACGAGGGACATGACCCGCGCACCCCTAGTGAGTCCATCCGGTGATCGCTGTTTCCGGCGTTGTTGATCAATAGGTTTCGGCTCTCGACCAGCGGTCACAGAATGTGATGGCGAAGCGTTGGTCGCGGGCTTCCGGCGCATCGGCCATCTGACGTGTCCTGCCTGGCCGGGTCAAGGCTGCGTCCCAAGGTGCAGGCACTTAATCGCGGCCTGTCCGGTCGGACAATGTCCTCGTGTGCGGATTGTCCGCCGGTAGCGGGTATTTATTCAATGATTCAATCGCGTTGGTGGAGCGGATCATGCGCCTAGCCTCGATGTTGTAGTCGAGGAATGACGTGAACTTGTTCCACGCGTCGCGCCACGGTCGAATCATTGCCCGGTATTTCACTCCTCATTTCCCCTTTGGTTAGTCAAGTTCGGCCATTGCGGTCTCAGGATTGAGGGCTGTGCAGATGGTTTGATTTCTTGTTTCGCCGCGTCCAAATTCCGACGAGAAGCGAGTTGGAAATCTCGGCCGAATACGCCACATCGATCTGTCTTGGTCGTGCGCGACATCGGGACCGCACCCTGGTCTGGAACGAGGCCCACTTTCGGCGTGCGCTGTGCCGGCCGCCACGACGACCAGCACCGGCAGCGGTGCCGCCAGCATGATCGACACCAGCTGAACCAACCTCAGGCCGCTCCGGCAGAGGGGGTTAGTCACGTCGGCGCCGTACGCCCGTCATCCACACTCGTCCTCTCACAGCCCGACGCTGTAACCCTGACGTATGACAGAACTGCTACCCATTGACGCACACGCGACGGATCCGGAACGCTGTGCCGATGCCTGCTGCGTACGCCGAAACTGACCAATTCCGTGGTGCCCGCATCCACCTATGCGACCTTGCCAGCCTTGAGATTCGAGATTGCGAGGTCAGCGGCCTGAAGATCGTGGATTGCTATGGGGCCGACGTCTACCTCGGCGGCGCCTTCGAGCGTCTCGTTGTCAACGACGTCGACGTGACTGCCTACGTCGAGGCCGAGCTCGACCGGCGAAATCCGACGCGGGCGCTGGCGCGTGACGCCGCGTCCTCCGGCGACTACCGGGCGGTTTGGGACGCCATTGAGGCGCAGTGGGAGGCGACGCTCGACCGCGCCAGGCTCCTGCCCGAGGCCAAGCTGCACGAACAGGTCGACGGCGAATGGTCGTTCGTCGAGACCCAACGGCACCTGCTGATGGGCAGCGATTCCTGGCTTGGCAACGCCGTGCTCGAGGAGGATGCGCCGTACCACCCGTTGGGCCTTCCGTACGGCGGGATGCCGCCAGAGGCAGTGGCGAAGCTCGGGGTCACCCTCGAAGCCACCCCGACGCTTGACGAGGTACTCGCGCCGCGGCTCGCTCGCATGGCCACGATGCGGCGTGTCGTCGACGGGCTCACCGAGGCCGAGCTCGATCGGGTGTGTGGTCGCAAGCCGGCGGACTCGTATCCAGATCGGGAGTACGTCGTGCGCCACTGCATCAAGGTGGTACTTAAGGAAGAGGTCGAGCATCACCGTTACGCGGTACGCGACCTCGCCGTGCTCGAGGCCGGTGCCTGAACCGGGGAAAGTGTCCACTGAGCAAGAGCGCTGACGGCCGGGCGACTTCCAGCCGCAGTGCCGCAACTCCCGGCTGCTCAGTTCCCGTCCCCGGCTTGTCGACGCGGGCACCTCGCTGCGCGCTGACAGCCGGGGGCAGAACGGGCGTCATTTCAGTTCGCCATGCCGCACGTCGGATTCCGTAGCGGAAACGAACCGGCGGCAACGTGTCCCCGCCAAGGTATTGCCGACCGTGACGGTATGCCTGCCACCATCCCCGATTTGCGTGACATCTCGCGGTCTAGCTGCCGCCGTAGCATCGGCGAAGAGCCGGTGCCCCGGGTCATGGCACCGGCCAGTCGCTGATGGACCGGGCATCTTCTGTTCGGACGGGACGCATTGCTGAGGAGGTACGCATGGCCGGTAAGGATGTGGCCAAGGGCGACCGGCACGGGCTTGACCAGACACCGCTTCCGTCCGTCTCCTATGGCGTGACGCTGATGGGCAAGGCCCAGGTCACCAACCCGTCGGGTGCGGGCCTCGCGCGACACATCGCGGACGTGGCCGCGTACGGCGACTACGCGTTCCTCACGGTGTACAGGGAGCCGACGTGCGAGCGGACCGGCGCCTACGTCATGAACATCAGCGATCCGAAAGAGCCCTTCGAGGTCGAGGGCGCGTTCATCGAGACCACGGCGGGCAACTACGCCGGCGAGGGTCCGTGCGTGATCGAGATCGCCAACGAGTACTTCAGCGGCGCGCTTTTCATCCACCCCAACGAAATCTATGCCAAGGCCGACGCGCCCGACCCGACCGGGCCGCGCCAGCGGGGCGGCATCAACATCTGGGACGTTTCCGACCCGGAGAAGGCCCAGCTCCTCGCCGCCCACGCCGGCGACTACACGGATGCGGACGACGAGCCAGCGGACCAGGCGCTGGCGGCGTACTACACCTGCGCCTGGACGGACAGCTCCACCGGCCGCACGTACGTCAGCTTCGTCACCGACAAGCCCACCACCGACATTGTCATCATGGAGATCACCGATCCCCGCAACCCGGTCATGGTCAATGCCCTCGACCTGAGGGTGGCGCCGTTCCAGGTGGCCGGGGCCCCGTCGCTGGGCCTCGTCTCGGTTTTCGGGCACGCCGTCGAGGTGCGCAGGGTCGGCGACCGGTACGTCATGAACGCGACGTACTGGGACGGCGGGTACGTGCTGCTCGACGTCACCGATCCGACGCCGGGCAACGTCTCGCTGATCGTCGCGACCGAGTACGCCGAATTCGACGAGGAGCGCGCCAAGCACGGGCACCAGATCTTGCCGGAGGGCAACGCCGAACACTGCGACCTCTCGCCTGACGCCGAGTACCTGGTGGGCGCCGACGAGAACATCGAATCCTATCGCCTGATCGGCACGATCACGTCGGGTCCGCACGCGGGCGTCGAGTACGTCGCGGCCTGGAGCCCGGGCACGGCGCCGGTCGACGCCGACCACCCCGTCTCCGGCACGCCGACCTTCGTCGGCTCCGGCTGTCCGGGCACCGTGCCGCCTGGGCACGGGATCGCGCTTATGGAGCGGGACGCCTCGATCCTGACCGGCGGGTCGGCCCAAGGTTGCGCGTTCCAGGAGAAGCTGGACGCCGTCGCCGCGGCAGGCTACGACGCGGGCATCATCTTCAACCACCAGGGGCCGGACGCGATGCAGCAGTTCCCCACGGCGTCCAAGGGAACGATCCCGCTGATGTTCGTCAACCGCCTGACGGGTCTGCGGCTTCTCGGGGTGCCCGGCGTGGCCGCGGCGACCGCCGGCACCACCCCGACGCCTGCCGATCCGGCGGTCTGCGCGACCGAGGTCAAGTCCGAGTTCGCCGGCTGGGGTTACCTCCGGCTGTTCAAGACGGACATCCCGGCCGGCGCCGGTGGCGGCCGGGCGACTCAAATCGACACGTACGCCGTCCCCGAGGCACAGGACCCGAGGTACGCCACCGGCTTCGGCGATTTCTCGTCGTCGCACGTGGCGATCGACCCCGATCGCCCGTTGGTGTACGCGACTTTCTTCGCGGGCGGTCTCCGAGTACTGAGCTACGGCAGCGACGGCCTGCGGGAGGTCGGCGCCTTCCGCGAGCCCGGCACAGACTTCCTGGGCGTCAAAATCCACAAGGTCGGTGAGAAGAACTACGTCCTAGTCGCCGACCGGAACTTCGGCCTCTACATCTTCGACATCTGATCACACGCCGAGCGGCATCGTCTAAATCTGGGAGTCTGGTGTGTCCGATCCGACCAAGAAGTCCACTAAACCCGAATTCGCCGCCGGCGCCGAAAGGCCGACCAAGGCCAGCGTGGTGATCGTCGGAAACGGCGCGCTCGGCCTTTTTCTTGCTGACGAGTTGATCGAGCGCCAGGCCGGCTCAGTGGTGGTGGTCGGTCCAAGCCATCGCGACACGGGCGCGAGTCACGTGGCCGGTGCGATGCTCGGCTGTTTCGGCGAGACCACCACCGAATCGCTGCGGACCGAAGCCGCGCGAACGCGGTTCGAGCTCGGCGTCTCCGCCCATGACAAATGGCCGGAGGCGCTGCGGCGGCTGGAGGAGTTCGCGCCGTCCAGCAGGCCGCTGCAGACAACGACGGAATCGCACATCATCCTGAACTCCGTCGGCGCCGAACTGGATACGGTGAACTTCGCCGCGATGATCGACGCCCTCGACTGGTACGACAAGCCGTGGGAGGACATCGATCCGAACGACATCCCCGGTTACCGTCCCCGGACCGAGTCGCGGGCATTGCGCGCGGTTCATCTGCCGGGAGAGGGGGCCGTGGACGCTCGCGGAGTGCTCGGAGCGCTGGAAAGCCGGCTGCGGCAGGCCGGAGCGGTTCTGATCGATCAGACGGTACGGAAGCTGGTCGGAAGCGACGAGGAGGTTACCGCGGTCGAGCTGGACGACGGCCACGTCATCGAAGCCGGCACTGTCGTCGTGGCCGCCGGCGTCCACAGCGAGTCGCTGGTGCGAACCGTCTTCGACGTGCCCGAGCTGATGCCGATCTTTCCGGGGCTCGGCTTCGCCATGATCGCCAAGCGGACCGGGGGCGAACCGTTCACCAGCGTGGTCCGGACGCCGAATCGAGGGTTCGCCTGCGGACTGCACGTGGTGCCGCAAGGCGACGGGCTGGAGTACTACGGCGCGACCAACCGCTTGGTGCACACCATCTCCAGCGTCACCTGGATGGCCGACGCCCGCTTCTTGGCCCAGTACTCGATGCATCAGCTCGACGAGCAGGTGGCCAGCCACGAGGTCGTGAACTGGTGCAGCGGCAACCGCCCCGTCACGCTCGACGGATTCCCGGTGATCGGCTGGATGCCGCTCTCGGGCCTGTATCTGATGACGGGGACCTACCGGGACGGCTTCCACTGCGCGCCCCTGCTGGCCGAGCACGTCGCCAATGAGTTGCAGGGAAAGTCGGGGATCATCGACCCGATTTTCCAGCCGATGCGCAAGCCCGTGACGACCAGGACCGTCGAATGGTCGATCGATGAATACGTCGACCACAGCCTGGCCGCCTGGTTCGAGACGGGTGCGCAGGCCGCGCCGCAAATGACGACCTCGCAGATTGCCGACTATTATCGAAACATGGCTGTGCAGGCCTATGAACAACTCGGCGCCGACTACGCCCTGAGCCCCGATATTCTTTTGTACGCGCAGGGGAATCTGCACGGTGCGCGTCGTGTCGCGCGCTATCTGCGTACCGTCGGGGGCGATGGCGGAGCGGTCCAGCAGGCTGGCGCCGGCACTGGCACTGGGGGGACGCGGTAGTCATGACCGTTACTCAGCCTTCTGTCGCGGACACCGTTCGCAGACTCGTGATGAAGCAGCTCAACGTCGAAGACTCCGGCCAAGAACCTCGCCCGGACGAGGACCTCCGGCGCTGGGGAATGACATCCGTGACCTGTCTGGGCCTGATGTTGTCCCTTGAGGACACTTTTGAGATCGAGCTGCCGGAGAATGCGCTCCAGCAGTCGACGTTCCGCAGCATCGACTCGATATCCGCGGCGGTCGAGAGTTCTTGCCAGCAGGCAACGCAGATCGCGGGAGAATAGGTTATTCGCCGCAGGAGTCAGAGTCGCGCCGACTGGACTCGTCGCCTGACAAGTACCGCATCGCCGGACGGGACAGTCCTGTTTCGACGGCGCCCCCGCCATCTCCAGCCTGCCATCGGGCACCTGCGACCGCTGAGTGTGCGCTGACGCGGGGGCCGGATTGGCGAAGCATCTGAAACGCGAGGGAGTTGCGGTGCAGGATTCTCGACGGTCGGCCTGGACCGCAGGCGCACAGACCGTGGTCGATCTCTTGGAGCGCCAGTTCCGAGATCGGCCGTCGGCAACGGCCATCCGGACGGCGGCACGCTCGTGGACCTATGCCGACCTCGACCGGTTGTCGGCGAAACTCGCGTTGCGGTTGGCGGCTGACGATGTCGGACCGGTCGTCGGTCTGCTCGCGCGACGTTGCCCGGCCGCGTTGATCGGCATCGTCGCCATCCTGCGTAGCGGTGCGGCGTGCTTGCCGATGAGCCCCGACGATCCGCCGTTGCGCAATCGCGGGGTGCTCGTCGACGTCGGCTGCAAGCGTGTTCTCGCTGCCGCGCCGGTCGAATGGCTGTCCGACGCTCAGCTCGTCGACGACATCGGTCCGGATCCGGGCGACGACAGTCCCACCGCCGCGAAGCTTCCTTCGCCAAGGCCGCTGGACTTGGCCTACGCGCTCACCACGTCAGGGTCGACCGGGCGCCCCAAGATCGTCGGCGTTCCGCACGAAGGGCTCGTGAACCTGATCATCGCCTCGTTCGAGGACATGGACCTGGTCAGGACCGACGACGTGATGCTGTGGACGACCGCGCTCACCGTGGACAGCACGATGCACGACTGCTTGATGCCGCTCTGCTTCGGCGCCTGTGTCGCTATAGACGACGGTAGCGATCTGCCAGCCAACCGTATTTTGCACGCCGTCCGCGCGCTCGGCGTGACCGCGCTGGAAGTCCCGGCGGCTGTGCTCGGCCCGTATGGACAGTCGCTGCTTCCCCGGCTCGCGGCCGCAGGGGTCCGGCTGGTCATCACCGGCGGGTCTCAGCTCGACGGGCCTGACTTGGGCGGCAACGACTCGCTGGTCGTCCACAACGGCTACGGCCCGACCGAAGCGTCGGTGGCCGCGACGTGGTATCCCTGCGACGCCTCGACTCCGCGGTGGGTCCCGATCGGACGCCCGATCCGCAACGTCCGAGCCTATGTCCTCGACTGGGGGCTGAACGCCGTCCCCGCCGGTGAAATCGGCCAGCTGTATCTCGCCGGAGCCGGTCTCGCACGAGGCTATCTCGGCTGTCCCGGGCGCACAGCGGCCGCGTTCGTCCCGGACCCGTTCGCCGAGACGCCTGGCGAACGCATGTACGCCACCGGGGACAATGTCCGGCTTCAGCCGGACGGGAACTTCGTGTATGTCGGCCGGATCGACGACCAGGTCAAGATCAACGGATATCGGGTCGAGATCGGAGAGGTGGAGCACAATCTGCGCGCCTGCCGAGGCGTGGTCGACGCGGCGGCGTTGCTGCGCGAGGACACTCCGGGCGCCGCGGCCATCGTCGCCTATCTGGTCGGCGAGCGGTTATCCGACGAGGCGCTCGCGAGCCAGCTGGGCAGCCGGCTGCCCGCGCCGATGATTCCGCGCTGCTACGTCTGGCTGGAGGAGATGCCTCTCAACCGTTCGGGCAAGATCGATCGCCGGGCGCTCGCCAGCATTCCGCTTGTCGGCCGGCTTCATCCGGCATGACGTGAGCCGACCATGACGCTTGCCTCTCCTGCCATGGAGAGGCAAGCGTCATGGTCACGGTGTCGCGGGCCGCTGGAGCCGCACCGCCCGATCAGAACATCGGGTAGATGGACGCATCTTGCTTCTTCCTCTTCTTCTTGCGTCGAAAAAACCTGGCTATCGCTCGCAGAAGCGCCACTGCGAAGTCACCTCCCCTCGACGTCCATGCCTCACGACAGGTCGAAGCTGTCGGCGAGCAACGCCGCCGCGAGGTCGTAGCCGTCGTCGGTGCAGTGCCCGCGATCGACGAAGAGCCAGTCCGCCGGATCCGCCGCCTCGGACATCCGGGAGTTGATATCGACGAACGGGACGCCCTTGCTCGCGCAGGCCGCGCCGAGGGCAGCCGCGTAGGAGGCTCCGGTCGCGATGCTTCCCACCTCGCCGTAGCGCTCCTCCCAGGCCCCGAACTCGGAGAACTGGTCGAACTCGTCGAACAGTTGCTTCTCCTGTGGGGCCGGTTCCTTGCGAAGCCAGGTGGCCAGCGGCTGCAGGACGAAGCTCACTCGGGCTCCGGTCGCGCCTGCCACCATGAGCCAGCTGTCGAGGTGCCGCGTCGTCAGGTCGACGGCGGCCTCGATCATGGTCTCCGGCCGAGGGGTCGGGTCCGGCGGCTGCTGTTTCGGACCGGTCCGCCACCGCAGGCCCTTGATCGGCTTCGCGTACCGCTTCCGCAGTTCCTGCATCTTCTCGAAGTACTCGTTGCAGAAGAAGAACGGGCCCTGCCCCAGGAGTGGCAAACCGACAAGCTGCGCCATGACGAGAGTGTTGAAGCCGCTGAAGAGGACGATTTCCTCGATCGGCGGAAGCAGGTGCCGGTAGAGCATGAACAGCATCAGCTCTTGGGTGGAGTTGAAGTACGGGGCTCCGAAGTTGAGCCAGGGCCTGCTCGGCGCGTGCTTCGTCCAGAGGCGGGAGGAGAGCGTTGTCGCGTCGCTCGTGGCGCCGTAGCTCAGCACCCCCGAGCCTCCCACCAGCAGGCGCACCGGCCCGCCGGGGTGGTCCCCGCCCACCGACGCCCGGCCGTCCGTGCCGTGGGAGATCCGGAATCCGAACTCGTCGGTGTTGATCACGTCCGACCGGAAGTTCGGCCGGTTGAAGTACATGAGATAGGGCAGGTAGTTCGTTTCCCCGCGGTCCAGGAAATCGAGATAGTCGGAGATATGGGGCGTCAACGTCTCGCTCGGCCGTACCACGATGGTCTCTCCTTCGCTCGTCACCGTTCAACGCGACGCCGGCATCGCAAGCAGGGAATGGTGCGCGGCAGTGCGGCGAGAACCGGCCGGACCTCTTGTCAAGAAACACCTCTTGTCAAGAAACCTAGCGCCGCGTCATCGGGGGGCGCGTCCCGTAAAACGGCCCCGCCCCGCGCCGGTCGACGCGGGGCTTCCTCGACGAGGTGACGGTGCGGCCGATCTACGGGCAGGGGCGCTGGGCGGTCCGCGAGAGAACGCTGCCTGCGTCGGCTCGACGGTTCCGCGAAGGGGGCCGGCGGCCCTGTCGCCGGTTCACGTGACTGCGCCGGTACAGCCGGCGCTGCGTACGGTCGTTTTGTCTTCACCAGCGACGAATGGCATTTACCCGGTCGAACCGCCTCGCGGAGCGGGCCCGTCGACGGCAGCCGGCAGGCGTGCCCGCCGCGTCGAAGAATACCCAGGAAGGTGATGGTGAAATGATCGAGCGCGAGCCCCGACGACTATGGCGCAACAGCCCGGCCGACGCCATGCTGCTCGGGCTCAGCATCGCGCAGTTCGCCGTGACGATCGCGCTGGCCGCGCTGACGCCGGACGGGCTGTGGCCGCGGCTCGGCTCGGCGGTCCTGGTCACCGTCATGATCACGTACTCGGTACTCATCGTCAATCACATGTTCGTGCACCAGCCCTGGTTCACCGACGACCGGCTGAACAGGATCGTGTCGCTGATGATCTCGGCGAACATCGCGCAGTCGGCGCAGGGATACCACCTGAGCCACGTCCGCAACCACCACCGGTACAACAACGACCGCAAGCACGACGGGGTCACCGCCGATCTCAGCTCCACCTACCGCTATAGCCGGGACGACGACCACGCCCCGCTGTGGCGGTATCTGGCCTACAGCCTGGTCCCCTCGATCCAGGAGTTCGCGGGAACGGTGGCGTCCCTGCGCCGGTTGTGTGGCGTCGGCCCCCGGGAGACCACGCTGCGCGAGCTGGCCGCCCGGAACCCGGCCCGGCGCTCGGCCGAGCTCGCCCAGATTCGCTACGACCGCCTGACACAGCTGGCTTTCACCGGTCTGCTCGGCGTCTTGTCCTGGCAGTGGCTGCTGATGTGCTACCTGCCGTCGGTGGTGATCGCGTTCACCTTGGTCAACGTCCAGAACTACTACCGGCACTTCGGCGCGGAGCCGGACAGCCGGTACGCGAACTCCGTCAGCTACTACGGCCGGCTGTACAACCGGATGACCTTCAACGACGGATACCACCAGGAGCACCATCTGCGCCCCTCGACGCACTGGACCCGGCTTCCCGAGGTCGCGGCGGATTATCAGGAGCGGCTCGACGAGGCCGGCCGGGTCGTGTCGCCGGTGCCGCCCGTGGTCGGCTTCCTGGACACCGGCCGCATCGGCCGCATTGCCGGGCGCTCCTCACCGACCCGATGAGCCGGGCGGACGTCCAGGAGGGAGCGGTACATGAGGAATCTCGGCAAGCCGGATGAGCCGTACGACGTGATCGGACTGGGCTTCGGGCCGTCGAACGTCGCGCTCGCGATCGCTGCCCAGGAGATCGCGCCGGACCGACGGTGCCTGTTCCTGGAGCGCTCCCCGGACGCGCGCTGGCACGAGGGCATGCTCATCGACGGCACCCGGATGCAGATTTCCTTCCTCAAGGACCTGGTGTCCCTGCGGAACCTGGCCAGTCCCTTCACCTTCCTGCAGTACGAGAAGGCCAAGGGGCGGCTGGAAAAGTTCGTGAACCTCGCCGATTTCCGGCCGACCCGGCTGGAGTTCCAGGACTACCTGCGGTGGGTCGCCGCACAGTTCGCCGACCTGGTGCGCTACCGCTCCGCGGTCCGCGCGGTGACTCCGGTCCGAGACGACGACGGCGAGCTGTCGCTGTTCCGGGTGACCGCGACCGACACCACGACCGGCGAGGTCGTCGAATACCACGCCCGCAACGTGGTGCACGCGCTCGGCGGCGTGCCCCGCTTGCCGGAGGCGGTGACTCTCGGCCCGACCGTGGTGCACTCCAGCACGTTCCTGCCGACGGTTCCCCGGACGTTCACCGACCACGACCGCGAGTGGGAGTTCGCGGTCGCCGGCGACGGGCAAAGCGCCGGCGAGATCGCCCACTACTTCCTGGACCGCTATCGCAACGCCCGCGTGCACTTGATCCTGCCGGGGTACTCGCTGCGTGCCACCGACAACAATCCATTCGCCAACGAGCAGTACTTCGAGGCCAACGCTGACGACTTCTACTCCCGTGGTGAGGAGAACCGGCGCGTCTACGCCGCCAGCCTGCGCAACACCAATTACGGCGTCGTGGAGGAAGGCGTTCTCGACGACCTGTACCGGCTGATGTATGCCGACGAGGTGCGCGGCCGCACCCGGCTGCTGGTGCACGGCGGCTCGAGGGTGACCCGGGCCGGATCCGCCGGTACGGGCATCCGGATCGGGGTCGAGAGCCGCTTCGGCGGCGAGTCCCGTGTGCTCCGTGCCGATGGACTGGTGCTGGCCACCGGGTACCGGCGCCGACTGGACCCGAAGACGTACCGCGACGTCCTGCCTTATCTGGAGACCGACGGCGACGGCAGGCCGGTGGTCTCCAGGGAGCACCGGGTACGCACGACCGGGGAGCTGACCTGCGGCCTGTACGTGCAGGGCTTCGCTGAGACGACGCACGGGCTCGGCGACACGCTGCTGTCGCTGCTGCCGTTCCGGTCCAAGCAGATCATCACGGCGATCGCCAAGGACGGCGGGTCGCTGGCCCGTGCGTTCCCACCGGCGTGGCAAGACGCCGGGCCGGACGCCGCGACCTTGGTGGCGGCGATCGACCGCTGCGGCTCCGGCACGCTGGTGAGCGCCGGTCCGGAGGATTTCCCGGTCGCGACCCGGCTGCCGCTGGTGCTGGATCGCGACCGCGGTCGCAACGGCGTCCTGTTCGGCGTGCTCGACCGAACCGACCCGCAGCTACCGCTGCTGCACGGCGGCAAGGTGCTGGCGGTATTCCAGCCGGACGGAGCGCCTCCCGGCGAGCCGCGAGCCGGGGACTCGCTGTCGATCGACGTTCGCGGATGCGCCCGGCTGGTGACCGACCGGGACCGGCTTGTGGCGCACCTGGCTCGCGTCGGCCCGGCGGATTCCGGGGCGGCCGCACGCGCCGGCGGTTCGGTCGGGATCGAGATCGACATCGAGACCCTTTCCGGCCGGTTCCTCCGGTCACCGGAGCCACGTGCGGCCTGGGCTGAGAGCGAGAGTGAGAGGCAGCCATGACCGACAGCGGCGATATGTACGTGATTGTTCGCAACGACGAGGAGCAGTACTCGATCTGGCGGTCGGGCAGGCCGGTACCGGCCGGGTGGGAGCCAGTCGGCGAGCTGGCGTCCCGGGAGGACTGTCTGGCGCGCATCGGCGAGCTGTGGACGGACATGCGCCCGGCCAGCCTGCGGGCCGCCATGAGTGCCTCCGCCGAGGAGCAAAGGACGCACAGTGGCTGAGCCGTCGGACGCAACCGGGTCTGCGGTCGGCTCCCGTATCCCGTCTCCCCTCCGGAACTTCACCGGCTTTGGCGGCTCGTTCCGCCGCACCGCACGGACGTGGGCCGCCGGGGCGGTCTCCGCTCGTACCTCTGAGCAGCGATGACGACAGCGAATGACGAGGGAGGCGCGATGGCGGATCAGAAGCCGGCCGCGCGGCGCGGCCTCCTGCGCCGGTCGTGCGCGTTGCTGCTCTTCGCCTTCCGCACCCATCCGGGTCCGATGAGCTTGGGACTGACCGCCTCGATCCTGCACGGAACGGGACTGGCCGTCTGGTCTTTCGCGCTCGGCGAGTTGGTCAGCCGCGTAGTGATACCGAGGTTCGACGGCGGCCAGGTGGCCGCCGGCACCACCTTCGCCGTGCTCCTGGTCGTGCTCACCATCGGCGTGGTCAGGGGCACGGCGGGGATGGTCGTGCGATGCACCGCCGTCGCGACCAGGGCCCGGTTCGACGCCACCCTGCGCGAGGCCGTCGTCAAGCGGTACGACGCGCTGCCGATGTCCTACCACCGGGCGCACCCGACCGGCGAGAAGCTGGCGCACGCCACCACCGACTCGGAGGCGGCCTCGGACCTGCCTGCCCGGATGCCCCAGGTGCTCGGCATGTCCCTGGTGTTCCTGGTCACCGCCGGCTGGATGCTGACGGTGGACCCGATCCTGGCGGTGATCGGCTTCGCCATGGTCCCGGCGCTGATGCTGGTCAACTCCGCGTACCAGAAGCGGTGCGCGGAGCCCGCCGCGGTGGCCCAGCAGCGGCTGGGGCGGGTGGCCGCGGTCGCCCACGAGAGCTTCGACGGGGCGTTCCTGGTGAAGACGCTCGGCCGGGACGGCGCCGAGCGGGACCGGTTCGCCGCCGAATCGGGCCGGCTCCGCGACGCGAAGATCAAGCTGGCCGTTCGGGAATGGCTGATGGACACGCTGGTCGATCTGATCCCGACCGCCACGTCGCTGGTCATCCTGGTGGTCGGGGCGTGGCGGGTGAACAGCGGCGCGATCACGGTCGGCCCCCTGGTCAGCTTCGTCACCCTGTTCGCGGTGCTGGGGGTGCCGCTGAGCCTGATCGGCAACGTGCTCGCCCACGTGCCGAGCGTCCTCGCCGGGTACGGCCGGGTCCAGGCGGTGCTCGCCGAGACGCCGCCGCCGGCGATCGCGGATCCGCAGCCTCTGCCGGACGGTCCGCTCGACCTGCGGGTCCACGGTCTCGGCTTCGCCTACCCGGACGGCCCGGCGGTCCTTTCCGACGTGAGCTTCGACGTCCCGGCCGGCGCGACCGTCGCGATCACCGGGAGCACCGGGTCGGGTAAGAGCACGCTGCTGCTGGCACTGGCCGGCCTGCTGCCCCCGACCGACGGCACGGTGCTGCTGAACGGGGTCGACCTGTACCGGGTCGCTGCGGCTGACCGGGCGGAGGCCTGCGCGGCGGTCTTCCAGCAGCCGTTCCTATTCGTCGGCACGCTCGCCCAGAACGTCCTGCTCGACTTCGACGCCGCCCCGGCGGACGCCGACCGGGAGCGGCTGGACGAGGCGCTCCGCCTCGCCAGGGCCACTGCCCTGGTGGACGGCCAGCCGGACGGGCTGGCGACTCGGGTCGGCGAGCGCGGGATGACCCTCTCCGGCGGCGAACAGCAACGCGTCGCCCTGGCCCGTGCCCTGATCCGCCTGCCGCGAGTGCTCCTGCTGGACGAGGCGACGTCTGCCGTCGATGCCACCACCCGCCAGGAGATCATGAGCGCGCTCGCGACGGGCCTGCCGTCCACCACCACGATCGTCGTCACCAGCAGCGCGGCGACGCTGGCCCTCGCCGACTCGGTCGTCTACCTCGACGGCGGCCGAGTCGCGGGCATCGGCACCCACACGTCCCTGCTGCGGATCGACGCCTACGACCAGCTGACCCGGGCCTACGAGCGAGAGCGGGTGGCGACGTGAGCGCGGTTCAGGTCGACCCCGACGGCGTCACCGGGTCGACGTGGGCGGTGCTTCGCCGGGGCTTCGCCGCCCTCCCGGAGATCCGCGACGGCCTGGCCCTCACACTCGTCCTCGCACTGGTCGGCGGCTTCGGCCGGCTGGCGATACCGGTCCTCATCCAGCTGCTCTTCGACCGGGGACTCAGCGCCGGGCATATCGACACCGGCCAGCTGGTTCGCCTTGGCGCGCTGGTGGCGGTGGTGGTGGTGGGCACCGTCCTGGTCAACTGGGTGAGCCTGCTGCGCCTCGCGATCGCCAGCGAGCGCGGGCTGTGTGGGCTGCGGGTCCGCGCCTTCGCCCACGTACACCGGCTCAGCGTGGCGTACCACTCGGCCGAGACGCGCGGGAAGCTGGTTTCCCGGGTGACCTCCGACGTCGAGACCCTCAGCCAGTTCCTGCAGTGGGGCGGTGTCGCCTGGGTGGTGAACGGCGCCGCCATGCTGGCCGCCCTCGCCGGCATGGCGTACTACGACGCCTGGCTGACGTTGGTCACGGTCGCGCTGATCGTGCCACTGGTCGTCCTCATAACCGTGCTGGCCAGGCGCCTTGGCGCCTCGCATTCGGCGGTCCGGCGTCGCGTCGCCGATCTGCTCACGGTGATCTCGGAGACGATCCAGGGCGCGGCCGTCATCCGCGCCTACGGCATCACGACACCGAGCCTGCGGCGGACCACGGGGACCATCCGCCGGTGGCGGGACACGAAGGTCCGCACCGGCTATCTGGGCAGCGTGCTGTTCTCCCTCGCCGAACTGTTCGCCGCGATCGTGGTGGTCGGCGTCGTCGCGGTGGGCCTGGCGATCGGCCCGTCGAGCGGGCACACCGCCGGCGAGCTAGTCGCGTTCCTCCTGCTGGTGACCGTGTTCCTGGGGCCGGTCGCGCAGTTCACCCAGGTCATCGACTTCACGCAGAATGCCGCCGCCGGCTGGCGGCGGGTGCTGGCGCTGCTGGACATCGTCGAGGATGTCGCCGAGCCGGTCGACGGCAAGCGGCTGCCGGACGGCCCGCCGGCGGTGGCCGTGCAGAACGTCACCTTCGGCTACCCGGACGCTGGCACGACCCTGAGCGACGTGTCGTTCGAGGTGCCGGCCGGTCGCCAGGTCGTGCTGGTCGGCGCCACCGGATCGGGAAAGACGACGCTGACGAAGCTGATCGCCCGGCTGGCGGACCCCGACCGCGGCCGCATCCTGATCGACGGCGTGGACGTACGGGAGATCGCGACCGAGTCGCTGCGCTCGCGCGTGGTGGTCGTGCCGCAGGATCCGTTCCTTTTCGACACCACGGTCGAGGAGAACGTCCGGTACGGGCGGCCGTCCGCCACCCGTACCGACATCGAGCACGTCTTCCACGAGCTGGGCGCGACAGCGTTCCTCGAAACCCTGCCGCGCGGCCTGGACACTCCGGTCGGGCAGCGCGGCGAAAGCTTGTCCGCGGGGGAGCGGCAGCTGGTCGCGCTGGCTCGCGCGCATCTGGCCGACCCGGCCTGCCTGATCCTCGACGAGGCGACCTCGGCCGTGGACCCACAGATCGAGCTGACGCTCATCGAGGCGTTGCGCCGGCTCACGGCGGGCCGCACGTCGTTGACGGTCGCGCACCGGCTGGCCACCGCCGAACGGGCCGACGAGGTGATCGTGCTCGACGGCGGCCGGGTGGTGGAACGCGGCAGGCACGACGAGCTGTTCGCGGCCGGCGGCGTCTACGCCGGCTTGTACGACAGCTGGCGGCGAGCCACGGCCGGCGGCGCGGTCGCCTGACCCGAACGCATTTCGTCTCTACGGCACGGATGGAGGTAGGCGATCAATGTCCGAAATCTGCGTACATCAGTTGATCGAGGCTCAAGCGGCGCGCACGCCGGACGCGCCGGCGATCATTTCCGCTGACGGTGTCCTGAGCTTCCGCCGGCTCGACGAGCTGGCAGGCGAGCTCGCCGGCAGGCTCGCCGCGCGTGGCGTGCGGCCGGAGGTCCGGGTCGGAGTCGCCGTCGAACAACGGTCTGCCCGCTGGCTGGTGACGCTGCTGGCGGTGTGGAAGGCCGGCGGCGTCTACGTTCCGCTGGACGCCGCGCTGCCCGCCAAGCTCGTGGCCGGGATGCTGGCGGACGCGGGAGTCGTGCTCGTGCTCCGTGACGGACCGGAGCGGGAGTTCGACGGTTCCGGGTTCGCGGTGGTCGATCTGGCCGATCTGACCGGCCCGGCCGCCCCCGCGGCGCCGTCGATCTGGCAGGCGAATCTCGCGTACTGCTTCTTCACCTCCGGCTCGACCGGCAGGCCGAAGGCCGTCGGGGTCTCGCATGCCAGCCTGGTCGGGCACGCCACCGCGATCCGGGCGGAGCTGGGCCTGCGGCCCGCCGACCGGTTCCTGCAGTTCACCTCGATGCACATCGACGCGTCGCTGGAGGAAGTGCTGCCGGCGTGGCTGGCAGGCGCCGCGGTCGTGCTGCCGGACACCGCCCGCCCGACCAGCGTCGAGCTGACCGAACTGATCTCGGTCCACGGGGCGACCATGGTGAGCCTCCCGAGCAACTACTGGCACCAGTGGACAGACGACCTCGTCGCTGGGATCGTGTCGCTGCCCGGCAGCCTGCGCACGGTGTTCGCCGGCGGCGACAAGATGCGGATGGACCGGCTCGCCGCCTGGACGGAGGTCGTCGGCTCGCGCCCGGTGGATTTCGTCGCCGACTACGGGCCAACCGAGACCACGATCAGCTGCACCACCTACCGGCCGGACCCGGCGAACCTGCCCGAAATCGGACTCGTGCCGATCGGGCGGCCGCTGCCCGGGGTGACCGTGTACCTGCTCGACGACGATCTCGCGCCGGTGGCCGACGGCGAACCCGGGGACGTGTGGATCGCCGGCTTCGGGCTGGCCCGCGGCTATCTGGGCGCGCCGTCCACCACCGCCGACCGGTTCTGGCCGGACCCCTTCGGGCCGCCCGGCGCGCGGATGTACCAGACCGGCGACCGGGCCAGCGTGCTCCCGGACGGGAACATCCAGTTCCTCGGCCGGTCGGACCGCCAGGTCAAGATCCGCGGCTTCCGGGTCGAGCCCGGCCAGGTGGAGAACGCGGTGCGGGCCTGCGCCGGCGTACGCGACGCCGTCGTGGTCGCGGCCGACGACCCGGTGTCCGGCGCCCGGCTGATCGCGTACGCGGAGGGGGAGCACACGCCGGCCGCGGACGCCGCGCTCCGCGTCGAGCTGGCCGGACGGCTGTCCGCCGTCATGGTCCCGCAGACCATCGTCTGGCTGGACCGGATCCCGCGGTCCCCGCTGAACGGGAAGGTGCTGCCGCTCGAGCTGCCGCCGCCACCCGCCCCGGACCGCGCCGACGAGCCCGTGGCGGTCACGTCGTCCGGTGTGGAAGGCGTCGTCGCGCGACTCGTCGCCGACGTGCTCGGCCGGTCGGCCGGCGCCGACGAGAACTTCTTCGCGGCCGGCGGCGATTCCCTGCGCGGGCTGCAACTGCTCAGCGGCATCGCACTGGCCACCGGCGCCGCTCTGACGTTCAACCAGCTGCACTCCGCGCCGTCCGTGACCGCCCTCGCCGAGGTGGTCAAGGGGACCCGTCGGCGAGACACCGGCGGCGGGGTCGCCGCGGCGACAGGCGAGCACGACGAGTGGAGGCCGGCCTCGCGCGGCCAGGCCGCGCTGTGGTACCTGGACCGGCTGCAGGAGGCTGCCGCGACCTACGCCGTACCCCTCGGTTACTGGATTTCCGGACCGCTCGACCTCGAGCGGATGGACGCCGCGCTCAGTGCGCTGGTGGAGCGGCACGAGGCGTTGCGGACCACCCTCGTGGAACGGGACGGCCATGTCTGGTCCCGGCTCCGGCCGCCGGAGCCGGTCCGCACCGACGTGACCTCCGTCGGGGACCGCGCGGTGGCGGTGCGCCTGGCCGAGGCAGAGGCGGCCCGGCCGTTCGACCTGTCCGCCGGACCGCTGCTGCGGTCCTCCTGCTACCGGGTCGGCGACGAGCAGCACCTATGGTTGCTCGACGTGCACCACAGCGCCTTCGACGCCTGGTCGCTGGGGGTGTTCTGGCGAGAGTTCGCCGCGCTGTACCAAGATCGCCCGCTGCCGGCGCCGTCCGTGCGGTTCGCCGACTACGTGGCCTGGCAGGAGCAGTGGCTGGGCTCGGAGGAGGCGGCCGCGCAGCGCCGGTACTGGGCGGAGCAGCTCGGCGGCGAGGTGCCGGTGCTGGAACTCGGCAGGCCGACCGGGACGGAGGGACAGGCCGGGTTCTCGATGCCGCTCGAGCTGGCAGGCGTCGGCCTGGCCGCGGTGGAGCGGGTGGCCCGCGCGTGCGGGTCCACTCGGTTCGGCGTGCTGCTGGCCGGCTTCCTCGGCACGCTGCACCGGATGACCGGCAGCGCCGACGACGTGGTGGTCGGGGTCCCGATGGCGGGCCGGGTCCGACCCGGGACCGAGGACCTGATCGGCTACCTGGTCAACACCGTGCCGCTGCGGATGCGCTTCACCCCCGGCATGCGTTTCCAGGAGCTGGTGGAGCGCACCGACGCGGCGCTGGCCGAGGCGCTGTCCCGGCAGGACCTGCCGTTCGCGGAGATGGCAGGCGGCCTTGCCTCCGACGGGGATGCCGCCGACAACCCCGTCTTCCAGACCATGTTCGTCTTCGAGTCCACCCCGATGGACGGCGGCGGCGAGATCGGCGGCCTGGAGATCGCCGAGCAGCAGGTCCACTCTGGTACCGCCAAGGTCGCGCTGACCTGCACGCTGCGGCTGGATGGCGGGAAGCTCGTCGGCGAGGTGGAGTACGCCACCCGCCGGTTCGACCGCCCGTCCGCCGTCCACTGGCAGGACGCCATGGTGACGCTTCTCGGATCGGCGCTGGCGGACCCGTCGGCCAGGCTGGCCGAGCTGCCGCTGCTTTCGGCCGCGTCGGTCGACGTCCAGCTGGCCGCGATCAACGCCGGCCACGAGGACCGCGCCGCCGCCGGGACTCTCCTGCACGACGGTTTCGACGCCGCGCTGGCCAGCGACCCGGACGCGGTGGCCGTGCAGGCGTGGACGAGTTCGGTCACCTACGCCGAACTGGACGCCCGCGCCGAGGCGGTGGCGACCGCGCTGGCGGCCGAGGGCGTCGGGCCGGAGTCCGTGGTCGGGGTGTGCGTCCCGCGCTCGGTGGAGTCGATCTCGGCGGTTCTCGGGGTGCTCCGCGCGGGTGCCGGCTTCGTACCGCTGGACGCCGGCTACCCGGCCGAGCGCCTCCGCTGGATAGCCGCCGACTGCGAGATGGCGGCGGTGATCGCCGCGGGGCCGCCGCCGGCCGGGCTGGAAGGCCTGCCGATCGTCGACCCGGCCGTGCCGAACGCCGGGGAAGGCCGCCGCGCCGTCCGGATCCACCCGCGGAACACGGCCTTCGTCTACTACACGTCGGGGTCCACCGGCCGGCCCAAGGGTGTCGTCATCGACCACGGCTGCGCGGCGTCCCGGGTGACGTGGATCGCCCGGCGGTACGAACTCGAGCCAGGCCTGCAGGTGGTGTACAAGACGCCGTTGATCTTCGACGTCGCGATCTGGGAGCTTTTCGCCACGTTCGCCGCCGGCGCCACCGTCAAGCTGGCCGAGGCGGGCTCGGAGACGGACGTGCCGTACTTGGCCGAGCTGCTCGCCGAGCCGGACACGGTGCTGGCCCACTTCGTGCCGTCGATGCTGGAAATGTACTTGGCCGCCGTTCCGGCCACCAAGTACCCGGACCTCGGCTGCGTGCAGACTTCCGGCGAAGCGGTGCCGGCGGCGCTTCTGGAGCGGTTCGCCGCCCACTTCGACGTCGACCTGCACAACGCGTACGGCCAGACGGAGACCTCGGAGGTCGCTCTCTGGACC
Source organism: Amycolatopsis sp. NPDC031561 (assembly GCF_055580625.1). Taxonomy (NCBI): domain Bacteria; kingdom Bacillati; phylum Actinomycetota; class Actinomycetes; order Pseudonocardiales; family Pseudonocardiaceae; genus Amycolatopsis; species Amycolatopsis sp. NPDC031561. Next base: position 70,050 of record NZ_JBVILA010000012.1, on the reverse strand, counting down.
GGGCGCGCCTGGCCGGGCGGCGGCGGCGTCCCATTGGGCCACGCAGTCAACGGCTACCGGCTGTACGTGCTGGACGAGGCGCTGGCGCCGGTGCCGCCGGGTGTGGTCGGCGAGCTGTACGTCGCCGGTGTGAACGGCCTGGCTCGCGGCTACCTTGGCCAGCCGGAGCTGACGGCGCAGCGGTTCCTGCCGCATCCTTGGCCGGTGGAGCCGGGAGAGCGGCTGTACCGTACCGGCGACCTCGCCAGCCAGGACGGCGACGGCCTGCTGCACTACGCCGGCCGGGCGGACGGCCAGGCCAAGGTCAGGGGAGTGCGGGTGGAGCCCGGCGAGATCGAGGCGGTGCTGGAGCGCCACCCGGGAGTCGAGCGGGCGGTCGTGGCGATCCGGGAGGACGAGCCCGGCGTCAAGGAGATCGTGGCCTACCTGGTCGGCCCGGACACGTTCGTCCCCGACGTGGCGGAGTACCTGGCCGGGTACCTGTCCCAGTACTTGATGCCGGCGGTGTACGTGAAGGTGGATGCCCTGCCGCTGACCCCGTCCGGCAAAGCGGACCGGCGGGCACTGCCCGTGCCGACGATCCGGGACCGGGAGGCCCGCACCAGCGCGTCGGAGGTCACCTCGCTGATTGAGGCGGACGTCGCCGAGGTGTTGTGCGACCTGCTGCAGGTCAGTCAGCTCGGCCGCAACCAGAGTTTCTTCTCGGTTGGCGGCACCTCGCTGTCGGCCTTGCAGCTGCTGCAACGGCTTAAGACCCGGTTCGGGGTGGCGATCACCGTCCGGCAGTTCTTCGACGCACCGACGATTGCCGGCGTGGCCGCCTGCCTGGAGACGGCGCTGGCCGCCGAGGTGGCCACGCTGTCGGACGACGACGTCGCCGACCAGCTCGGCGACCCGGACGGAGCGGCCTGATGACCACTTTGGACACGAACAAGCAGCGACTGCTCTTGAAGATGCTGCGCGAGCGAGGCAACGCCGTCGAAGTCCCGCGCATCGCTCCGGTGCCGCGGGGCACCGCGGTTCCGCTCAACCCGTCGCAGGCGCGGATCTGGTTCTCCTGCCGGCAGTACCCGGACAGCAGCGAGTACAGCATCCCGGACATGCGGATACTGGAGCGGGCGCTGGACTTCGCGACACTGCGCGCCGCCACGGCGGAGCTGATGGCCCGGCACGACATCCTGCGGGTGCGGATGTTCGAGCGCGACGGGGTGCCGATGCAGCAGGACTGCGGCCCGATCGAACCGCCGGTGATGTGGCACGACCTGCGGCACCTGCCGTCGGACGAGGCGGTGGCACTGGCCGCCGAGACCAGCAACCGGGCCGTCCAGCGCCCGATCCCGCTCGACGAGCCGTGTTTCTTCACGATCATCGGATTCGCGCTGCCCGGCGAGCGCACCATGCTGGCGGCCAACTTCCACCACCTGGTCGCCGACGGGCTGTCCCGGCAGCACGTCGTCCGGGAGCTGGACGCGTTGCTGGCCGGCCGGACACTCGACCCGCCCCCGGCGGTCGGCTTCCTCGACTACGCGGCCTGGGAACGCGAGAACACCGACGAGGCGAGGGTCCAGCGCGACCTGGCCTACTGGGCCGGCAAGCTGGCCGGCGACCTGCCGGTGCTGGACCTGCCGAGGGACCGTCCCCGGCCGGCCAGGGCCACCCGGACCGGATACACCGTGCCGGTCACGATTCCCGGTTCGCTGCTGACGCGGCTGCAGCGGCTGGCTGCGGACGACGGGGTCACCCTGTTCGTTGTCGTCCTGGCCGCGTACAAGCTGTTCCTTGCCCGGATGGCGGGGCAGCGGGACATCCACGTCGGAGTCCCGCTGGCAGGCAGGGACCAGGAGGTCGCCGAGTCGATCGTGGGCTGCTTCGTGAGGTCGGTGCCGCTGCGCACCGACCTGACCGGCGACCCGACGTTCCGCGAGGTCGTCCGCCGGGTGCACGAGGCGCTCCTGGAGGCCCACGACCATCAGGCGGTGCCGTACGACCGGGTGGTGGCGGAATTGGGGCTGCCCCGGCTGTCCGGGGTGCACCAGGTGTTCCAGACCATGATCACCCTGCAGCACCCAGTCGGCGGCTCGGGCCGGGCGGCCGAGAGGAGCGTGGGGCTGAACACGAACTCCGTGATGTGGGACCTGGCACTGAGCCTGTACCCGGACGGCGACGCGCTCGGCGGCCTCCTGGTGTACTCGGCCGACCTGTTCGACCGGGAGACCGCGCTCCGGTTCGCGGGTGTCCTCGAGCGTCTGCTGGCCGAGGCCGCCGAGCGGCCGGACGCGCGAGCGTTCGAGCTGCCGTTGCTGGCGCAGGCGGAGCGGGAGCACGTTCCGCACGGGCTCGACCGGGACGTCCGGCCGGACGTCCCGTACCGCACGCTGGCGCAGCCGTTCGAGGAGCAGGTCCGGCGCGCCCCGCACGCGATCGCGGTGCACGGCGCCGAGGGCCGGCTCAGCTATGCGGAGTTGAACGCCCGGGCCAACCGGCTGGCGTGGTTCCTGCGCGACACCGGGGCCGGTCCGGGAAACGTCGTGGCGCTGTGCCTCACTCCCGGGGTCGACCAGACGGTTGCGCTGGTCGCGGCGGCCAAGGCCGGTGCCCCGTACCTGATGCTCGATCCGGAGGAGACGCGGCTCGCAGCGATGCTGGACGATGTCGCTCCGGCCGTGGTGTTCGTCGACGGGGCGACGGCGGGCCGCGTGCCGTCCGGACCGTGGCAGGTGCGCTCGTTCGCGGAATCCGGCCAGTGGGACGGCGCGTCCGCCGACGACCTGCCAGCCGAGACAACCGGGTACGACCTGCTGTGCCTGCGCTACGCGGCGGCGGACACCACCGACCGGCCGCCCGCGATCGCCTACCCGGTAGAGGGGGCGCTCACCGAGCTGGTGCAGCTGCGGCACGACCATCCCCTCGGTGCCGGCGACGTGGCGCTCCTGGCGAAGCCCGAGGACTGCTTCTGGCCGCTGTCACAGGGCGCGACGGTCGCGCCGGCACCGACGGCGGTGCTCCGGGATCCGCGACGGCTGCCGGACTACGTGGAGGAGTACGGCGTCACGACGCTGTCGGTTGTGCCGTCGATGGCGCCGGACGTCGCGGGGTTCCCGGGCGACCTCGTCGCCGGCTACGGGCCTGCCGAGACCGGACGGGTCACCGAGCAGGGCAGGCCGTTCGGCCACCGCGCCCTCTACGTACTGGACGAGGCGCTGGCGCCGGTGCCGATCGGCGTGGCCGGCGAGCTGTACGTCGGCGGCGAGACCGGCCTTGCCCGCGGATACCATCGGCGGCCGGCACTGACCGCGGACCGCTTCGTAGCCGACCCGTTCGCCGCCCCCGGCTCCCGTATGTTCCGCACCGGCGAGCTCTGCCGTCGCCGGGAGGACCGCGTGCTGGAGCACCTCGGCCCGATCGCCGGGCAGGTTCGGATCCACGGCCTGCGCGTCCAGCCGGCCGAGATCGAATCGGCCTTCGCTGACCAGGACGGCGTGTGGCGCGCCCTCGTGACAGCGGTGCCGGACGGCGGCCTCGCCGCCTTCGTGGTGCCGGACGGGGAACGTGAGCTGTCCGGGAGAAAACTCGTCGACGGCGCCGCTGTGCGGCTGCCGGAGTACCTGATGCCAGCAACCGTCACGGTGGTGGACGAGATCCCCCGGAGGGGCGGCGGCGAGATCGACATGGCCGCACTGCTCGACCTCCGGGACCGCGACAGGGACGCCGCAGGGGCCGACCACACCGACGCGCCCGAGACCGAGATGGAGGCGCGGCTGGCCGAGATTTTCTGCCGGCTCCTGCGCCGGGACTCGGTCGCGGTCACCGAGAGCTTCTTCGACATGGGCGGCCACTCGCTGCTGGTCTTCAAACTGATCGAGGAATGCGCAAGCGAGTTCGGGCTGGAGCCGGGCGTCCAAGACGTGTTCACCGGCCCGACAGTCCGCGCGCTCGCGGCGACGCTGGGCGCGATGCGGCCTGCGGCGGGTGTGGACCCGCTGGTGAGCCTGGTCGAGCACCCGGGCGCGCCGCTGGTGGTCTTCGTGCACGCCGCGAGCGGTTCGGTGCTGCCGTTCTACCAGGTGGCCAAGCGGCTCGGGCGGGAGTTCGCGGTGTACGCGCTCCAGTCGCCGCCGGACGTTTCGCCGGCGTCGATCGAGGAGATAGCGGCCCGCTACGTGGATGAGGTCGACGCGGTGCGCGGCGTCGCTCCGGTCGTGGTCGCCGGCTGGTCGATGGGCGGCGGCGTGGCGCTGGAGATGGCCCGCCTCTGGCTGCATCGCGACGAGCGGGTCGCCGCGACCCTGTTGCTGGACGCCTGGGCGCCGCCCTCGTTCATGTCCACGGCCCAGGACGCCGCCCAGGTCCGGAGTTCGGTCCTGCAGCTCGACGTGCTGCGCCTGGAAGGGGCCGATGCCGCCGCCGCGACGCTGGACCAGCTGACCACGACGGTCGAGCGCAACCGCGCGGCGTTCCTCGACTACCGGCCGGAGCGCTACCCGGCCGAGGTGGATCTGCTGTGCGCGAGCGACCCGCTGCCTGCCGACGCGCCGCCGTTCCCGGACGGCTACATGGACGGCGACCGCGGCTGGTCCGCCGTCGCCGCCGAGGTGACGACCACCGAGATCAAGGGAAACCACCTGAGCCTCTTCGACCAGGAGCACGCCGACCAGCTGGCCGCGGCGATCAGCGCCGCGATCGCCCGGCGGATGGGCTACGAGGAAATCTAGGCAGCGCCCGGCCGGGCGCTGCCTCCAGCGCTTGGCCGGGCAGGCTCAGAAGGGGCAGGCCGGGGACTGTTCGGTCCGGCCCATCCCGGTCTCGCGCATCAGCCGGGCGATCGGACGGCCCGCACCGCTGGCGTCGGCCTCGTAGCGGCAGATCACCGACTCCCGGACGTCCGCGGGCTGCTCCTGGCTGAGCTTGAACAGCGCCTCCACCGATTCGATCGACAGCCGGAACGCGCCGACGGCGGGCGCGATCCGGCGGAAGTAGTCGACCGACGCGGTCTGGTCCCAGCCCGCCCCGAAGCGGCCTTCCAGGCGGGCGGCCGTCCACCGGACGACCTCCAGCGTCTCCTCCAGCCTGCGGATCAGCCTGAGGCGGCCGCAGACGTGCACGGCCGCGAAGTTCCACGTCGGGGCGGCCGGGTCGCCGGGGTAGGCCGCGGGCGTGACGAAGCCCCCCGGTCCGTCGAACATCAGCCGGGCGTACGTGCCGTCCGCCAGCGCCTTCCAATGCGGGTTGGCGCGGTTGAGATGGCCGACGAGTTCGGTGCCTGCCAGCGGGCCGGACTCGGGCTCGCCCGGTGCGACAAGGGCGGGCAGGCGGGTGGCGAAGGGCGCGTCCGCGCCGTTGGTGGCGAGCGTCGCCAGGGGGTGTCCGTCGATGATCCAGCGGTGCCATGCCTCGTCTTCGATCCGGTAGTGGCTGGGCACGAACATGGCTTACCGCCTCACTAGCGACACACTGCGTACGCCTGACGACCACGCGGGCCGGCCGCGGCCCGGACGAAGCCGGTGCCGGGATCGACCCCGGCGGCACAGACCTTGCTGAGGGTGCCCGCCGGCACCTCGTCGACCCGATGGCCCCGCTGAGCCAGCCCGGCGAGCACCTCGGGACCGAACGAGCGCTCCACGACCACCGAGCCCGGCCGCGAGAGGCGCGGCGCGAACGACTGCGCGAAGTGGTCGATGTTGAAGGCCGGGCGCTCGGTCGCTTCCTGCGGTTCGAGTCCGAACTCCGCGATCGCGAGGAACGCGTGGAGGGTCCACTGGTCCTGCTGGTCGCCACCCGGCGTGCCGAAGGCCAGGAACGGCTCGCCGCCGCGCAGCACGAGCGTGGGGCTCAGCGTGGTGCGGGGACGCCGTCCGGGCGCCAGAGAGTTCGGGTGCCCCTCGGCGAGCCAGGCCGTCTGGCCGCGGGTGCCCAGCGCGAAACCAAGGTCCGGGATCACCGGCGAACTCTTGAGCCAGCCGCCGCTCGGCACGGCGACCGCCAGGTTGCCCCACCGGTCCACGACCGCGACCGTGCAGGTGTTCCCGGCGCCGGCGCGAGGCACGGCCGCGGTCACGGTTGGCAGGCCGCTGCGCAGCTGGGTCAGCCAGTCCGGCTCGTCGGGGCCCGGCTCCTCCGGTTCGGCCTGCGGGATCCATGGCTCGCCGTCGCCGACCCGGCCGGGCTCGGGATCGAGGTTCGCGCGGTCGCCGATCAGCGCGCGCCGCCGCGCGGTGTACGCGGGCGCCAGGAGTTCGGCCAACGGCACCGGTGTATGCGCCGGGTCCCCGTACCAGGCCTCGCGATCGGCGAACGCGAGCTTGGCCGCCTCCGCGAGGGTGTGGACGTATTCGACGCTGCCCAGCCCCATGCCGCGCAGGTCGCAGCCGGATAGGATGGCCAGCTGCTGAAGGAAGACCGGGCCCTGCGACCACGGCCCCGGCTTGTGGACGGTGAAATCGCCGTACGCCAGCTCGCACGGTTCCTCGACGCCAGGCTGCCAGGCCGCCAGGTCGTCGCCGGTCAGCAGGCCGCGGTGCCGGCTGCCGGTCGAGTCGACCACCTCGGTGTTCCGCGAGAAACGGTCGATCGCGTCGGCGACGAAGCCCTCGTAGAAGGTGCGGTGGGCCGCTTCGAGCTGGGCCACCCGGTCGGTCGACGCGGCCTGTGCCTCGCGAACCAGCCGCTCGTAGGTGTCGGCCAGCGTCGTGTTGCGCATCCGGGAGCCGGCCACCGGAGCCTCGCCGCCGGGAAGGTAGGTGCGGCCCGACGCGGTCCACTCCGTGCGGAAAAGCGGAGCCATCGCCGCGATCGTCGACGCGGCGGCGGGCAGCAGCGGGTAGCCGTGGGCGGCGTAGCCGATCGCCGGTTCGAGGACGGTGGCCAGCGGCATCGTGCCGAACTCGGCGAGCAGGCGCGTCCATGCCCCGAACGCACCCGGCACGGTCGCGGGGAGCAGGCCGGCCGCCGGCATTTGCTTGACGCCGAGGCTGGCGAACCGGTCGATGGTCGCCGCTTGCGGCATGGGGCCCTGGCCGCAGATGACGTGTACCTTGCCGGTCGAGCGCGCGTAGGCGGAGATCACAACGTCGCCGCCGGGTCCGTTCGAGTGCGGCTCGACCACCTGGAGGGCGAAGCCTGCCGCGGCCGCCGCGTCGAAGGCGTTACCGCCGCGGTCGAGGATGTCCATGCTGACGGCGGAGGCGAGCCAGTGCGTCGCGGCTACGGCGCCGAAGGTCCCGGTCAGTTGGGGGCGCATGACGGTCATCGGCTCGCCTTCCCGGCCGCTGTCATCGCTGGGCCGACCCGGTCAGCAGCAGGCCGAGGCAGTATGTGCCGGGTTCGGCCTTGCGGGTGACGAAGTGGTGCACCGTCCCGGCCGGGATGAAGAAGGTAGCCGGCGAGCTCAGCAGGTGATGGCGTCCGTCGGCGACCACCTCGATCACGCCGCCGCCCGGGTTCGGCGACAGCAGCAGGTAGATCTCGGGAACTTCGTGGGTGTGCGGAGCGGCCACCGGCTTGTCCACCTTGTCGCTGAGCTCGCCGCCTGCCAGCTCGAACGACAGCCCGCCGAACATGTCGTCGGTCAGGTAGAACGGCGTCGGCGCGTGATGCCCGGCAATCTCGCGGAACAGCGGGAGATCGGTCCGGGCGGCCGGTGCGGCGACGCCGGCGCTTGCGGAACTGGTGTCCATGGGCGTTCCTCCAGGTATGGCCGGATCAGGCCTGGGTCAGGTGGAAGATGAAGCTGAACGCGGGAAGGTCGATGAGCCGCTGATCGGCGAGGCGCCAGCCGCTCTCTTCGATGACCGAGTACCACTCGTCGAGCGTGGGCAGGTACTGGTCCATGATCGCGTGCACCGTCTCGAACCCGATCGTGAACATGGGCAGGTCCGGGCCTTCGACCCCGACGGACCGGCACGTGTCGCCGAGGATGAGGTGGCGCAGGTTGGGGAAGTTCTCGCGGAGCCGCTGCAGGGTCTTCACGCAGCTGTCCCGCGGCCAGAAGTCGTGCCCCATGAGGAAGCAGGTGACCAGGTCGACGTCGGCGTATTCCGGCCGCGGCAACATGTCCAGCACATCGTCCTGAGTCAGCGTGATCCGGTCTTCCAGCTTCGTCTCCCGGACGGCCTCGCCGGCGACCGCCAACGCCCCCCGGGCGATGTCGACGCCGATCGCCCGGATGTCGGGCCGCTGCTCGGCTAGCATGATGATCCGGTCGCCGCTGCCGCAGCCGAGGTCGGCGACGGTGGTGAAGTCGATGCCGTCGAGGACTTCCCGCAGCGGCGGGTCGAAGAAGTTGCGGGCGATGCTCCGGCAGGCAACGCTGATCGCCCGCGCGTCCCGGCGCATCTGGCGGTCGGCGCGCTCCTCGGCGCGGACCAGGGTGGTGAGGTCGGTGAAGAGCTCGCCGCAGCCCCGGGTTAGCCAGTAGAAGAATCCCCTTGTCCGGAACGCCTCTTCGAATCCCGGTCCGCGCCGGGCCAGGTCCGGTCCGGCGTCGAAGACCACGATCCTGCGGCTGGACAACGCGGCCAGGATCTTGCGGACCGCCTCCAGGTGGGCGCCGGTGCGGGCGGTGAACTCGGATACCTCGACGGCGTCCTGGTCGGCGAGCTCGTCCAGCAAGCCGATGTCCCAGGCCGCGCTGAGGGCGGCTGCGGCCACGGCACCGTTGAACGTGTCCGCACAGTATCGCGATTCGTTGAGCGACTGGTTCGGCGCGGCGGTCATGTAAACCTCAACTCTCGCATCAGGAGCTAGTCCGGACGGTCGTCGGTGGGTGGGCCTGGCTTGCCGGCGCGTCCGCGAAGCACAGGATCTCCAGGACGTAGTCGGCCAGCGCCGCCTTGCGCTGCATCAGCTCCGGCGTTCGCAGGCAGGGCGGTTCGTCCTGCGCGCTCGACGCGAAGGAGGGGTACAGGCCGTTCGCGGTGACGTCGAGAAAAATGGCGTGCAGCCGGCGAACCAGCTGGTGGGCGAGCTGGTGGTGAGACACCGCCGATCGGCTGGTCAGGAAGATGCCGTCGTACAGCCACCGCAACGTGTCGCGGTGCATCTGCCTGCCGCCCTTCGGCTTGGGGCTCCGGAGCAGCGAAGACACGCCCGTCGGCAGGACCTTGTCCGGGATTCCTTCGTGGACCTGCTCGTTGAGTTCGCACTCGCGGCGCAGGGCGTCCGCCGCGACGCCGGGAGCGAACGCCGCCTTGCCCCCGATCAGCGACCGCACCGGTGCGTAGTCGCGCGCCCACGCGCCGCTGAGATTGACGTGCTGGCGTGCCATCGGCATCCGGATGACCCGCCCGTAGATCTCGCGGGGAGCGGAGCTCGCGTAGATCAGCATCAGCGAGTAGCCGCACACCAGCAGCCGCGCCTGCGCGGCGAGCTCCCGGTGTTCACCCGGCGCGGTCTCGCTCTCCTCCAGGACGGCCGCGAGCAGCTGCCAGAGCAGGAACGTGGTCTGGTGGGCGGTGATCCACCGGAACCAGAACAGCCGGTCGATCTCTTCGGCACTGTCCGGGCGCAGGTGGCGGACCGAGGCGGGGGACACCTGCGCCAGCAGGCGCCGCAACTCCTCGATGCGCACCGGGTCGGCGGCCGCGGTTCGCGGTACCCACCGAGTGGGCAGGGCCAGCGGCTCGAGCCCGTAAGGGTGACCGCCGAACTCCCACTCCGCCCCGAGCGGGACGGCCGTGACGACGGCCGGTGTCTCAAGCGGATCCATCGGCGATGTCCCGTCCCTCGGCGGTGTCCGGCTGGTAGGTGAACTCGACCTCCAGACCGTTGACGTCGTACACGTAGAAGCTCTGCATGCCCTGAGCGTCGATGTCGATCTCGGAGGCAGGCTCGGCGCGGACGAAGGTGTAGCGGCCCGACTCGAACAGCTCCAGCCATCGGCGCCGCCACAGCCGCAGCTGTTCCGGCGTGCCGACCCGGAGGCACAGGTGCTGGAACTGGTTCGCCTCGCCGGTCGGCGGCGCGTGGATCCCGGTGTCGCGGGTGAACAGGTGCAGGCGGATGTCGCCAACGGCCACCTCGACTACGCGGGCCAGCCCGGGCAGCCGCCGCAGGCTCAGCTCGGAGAAGCCGTCGGTCATCTCCCAGGAGACCGTGCCGCCCAGAAACTCCTGGTACCAGCTGACGGCGTTCTCCAGGTCCATCGTCTGGATGCCCACGTGGTCGATCGCCCCGACCAGTGGCGCCGGGCAGACCACGTCAGATGTGGTTGGGGCCAAGATTCTCTCCTGACTGAGCCGCCGCCGGGAAACGACTCGCGTCGTTATTCGGCGGACCGTTCCAAGATGAAGTAACGGCGCAGCTCCTCGATGTGCCGGACTACCGCAGGGTCCTCGGAAGCGCGCGCGATCTCGGTCATCGTGGTCCACACGAAATCGTCGCCGCCGTCGTACCGGTAGTGTTTCTTTATGACGATGCTGAATACTTCGTCGACCGTTTCCATCGTGATGACGCCTGCCAGGTGCAGCAGGCCGTCACGGTCGGCGTCTGTGAGCGGTGGGCGTTTGACCGTCCGGTTCTCCGGGATGCCGGCGTCGGCACTCCGGCCCTCGATCTTGACCAATGGTTTCGTGGACGGCGTGCCCACGAAGTCGAGCATCAGGTGGACCCGCGCCTCGGTGGAGAGCGCCGCCGCCGAGTGGATCTGAGAGGCGTCGAGGAACCAGATCTCGCCCCGGCGCATCTGGAACACGGTGTTGCCCTCGTTGAAGAAACAGTTCTCATTGGTGATGAGGGGGATGTGCACCCGGTGGACGCTGCGCGCGTCGTCCGGGATTTCGCTGAGCTCCAGCAGGTCCCGGTGCGGAATGATCACGCTGTTCTGCACCTTCGCCAGCCGCACGAAGTTCAGCCGGTCCAGGTCGACCACCGAGCTGATCAGCTCGCGCAGATAGGGAAGCTGGTTGCCGTGCTCGGTGAAGGCGGAGGGACGGCGGTGATCGTAGTTGGTGACCACTCCGTCGCCGGCGTGCCCGCCCCGGGTCCAGATCATGCAGCTTTTGTAGGCGCCGTCGGAAACGTAGTCGCTGTGCGCCTCGGACCACGGAAGCGTCTCGCTCCGCTCGAGGTCTTTGGCGAGCAGCGCGTCATCAAGTGGGGTGTCCGCTACATAATGGGTTCGCATCGGATCACGCCATTCTCTTCAGTCGAATTGTAAACTCCCTCTGAGATGCTAGGCGACTGTCATTCCGTCGCCGCGTCATGTGTTTCGGGGACGATTCAGGTCCTCGGCCACTTTCTCCAGCACCTCGGTCTTTCCGGAAAACGGCTCGCACGGCCGCGGCCATTGCACGACGAAATCGGTGATGCCGACTTCGGCGAACCGGCCCGCCGCGTCGAAGAACGCCGCAGGCGAGTCGAGGACGCCGCCCACGCTCGGGCCGCAGATCAGCAATCGGGCCACGTCGGCCGGGTCGCGTCCGGCCTCCACACAGGCTTTCTCGAACGCCTCCACCTGACGGCGGACGATGGGCAGCGCCTGTTCGTACGGCGCGCTCTCGACCCGGTTGGGCTCGCCGGTGGTCACCCAGTAGGAGCCGTACTCGGCCGCCAAGCGCATGCCGCGGGCCCCGGCGGCGGCGACGGCGAACGGGACGCGGGGCCGCTGACGGCACAGCGGGTGCGAATGAACCTCGTCGGCCACGTAGTAGCGGCCGTCGAAGGTGGTGACCGGCTGCCGCAGAAGGAGATCGGAGAGCCGCACGTACTCGGCGAACCGCTCGGTGCGCTCGCGACGGCTCCACGGCGTTCGGCGGGTCATCGTGGAGTCGAAGCCCACGGCGCCGGAGCCGAGGCCGAGGATGAGGCGGCCGTCGGCGATGTCGTCGATGGTGGTGACTTCCTTGGCCAGGTAGGCCGGGTGGCGCAGGTTGGGCGAGGCGACCAGGACGCCGATGCCGATGCGGGTGGTCTCCACCGCGGCGGCGGTCAGAGTCGGGATCGCAGTGGCCCAGTCCTTCGCGCGGAACGCCCGCCAGTTCAGGTGGTCGTAGGTCCAGGCATGGTCGAATCCCAGCTCCTCGGCCCGGCGCCACTTCACGCGCGCCGTCTGCCAGCGGTCCTCCGGGACGATCTGGATGCCGAATCTCATGCGTCCTGCTCATCCGGCCAGCTCGGATCGATGTTGAAGTTGTATCGGAAAAGGTTCTCCGGATCGAGGCGCCGTTTGAGCGCGACCAGGCGCTGCCAGCGCCGGCCGTACGCGGCCCGCACGCCGTCGGTTCCCTCGTCGTTGAGGAAGTTGACGTACTGCCCGACGGCGTGCGGCGCCATTGCCTCGCTGAAGTCGCGGACCCAGGCGACGTGGCGGTCCCGATCGTCCCGGTCGGGCGACCAGTGGCCGAACATGTTGATGTCGTGAAAGGCGTGGCGCGGGCCGAAGGCGGTGTCCTCGGACGGCACCCGGCCGACCGCTCCGCCAAGGTGGTAGACCGGCACCGCCGACAGCGGCGAGGTGATCAGGGAAACGTGCTCGACGATGATCGAGATGATCTCGTCGGTGAGCGGCCCGAAGTCCACCGAACGCCAGTAGTAGCGGTCGCCGGCGCGTGACGTGTCGTCGAGCATGCGCTGCAGGACCACATATGGCATGGGGGCGACCGTGTCCAGCACCGGGCGCCCGAACTCGCGCAGCGGGCGCAGGAACGCCTGTCCCTGGTCGATGTCGCCGGACCAGCACACGATGATGGCCACGACCGGGGTCCCGTGCAGCCGCTCGGGAATGGCCGAGACGGCCGGGCAGAGCCGGAGGTTGAGGATCGTCCCGAGCGCGTCCGGGGCCTCTGCGATCAGGTCGCGGTAGCGGGCGAGCACCGCCGGCGCGTCGTCCAGCGGATGGATGAGCATCCCGGCCAGGACGGTCGGGTCCACCTCGTGGAGCCGGAGACCGAAGCGCACCACGGTCCCGAAGTTGCCGCCGCCGCCGCGCAATCCCCACAGCAGCTCCGGGTCGCTCGTCTCGTCCACGGTGACGTGGCGGCCGTCGGCGGTCACCAGGTCGGCCTCGACCAGGTTGTCCGTGGCCAGTCCGCAGCGGCGCATCAGGTGACCGATTCCGCCGCCGAGAGTGAGCCCGCCGACGCCGGTCTCGCTGACGATTCCGCCGGTCGTGGCCAGGCCGTGCGCCTGGGTGGCCGGGTCGACGTCCTGCCACAGCGCGCCGCCCTGGATGTGGGCAAGCCTGCGCTCGGGATCCACCTCGACCGCGCGCATCCGGGACAGGTCGACGACCAGGCCGTCGTCGCACAGCCCCTGCCCGGCCACGCTGTGGCCGCCGCCGCGTACCGCGACGGGCAGGCCCCGCCCGGCGGCGAATGTGACGGCCGTGGCCACGTCCGTCGCGTCGGCGCAGCGCGCGATCAGCGGCGGACGCCGGTCGATGTCGCCGTTCCAGACCTGGCGGGCGTGGTCGTAGCGGGGGTCCGCCGGAGTGATCAGGTCGCCGCGAAGCGCGTCAGCGAGCTTCTCCGCGTCACCGGTCGTCAGCGTGTCCAAAACCGTCCTCCGGTTCTCGTCCAGCGGTTCCGGCGGCGACGGAACCCTTCGTCTCGGGGCCGCCGTCGCGGATCGTCGCGGCCACGTCGCGCAGCGTCCCGTGCAGGAGTTCTGTCAGGTCGGGCACGGCCCGTAGGGCTGCCTCGCACTCGTCCCGCAGCCGGAAGGTGAGCATGGAATGGCCGCCGAGCGCGACGAACGTGTCCAGCATGCTGATCGGCGCCGGGCCCAGGACTCGCTGGTAGACCTTGACCAGGCGCGCCTCGAGCTCGTCGGCGGGGGGCACGACCGCGCGCTCGCGTTCGGTCAGCTCCTGCCAGACCTTGATCAGCGCGTCGTGATCGAGCTTGCCGTTGACCGTCGCCGGCAGGCGGTCAACGGGCACGACCCGCTCGGGCCGCATCTGGCTGGGCAGGAGCCCGGCCAGGTAGTCCAGCATCGCCTGGGGGTCCAGGTCGGCGTGCTCGACGGCGGGTACGACGAAGGCGAGGAGGCGGAGCGGCTGTCCGTGGGCGGTCACCGCGCAGTCGCCGACCGCGGGGTGGGCGGCCAGCGCCGATTCGATCTCGCCCGGTTCGATCCGCAGCCCGCGGATCTTGACCTGCCGGTCGATCCGGCCGAGGTGTTCCAGCGCGCCGTCCTCGCGAAGTCGGCAGAGGTCGCCGGTGCGGTACATCCGCGTTCCCGGCGGTCCGTAGGGATCGGCGACGAACCGTTCGGCGGTCCGGCCTGGCTGCTGCCAGTAGCCGTCCGCCAGGCCGACGACGCCGCTGATGTAGGCCTCCCCGGGTGTGCCGACCGGCACGAGATCGAGGTTGGCGTCCAGCACGGTCACCCGGAAGTTGTCGGCAGGCCTGCCGATGGGGACGGAGAGGCCGTCCCAGCCGGGCTCGATGACGTTGTCGGTGACCGGTCCGGCCTCGGTCGGGCCGAAGGCGTTGACGAGGGTGCTCGCGGGCAGCGCGGCGTAGAACTCCGCCGGGATCCGCGGGCTCATCGACTCGCCGCCGCAGACGACCCACCGCAGCGCGTCGGCGCCCACTGCGGAAATCTCGTCCAGGAAGGCAGGCAGCATCGTCGTCACCATGAAGACCATCGACACGTCGTGGTCTCGGACGACCCGGGCGAGGTGCCGCGGATCGCGCTCGCCGCCGGGCCGGCAGATCATCACGCGCGCACCGTGATACAACGGCCAGAAGATCTCCCAGATATGGATGTCGAAGCCGGCGAAGGACTTGAACAGAGCCGTTTCGCCGGGGTGGAACGGGTACTGCCGCTGCATCCAGAAGACGTTGGCCAGTGCGGCGGTCGTGCGAGAGGCCACGCCCTTGGGATTACCGGTCGTTCCCGACGTGTAGAGGAGGTGGACCGGCCCGCGGGCCGCGCCGTCGTCGAGCGGATCGGTCGTGGGACGCCCTGCCCAGGCCGGCTCGTCGCGGACGTCGTGGATCTCCCAGGCGCCGTCCGGGATGCGACGACGGCACCCCGGGTCGGTCAGCACGTGCCGAGGCGCCGAGTCGGCCAGCATCAGCGCGATGCGCCGGTCCGGCAGGTCGGCGTCGAGAGGAACGTAGGTGGCGCCGGTCTTGGCCGCGGCGTAGGTCGCGACGACCAGGTGGATGCCGCGCTGGAGGCAGATGCCGATCCGCGTGCCGGGACCGGCGCCGCGCTCGCGCAGGTGGTGGGCCAGCCGGTTCGCGCGCTCGTTCAGCTCCCGGTAGGTGACCGTGTTCCCGTCCTCGTCCTGCAGCGCGACCGCGTCCGGGGTGCGCTCCGCCTGCTCCTGGAACGGTTCCGCCAGGGTGCAGTATCGGATCTCCGGGTCGTGCTGCGGGTTGAGGCCGTCCAGGATCCGCTCGCGCTCTTCGTCGCCGACCAGCGGGTGGTCGAGCATCGGCAGATCGGGGTCCTTCGCCAGGGACTCCAGCAGCTGCAGGAAAGAGCGGGCCCAGGCCTGCGCGGTGGGCAGGTCGGCGGAGTCCGTCTCGGTCTCGACGTACAGATGCCGGCCTGCCCGGGCGATCAGGATCGTCACGGCTACCCGCGGGTCGTCGGACCCGTTGCCGAGCGTGATGGCGGGCCTTGGCGGGAGGGCCAGCCGGAGCGCCTCGCGGAAGCTGAGGGAAGTGTCCGGAGCACCGGTCTCCGGGACGATCGCCTCGAGCGGCCCCCGGGTGACCAGGACGCGGCAGCCGATGCCCGGGCGCGGCAGCCGTCGCGCCAGCACGCCGGCGCAGACCGACAACGTGACGAAGTCGTTTGCCCCGGCCTCCGAGGCGAGGCAGTGCAGGGCGCCCATCACGCCGTACGGAACGGCGATCGGCCCGATGCAGTCCGTTGTGGACAGATCTCCGCTCATTGCGCGCTTCCTTCGAGGAGCCCGCAGGCGTAGAACCCGGGCGCTAGGGACTGCGCCAGATACGTCTCCCCGGACCGGATGCCGGACCGCTCGTGATAGTCGAGCAGGTTGATCATCCAGTCGGCATTTCCGCAGTGCCCGTACGCGGCGAGCGTGTCGGCGAAGTGCAGGATGTCGGGCCCCAGCCCGGCAGACGTCGCGTTGAACAACGTCAGCGGCTTGTGCAGGTTGGCCGCGAACACCTTGGTGAGCTGTCCAGGCCGCCGGTCACCGGCGCGCAGCACCGCGGACAGCGTCCGTTCGGCGACGTCTTTCCGCGAGACAAAGGTGTCGCGGCCGCGCAGCCCCTCCGGGTCCACCTTGACCGCGGACGAGAGCAGCCGCACCAGTCCCGATCCGGTCCGGGTCAGCAGGCAGCTGGCGGCCGCGTCGCCGAAGATGGCGTAGGAGCGCACCCGGTCGCGGTCCTGCGGCATGAAGTCGACAGCGACCAGCACTACATGCGTCACCTCCGGATCAGCGAACAGCCGCTCGCCGTGCCGCAGGGCGGTCAGCGAGCTGCAGCACCGCTGGAAGGACACGACATGCGGGACGCAGTGGTCGAGGTCCAGTGCGAGCAGCACGCGCTCCGCGAAGTCCGGCGGCAGCAGGGCGAGGGCCGGGTCGCTGGTCGCGAACACGAGGTGGTCGACGTCCGTAGCCGCGGTGCCGGAGGACCGCAGAGTCTGGCGTACGGCGTCGACGACATAATCCTCCACCGGGCCCGACATCTTCCGGTAAGTTGTGCATCCCATCTCGGCGAAGTCGGTTCCGAACGACACGGTGTCCCAGAGCGCCTCGAAATCGGGGATGTTCTCTGGCTTGCATTCCACGTCGCCGAAGGCGCACGCGAATGAGCCGATGCCTATGTCTTCGTGATCCGAGATCATGCTTCCTTCCATCGGCCGAGGGGACAACGGAAATGCCGGGTCCAGCTCAGGACCGGACCGGATCGGCCGCGCTCGCGTCGATCTCGCGCAGCACGGAGGCGATGCCGTCGATGTCATTGAGCCGCGGGACCCACTCCGGGCGGATGGCGACGCCGCCGTTCGTGTACTTCTTGAGGTAGTTCATCAGCACGACGATCATGGTGAGCGAGCTGATGCCCAGCTCCTGCCGCGACTGGCCCTGGACGATCTGCTCGTAGGTGAGGCCGGCGCCGGCGGGCTGCGTCAAGAGGAACTCGGCGAGCTTGTGCCGGTAGTCGTCAGCGCCCATTGTTCTCGACCTTCGGGAACGGGAAGCCGTTGAGGTTGTTCTGGTGCATCCGGTTGTAGCCGTACTTGTCCTCGCCGGAGACCATCACGCCGCCGTGGTAGTCGAGGTCGATCGCGTCGCCGAACCCGCTGAGCTGGTTGATGTGCTCGTAGACCCGCACGGACGGCGAGACGTAGCGGGACGCCAGCCCGACGCGCTTGTCGCCACTGATGTTCGGGTTGGAGCCGTGCACGCACTTGGCAAGGAAGATGACGAACTGGCCAGCCTTCAGCTCCATGTCGACGATCTCTTGCTTGTTCGGATCCCAGTCCTTGTCGAGCTTGAGCTCCGCGTAGTCGTAGCCGAAGAAGTCGTGAGATTTGTTCTCCACGTTGTAGGACATCGGCTTCGTCTCGTCGTAGTACCACTGCTTGTGGCTGCCAGGAAGGAAGCGCAGGCAGCCGTGCTCCTTGTCCGCCGAGGAGAAGGCCGTCCAGACGGTCAGCTCCTGCGTGGCGGCCGTGGACTCCTCGGTGTAGCGCAGCGAGGGATAGGAGACGTCTTCCGACTCGAATACGGTGAACGCTTCGACCTGGTGCCAGCCCGTTCCCGAGTCGCCGGGCTCCTTCTCGAAGATGTGCGTCTTCCAGCACATGATGTCGTCGTCCATGAGGCTGCGAAGCTTGTGGACGATTGCGGGCTGGGCGATGTGCCGCGACAGCGTGTCACAGTCGAGGTGCCGGTCATAGTTGATGATGGTCGAGTCGTGCGGCTTGTTCTCCGACGTCACCATGTCGATCATGGCCTGGCTCCAGACCAGCGGAGCCTCGTCCTCGGCGTAGAGGTCGAACGGCCCGAGGAATCCGTTCTCCTTGAACGACTCCACCTGTTCGGTCGTCAGCCCTCGGATCACGGTATCGCTTATGCTTTCCGTCACCTTGGATTCCTTTCTTCGATGAGGTGCCTGCCGGCCGGACATGCCTGGAATGAGGAATGCGGGGCCTCCCACGGCCAACGTAACCACCCTCGGCCGAGGCGTCTTGTCACCGGAACCGGTCTCTCCGCACGGCGGCTGGACTTGCCTCCCGCACGGCGAAGATCGCCGCGGTGGCGGCGTGAAAGCCGGAATTCCGAACGCGTCTCGTTATCGTCCACAATGGACCTATTGGCAAATGGACTGTTGCTCCGCCGAAGCCTGTGTGTGAACATCGATCAAAGCTTCAGGCGACCTCGTCGGCATGACGCGTCCGCCCCGTCCGTGCCATGCTCGGGCCGGCCGCCCGCGCGAACTCGGCCTTGTCGCCGGTCTCCGGCTTGGCTCGGATGCATTTGAGGCAGGTGTCGACGGTGTGCGAGCTGTCGGTTGGGCCGACATCGCCCGGACCATGACGGCACCGGTCGCCCGTTTGCTGACCGCGCCCGCCGCGCCGGCCCCCCCCAGGACTTGAACGAAGGTTGCCTATTCCGCACTACTTCGCCGGGGCATAAGCACGGAGACGGAGTTATCGAGACG
Organism: Amycolatopsis sp. NPDC031561; assembly: GCF_055580625.1. NCBI lineage: Bacteria > Bacillati > Actinomycetota > Actinomycetes > Pseudonocardiales > Pseudonocardiaceae > Amycolatopsis > Amycolatopsis sp. NPDC031561. Next base: position 51,454 of record NZ_JBVILA010000012.1, on the reverse strand, counting down.
AGAGGAGGGCACTCATGTGTCGTGTCAACCTGGTTTTCCCGCCCATCCGCCACGAATAGTACCGAGGCCCGATGCCGTGAACGGCACGAAGCTCCCGGCCCTGCTGGCGGTGACGACGGGCCGTCTCGCCGGCTCGCCGGAGCCGTCGTCGGACGAGTCGGCCGGCGGCCGGGTCGCCCTCGTCAGCGGCGCCAGCTGCGGCCTCGGGCTGCATATCGTCCGGATGCTGGCCGCGAACGGCATGCGGGTCGTGCTGGCCTGCCGACCGATCGCGGGAGGCCGGGCCGCGGTCGACCTCCTTGGCGACCTCGCGGACCGGGTCGCGGTTCGCCAGCTCGACGTGGACGACGCGGAATCGATCGCCCGGCTGGCCGACTGGCTGCTGCGCGCTCTCGGCCGGTGCGACGTGCTGGTGAACAACGCGGCGGTGCTGCTCGACGACGACGACGGTGCGAGCACGGTCGACCCGCAGCTGGTCCGGCGCACGATCGAGACCAACCTGATCGGCGCCTGGCAGCTCACTCAGGCCGTCGTGCCGTTGATGCGCGTCCACCGCTACGGACGGATCGTCAACATCTCGAGCGGGCTGGGCAGCCTCGCCTCGATGCGGGCGAACCTGCCTGCCTACCGCGTTTCGAAGTGCGCGGTCAACGCGCTGACCCGCGTGCTCGCCGACGAGCTTGCCGGCTCCGGCATCCTCGTCAACGCCTGCAGTCCCGGCCCGACCGACGCCGAGGCCGACGAGGGCGGCGGTGCGATCTGGCCATCCGCGTCGCCCGCAGTCCCGGTGTGGCTGGCGAGCCTGCCCGACGACGGACCGACCGGAGCGTTCTACGGCGAGCGCGGGGCGATCGACTGGTGAACTAACGAGCACTACCCACTGTGGCCGGTGGCCCGCTCGGCTCCCGGCGCGGTGCTCCGCGCTCGTGCCCGACCGGCCGCCAGGAACTGCTGGACGAGCAGGCTGATGAGTTCGGGCCGCTCGCCGACGAGGTCGTGCGTGGTCCCCGGGACGATGCACAGCTGCGCGCCGGGAACGGACGCGGCGATGAGCAGGCTGTGGTCGGGGCGGATCGTGTCGCGGTCGCCCGACATCACCAGCACGGGCGCGGTGATCCGGGCCAGATCACCCGGATCGATCCGCGGCTGTCTCGCCCACATACGGAGAAGCTTTTTCAGGACGATGTCCAGGTGCCCCGGGCCGTCCGGCGAGAGACGCTCGTAGTGCAGCCGTTCGGCATTCGCTTCCGGCTTGGGTTCGTCCTCTTCGGACTGAACGAGCACGGTGGCGGCGTCCGCCTCCAGGCTGGTCGTGAACGCCGACTGATCGAGGTTCGCACTGATGGCGACCAGCGACCGCACCCGCTCCGGATGGTGGAGCGCCAGCAGCAGCCCGATGATCCCGCCGTCGCTGTAGCCGACGACATGCGCCGACTCGAGGCCGACGATGTCGAGATAGGCGAGGGTGTTGGCGACACCGCGCTCGTACCCGTACTCCCCGTCCACGTCGGCCGAACGGCCGTGCCCAGGACGTTCGAAGGCGAACACGCGGTAGTCGCGCGCGAGCGCGTCGGCCTGGGCCCGCATCGACTCGAGCGAGCAGAAGCCGCCATGCAGCAACAGGACCGGCTCACCGTCCCCGGCGACTTCCGCGTACAGGTCGGCGTCGCCGATCCGGAAGTAAGGCATCCCGCGCCGCTTACCGGGATGGTCGGGGACCGACGAGCGCCGGTGCGGCGCCGGTCACGGGAGGACCCGAATCCAGTTGTGGACGTCGGCGGTGCGTCCGTACTGCAGATCGAGCAGCCGAGTGCGCAAGCCCGCGGTGATCGGGCCGATGCCACCGTCCCCGACGGCGAACTCCTCGCCGAGGTACCGGACGCGATCGATTCCGGCGATCGTCGCGGCGGTCCCGCAGGCGAACACCTCACGGAGCTCGCCGGCTGCCGCGTCGTCGCGCCATTGTTCGACTGTGTACGGGGCCTCCACCACTCGATGATCGGCCTCCTCGGCCAGCGTGATGACCGAGTCCCTGGTCACACCGGCGAGAACCCTGTCGAGCAGCGGCGGGGTCGCGATCCGGCCGTCGCGGAAGACGAAGAAGATGTTCATGCCGCCGAGTTCCTCCACGTAGCGGTGCTGCGCGGCGTCCAGGAACACCACCTGGTCATACCCCGACGAGACGGCGCGTCGCAGTGCGGGCAGCGCCGCGGCGTAGTTGCCGCCGCATTTGGCGGAGCCTGTACCGCCCGCGGCCGCCCGTGCGTAGTCGTGGGAGACGTCCACCGAGATGGCTCCCGGCCCGCCGGCGAAGACACCGCCAACGGGGGAGGCGATGACGCGGAAGAGGTACTCCTCGGCCGGACGCATGCCAAGGAAGGGTTCGGTGGCGACCATGAAGGGACGCAAGTAGAGGCTGCCTTCGTCGGCCGACGGCACCCATCGCCGATCGGCGGCGACCAGCTCCTCCACGGCCCGGACGAAGAGTTCGCTGGGAAGCTCGGGCATGGCAAGGCGGCGGGCCGACCGCTGGAACCGCTCGGCGTTCGCGTCCGGCCGGAACAGCAGGATACGGTCGTCCGGCGCGCGGTACGCCTTGAGCCCCTCGAAGATCGTCTGGCCGTAGTGCAGGCCGGCCGCCGCCGGCGACACCGTCGTCGACCCGAACCGCTCCACCCTCGCGCCGTGCCATTGTTCGTCGGGCCGGTAGCGGACGGTGACCATGTGGTCGGTGAAGACGCTGCCGAATCCACCCGCGCCCAACGGCGGGTCGGCGGAATCCCGCTGCGCTTCCGGACCGATCTGCCGTTCGAAAACCACATCCGGGGCGTACTTGGTGTTTGTCACGATCACCTCCACGAGCGTCCCGCTCGAACGTAGGCAATGCTGGCCGGACCAGCGCAGTCACCTGAACCGGTGACGCAGCGGGCTGCTCGCACGACTCCCCGGACCTGGCCCGCGCCGCCACCAGGCCGAGGGCCGTGCGGGGCCGTTTTACGGGACGCGGCAACGCTTCGGCGCGGAGTTAGTGTGCTCGGCAGCAGAGGTGAACCTGGAGTCGGGCAGTCGATGATCTTCGAGGTTTGCGCGCGACGCGGCGTCCCCTTCGCAGGCACGGCACGGACGACGGCCGCGACCTTGCTCGCCGAGCTGACGTGAGGTACGGACGTCGACGCGCCGAGGAGGGGAGGCGAGGGCGCGATGGCCCTTCCGCGCAAAGCGGTCGCCAAGCTCTTCGAGGTAAGAGGAGGAAGACACGCGATGCGTCCATTCACCCGAGGTTCTGACCACGCGGCCGACGGCGATCCCGCGGCGTTGTCGGTGCGGACGGTGTTCGCGCGGGCGTGCGACCCGGAGAGCACGCCGCTGCCCGACGCGCTGCGGTCCGAGATCGTCGCCGAGCTGAACCGCGAGGAGCACGGCCCGCCGGAATCGCCGGCCACCACGGCCGATGAGTCCGCTCCGCTGAGTCTCGGCCCGTCCGTTTCGGCGTGGGCCGCCACGCAACGTGCACGCTTCGCGGCCCTCTTCGCCACGGCGGAACGCGAGGGTTGTGCCGACGTGCTTGTCCGCCGGGCGACGCTCGGGTGCGCCCCCCTGGCCTCGGTGTCCGGTGCCTGGCTGCAATGGATGAGCGAGCCGGGCAACGCCGAGGAAGCGGTCACCATGCGGGCGCTGTCCCTCTACGCGGGCGACGTCGGCGCCGGGCATCCGCGGGCGTCGCGAGGGAGCGCTTACCTCTCGCTCCTGCAACACCTCCGGGTCGCCGTGCACGCGCATCCGGCGAGCCAACTGGCGCAGGACCGCCGGATCGCCGACTGGTCTTTCTACCTGCCGGCCGTCGCGTTGACGATGAGCAGGCGCCCGAACGAGTACCGGGGCGAGATCATCGGTCTCGATCTTTGCCTGCGCGAGATCGGTCTGCTCCCGCCGCTCGATGGTGTTCAGTCCCGGCTTCCGCACGGGATCGGCTGGGACGCGCTGGATCCGAGCCGCGCACGCATGCCGGACGGGCCGTCGGCGGTCGAGGATGCCCGGGCCTTGGCGGACGCGTTCGCCGAATCGGCGGGCGCGTCCGGCGGGGCCGCGGTCGAACGCGGCTTCGCCTGGGCGTTCGGCGCGCTGCGACAGTGGTGCGACGAGGTGTATCAGGAGCTGGACGCCGCTCGTGACCCGGGTTTCGAGATGGCGGAGCTGGTGCAGTCGCGGGCCAGGGAGGCGTCCGCCTATCACGACCGGTTCAACATGCAGGGTCGGCCGCTGAAAGAGTGGCTCACCGAGGCGCGCACGGACCCGATCCCGTTCCTGACCGCGCTGGCGAACAGCCGCCTCGTCCGGCCGGGCAGATCCGAGGCCAGCCGGCTGACCGGCGCCTTGGTGTCGGAGAAGGGCCGGATGTTCCGAGTGTTCCCGGACCACGACCTCGACACGATTAAGCGATGGATCGACGCGCTGCCGACGGATGCCACGCAGCGGGCAGAGTGGCGGCCGCCCGCCCATCAGCCCCGGCGGATCATGCTCCGGCCGGCCCCGGACAGCGCTCGCGGCGACGGCGACGCTCCCGCGGGCATACGGCAGGCCTACACGTCTCTGCTGCAGCGCGCGACCACGCCCGCGACCCGCCGGTACGCACAGCGATACGTGGAAAAGCGGCTCGCCCGGTGCCGGAGCGACATGGAGCCATCCGCCCGGACACTGCCGGCCGAGCAACCGGTGGACGGCCTGCGGCCCTGGCTGCTCGACCAGCACGACCGGCACAACGACGACTTCCACGACGGCCTGGACGATCCCTTGCCGGACCGCGCCGACCTGATCGACTCGAGCCTGCAACTGGCGCCGCTCACCCTGATCGACGGTTCCTGGCTGGCCGGGAGCACCGACTACCAGCTAGCCTCCTCCGAGCGCGGCCACTTCCTGTTCGAGACCTACTGGGACGAACTCGGGAACGGCGACCTGAGCCTGAACCATCCGCTGATCTACCGCGCCATGCTGCGGGAGATGGACATCGATCTCCCACCGACCCGGTCGCCGGAGTTCGCGGCCTGGCCCGGCTTCCGGGACCGGTCGTTCGAAACGCCGGTCTACTGGCTGTCGATCGGCCGGTTCCCGCGCACGTTCGAGGCGGAGATTCTCGGCCTGAACCTGGCGATGGAGCTGTCCGGCGTCGGCGGCAGTTACCGCCGCGGCAGGCAGGCGCTCGAGAAGTACGGCTTCAGCACGGCGTTCCTCGACATCCACAACACCATCGACAACGTCGCGACCGGGCACTCCGCCTGGGCAGCTGACGCCATCGACGACTACCTGGCCCAGCAGACGCCGTCAGCTCGCGCGGAAGTGTGGGACCGGATCCGGGCCGGATACCGGTCGCTGAACCCGCCACCCGGACTCCTGGCACGCAAAGGGACCCGCCGGACACAATCTGAGAGACGATCGAATGTCTGATCTGGTCCTTGGCATTTCCGCCTACTACCACGACAGTGCGGCGGCGCTCGTCCGCGACGGCGAACCTTTCGCGGCGGCGCAGGAGGAGCGCTTCACCCGCCGCCGCCACGATTCGGCTTTCCCGGCGCACGCGGTCGCGTACACGCTCGGCGAAGCCGCCGCGACGCTGGAGGACGTGTCGGCGATCGCCTACTACGAGGACCCGGCACTGAAATTCCGCCGCGTCCTGGCGACCTATCTCGGCGCGGTCCCGTTCGGGCTGTCCTCGTTCCGGGACACGCTGCCCGACTGGTGGACGTCGAAGCGGCGCACTGTCGACGTCGTCCGCCGCGAGCTGGCGGGGCTGGACCTCGGCCCGGTACCGGAGATCAGCTATCGGCGCCACCACGAGTCGCATGCGGCGTCGGCGTTCTTCGCCAGCCCGTACGAGTCGGCCGCCGTGCTGTGCGTCGACGGTGTCGGCGAATGGGCGACCACCACGATCTGGCACGGGCAGGGCGCCCGGCTGAAGCCCGTCGTCGAAATCCGGTTCCCCCACTCGCTGGGACTGCTCTACTCGGCCTTCACCTACTTCTGCGGGTTCAAGGTCGACTCCGGCGAATACAAGCTGATGGGCCTTGCTCCCTACGGCGAACCCCGGTACGCCGACCTGATCCGGGAGCGGCTGATCGACCTCAAGGCGGACGGCTCGTTCCGCCTGAACATGCGCTACTTCGAGTACTTGCGAGGCCAGGTGATGACCGGTCGCGGCTTCGAGAAGCTGTTTGGCGGTCCGCGCCGCGAGCCCGAGGCGGAGCTGACCCGGCGCGAGTTCGACCTGGCCGCGTCCGTGCAGCTGGTGACCGAGGAGGCCGTCCTCCAGCTCGCGCGGACCGCGCGGGAGCTGACCGGCGAGTCACGGCTGTGCATGGCAGGCGGTGTCGCCCTGAACTGCGTCGCCAACGGAAAGATCGTCGCCGACTCGGTCTTCGACGAGCTCTGGGTCCAGCCGGCGGCCGGCGACGCCGGCGGCGCGCTGGGCGCGGCACTGGCGGTCGCGCTCGATCGGGGCGCCGTGCGCGCCCACATCGGCACCGGACGCGATGCCATGTCCGGAGCGCTCCTGGGACCCGCATACAGCGACGACCGGATCGCCGACTACCTGACGGCGGGCGGGATCCCGTACCGCCGCTTCGAGCCGGCGGCGCTGGCCGCCGAGGTCGCGAAGGCGATCGCGGCCGGCAAGGTCGTCGGCTGGTTTCAGGGCCGGATGGAGTTCGGCCCCCGTGCGCTCGGCGCACGGTCGATCCTCGGCGACCCGCGCGATCCACGGACCCAGTCGGTGATGAACCTCAAAATCAAGTTCCGGGAGTCGTTCCGTCCGTTCGCGCCGTCGGTGCTCGCCGACGACGCGAAGGACTTCTTCGACCTTCCCCAGGACAGCCCGTACATGCTGGTGGTCGCGCCGGTCGCCGAGGCGGCTCGCCGCACCGTCGAGGAGGGTTCCGGGCTCACCGGTCTCGATCTGCTCAAGGTGCCCCGGTCGGTGATCCCGGCGGTCACGCACGTGGACTACTCCGCGCGCGTGCAGACCGTCCGGCAGCGGGACAACCCCGCGTACCACCAGCTGCTCCTCGCGCTGAAAGAGGAAACCGGCAGCAGCGTCGTGGTGAACACCTCGTTCAACGTCCGTGGCGAACCGATCGTGAATACCCCGCACGAGGCCTACACGTGTTTCATGCGGACCGACATCGACCTGCTCGCGATCGGCGGATTCCTGCTCTCCAAGGCCGATCAGCCCGAGTGGAACGAGGACCTGGACTGGCGCACCGAAGTGCCCCTCGACTGACGGCGCAGACTCCCGCACCGAAGGATTTCTGATGCGCAAAGCCATTCTCACGATCGCCTACGTCCTGTTCGTGATCCCGGCCGGCCTAGTGATCCGGGCTCTGCGAGATCCGCTGCGTCGGTCCTGGACGCGGGGACGCGATAGCTACTGGCAGAACTCGGACGACTGACGCCGTCGCTGACCGGAGCCCGAGAGTACGGCGGGGGAGGGCCGCGTAGCGCGGTGCCGGACCGTATCGACCTCATACAACCGCGGCCGCCCGGGCATTGCGCTGCGCCACACGCATCGGCGCAGCGCCTGGCGGCACGGGGTATCCGCCGATCGTGCCGGCGACGTGCCGCGGACGGCCGTCGATGAAGAACTCTGCCCGGCGAGACCCCGAACAGGCCACGGTCTCACTGGCGTCCAACCGGCGAATTTCCCCAGTTGGACATCCGGGCTTCGACGTCTGCGACCAGCTCGGCCTGCTGGGACCGGACGTAGAAGTGATCGCCGTCGAACTGCCGCCAGTCGGCCGGGCCGGAGGTCAGCTCGCCCCAGGCGGCCGTTTCGGCCGGCACATCGGCGGCGCCGTCGCTGCCCGCGTAGGCGACGATCGGGCACCGCAATTGCACCGGGTCGTGGCGGTGGTACGACAGCACCGCCCGAACGTCGGCCAGCAGGGCCGGCAGCACGAGTTCACGCAGTTCCGGGTGCTCGAACACCGCCGGATCGCTCCAGCCGGACGCCCGGATCTCCGCCTCGACGGTGGCGTCGTCGAGCATCTCCCGGGGTGGCGTGAACCGGTGCGGGGCGAGCGAGCCGGAGGCGAACAGACCTGCCGGATCCGGCCCGGTGCCTGCCTGCAGCCGGACCGCCACCTCGTAGGCGACGAGAGCGCCCATGCTGTGCCCGAACAGATACAGCGGCCGGTCGGCGTAGGGCGCGAGCGCCGGGAAGAGCGCGTCGGCGATCTCCGGCACCGACCGCGCACAGGGTTCGGCCAGCCGGTCCTGCCGGCCGGGGTACTGCACGGCGATCAGCTCGACTCGGGCCGGCAGCAGGGAGACCCAGGGCAGGTATTCGCCTGCCGTGCCGCCGGCGTGCGGCAGGCAGACGAGGCGGACCTCAGGATAGTGGCGCGGGCGAGGCCGGCGCAGCCAGCGCGCCGATGTGCCGAAGGTGCCTGTTGTCGCGGATACGGTCATCTAAGGCTCCCGTCATTCGCCGGTGTGGGGCCAGAATTCAGCTGTGTTTCGCTGCGAGGGATGCGCCTGGGACGAACTCCCGATGAATACTGCCCCGACCGAGGAGCCGGTCGCGATCGGTGGCAGCCTCGACCCGGCCATCGTTCTCGGCGCCTACCGGCACGGCGCGTTCGCGATGCCGGCCGCCTCGGCAGCCGAGATCGAGGCGAACCATTTCCTGTACGAGGACGCGGTGGCCGCCGGGACGACCGTGGTGCTCGATTCGCCGCTGCCCGACCCGTACGCGCTGACCTGGTGGTCCCCGGACCCGCGACCGGTCATCTCGTACGGGCGGCTGGCCAAGCCGCGCACCCTCATGCGGCTGTTGCGCAACCGGCTGACCTGGACCACCACCGCGAACCAGAGCTTCGACCAGGTGCTCGCCGAGTGCCGCCGCGACCGCGAGCCGGAGTGGCTCACCGACGAACTGTGCGCGTGCATGGCAGAGCTGCACAAGCTGGGCTGGGCACACAGCGTCGAGGTGTGGGAGGGCGACGACCTGGTGGGGGGCGCCGTCGGGGTCGGCATGGGCAGCGTGTTCGCCATGGAAACCTGCTTCCACCGGCGAAACGACGCGTCGAAGGTGGCGCTGCTCGACATGGAGCACCGGCTGGCAGGCACCGGCGTGACGCTGCTGGACGTCGAGTGGGACAGCAAGTCGAGCCGGCGGCTCGGGGCCGGACCGGTGCCGCGCCGCGAGTTCCTCGCGACCCTGGCCCTCGGCGGCGGTCCGGTCCCGCTGGCCGACGGCGAGGAGGAGGTACGCCGCCTGGGATTCCTGCGCCGGCCCGCCGAGTGAGCTTGCCGCGTCCGGCGGTTGCCCCCTAAACAAGTGAGTCCCGCACGTCCGGCCGCGTGGTCAGGATGAAGCTGAGGCCGTGTCTTCGCTCGACATCCGAGGCCGTGACCAAGAACGGGGCTGACCGAGTGCCAGTCGACACCTCTCGATCCACAGTGGAATCGCGCCCCTGGGACAGCACTGTCGTCCGGCTGCCGGTCTCCGCGATCCGCGAGGCCGATTCGCCGCGGTCCGCCGGCGTGGACATGGCGCACGCGAGATCGCTGGCGCAGACGGAGGCGGACCTGCCGCCGATCGTGGTGCACCGCGGGACGAACCGCGTCATCGACGGTATGCACCGGCTCACCGCCGCCCGGCTGCGCGGCGAGCCGGAGATCTCCGCCCAGCTGTTCGACGGCGACGAAAACGAGGCGTTCCTGCTCGCCGTCCGGCTCAACGTGTCGCACGGCATGCCCCTCACGCTCGTCGATCGGCGAGCCGCGGCGGCTCGGATCATCCGTACCCACCCGCGGCTGTCCGACCGGGCCATCGCCGTCTCCTCCGGCCTAGCCGCGAAGACCGTCGGAGCGCTGCGCCGCAAGCTCGACGGCTCGCCCGCACCGGCGAGGGTCGGCCGGGACGGCCGAGTCCGGCCGGTCAACGGTGCGGCTGGACGGCAGGCCGCGGCCGAGTTGATCGCCCGGCACCCGGACGCGACGCTGCGCGGCATCGCGCGCGAGGCAGGCATCTCGGTGGAGACCGCGCGCAGCGTCCGCGCGCGCCTGAGGGCCGGCGAAGACCCGGTCCTTGACCGGCGGACCCGGCCCATGCGCGACAACCGGACGGCGAGCAGGCAGCTGACCGTGAAGCTGCCGCAGGACGATCCCTCCGAGGAATTGCGGTCCCTGCTCGAGACCCTCCAGCAGGATCCGGCCCTGCGCTGCACCGAGTCCGGCCGGACGCTGCTGCGCTGGCTCGGTCCGCGGGTGTTGCTGCCCGACGAGATCCGGCTCCCGCTGCGCCGCATCCCGCCGCACTCCCGGATCAACCTCGGCACGCTCGCGAGGTCCTGCGCGGCCGCCTGGATCCAGTTCGCCATCGTGCTCGAGGACGTCGACCAGGCGAGCGGCCAGACCCGCTGACCGCATCCGTCCGTTGTGGATCCGGACGGCACGCTCGGGCCGACGTCCTCGGCGTCGAACCTCCGCCGGGCGGCACCGGTCATCGCGGCTCGGCGTCGCTCAGCCGCTCGGCGAAGCCTGCCACGGTCGGGGCCTCGAAGAGGGTGCGCAGGGTGACTGTCCGCCCGGTGACCTCGGCGAGCCGGGCGACGACGGCGACCGCCAGCAGCGAGTGGCCGCCCAGTTCGAAGAAGTTGTCCTGCCTGCCGACCCGGGGCACGGCCAGCACCTCGGCCCAGACCGCGGCGATCTGCTGCTCCAGCGGCGTGCCCGGCGCCTCGTACTCGGCCGCGCCTGCCCACTCGGCCTCGTCGTCCGGCCGCGGCAGCAGCCGACGGCTCAGCTTCCCGCTCGGCGTCCGCGGCAGGTCCGGCACCGTCTGGTAGGCGGCAGGCACCATGTAGTCCGGCAAACGCGCGGCCAGGAAGGCGCGGAGTTCGGCGGCGGCAGGCGGGGCGTCCGGATCCGGCACGACGTAGGCGACCAGACGCCGATCGCCCGCCCCGTACCGGTGGGCGCCGACGGCGCATTCGCGCACCCCGGGGCAGCCGGTGAGGACCGCCTCGACCTCGGCGACCTCGACCCGGAACCCGCGGATCTTCACCTGGTCGTCGAACCGGCCGAGGAACTCCAGCAGGCCGGCGGAGTTCCAGCGGACTTGGTCGCCGGTGCGGTACATCCGGGTGCCGGCGCCGAATGGGTCGGGCAGGAACCGCTCCGCCGTCAGCTCCGGCCGGCCAAGGTAGCCGCGGGCGAGCGCGATCCCGCCGACGAACAGCTCGCCTGCCACTCCGGGTGGCACCGGCCTCAGCTCGGCGTCGAGCACATAGGTCCGCACGTTGTCGAAGGGCAGGCCGATCGGCGGCAGCGCCGGCCACTCTGCGGGATTGCGGTCGAGCCGGTGGGAGGTGGCCAGGTGCACTTCGATCGGTCCGTACTGGTTGTACAGCGTGCAGTCCGGCAGCTGCCCGAAGAAGGCCCGGATCGCCGGAGTGGCCTGAAGCTGCTCGCCCGCCGTGAGCACCGCGCGCAGCGACCGCGGGATCCGGCCGAGGCGCATGGCCAGCTCGGCCAGCTCGCGCAGGGCCACGTACGGCATGAAGATCCGCTCGATCCGCTGCTGCTCGATGACTTCGAGCAACCGCTCGAAGTCATGTCGCACGTCCTCGCTGACCAGGACGAGCGTGTCGCCGGCCGACAACGTGGTCATCATCTCCTGGTAGAAGATGTCGAAGCTGAGCGCGGCCCACTGCAGCGTGCGTCCGCGGCCGCCGGGGCGCTGACGGCGCTGCCACTGCACCTGGTTGTGCAGGGCCCGGTGCGACATGGCCACGCCCTTCGGTCGGCCGGTGGACCCGGAGGTGTAGAGAACCCAGGCGATGTTGGCCGGGTCCGCCAGGTTCGCCGGGCCGGTGGCGCTGGCCGGGGCGCCGAACGCGTCGAACGCCAGCACCGGGGCTGGCTCGGCGGCTCCGTCCTCGCCCGCGGCCGGGTGGATCAGCAGCCGCAGCGCCGCGTCCTCGGCGATCAGCTGTCGGCGGGCGACCGGGTAGGTCGGGTCGATCGGGACACAGGCCCCGCCGGCCTTGAGCACTGCCAGGGTGGCGACCAGCAGGTCGAGTGATCGATGGAGGCCGATGCCGACCCGCTCGTCCGGGCCGACGCCCAGCTCGCGCAGGCGCCAGGCCAGGGCGTTCACCCGCTCGTCCAGCTCCTGGTAGGTCAGCGTCCGGTCTTCGAACACCGCCGCGACGGCGGCCGGCGTGGCGGCGGCCTGCCGCTCGACGAGCTGGTGCAGGCAGGCATCGTCGTCGAACAGACGGGCCGTGTCGTTCCAGCCCTCGAGCACCTCGTGTTGCCGCGCGCCCGACATCAGGGGCAGGTCGTCGATCGGCTCGTCGGGCGCGGCGACCAACCCGGCCAGCAGCGTGACGAGATAGCCGGCCAGGTGCTCAATGGTGGCCCGGTCAAACAGTGCGGTCTGGTAGTCCATGTCGATGCTCAGCTCACCCGCCTCGGTCTCCGAGGCGGCCAGCGTGAGCTCGAACATCGCCTTGCGCCCGGCCGCCTCGATCGGCGTGACGGCCAGGCCGTCGAGGAGGTCAAAATCGTTGATCACCAGGTGGGTGAACAGCACCTGGAACAGCGGGTGCACCGCCAGGTCCCGCTGCGGCCGCAGCTCGGCCACCAGCCGGTCGAATGACACGTGCCGGTGCTCCAGCGCCTCGATCAGCCGCGGCCGGAGCTGGCCGAGCACCCCCGCGAAGGTCGGGCGCCCGGCTAGGTCGGCCCGCAGCACCACCGGGTTGACGAAGTGGCCGATGCTGGCCGCGACGTCCGGGTGCGCCCGCCCGTCGACGATCATCCCGATGCTGACATCTGTCTGCCCGCTCCACCGGTACAGCAGCGTGTGGAACGCCGCGAGCAGCACCATGGACAGCGTGGCGTCCTCCCGCCGGGCCAACCGGCGCAGCCCGTCGGCGACCTCGGCAGGCACGGGCACCTGGACCAGGTCGCCGGCGAGTTGGGCGACGGCGGCCCGGGGCCGGTCGGTCGGCAGGCCGAGGGAATGCGGCGCGCCCGCCAGCCGGTCCTTCCAGTACTCCAGGTGCCGTTCGGCCTCGGTGCCGTCCCGGCCCTGCTGCCACAGCGCGTAGTCGGCGTACTGCATGGTCAGCTCGGGCAGCGGGGACGGTGTCCCGCTGCGGCAGGCCGCGTAGAGCGTGCGCAGCTCGTGGAAGAGGATCGAAAACGAGGACCCGTCGATCACCAGGTGGTACGCACGGAAGACCAGCACGTGCGTGGCCGGGCCGAGGCGGACCAGTTCGGTGCCGAAGTTGCGTGCCACGGAGATGTCGAACCGGTGCTCGCGGTATCGCTGCTTCCGGTCGTCCAGCCACCGGTCCTGCTCGGCAGGGGAGAGGCCGGACAGATCGTGGATCGTGAAGCGGGGGTCGCCCGCCGACTCCACCACCTGGACGCCGACCCCGTCGCGCGCAGGGAAGGCGGTCCGCAGAATCTCGTGGCGCCGCAGGATCTCCGTGATCGCCGACCGCAGCGCCGGCACGTCCAGCTCCCCGGTGATCCGGTACAGCGCGGTGTGGTTGTAAGCGGGGCCGAGCAGGTCCATCTGATCGAGGAACCACATGCCCTGCTGGTGCTCGGACAGCGGGATCCTGTCTGGCCGCGCCGCCGGCACCGGGTCGGCGCGGATGGCGGCGATCACCTCGGCACGCCGTTCGCGCAGCACCGCCAGCCGTTCCCCGTCGAGCCCGCCGGCCGGCCGGTAGCGCAGCCTGCCGTCCTGCAGCCACAGCTGCACGCCGGCGAGGCGCAGTTCTTCCAGGAAGTCCGAGATAGCAAGCACAGGTTGCCCGTTCCGTTCTATCCGCGCTCAGCGGGCGCTGAGCGGCTGCAGGCCGGTCCAGTGGCTCTCGACGTAGTCCAGGGACGACTGCAGGCCGTTCTCGGCGTGCACGATCTGCCAGCCGGCCGGTACCGCCCGGCGGCTCGGCCATAACGAGTACTGGTCCTGGTCGTTGACGAGCACCAGGAAACGGCCCTCCGGGTCGGCGAACGGGTTCACGGCATCGACTCCTTTTCAGTGGTGGTGCGGACTCGGTGACGGCCCAGGCTCGCGGTCGCGCGCCGCCTGGCGCCGCGGATAGACGAAGGGCAGCAGCAGACCCGGCATCAGCGTGGTGACCACCGCCATCACGACCATCAGCGAGTACAGCCGCTGGTCGAGCAGGCCGATCTGGAGACCGACCGCCAGGACGATCAGCTCGGTGAGCCCGCGAGTGTTGACCAGCAGGGCGAGGGTGGCGCTGTGCCGGGTGGACATTCGGGCCAGCCGGGCGGCCCCGAAGGCGCCGGACAGCTTGCCGCCATTCGCGACCAGCAGGATCAACAGCAGCAGGCCGAGCTCCCGACCGTCCATTCCAGACAGGTCAACCGCGAAGCCGGCCACCACGAAGAACGGGGGTAGCAACACCGTCCGGACGGTCCGCTCGGTCCATGGCAGCACCCGCGCCCGGAGGGTGGCGGCGCCTTCACGGGGCATGACCGCGCCGAGCAGGAACGCCCCGAAGATGCTGTGCAGCCCCATCCACGCGGTAGCGTTCGACGAAAGCGTGAGGGCGGCGGCGATCGCGACCAGCAGGCCGGTACCGAGGATCATCCGGGTGCCCGTTCCACGAGGCCGGACCGCGGGCGGGCGAGCCGCCAGCCTAGCCAGCAGTGGCCGCACCACCCCGACGAGGACCGCCACGAACGGCAGCACGAGCAGCACGCGCCACGGTGGAGTGTCCCCATTGGAGAACGCCACTAGGACCGCGAGCATCGACCAGGCGAGCACGTCACCGACTGCCGCCGTAGCGAGCGCCAGACCGCCGATGGGGGTATCGATGAGGTTGCGGTCGGTCAAGATCCGGGCCAGTACCGGGAACGCGGTGATCGACATCGCGGTACCCACGTAGAGGCAGAACAGGACTGCGGTCCGGCCCGACCGATCACCCATCAAGCCGATCGCGAACAGGGTGCCGACCACGAACGGCACGACCATCGAGCCCAGCGACAGCACCACGGTGATCCGACCTTGCCCACGCAGGCCGCTGTCGGCCAGGTGCAGCCCCACCAAGAACATGAAGACGCAGATCCCGACGGTAGACAGCGCCGTGAGCGCCGGGCGGATATCGGCTGGAAAGAGTTCTCGGGTGATCGCGCCGTGCAACAGGGTCGGGCCGAGCAGGATGCCACCAGTGATCTCACCGATCACCTCCGGCTGTCCGAACCGCCGACAGAGCAGGCCCAATAGCCGGGCGACCACGATGATCACGACGAGTGCGCGCAGGAACGCCACGACCGCACCGAGGTCCACCGCCGTCCCCCTTTCGCCGCTGCTGGGGTCGACCGTAGGCAGCACAGGCCGCCGCGGCGCAGTCACGTGAACCGGCGACGCTCCGTCGGCGCGAAGCGCGGCGACCCGCGCGGCCGGCTACGCCGAAGACGCCCGCAAGTCCGCAGTGGCCGCGGGCAAGAGCGCGGATGAGGCCGGCCGAGCCGCCAGCGACGTCGCCGAGCACTTCCTCCGCACCTGGACAGGCACACCCCGGACCAGAGGCCTCCGACACCAAGGCGGCACAGTTCGACAGTGGACTCGTCGTGCTCTTCACCAACGGCGAGTGCTTCGTCAACGGTGTACTCCTTCTCGGGGCGAAAACGAGACCGCACGTGACTGGGCGTTCGTTGAACGCGAACTCGGCACTTCACTACCGGGTGACTACAAGCAGCTGCTCTCGAGGTTTCCTTCTGGAAGCTATCGAAACGCGATCTGGGTTCGTAACCCTATCGACGCCCGCGTAGACCTTTCTGATTACATCGAAAAAGATGTTCGCGCGGTGATCGATGTCATCGGGGACGAGGAAATGGCCTACCTGGATGACGTCGACTGCCGGCTATTCCCGGAGTGTGGAGGACTTCTTCCATGGGGAGATGACCTGCAAGGAGGAATGTTCTGCTGGGTGACCGGCCGATCTGAGCCGGATCATTGGCCAGTCGCTTACTGCAACCAAGACCTCGATGAGTGGAAAGAAAGCTCGAAGTCGATGGCCGAGATTATCCTTGAGGTGCTCATCAATAACGGTGATGACAACATACTCGGCTGGAATCTAAACCATGAGCCAGCGGTCTTCAGGGTCCCCTCGGTGCATATTGGTAATGAAATATGGAAGCCGAATTCGGGATATGAATGACTTAATGCGCGTGTGCGAGGGATAGCAGGCAACGAGGCGCGGCTAATATTTTAGCCAGTGCGGCCAATGCTCAGGAAGTGATCGTCCGGCGGTCATGGATCTTTGGTCTGGGCTAACCGTGGGTTCGTGCCGATGCAGGGATGATGCGGCGCGGCTGGCGGCGTCAGTGGCAGTTCGGCGGGGCGCACTCACCACGTGCGGTAGTCGGCGTCCGGCCGGGCTGGCCGCCGTCCTCACCGTGTCGTCTGGCGAGACCCTGCTGTCGTGAGGCGACCTGTGGGGTTAGGCAGGATGACTCCTTCCAAGCAAGACCGAAGCGTCACAGGGTCAGGTGTCAACCAAACCCTGAGCAGTCCCGGGCGTTGGTCACCGTGGCCGTGCGCCGGTGGCGTAAGCGGTGTAAGCCGCAGTTCGTCGGGTCTGATAGGTGTCTGCGGCGGGGCCGCTGACGTGTTCGCCGGCGGCGAGGCGTTGCTCCCAGTCGCCGAGCTGTTCCAGCCGGTAGAGCCAGTCCTCAAAGGCGTGGTGGTCGGGGAAGCCGGAGTCGTAGCTCCCCGCCTATCCGCGAGTGACTTTCACGAACAAGTGTCCATATTGGATTGCTCCGCCGATCAGGCCGCGAGGGCGTCGGACGATGTGCCAGACCAGGGTCCCGCGCAGGCGCGAGGCGCGGCAGGTTATTGCGAATATCCGGTAACGATCTTCCGGAGTTGCGGACATACTGCTGGTGTGATGGAGGATGACTGGGTAGCCGAGCGGTCGCGGGAGTTCGCGTCGCTGTGTGGTAGGTACGTCGAGTCGTGGACTGGCGTGGAGATGACGCTGCGGGACAGTGTGGCGGGCAGCGGCCCCCAGTTCGCAGACTCGAGGGCGCACTGTTTGCAGCTGCTCGGCTTGCAGGTACGTCTGGACGATGACGCCGTGTGGAGTGTCAATACCTACCAAGACGACACCGCGTTCGGGCTACGGGCTGTCCCGGAAGCACTGTTTCGAGACAAGGGGCTGTGGGGCGGAATCTACCGATGGAGGACGTTGGTCGAGTTGCCGATTGGACAGGTCAAACATGTGGCTGTCTTCGCTGACGAGGGCGTTCTGGCCCAGGCGAGCTTGCAAATCGGCGAACGGCCGCTGCTGCTGATCGCGGGCGAAATCGATGAGACGGGCGCGAAGGAACGCTTGTTCCACACGCTGGACGAGTCGGTATTGGTAGTCACGGATTCCGCCGCTGCTGAGTTTGCCCCGTGGACCACGTCGCGGCGGGGGCTCACTCGAATTGGCGATTGGTCGCCTGCCGCCGAATCGTGATAGCGGCTGGGGCTTGATGGCCTCTCCGGTGATGCTGTCCTGGACGGCGGTGAGCGCGACACACGCGTGGTCGGTGCCGAGTTGCTCTGGTGTAGGCCCGGCAGGATGGGGACCTTGGCGAGGCGTTCGGCGAGCGTGGCGACTGCGTCACGGTGTCCTTCGAGGGCGGGGTTCGTACGACGCAGGCGCGGAACGTCACCGTGAGTACGTGGGGTGAACCTGACCCAGCTGGACACGCTGCTGATCAGCTGGGTCGGGTCCCACCGGATCGGGCCGCGTCGCGACAGCAACGGCGCCAGGTCCGGGATCTGGGACCGGAGGTCGCCGTCAGGCAGGTAGAGTTTGGTGACGTTGATCCGCTCAACCGTGGCTTGAGCTCAAACCCAGCAGCTTGGTGACGCCGACTCCGATTTCGGACGGGCCATGGGAATCGACGTAGGTGGCCTCGACGTCCATCTCGGTACGCTCGCAGCCCGCTCTCCTCGCCTGACGGCGAGAGCGGGCTGCTGCGATCATTCCTCGTCGCCACGATCACCGATTCCGGATTGGAGCTCCGCCACGATGAGCACTCCTGACGCCGAGGTGTCGCTCTCCTCTGGTTCGCATCGGTGCGATGCCCGTTCGGCGTCCGAACTACGGGCGATCCCGTACCGCACGTTTCCGTGCGGTCCGTGCCCGGTTCGTGCCGACAACTGCCACATGCCCGAGACGAAGTTCCCCGCCGAACGCTGGCGGGCCCTGGCTCGAACCGTGCGTGACCCGGAGACAGGTCAGCAGCCGATGCCCGGCGACCCGATGTTCGGCTGCCACAAGGGAAAACCGAGGACCGGCAGGGGAGAACCCGGGGCTGACGCTGACATCGGCTTTGCCGGATGGCTGGCCCGGTTCGGCGCCGACCACATCGGTGTCCGGCCCGCCATCATCGAGACCTGGGGACGCAACTACACGGCGGAGGAGTACTCCGGCTGGATGGCCGAGTTCGGCCTCAAGTCCGAAGGAGTGACGCCGTTCGACGGCCAAGGCGCCAACGGCGTACGGGTGGGACGCAAACTCTGAGAGCCGGCGCGGCCAAGTCCCGGCACCGCCCGCACAGGCGGTGCCGGGACTGGCGCCGATCCGTCCGAAACGAGTTACCAGACTGCGCATTGCCCGGCATCGGAGCAGGTCGGCATCGCAGCAGGCCAAGATCGACGCCTACGTTGACGGCTCACTTGCCGGTGCGCCAAGGCGGGGTCCAGCCGAGGCGTTTGCAGACCGTGTCGATGTCGGAGTCGGTCAGGCTTCGGCGATCGGAGAGATGCGCCGACCGCGGGCCGAGGATCTGCATCCGGTCGACCGTGCTGTCCTGATCGCCGATGTCCTTGCGGACCTCGATCAGGAAGTCCGCGTAGAGCCGGAACTGGATGTCGGCGGGAGGGCCGAGGGGCAGGGCCTGCATGAGGCGGGAGTACGCCCGGACGATGCCGTCGGAGCCGTACACGTTCACCCAGGTGTCGAAACGGCGCTTGTGTTTCAGTTCCTCCTCGGTGGGCACGTCGTCGCTGGTGAACATGCGGTCCAGCATGTCGACGACGGGTTCGTACATGGTGCGTTTCGGTTCCGAAATCCGTTCCCTGGCCTGATCCACACGTTGCGCACGGGCTTCGTAACGACGCGATGCCGACGCGAACATCCCGGCGACCACCGCGGCGGCGACGGAGGCGACGGCTGCGATCACGGCGACGATGATGGCGGACATGTGATCGATCCAACCACGGATCCGCGGACAGCCAAGAGCGTATGAGCCAAGGCGTGGTGCCCCGAGCCGAAAGGGAGCTAGGGCGTGTTTCATAAGTCTGTTCGATGGGCTTCGTGATCCAGGTGGTTCCTGACGGTGCGGGCGGATCGGCCTCGTACCGGGTCGTACTCGGCCGCGTCCGCCCGTGCCGTCAGGGGCCACCTGGGCGCGAAGACCGCGAACATGGCTTATGAAACACGCCCTAGGGCCTGTATCGAAGTCGGTTAGAGCCATTCGTTGATCGCGGCGAGTTGGACCGTGGCTTCGTAGCGGACGGCGAGTTTGTCGTAGCGGGTGGCCACGGCGCGGTGGCGTTTGAGCCGGTTGATGCCGCATTCCACGGCGTGGCGCTGTGTGTAGATCTCGGGGTCGAAAGCCGGTGGCCGCCCGCCCTTCGCCCCCTTCGCCTTGCGGTGCGCGTCCTGATCGGCCTTGCTCGGGATAGTCGCTTTGATCCCGCGACCGCGCAGGTGCGCTCGGTTGGCTTTCGAGGTGTAGGCCTTATCCGCCAACACCCGATCAGGACGCGTGCGCGGCCGGCCACCGGCTGGCCGAGGCACCCGAATCCCGGCCAGGACCGGAATGAACTGCGGGCTGTCATTCCGCTGTCCGGCGGTCAGCACGATCGACAACGGCTTCTGCCCCTGCTCACACCCCAGATGCAGCTTCGTGGTCAGTCCGCCCCGTGACCGCCCCAACGCATGATCATCAGGTTCGGTGGTGACCCCGCCCGGCGGCTCGGCCTGCAGATCCCCCTTTTCCGCGCACCCGCGGCATGCTGGTGCGCCCGGGCGATCGTGGAGTCCACGCTGACGTCCCACGTGATCCGCCCGGCCGTCTCGGCCAGCGCCTGCAACACGGTCAGGATCCGCTGCCAGACACCAGCGCGTTGCCAGCGCCGGAACAGTCCATAAACTGCCGCCCAGGATCCATACCCTTCGGGCATGTCCCGCCACGGCGCACCGGTACGCACCCGCCACCGGATCCCGTCGATCAACTGCCGCTTGCTCCACAACGACGGGCGACCCGGCCGTGACGGTTCAGGCAGCAACGGCTCCAGCGTTGCCCACTGCTCGTCGGTCAGGTCGAACCGCCTCGTCACCGCTAAGGTGTCCACGAGGTCTCCAGTGGTGTTCAGGTTCTTCTTGGTCGACGAACCAACTACCGGAGACCTCACCCATGTCGACCACCGACACGCCCAACAACACCAACTTCCACCTCAACCCCGCCCGCAACGACTTCGATACAGGCCCTAGATCAGCTTTGGCGCCATACCGTGCGACGCACTGATCAAAATCTTGTCGTCAAGAAAGGTGGGCTCCTCCACACAAAATCCACAGGCGGCGCGGGAGTGCTCAAGGTCAGGTTGACGCACCGTTCGCGAAAGCGGCCCATCCTTCGGTCTCCCCGGGCATCCGCCCACCATTCGCGCTGTTCCTGATTCTGAATCAACATTGCGACTAGGTGGTCATGATGCCTTCAACCCGGGCCGAATATCTCCTGTGGCTTGCGAGTACCAGATGACGCTGAGGGGCCCCGGATCTTCCGGATAGCGAACCCGCTAGGGTTTTCATTCGGAAGAGAGGGTTTTCGTGTCAAGGAAACGTCGGTCGTTTACTCCTGCGTTCAAGGAGGAGGCGGCAAAAATGGTGGTGGAGTCGTCTCGGTCGACGGCGTCGGTCGCGCGGGAGTTGGGTCTCACCGAGCAGACGCTCCGTAACTGGGTCAACGACCACCGGAAAAACTCATGCCGCGGATGAGCCGCCCTTGACGGTGCCAGAGCGGGCGCGGCTACGTGAGCTGGAGAAAGAAGTCCGCGAGCTGCGGCTCGAGAAAGAATTCTTGGGAAAAGCCGCTGCCTTCTTCGCGAGCGAATATCGGTGAGCGACAAGTACGAGTTCATCGACGCGGAGAAGGATGCCACCGAGCAGGACGAGAAGAAACACACCGTCATCAACATGTGCGCCTGGCTTGGCGTATCAACCTCGGGATATTACGAATGGCGTGAGCGGCCGGACTCGGGGGCGGGCCGGCCTCACGATGCTCGTAACGGCGATCTTCGAGGCGTCTGGCGAGACCTATGGTCGCCGGCGCGTACACGCCAAGCTGGCCCGCCAGGGCGAGTTCCGCACACCCGAACTGATCCGCGGCATCATGCGCGAGCTGGGCTTGATGCCCTGCCGGCCACGTCCGTGGCGGCACAGCCTGACCGACGCCGATCCGGCCGCCCGACAGGTCCCCCGACCTCGTGGCACGGGACTTCACCGCGGACGCGCCCGGCGAGAAAATGGTTGGCGATATCATCTACGTGCCGACGTGGGAAGGCTGGGTTTATCTCGCCACGGTCATTGACTGTCACACCAAAGCGGTCGTCGGATGGGCAATGGACGACAGCTAGAAAACCCCACTCATCAAAAACGCGATCCGCAGGGCCGCACAAAACTACGCTCTCACCCCGGACGCGATCTTCCACTCTGATCTCGGCAGCAATTACACATCAGCACAATTCGGCAAGACGCTGAAATCGCTCACGATCCGACAATCGGTCGGACGCACAGGAATCTGCTACGACAACAGCATGGCCGAATTGTTCTTCGCGACCCTGAAGAATGAGCTTTTCCATCGCACCATTTATCCCGCACGCCAGCATGCGACAGCGGATATTGCACGCTACATTGAATTACGCTACAATAGCCCACGTCTCCACTCGGCGCTCGGGTACAAAACGCCAGACGACGCCCACGCCGAGTACTTGAACCAACAGCTCGCAGCTTAAAATAAGCAACTTGGCAGCTGTCCGGAAAACGCCCGGGCCCCTCAGTTCGGCAGCGCCAGTGTGTGTGAGAGAGATCGTTCAGTTGGTTGTGGCTTGTCAGTTGTACAGACGGCCTGTGCCCTGTGAGGTGTGGGTGGGATCGACGTAATGCGTCGATGCATCGCCGATCCCACCCGCACTGGCACGAGATCATCAGGGGCCTGGTCGGAACGCGAAGGCCAAGTGAAATTGCTATTTTCGCGTTTCGGCAGGTGCTTATCGGCAGCAGTGGCACCTGCTGCTGATCTCGTGCAAATGGTTACGCGGTAATCACGATTCAGTCAGCACGCGGAAATCAGTTGTCCTGGATGGAGCCGCCGCTGACGATGCCGCCGGCCGCGCAGTTCTGGGGCGATTGGCTGCTCGCGTGGTGCTGGCCCGGGGACAGGATCGGGATACCGATACCATTAAGCGAGTTTTTGACGGGCACCTGGACGCCGAGCACGTTGACGGCGTTGTCGCAGACCCCCAGGGTCGCGTTGACGTTGTGCAAGACGTCCAGGTTGTTCAGATTGAGCAGTCCGACCTGGCCGCTGTGGTCCGAGCCGTGGTTATGCCCGCCCGGGGTGTCGGCGGAAGCGACGCCGCCACCCAGTAGGGCACCAGCTGCGATGGCGGCCGCGACGATGCCGATCTTCTTGAGCATACGTTCTCCTTGATTGGCGAAGGCGTCGGATATAGGGGACAGTGCCGAACGCGTCTTGGTCCCGCGAAAGTCAAATCTACTGACACGGGCGTAAGTATTGTCGGCATTCACCCCTATCGAGTGGGTGCCGGGAGCCCCTGACCGGCACGCATATGACCCTAATGGGGTTGCTCGTCGTATGTTGCTCGCCGGTATCGGGCTGCTATCGCGTGAACACGACCCCCTACCTGATGTGGAGATAACAAGGGCGACGGCGCCAAGGAGGCGGCATATCGGGTCGCCGGTTCCCTTGTGCCGGCCCGCGTGGTCTGAGTGTTGATGTGGAGAGGCGGTGCGATGCGAACGTCCCTAACCCCCTGAGCCCGAGCCGTCCGATCCGAGACGGATCGTGGAAACGCCCATCGCGGTACCGGCGACGAGGGTGACCAGGACGGCGGCGGCAAGGCCGCGCAGCAGTCGGCGGGCGCGGGCCAGGTGGGAGCCAAGCGAGATCCGGATCCCCGGATAGACCAGGGGCTCCGCAGTCACCCCGCGTCCGTTGAGCGCCGGGGATTGATGGGCGCGGCGTTGAGGGCGGCGGCCCGGTTGGGATGCACGATGAACAGGTCCAGCAGGCCCATGAGTTCCAGCGGCCGCCACACGATCCTGGGACCGGGAACCAGGAGCAGCGGCACGTTCGCCCCGACCGCACGGGTGTGGAGCGCGACCAGCTGGGTGATCCCGGCCGTGGCGAGGAACGTGACCTTGGACAGGTCCACCACCAGGCAGGTGGTGTCCGGCCCGGGCTCCGCCGCCACTGCGTTCGTCAAGCGTGGCGTGGTCGCCATGTCCAGCTCGCCGGCGACGTCGACGACCACGCGCCCATCGCCGAGGCGGGTCACGCTCACCTCGAACGCGTTCCCGCCGGCCGCGGCGGCCCGCTCGGCCATCGCGCTGTGCTCTTCCGTGCTCATGTCGACCTCCTCTGCGGGACACACAGCCCGCTACGGCTCGTGACAACTGTTGACGGTAGCCGAGGCAGCGTTGCCCGCCACTCATGATCACGTTCACCCCGTCGCTGGAGGTTTGCGCCGAGCGGAGGGTGGAAACCGGAAGAGCGGATCGTTTGTCGTATGGGGTAGACGGTCCGGGCCCCGTTAGTCCAGCAGCGGGCTGGCGGGGCGCACAATCTTCCCGGCGCCCCGGCCGGGGCTGCTAGTCGCCGAATCCGGCTCCGAGGATCCGCCGCTGGACTTCGTGCCGCACCCGCCGCGCGACGTTCTCGGTGACGCCGGAGGACTCGGCACTGGTGCCGGAGGCGACGACCACGGCCGCGACGTGGTGGAGTTTGACGTTGGCGTGCTGGGAGACCTCGCGCAGCGCGGCGAACGCTTGGTCGGCGTTCCAGTCCCGGAGCATCATGATCATCCCTTTGGCCTGCTCGATCACCGGCTGCGAGGCCAGCGCGGTGTGGAGGTGATCGATCACGGCCTGCAGGTCGGCCGGTTCGCTGGACGCACTCACCCCTGAATTCTTCCGCACGGCACCTTGGCCGGAAACTGGCCACCGGGCCCTGACTTTCGCCCACCGTGTTTCACTGTCCATTCAGGACGCTGCCTGGGCGAGCCGCCGAGCGAGTGTGGAAGTGGCCGGCTCCCCTGCTGCGCTGACACCGGGGAACCGGCCACGTGGCCGGCGGCGTGAATCTGGGAGAGGTGTACACGCCGCCGACCCTGCGAATCCCGGGCCACGGGGATCCTTCCCGCGGAGTTGCCTGGCGCGAGCGGGGAGAAACCACGCTTTCAGGCGACTGATCCGCTCCAGCGCCAGGCCGCGCGGGCGACGTCCGGACTTCCGGACAAGACCGAGGGACAGTTCAGCGCGAGCGGGTTCTGGACTCACGTCGGGCTGCTCGGCCCACCGGCACCGCGGCCGTGCAGGCATCAGGCCGTCGCCGGGATCCCGGCGGTAGCTGGGAAGCGGCCGCGCGGCAGGCGAACAGGCCTTCATAGAGGAACTCGCTTTCGCCGGCGACGTCTACGCGGCACTGGGCGGATGCCGGTCCACGAAGGGACCGCAGCCCTGCCGGTGCTGACGGACCTGGTCATAGGGCAGCGACCAGGTTTGGTCCGGCAGCCACGCCGGTGCGCTGGTTCTAGCCCCGGGCCAGGAAGCGCCAGTCGCGGCACTGCTTGTTTCAGGGGCCGGTCGGGTGACATCGCGCGGTGCGGACTGGTTGTCCGGTCCCGGTCGGCCCAGCGGTGGGCGCCGGACGGGCCCGATGTCCAGCTGCAACGGGTGAGTGGCCCGGTGGCTGGCCTCCGTGGGGTCCCGGGGCTGCCAGGCTGGTTTTCGTACGCCCGCCCCGCCCCGCTGAGACGGGTGGGGCCGGGTGGGTTTGTCCGTCGGCGTGATGCCGCGCCGGACGAGGGGGCACCATTTTCGAAGCACGGTAGGACATCCACGGTGGACGGCGTTCCATTACGGTCCGGTCCATTACTTCGGGTGAGTCCCTGATCCCACGACAAAGAGTGGGGGACGAGCAGCAGCGGCAGGCGTCTAGCGAGCCAGTCTCAAGGCCGGGTCCGACTCGCGGTGCGGGTGGCGCTCAGGTGAAGGGGCCGAAGAACCAGTTGCCGGGTGCGTGGGGGTCTTGGCTCAGGACGAAGTCTTCGAACGCTTGGCACACTTCGGCGCGGGAGAGGACGCCGTCGCCGTTGGTGTCCATGAGGTCGAACGCGCGGTGGGCCTGCTCCGGTGTGCAGCCGGTCGCGGCGATGAGGAGAGGCGCGTGCTCGTCGCGGTTGAGTGCGCCGCTGCCGTCGGAGTCGCAGGCATCGAAGAAGGTGTCGGCGATGAGCCCCAGCGTCCACCGGTAGCCGTCGGGATCGGTGTCGATCGCGTCCAGGACGGCCGCGACCCAGTCTTGTTTGCCCAGGCACGCGGTGTGGCCGGTGCCGTCGGGGAACTGGCCGTCCCACAGGCCGAGCATCACCGCCAGGATGCGCTGCTGCGCGGGATCGCCTGCGGGCAGGCCGCAGGTGGTGGCGTAGCGATCAGCGAGCAGGACGAAGTCGGCGCGTTCCAAGGTCTGGTCGCCGGTGGTGTCGAAGGCGTCGAACCAGTGGTCGATCTTCTGCTGGCGCAGCGCGCTGACCGTGCGGGAGGACATGGACGCCACCTGTTGTCGGGGATGGGATCGAGACCGGCGGGACTGTAACGTGGCTGCCGGTGACACGATCGAGACACCGGGAGACAGGGGACGGGGTGGCCACACCGGACGACGCCGAGGAGCTGCCGAGCATCGCCCGGATGTATGACTACTACCTCGGCGGCAGCGACCACCGCCCGGTCGATCGCGCCGCCGCACGCCGAGCGCTGGCGATCCGGCCGGAGATCATCGAGATCGCCCGCGCCAATCGCGCGTTCCTTGGCCGTGTCGTCGGTTTCCTGGTGGACCTGGAAAACCTCGGCACGGTGCTCCTGCGGCCCCGGCCGTTGCGGGCCCGGTTAAAGGCACTGCTCGTTGCCGCCGGCGCAGTCCACCACGTGGTAGCCGCCTACGCCCTGGCCGACGGTGACGAAGCCGACCCGGTCGCGTCGGTGCTGGCCGAGCTGCGGATCGCGCCGCTGCGGGTGTCGCCCGGTCCGGATGCCGCGGAGTTGGCGCTGCTCACGCACGCCCGCCATGTCCACGCCGAAGGCGGGCGGATCTTCCTCGTCGGCAGCGCCGACGGCCGATTCGCCGAACTCGCCGCCCTGGGCCGCGTCGAACTGCTGGTCTGGGATGGCCAGCCCGTGGCCGCCAAGCTCGCCGACGTCGCCGGGGACTTGCACCGCGTGCCCCGGCCCACCGGCGCGTCGCCTGCCGACAACATCGCCGACCAGGCACAGCCCGAACTCGCTCCGATCGAGCTGGTCGGTCCGGCCAGGGCAGCACCGGCATCGGCAGCACTGTGCAGGGAAGGGCCTCGGCTGGCCGGGCGGCTACTGACCGCGCTGGCCACTGGCGTCGGCATCGCCGTGGGCCAGCGGCTTGCCGACACGCTGCTGCGGTCGAAGTGATGACGCTGGACCCTTTACTCCGGCGCCAGCAGGTTTCCACCCTAAGGCCAACCGGTGACCCGGCCGACAACGTCCGACGGCAGCCACGGACATGCGGTGTCCTGACAACGTCCCAGGCCTCGATACGCCATCCGGCGGCTCGAGGGCCATCACGCGTTCACTTTCGGCAGGGCCTGTACTGGCGTGAACGCAGGGTGGACTAGTCTCGGAATTGCTGGGCGTCAAAACAGCAAAACAGGAAACCCTTTTGGGTGATCTTGTCAGGTGGTCAGCCCTGGTACGACTGGCCACCCGACCTCAGCGGTACATCAGCCGGATCAGCGTGTCACTGAGATCCACCAGCTGATTTACCAGGACGAAAACGGTGCCCCACCGGGTGAGTTTCTCCCACCTGGTGGGGTAACGCCGCTGATCTTTCTCGCGGCGCTCCACGTCTTCCTCCTCCGAGCCCTGCTGCATCGTGCTCCTTTCGGTCCGGCTCTGCATTCACGAGAATCAGGCCGGACGGACTGATTCCCCCGGAACCAGCCGTGATGGAGATCGAATCCGCACAACTCACTCGGCATGTGCCGATGACGGTGAACTCTAGCGAAGGTGGCCAGAGGAGGCTTCGGTGGGGTCAACGAGTCACGCAATTCAGAAAATGCTTGTGCTCATCTTCGTAACAGCAGTTCAGGCACTGCTTCGCGCTCAGGAACATTGTTCTGACTCAGAGTCAGAGTTCTTACACGTAAGCTTACCTGTAAACATCTATTGGACTTTTCTCAGCTTGAGAGCAGTGTCATGGCTAATGCGGGCGCGAAAGTCTTCAAAGTTGCCCGGTAATTGACGTAAATAGCTGCCGAGGTGGTGCGCTGTAGCTATATTGCGGGTATGCGGATCGAAGCTGTGCCGGTTCCCCAGGCGGTCACGACGCGCCCTCGTGATCCCCGGGGTGTGCGTGTCCCGGCGATCACGCATTGGAGTGAAGGTGTTCCGAAGTGGGCTGAGGCGTCCGGCAGTCGCCAGCTGTTGTGCGCGGTGCAGCGGCGGTGTTCGGTGTGCGGACGGCGGATGGGTGAGGGTGAGACTGAGTGGCATGCCGTGGGGACGTCGACGGCGAGGCGGGTCGCGTATGTCCTGCGCCGGGCTGGGGAGTTCGCGCAGCCGATCGTGACCCGTGAGGCGCCTGGGCACGAGGTGTGCATGGTGTACTCGGCGATCGTGTGCCCGTTCCTGTCATCGCCCGGCGGGCGCCGCCGGCATGACGGCGACGGGCTGGCGGCCGATGTGCGGGCCGGGGACCTGCGGGGTGAGGAGTCGGCGCTGGCCGGGTTCGCTCCGTACCGGTTGCGGTGGTGGCCGGACCGGCCGGATCTGGTGTTCACGCTGCAGCTGACCGAGCCCCGTGGGCTGTACCGATATCGCACAGGCGAGGAGCTGCTGGAGAGGTATCGAGAGCTCGTCGCGGCGGATTCGGTGCCGCAGGAGCCGGACCCGCCGTTCCTCGGCACCAACGACGACGACGCGCAAGCCGAGCTTGAGCGCGCGATCCGCCTGCCACTGTACTGAATTCAGGTCGTCCGGGATTCAGTACACCTGCAGGGTGGCCATGTGACAGAGAAACCGAAGAAGCCGACGAAGGCGACGAAGGCGACGAAGGCGACCGTCGAGGTAACGAACTTCGTGGGTGTACGGCGAAGTTTGATCGACGCGATGACGTATGACTTCCTGGTGACGGGATGCTCCGCGAGGACGGTGGCGGCTGCAGCGATGCCTGCTTTCGGTCGTGACCAGGTCATCGAGTATCTCGCCGCGCTGGCGTTGCGTGAATCGGCCAAGAAAGCGGTCGGCGAAGCCGGGTTGGCGTCCATAGTGGACACCAGTGTGTCCGGGATTGAGGCGCCGAGGGAAGCGCTGGTGGTGCTCAGCGGCAACGCCGAGGAGACGGCGGATTTCGCCGCCGTTCCTCGGCGGCTCCGGCAAGCCCTGCGCGACTTCGCGATCACTGTGACGGTGCGGGCGGTTGAGCACGACGAGGTCACCGATGACCTGGTCGATTCCCTGCTTCTGGAGGGCGAGCAAGTCCGTCTGGTCAAACGTGAGCCCCGGACGTGACCCGGCACGCGTGACTACGCGATGTGGTTGTGCGACACGGCTTCAGGTGGCGCGGTCCATGAGTACAGCTCCGGCCGAAACCGGGCTGATCGTTAGGCCTGCGGTGTCGATGACATATTCAGCCTCGTCGCGATCGGTGTTGCGGGCCAGCAGGCGTTCGGGTTCGACCAGCGCGGTCCAGATGGCGCCGGGGAGGCGGCCGCCGAATCCGCCAGCGGCATAGACGCGGGCGACCTGGCGGGAGTCGGTCCAGGACCAGTCTGCCCGGCGGTCGGCGACCGATCCGCGGTACAGGCGTAGCGGCCGGTTGGGCCGTGGGACGCGGCGTCCGTCGTGCGTGTATCCGGCGGCGGTGAACAGTGTCTGCCAGCGGTCGTGGCCGAGTGCGAGATCGGGTCGTTTGGCGTTCGCCCAGGCGAGCCCGACGAAGCCGCTCAGGTCGTGGTCGGTGATGAGCCGGTGCCGGTGCAGGACGTCGAGCAGGATCGGCATGTCGTCGCCGGGTACCCGGTACACCGCGACGGCGAGCTGATCACGGGTCAGGACGGCGCCGCGGTCGATGAGATAAGTGGCCAAGGGGACGACATCAAGGATGACAGGGATGCCGAGGTCGGCGTGTGGCTCACGTGATGGTCCCGCGGTGTCGTGGAGAAGATGTCCGTCGGGCATTGGTGTGCGCTGCCGAGGTTCGAGAGGTAGTTGAGGCGGTCCGGGTGACCCGCTGGGGCGCAGGCGATGGCCGCCGTGCCGAGTTCGATCGACCGCTCGAGGTCGGCGGGTCGCTGCTGCACGCCGAACCGGATGAAGTACGACGCGCCCAGGTTCGACAGCATGCCCGCTCGTCCCGGTTGATCATCCGTTCCGATGCCGATGGCACGTTCGGCGAGGTCGATCGCACGGTCCAGGTCTTCCCTGACGCCTGCTCGTTCGAACCGTGTGCGGTAGCAGTCGGCCAGGTTGGACATCCGCTCGGCTCGCTCGCGGTTGTCGACCTGACTCAATTCGACGGCTTCTTCGCCCAGTTCGATGGCCCGGTCCAGGTCGGTGTGCACACCGGTCCGGGTGAACCGCGACTCGTAGCCGCCGCACAGGTTGGTGAGCACGACCGCGCGATCGACGGTGCCGACCGGGGTCAGTACCAGGGCGGCCTCACTGGCTTCGATGCCGCTGTCGAGGTCGGCCAGGTTGCCGGTGATGGTGAAGCGGTTCTGCAGGCAACCTCCCAGGTTCCCGAGCACGATGCGGTATTCCGGCTGGTCCTCGCGCAGGCCCGTGATGGCTTCCTGGCCGAACCGAATGGCGTCGTCCAGTGCCTGCGGGTCGCCGTCCTGCTGGAAGCGCAGGCGCAGCGAGTTCGCCAAGATGGCCAGGGCTCGCAGCTGGTCGTCTCCTGCGGGCAGCCGGTCGATTGCCGTGTGTCCGTGGAGGATTGCCTGGTCTAGGTCGTTGCGATGACCGCTCCGCAGGAAGCGCTCGTAGTATGCGCTGGTCAGGTTGGGCAGCATGACGGCGTGCTCTGGCTTCTTGGTGGGGATCGCGTCAGCGGCGCGCTGGAACGCCTTGACCGCGTTGTCGAGGTCGTCGGCGCCTGCCCGGTATTTGTGGCTGATCAGGTGTGAAGTGCCCAGGTTCGACAGGTGCAAGGGCCAGTCGGCGTCTCGCCGGCTGGTGTCCTCGACGGCGGCTTCGCCAAGGGCCAGGGCTTTGTCCAGGTGTGCGGTGACGCCGGTCCGTTCGAAAACGAGGCGGTGCGCGATCCCGCCCGTGCTCAGACGCGAAGCCCGGTGACGATGCTTGGCGGGGGTCGCGGCCAGCGCGGTGTCGAGCAGGCGTGTCCCCAAGTCGAGAACCACCGGTTCGGTCGTAGCGAGGGCGTATCTGATGAGGCCCGTGGCGAACTCCGCTTGCGTGTCCGGCTTCGCGGAGGACCCGACGAGGTTCTTGAGCGCGTCAGGCAGGCCTGCTGTGTCCTGAGCGATCTGCTCGAAGAAGTGTACCGACCGGACCAGGTCCAGGTAGTTCGTCTCGGTCGGATCCAGGGCGAACCGGGCGAAGTGGAACCAGCCGAGGGTGGTCCGGGAGCGGAGGTGGGCGTCGGTGGTCGGCGGGTCCGCGCCGGCGAGTCGTGCCGCCAAGTCGTCGGCGGTATTGGCGGTGATCTCGTTGTGGTCGCCTGTTCTCCGGTGGTTCTCGATGCGTGTCCGGAGAGCGTGGTCCACCTCGTCGAAGGATGTCATTCAACGTCCTTTGCGGAAGAGGGCGGTCAACTGTTCGCCTTCGGTCGTGGTCAGCGGGCCCGCGGTGTCGGCGGAGGAAACGCCGAGTGCGACGGCGAGGGTGCGGCCGTGAAGGTCGAGTGTGGCCTCTGACAGAGCGGCGAGATCTTTGACGGCGCTGCGGCCCCGGGCCCAGCCGACGAGTCCGAGGGCGGTCGCGACGGCTGCTGACGGCCACCAGATCGCGGTCAGCAGCAGGTAGGGCCATGCCCAGGCGCCCGTGGCAACAGCCGCCGCGAAGGCGGTGTGGGCTTGGGTGATCTCGGTGCGGGTCGGTTCGGGGAGGAGCAGCCACAGACGAGGCCACCCGAAGGTCAGGTCGAGCCTGTAGCGATTGTGCGCTATCACCTCGACACTGTGCATGCGGTCGCCCATCCACGTCGGCCGTCCGGGCCTGGCGAGGGCCAGGTGGTTCAGCCGGGCTGCGACCGCGTTGAGCTCGTCTTGCTGAGCCGCCGTCCGGCTGGCCTGGGGGTAGGCGGTCTGAAGTCGTTGACGTTCCGTGACGAGATGCACCCAGCGCCTCTCACGGCGTGAGGTAAGGCGTCGCCGCAGCGGCGCGATAGGCCGCGGCCAGGTGCCGAGCCAGATCGTTCTGGTAATTCCGGCGAGTGCCTGCACAGCCAGCCCGATCCCGGTCGCCGCAAGCAGCAGTGCCACGACGAGAACGCCCTGCGTCGCGCCGGACAGCTGGGACAGGCTAGTGGTGGTGCCTCTGAACCGATCGCCGATCACAGCCCAGTCCAGAGCGTGATCGTGGCCGAGGGTGAGCCCGAGCCAGCCCAAGACGAAGAACAGCGCTCCGGGCAGCATCAGCAGCGTGACCCAGCGTTCTGCGAGCTTCTTCGCCAGCTCCTGGAAGAAGTTGCCCATCGCGTCAGGCTCGCTTCATCGATCGCCGCAGCAGATCGCATTGGGGGACCGCGCCGCCGGGTTCGGGCGAGCTGGTCCGACCGCACACGTCGTCGGGACAGACGTAGCGTTCCTCATCTGGCTGGCCGGGTCCGATTCCGGGCAGGGCCGTGGGGAACGACCGCACGGTCTCGGCGCGGGTGGTGCCCAGTAATTGTTCGAGCAACTCCAGAATCGGTTGGCGGTCGGCCGCTGCCCGGACTATCCGGTCGAACAGTTGCCGCTTCTCCTCAGAAAGGTATTCCCGTTCCGCGCGAAGCCCCTTCAATTCTGCGCAGAAGTTGGCTAAGGCCAATTGTTCGGCCGCTTCCACGGGTCTCCTCCCGGTCGATGGACGTGTCGTCAGTGAATCGGTGCAGTCCGGACTTCCGTAACAGCCCGGCAGACGGCAGTGAGCGCCGAGCGCACCGACCTGCTCGGATGCGAGCGCCGGGGTATTACACCGAGGACGGCGGCGCGCATGGGACGGCTCGGCCTCGTCCCGAGGGAATCGGCAACCATTAGGCTCGGGTCGTGACGGGCGGTGAACGTGCGCTGGGGGAGAGCTGATGGAGATCAGCCGGGCAGAAGTCGATGAGAACGGGTCGGCACACCCGGTCATGCAGTGGGCGCTGACCGATCGCGGTCCGATGGACGAGCAGGTGCACATCCAGGTCGGCACGCTGGCGACCGGGTACTACGTGGACCACACGGGGAACGGCCGCCGACCGTTCCCGGACAAAAACGCCGCCTGGGAGGCGATAAAGGACCTGATGCGCCGACACCGCGGGAGGTGGCGCGAAGTCGAGCGCGACCACGCACCGTTCGAGGAGCTGCGTTCGCCGGACGGGTCCCGGGTGGTCTACGACACCGGTGGCAATTGCCTGTTCGGGCACTGGGGCGACGACAAGGACAAGCGGTGGGACGGGTACCTGGACGCGCTGTCCCGCGGCCACACCTTCCGCCGGACCGAGATGCACACACTGCTGGGCGGCCGCATCGAAGCGGTCACGTATACCGATCCCGACACTGGAGTCGAGCGGCACGCTGTGGTGACTGCGGTGGACCCTGGCTCGGACTATCGCGTCGTCGACTACCTCGTCCGCGATGTCGCGGACGATGCCTATGAGAAGGAGGTGCGCGACCACTTGGATGCGGAGTTGCCCTACCGGTCGAGTGACCTACCCGAGATCCCCGTCAAGCGCGATTCGCCTCTTCCGGCCGGCCTGATGATGCGGGACGACGGCACGGTGATGGTCGAAGACGACCGCGGGTACCTATACGGCGCACCGCCGAGCAGGATCACCTGGCCCCGTACGCCGCCTGTCGTGGCCACCGGACGCGTGCGCGGGATGACGGCTTTCCGCGACTGGGGACCGGGCGAGGCGCGGGTCGAGGACGTCACTCCGGCGGTGTGGCGGAGCGGGGCTCCGGACCTGCGAGCCAACGCCTTGGTACTCCTGGCGCTCGCGGATGGGAGAGTGTTGCTTGCCTCCGCGCACGACGGCGCGGCACGCGTGTGGAGCGCCCGGGACGGCTCGGCCATGCGTGATGTGGTCGGGCACAGCGAATGGGTCCTGTCGGTCGCGCTGCTCACGCTCGAAGACGGTCAGGTCGTGCTGGCCACCGGGGGGAAGGACGGACTGGCTCGGTTGTGGGCGGTGCGCGAGGATCGGCCGGTGGTGGAGATCGAGGCGCACCGCTCGCCGGTCAACACTGTCGCGTGGGTCTGCCCACCGGATGAGATCCCCTGGCTGGTCACCGGCAGCGACGATGCGACCGTGCGGGTGTGGGACCCGGACACTCAGCGCGAGATCGCTGTGCTGAAAGTCGGACAACCCGGAATTGATCTCGTCTGGTCGGTCGCCGCCACGGTGTTGGCCGACGGACACGTGTGTGTCGTGGTGGGGGCCAACGACAGCATGACCACTTCGGTACATGTGTGGGACGTGACCGATGAGAAGACGCTGCATAGGTTCACGGTCGATCAGGACGACGCGTCCATCCGGGGGCCACAGGTAGCCGTGGTGACGTTAATAGACCAGTCGTTCCGGGTCGCGGTTTCGGTGGGCGCCACCGTGCGGGTGTGGGACGGGCTGACGGGCGACGTCGTGCGGACGTTGTCCTTGCCGGGCGCGCGCGAGTCGGCGGTGGCGATGGCGGTGCTGCCCGACCTCCGGGCGGCTGTCGCGGCGACGGACGGCGGTTGCACGGTCGTCTGGGACGCAGAATCCGGGGCAGAATTGGCCACGGTGACGAGCGGGCAGGCGGATTTCCCGTACGCCGTCGCCCTTGCGGCCAGGCCGGACGGCGGATTGCTGCTGGCGGTGAGCCGCCGAGGCGACGCGCCGGCGCGGTTGCTGCGGCTCGATCTCTGAGAGGTAGCCGGCGATGCCGATCGACGAGCAGATCGAACGCGTACGGGACTGGCTGACGTCCGGCGCCCCGCTATTCGGGCTGGACGCGAACGCCGAGTCCACAGCACTGTGGCAGACCGTGCGCTCGGTCGACCCCGGCACCGCTCCGTCGCCGCTCGCCCGGCAACTCGACAGGGCCAATGCCCTGCTGGGGCGGTTCCACCACCTGCGCTACCAGGCGCGGCGCGAGCCCGTGGACCTGGCGAAGGCCGTGGTGTGCCTGGAGATCGTCGCCGACGACCACAGTCACGTGCCGCCGGAGCTGGGAGCCCTGGTCGGCCGCTTCACCGATCCGGAGGAACAGGCGCGTGCCGGAACCGCCTTGCTCACGGCCTCCCTGTCGGATCCGGAGAAGGCGTTGCTGGACGCGGGTATCCAGCTTGTGACGCCGTCAGCGCCGGGCCGAGCGGACCTGTTGTACGGTCTGTGCCTGGCCTACCGGCGCCGTTACGAGCGGTCCGGATCGATCGACGATCTCGAACACGCCATCGAGACCGGTGAGCAGGCCGCGACGCTCGCGCCGGACGCCGATACGAGCACTCACCTGGCTGAGGCATACCGGTGCCGCTACGCCCTGCATGCCGATCTCCAGGACTTGCAGCGAGTGATCGACCTGTTCGAACACGTGGTGCGCGCGGACGAGGGGGTGTCGTCGAAGCTGGCCGCGGCCTACCGGCTCCGCTACGACCGGACCGGCGAGGCTGAGACACTGAACCGAGCGGTGGCCTACGCCGAGCGGGGAGCGGACACCATCGAATTGAGCGTCACGTTGTTGCGCCGCTTCCGCCGTGACAGCTCATTGCCGGACCTGCTGCGGGCGGCCGCGCTGGCCGCCGATGTGCACGTGGTGGACACGGAGAACGCAGCTGAGGTCGCCGCGGTGTTCCTGGCGAAGCACGAGTACGACGGTGAGTGGGCGGACCTCGAACGCGCGGTGCGTCTCGGCGAGCAGGCCCTGGCCACGATCCGGGAAGACGACCCCCGGAGGTCGGAGTTACTGCGCATGGCCGCGGTGGCCCGGCATCGCCGTCATCTGAGCGCGGGGGCCGAAGCGGACCTGGAGCGCGCGACCACCATGGCGAGGTGGGCCTACGACAGCGTCTCAGCACACCAGCCCGGTCGTGCCGAGACGGCGGTGGCGCTCGCCACGATCCACCTGACCCGGCACGCCCGCAACGGCGTGCTCGCCGAACTTGAACGCGCAATGGAGCTGGCGGAAAGCGTCGTGATCGGCGGCTGCCCGCCGGAGTGGACGGCGACTCTCAGCCGTGCTCTGCACTCCCGCTTCCTGGTCACCACGACCATGTCGGACCTGAACCGCGCCATCGAGCTCGGTGAACGCGCGGTGTCCGAGACCGCCGACACCGACGTGGCCCTGCCGGCCCGCCGCACCGATCTAGCCACTGCGTACCGCACCCGCTGCGGCGCGAGCGCGGCCCCGGATTCGGCGGACCTGAGCCGGGCGGTTGAGCTAGGCACCCAGGCCGTGAACAACACGCCAGAGGAGCACGTCGACCTGCCGTGGCGCCTGTCGGCAGTGGCCGAGACCCGTCTAGGCCGGTACCGGGTGGAGGGGGACGTCTCGGATCTAGACAAAGCCGTGGAGTTGAGTGAGCGCGCCTGGCGCGCCACTGGCCCGCACGGCGCAGGGCACCCCGCTGGTGTCCGATTGGCCGCTGTTTTCGCCGGTGTGATGCTCACGCGGGTGGAAAGCGGCGGGGAGGTCGAGCGGGAAGTGTTGCAGGCACTCGTGCGGGACGTCCTCGAGTCACGCGCAGCGGCTCCCGTCGACCAGGTAGCAGGACGGCACGCGGTGGGTGAACTCGCCCTGGCCGGCGGGCAGGCGGAGCTCGCGGTGCAGGTGCTGGACTCGGCAATCGCCCTGCTGCCGTCCTTGCCACCACGGGAGTCCGGCTGGGTGGACCGGCAGCAGCGATCGGGAGGCCAGCTCGGCCTGGTCGCAGCAGCGGTGTCGGCGCATTGCATCACCGGTGACCCGGTGGGTGCGATCGAGAGCGCGGAACTGGGTCGCGGGCTGCTGCTGGCCGCCGAAGCGAACACACGTGTCGACCTCGCCGAACTGCGCGAACGGCAACCACGGGTGGCCGACCGGTTCGAGTGGGTGTGCGAGCGGCTCAACACGCCCGGCTTCCCCGTCGACGAGCGGAAGCGGTGGTGGACCGACTACGACGCCCTGCTGCACGAGATTCGTGCCTTACCCGGCTTCCAGGAGTTCCTCGCCGCACCACGGGCGCACGACCTGCGACCGGACGCGGGCACGACGGTGCTCGTCAACGCGGACAGGCACGGCGGACACGCGGTCCTCGTCCGATCCGACGCCGACCCGATGACGATCGCGCTACCCGACCTGCGCGACGTAGACGACCGGGTGGAGGCGCTACTGAACGTGGTCGCGGACGGGACGATGACCGGCATGTTGCGCCGTCAGCGGATCGTGCCGGAAATACTCGCGTGGCTGTGGGACGCGGTTGTCGAACCAGTACTGCATGCATTGCCCCCGTCCGACACTCCACATCGGGTGTGGTGGGCGCCGACCGGCGTACTCGGCCTTCTGCCCCTGCATGCCGCCGGCCGCCCGGGGAAGCCCGGCGCCCTTGACGCGATGGTGTCGTCCTTTATCCCATCCTTGCGCGGATTGCGCGATGCCCGTCGGCGGCCACCGGCCCAGGCGCGCTGCGGGCTGGTCGTGGCGATGCGGCACACCCCCGGTCATTCCGATTTGCCCGGCGTCGCAGCCGAAGCGGAGTCGCTGCCCGGCACCCCACTGCGCGACGCGGACGCCGTCGCCGGCGACGTTCTGGCCGCCCTGACCACGTCGACCTGGGCGCATTTCGCGTGCCACGCCGTCACCGACCCGGTCTCGCCGTCCGAAGGTGGGCTGCTCCTGCACGACCGGGTCCTGCGGCTACCAGAGATCGGCGGCCTGCGCCTGACCGGAGCAGAATTGGCTTACCTGTCCGCATGCTCCACCGCCAATTACGGAATCCGCCACGCCGATGAAGTACTTCACCTCGCATCGGCATTCCAACTCGCCGGATTCCGGCACGTGGTCGCCACACTGTGGCCACTCGACGACAAGATCGCGGCCGAAGCCGCGCAGGCGTTCTACCGCCGCTTGCCTGATACACCTGTCGCCGACGACGCAGCGACGATCCTGCACCATGTCACCCGCGACCTGCGCGCCGACCATGACGACCGCCCGGACCTCTGGGCAGCCCTCGTCCACAGTGGCCCCTGATCGGCCACACTGCTTGAGCAGCGATTTCAGCGACCGCGAACATCCGGAGTGGACTCCTGAGCCGATCCTCGGCCATCCACGGGAGAGTCGATCCGGTCCGCGTCGGATGCGTCAGGTCGTCGGGCCGCGCGCAGGGCGGCAGCAGTGCACGATCGTGGTTCCCGGGCCGGGGTCGAGGTCGAACACCAGCCGGTCCGGCGACCGCCGGCCGCCGACTGTATCGATGGTCCATTGTGGAACGTGGAGTTCGAGGGCGGCCATGTTGGCCGCTTATACCACGGCGGCGAGTTCGTCCAGAAGCGCGTAGGTGATCGGTTTGCCCGAGCCGCGTGAGCCGCTGTGGGCGATCCGGACGGCGGGGAGCCATGCGGGTGCGCTGTGCGGGACGTTCTTCTCGAAGAACTGTTGCCCGTCGACCCCGTCGGGGAAGCGGATGAACGTCACCGGGCGCCCGGCCACATGCGGCAGCAGAACCGGGGCGATGCGGGAGTAGTAGTTGACTGTTGACCGGACTGAAGCGCGACACGCCGAGCTTCCCAACTCGCTGGTGACGATCGGCGGGTAGACCTCACACACCTTGATCAGAAAGGTGTGTGCGTGTGTTGGAGAGTGGTCGCGTTGTCGCGGAGGTTCAGGTCCGTGAGTGGGGCCGTGTGGTTCGGTCGGCAGGCCCGGCTTCGTGGCTGGTGGTCGACGACGACGGGGTGCCCGTCGAGCCGATCCGCCGGTTCCTGGCCGACTTGGTCGCCAGGGATTTGAGTCAAGCTTCGGTGCGGAGTTACGCCTATGCCTTGTGGCGGTGGTTGCGAGCGGTCGAGGTCAGTTGGGACCAGGCGACCCAGCTGAGGCACGTGATCTGGTGCTGTGGCTGCGACAGGCCCACCAAACCCGGCCCGGCGGCGGCGGCCGCTGGGCCGGTATGCGCGATCAACCCGATTACCGGCAAACGATTTCCGGGCGCCGGCTACGAGCTTCGCACGATCCGGCACTCGAACGCGGTCGTGCGCGCGTTCTACGTGTACTGGATCGACAAGGGCACCCGGGCTAGGCAGTGGCTGCCAGCGAGCAGCGAGGCGTTTGTGTGGCTGCGGCTGTACTTAGCTGATCTTGGCGAGCCGCTGCAGCCAAACGATTCGGTCTGGTGGACGTTGCGCCGGCGAGACCGCGGTGACGGGTTGCGTCGGCATCCGATGAACTATGAGGCGTTACGGGCGGTCTGGCGCCGCGTCAACATAGTGCTTGGCACGAACTGGACGATGCACGATCTGCGACACCGCTGGGCTACGGATGTTGCGTGATGCGAGCCTGTCGTTGAGGGACGTGCAGGTCATCCTCGGGCACGCGCACCTGTCGACCACCGCCGACATTTACACCGTCGAGGCCGAGTCACAGATCGTGCGCCGTGTTCGGGAGCATCTTCAGCAGCGGCGGCCTCGGCC
This sequence comes from Amycolatopsis sp. NPDC031561, assembly GCF_055580625.1. Taxonomy (NCBI): domain Bacteria; kingdom Bacillati; phylum Actinomycetota; class Actinomycetes; order Pseudonocardiales; family Pseudonocardiaceae; genus Amycolatopsis; species Amycolatopsis sp. NPDC031561. The sequence goes on along the minus strand of NZ_JBVILA010000012.1, from coordinate 12,280 downwards.
GGGGCGGGTGCCGGCGGTGCGGGCGGTGATCGACAACGCCAGCGGGTGGCCCCCGCACAGCCCGATCAGCTCGTCCTCCGCCTCGGGTTCGGCGGCGACGCGGTCGGCGCCCAGGTGCGCGGCCAGCAGGCCGCGGGCCTCCTCGGGGGTCAGGACGTCCAGGGGCAGGTGGCGGGCGCCGTGCCGGTCGATCAGCGACGCCAGCCGGTGCCGGCCGGTGACCAGCACGGTGCAGGACGGCGAGCCGGGCAGCAGGGGTGCGACCTGGTCGCTGGTGGCGGCGTTGTCCAGCACGATGAGCATCTGCCGCCCGGCCACTAGGCTGCGGTAGAGCGTGGCCTGGGCGTCGAGGTCGGTGGGGATGCGGTCCGGGTCGACGCCCAGGGCTTCGAGGAACCCGCGCACCGCCGTCGCCGGCTGCACCGGTTCGTCGGTGGGGCTGAAGCCGTGCAGGTCGACGAAAAGCTGCCCGTCGGGAAACCGCTCCAGATGCCGGTATGCCCAGGCCAGGGCGAGCCAGGTCTTGCCGATGCCCCCGGCACCGCCGATCGCCGAGACCAGCACCGTCGTGCCCTGCCCCTGCGGTGTGACGGCGTGGGTCAGCGCGCGGTCCAGGCGGGCCAGTTCCGCGGTCCGGCCGGTGAACAGTCCCGGTGCGGCGGGCAGCTGCCGCGGGGTGGGCGGCGTGGGCGGTGGTGGCGGGTGCAGGTTCAGGTTGCCGTGCACCACGCCGACGGCGGCACCGTGGTCGGTGGCGACGAGGTCGCCGTGGATGTTCGTGGTCACCGCGGTGCCGGGGGTGGTGGCGGTGTGGGGCGGGTCGGGCGCCGACGCGGTGTGCCCGTGGTCCGCGTCGGCTAGCGGGGGTCGTGCGGCTGCTGCGCCGAAGGCGGTGGTGTGCCGATGGTGAGGTGGTCGCCGGTGGCCGCGCCGATGGTAATGGCGGGTCCGGAGCCGTGCACGTTGCCGGCGATCTGTACCCCGCACGGTCCGGGACCGTCGTGCCGAGAGTGTGTTTCGGGGCCGGTCGCCGCAGGGCCGGTCGACACCCGAGCAGGATTGCCGCCGAGTGGGCGCCGGTCCAGGAGGCGATCAGCGCGGTCGCCGGGCTTGCGTGTGTGGTTAGGGGAGAGCCGCTCGTGTGCTGTCGAGGTCGGCGAGTAGGTCTCCGTGGCTGTCGACGCGGTCAAGGACGTCGTCGGCGGTGAACATCAGCTGTCCCGGGCGGCGGCATGTGCGGATTTCGTCCCAGGTGATCGGGGTCGAGACGGTGGGGTGGTCGCGGCCGCGGAGGGAGTAGGGGGCGATGGTGGTTTTGGCGGGGTTGTTCTGGGACCAGTCGATGAATACCCGGCCGGTCCGCTGTGCTTTGGCCATCACTGCGGTCACTTGGTCTGGTGTTTCGCGGGCCAGGCGTTGGGCGAGTTTCTTGGCATACCCCGAGGGGGCGGCGGGATCGTCGGTGGTGATGGCGCAGGAGAGCTGCATGCCTTTCGACCCTGACGTTTTCGCCAGTGGCGTGAGGCCGTCGTCGGTGAGGTCGTCGTGGAGTCGTTCGGCGACGCGGCAGCACTGCACGATCGACGTGCCGGGCCCGGGAACGAGGTCGAACACCAGCAGGTCCAGCGGCCGCCGGGCCCCGGCCGCGTCGACGGTCCATTGGGGAATGTGGAGTTCGAGGGCGGCCAGGTTCGCCGCCCACACCAGGGCCGCGAGCTCGTCGAGCAACGCGTAGGTGATCGATTCGGCTGCGCCGCGTGTTCCGCTGCGCGCGATCTGGACGGTGGGCAGCCACGATGGGGCGCCGCGGGGGACGTTCTTCTCGAAGAACTGTTCACCGCCGACGCCGTCGGGGAACCGGATGAACGTCACCGGGCGCCCGGCCAGGTGTGGTAGCAGGATCGGGGCGATGCGGGAGTAGTAGTTGATCACCTCGCCCTTGGTGAACCCGGTCGGATACAAGGGTTTGTCCAGATTGGACAGTGTGAGCCGTCGGGCGCCCGCCTGGACGGTGATCTTCGCCCCGCCGAGTTCCCGCGCCGGGGGATGTTCCTCTGCTGTGGGTTTTGCCGTCTTGTGGTCGCTGGTGCGCGCTGCGACACGGGAGGACGTAGTGGTGCGGGGCTCGGCAACTGCTGAGTCCCGACGCCGCGGGGTCAGGACGTCGGTGGGTTGTTTGTCGTCCCGCAGGCCTCGCCAGGCGGTGTGTCGCAGGCGGCCGGCGCCGCGGGTGAATTGGCGGAACACGACCTCGCCGACGAGGGCCGGTTCCACCCAGTGCGCCCGGGCGGTGTCCGCGCGGGGTGGTGCCACCGCGAACGGGTGCCGGTTCCGTTCGAGGGTGTCGAGCCGGGTCTGCAGGCGGGCGCGTTCGGCTTCGGAGAACCCGGTGCCGACGTCTCCGATGTACACGAGGTCGCCGGTGTCCGGGTCGTGGGCGCCGAGCAGTAGTCCGCCCATCGTGCCGTGGAGGCGGCCTTGGCCGGGCCGGTACCCGCAGATGATCACTTCGGTCGTCTGGATCAAGGGGTGTTTGAGCCAGGCGTCGGTGCGTTTGCCGGGGGTGTAGGGCGCGCGGCGGTTCTTCGCGACGAGACCTTCGTGGCCGGTGGCGGCGACATGAGCGAGAAGATCCTCGGTGGTGCGGCGGTCGGCGTCGAGCTCGGTGAAGGGAAAGGCCCGCACCACGGCGACACGGTAGGGGTCCGGCATCGGCAACGCGGCCAGCTGCTGGCGTCGTTCGTCGTAGGGGGCGTGGAGCAGGGTGTCGTCGCCGAGTTGGAGCAGGTCGAAGGCCAGGAACCGGACGGGGAGGTCGTCGAAGGGTTCGTCGCGTTGCGCGGAGACGCGGTGGGTTTGGTAGCGGCCGCGGCGTTCCTGCAGAAGCCCGAAGTCGGGTCGCCCGGCGTCGTTGTAGACGACGATCTCCCCGTCCAGCACCGCAGCCTGGCCGTTGAGGGCCGGGGTGAGGATGCCGGTGAGGTCGGCGAACTCGGCGGTGAAGTCGATGCCGTTGCGGCTGGTCAACTGGGTGGTTCCGTCCGGGGCGATCTGCATCGCGGCGCGGTAGCCGTCGAGCTTGTACTCGTACATCCAGTCCGGGCCCTCACGCAGCCGGCCGCCGTCGGGCTTGGCCAGCATCGGCTCGACCCACCCGGGCACCAGGGACCTGCCACGGCGTGGCTTACCCGCCATCCCGCACCTCCCACGACCCAAGGGCGACGGGTTTCCGCCGCGGTCCTCATCGTCCCTCGAACGGCGCAGTCCCGCCTCTTGACTGTCCACATCGAACATCGTGTGACCAGCGTCGATGATCGATCTGGTGGTCATGTGAGTCCGTCGCGGACGCACTGTGCATGACCTCGGCCGGAGTGTGGTGGCGGCGGATCTGCTGGGATTGTCGGTGCTGGATGCGATGATCCGCGCGCCCGAGACTGCCTTGGGTTGGGTGGGTACCCGGCTGGGTGGCGGTGCTGACACCAGCGCCGCCACCCAGCGCCGGCGGCCCAACCGGCCGCCGGCGCTTCCACGGCGAGTACAACACTGTCGCGACCGGGATCGGGCATGACCAGGTCCCCGTTCTCGACGTGGGAGTGACAGCGTTTCTCGGCGAAGACGAGCCGGACGGTTGCGCCTCCGGCCTCTACCACTGCCCCCTCCGTTGGCTGCCCGAACAGGGCTTCGTGCATGACTGGGGTCCGGGCCTGAGCCAGGACCTCATGCGGAACGGCGCTGCGACCCGGTTGATGTCCATCGACCCGGACACCGTGATCGTGGTGTTCGGCGACTTCTACCGCGGCTACACCTCGGTAGACCCCTTTGTCACGATCGGGACGCAGGCTGGCTCCAGGAGCGGCATCGGCGCGGAGGAGGCTCGCCACGCCGGTGTACACCGTGATCACATCACGACCTGGGCAGGCCAGTCGGCGAGATCCAGCCACCGCCAGTTCACGACGGGGGAGAGCCGCCCTTCCACAACACCGGGCACCCGGCGTGCACACGCCGGCGGCCCGGGGCCTGATCGGAGATCCTTCGGCCGCGCCATCACGGTGGCGCGGAGAGCAGACCCCGCAGGGCGAACTGGCCTCCGCGGCACAACACCTGGGACAGGGCCTCTCGACGATCTCCCCGCAGAGCCGGTAGCTGGGAAGGCTCGCGAGCGCTACTTGTACAAGGTCTGGACGTTCGTGAAGGTGATGTCGTCTGTGGTGGTGTCCGGGTTGAACCGGAAGACGACGTTGTCCGCGCCCCCGGCGCGCATCGTGAAGGTCGCCGTCATCGTCGCCGATGTGCCCGCGATGAGCTGCTCCGGCAGGCCGGTGAAGTCGCCCTTCTGAACGGCCGGGTCCGTCGCCTTGGCGTGGTTGCGGCCGTAGAGCAACTCTGCACGGACCTTGCCCTTCGCCGTCGGGAAGATGAACGTCGCGCTGCCGACATTCGTGATCTCGGTAGTGATGGTGACCAGGACGCTCTCGGTCGGGCCGGAGTCGTAGCCTTTCGAATCCACGGTCTCGGACTTCGCGGAGACGATCCTGACCTTCAAGCCGTTGGACAAGGTGGCGGTCAGCCGGATACGGCCCGACACCGTGCTGCTCCACCACAGCCCGAATCGCCCGGAAAACATCCGCGTCGTGGATCTGCTGCGCGGCCGGCTCCAGCTCGCGCAGCAACTGGTCCAGCCACGCGGTGTCCTCTCCGGCCTCTGCGCGCCGCTCGCGCTCGATCCACGTGTTCGCCAGCAGCTCGGCGGCCTGGACTGCCACTTGGGCGAGGATCCGCCGCGTTCGGCCTCATCCAGGTAGTCCAGGCTGCGCCTGACTCGCCGAGCTGTCCAGCACAGGTTCTGGCTCGCTATCGCCAAGCATCAGGCCGCTGTTCGTGCAGCGTGACGCCGAGCCGTTCGAGCTCGTCGGCAAGGGTGCTGCCCTCCGGCGCCTGCCCGGTCAGTGTCCAAGCCACCGACCCCTCCCCGAATCCGCTGGTGCGGACGTCGGCGAGCACTCGCCCGATCATGGCGGGCAGCTGGGCGTCTTTGCCCTCGATGTCGGATTCGCGGTCTCGGAAGATGACCCACAGCTCGGGAGTCAGCTCCTCGGGTGTCCATTCCTGTGGCTCCGCCAGCTTCTCTGCTACCCACGCCTCGTCCAGCACGATGCGGTGCAGCTCAGTGCGGATCACCGTCTTAGTGGTCTTCATGGCCAAACCGTGGCCGGAACGAGCACGACCGCAAACGTCCCAACCCACAGTCGACCCACACTCGGCCCACGCCTCTTGCCGAAACCGGGCGTGGCCAGGTGAACTCGCCCTCACCTTCAAGGTCGTCACCCTGGCCCTCTACTGAGGGCATCGCGAACAAGGTGTCGTGAGTTCCCCGCGCTGACGCAGACCGGGCGTATCACGCTCCGGCGGTAACGCCGCGGTGCTCGGCCTCACTGCGGACCAGCTCCCACATCTCTAGCGCCGTCACGTGCTCATCGCTGAAAGTCTCGCTGGCGCCGTTCTGCGGCATCTCCGCTTTGGACATGAACGGTGGTAGACCTCGGTCGTGGCGCAGATGCCGCAGAACCGCTTGCTCGATCTGTCGCGCCTGCTCACCGGTAGGACAGGGCAGCAACTTGAACGTCTCCCAGCCGTACCGACGCAGGATCGTTTTGCGGTCACGTTGAGCACGCTTGCCGTGAATGCCGATCTTCACGGCGCCGGCCCGCTCGTTGATCATCACGTATACGTAGCCCGGTCCGGAGTAGTCGATCCCCTGCTTGTTGCAGAACCGGCAGCCGTGGCCGCGCCGCACGCTCTTGTAGGTCGGAGTGCTGGGGTTTCCGCACTTCGTGTGCAGGCATGACCACCGGTTTCGGGGGCCCGGAAACGCCTCCGAGGGCGTCCAGCCTTTGGATTTCATGTACGCCACCGCATCGGCTGGATCCAAAGCCCTGCCCGAGCAGTACCTACAGCCTGTTCCTTGGCGGCGACGGGAGCGCAGGTTGGTCAGCGCCGGTTCTACCAGCTTGCCGCACTGGCCGTGAAGGCTCGGCCAGGGCTCGTTGGCGCCGGGGTATGGCACGGTCGGGCTCGGCTCGAACCCGTACTCGCGCATCTCCGCGAGGGCGCTCTCAGGGGTGATCGCCTGCTTGCAGCCTGGGCAGGCACCACCCTGCTTGATGTCGGTGGCCAGGATCCTCACGTCGGTGTCGCAGTGAGTGCAATGGCACAACCACCTTGTGCGTCCGTTGACGTAGGGCTCCTTGGGAACTAGCCCCCTGGCCTTGACCGCGAGCACGTTCCTGCAGGCCCGACAACCATGGCGACTGCGGACGTGCTTGGTGATTCGCGGCAACACGGACTCACAGGTGTCGCAACGGACTCGCCATGGCTTGTGGATGCTACCGGGGTAATCCTCTACCGGCGTTGCCCCCGCCGCCATCATGATCGCGGCGGCCTCCTCGGCCGTCAGCACAGCTGCCTTCATCCCACTCCTAGACCAAGATTGATCTCTATTGCGGTGTGACCATACGAGGCACCACCGACAAAACGCGCTGACAGCTGATCGTTACCGACGTCACCGCATGTCAGGGCCTGGCCACTTCGCCAAGCGGACGTCGGTGGGAGGCGTAGCTGGCCCAGGTCGCTCCGGCGAGGATGGCGTGGTCTTCGGCGCATTCGGCGGTGTAGCCGAGGGCTTGGGCGGCGACGGCGGGCGGCATCTCCAGGACCAGGCTGCGCATGGCGCCGAGCCGGGTGCCGAGCAGATTGATCCCGGACTTGGCCGGGCGACGAGCTTCCCGCTTTTAAGGAGATGGCGCGGTCTCTGGTGCTGAAGTAGTCACGGGAACGCCCGCCGCGATCCGGGCCGCCCACCCCGGCGAAATCCGGCCCCGCCGTCGCAGCATTCGCTCGACGTCGGGGCCGACCCTCTGCTCGTCTTCCGTTGTGACCGCCATGTACGAGTAGCGGTTCGGGTTCCTCACCGCTGTCGCCACGCCGAGCGGGTTCGCTCCGCGTGGACCGCCTCGACGTCGGTTCCGATGCGGTAGGCGCGGGCGCGTTCGTCGGCACGGATCCACCACCACGGGCGGGCGCCGAACCGTTGCTGCGGATGAGGAACAAGTTGCCCGCGCAGGATCGAGCGTGCGATCGCGTCGAGCGCGAGCCGGTCGACGTCGGCCCAGGTGCCGTGCTCGACACTGTCGTCGGTGGTGATGTGGTGTTTGCGGCGGCCGGAGATGACGGTCCAGCCGCGGTGACCGGTGTCGGGGTGTAGCGGGGTGGCCACGAGCGCGCCGTGAGGCCGATGCCAGTCGGCGTCACGGTCGCCGACGGCGATCCACACGCACTCGATGCCGTCGCGGCGGAAGCGGCCGGTGCGTTCGGCCGCCTGGCCCAGGGTCTGGGGGCTGAGCTGGATCATCCACGCGATCCGGCGGCCGTCCGCGGCGGTGGAGAGGACATCGGCGCGCCAGTCCGTGCCGCTATGTTCCGGTTCTGTGCGCCAGCCGCATTCGCGGCTGTACTGGGCGAGCGCGGTCGCGAGGTCGAGGTATTCGGTGCTGTCGCCGGCGAGTGGGCATCCGGCGCCGGTGGTGTGTGCGAAGAATCGGTGGCCGCGCGTCGTGAGAGTCGCTCGTACCGGGGTGCCGCAGAGACGGCAATTCGCGCTGGCGTGGGCCATGCTCTCGAACGAGACGCCAATTCCCCGGCCGGGCAAGGTCAGGTCGGCGATCCGACCGTCCGGTCCATACGATGCGGTCAAGGCCACGACGTCAGTATCCCTCGGTCCGCCGGCGACCGGTACGCGAGCCGGGCGCCGTCAGCGCCCCGACTCCCGCACGACAGAGCCGGGCTGCGCCGCGCACCCTGTCGTGCGGGAGCAGACGCAAGTCGCGCAGGGCGATCCGATTCCGCACGTCGGGCACTCCAGGCGTTGCTCGTGGCTCGGTCGAGCCGAAAACACCCTCACAGGTCCCTATTGCTCCTCATGAGGGGTAATAGTAAGCTATGTATATGTCCAAGTATCAGGAGATTGCCGACGAGCTCCGTGCTCGTATCGAGAACGGCGAGTACCCCGTGGGAAGCAGGCTCCCCGGTATTCCCGCACTGCAGGAAGAGTTCAGGGTGTCCGGTCTCAACACGATTCGGGCCGCCATCGGGATCCTGGTCGAGGAGGGAATGCTGGAAACCCGGCAGGGTGTGGGAACGACCGTCCTGCGCGCGACACCGGTGCACGCGGTGGACGTCAAGGCCGCCCTCACGCAGGCTCAGGGGCTGCTGGCCACCGCGCTCGCCGCGCTGGCCACCCCGCACAGCGTCACCCTCGACTTCGACGCCGAGGACGCCGACACCTGGTACGTCCTGTCCTGCGCTCTCCGGCACTGGCAGAACTTCCTGCAGGGCCGGGCCGACATCGCGCCGGATGCCGGGACCTTCAACGAGCGCTTGCGATTCGTGGCCATCGCCGATTCGCTCGCCGAACGTGTCGAAACGGCTGGTGGAGAAGCACTTCGTCAACGGCTGGGTTCCGGCTCGCCGCTGGATGCCGGGGGAAGGGACGTGGACTGATGACCTTGCACGCCCTGATCTCCCGACTGTCCGACACTGCATCCACCCTGCGGCTGGACGATGCGTTCGGCCTCGTCCTGGAAGTACGGATTCAGCACACGGCGGAGGAGCGGCACGCCGAAGCCGTGGCCGTGCTCGCCCGTCGCGGTTACACCGTCACCGGTCCCTGGACCGAGCTGAACAGGTTCGTGGCGTCCTGGAGCGCGCCCGCGATCGTGACGCAAGTGGATCTGTCCTGCGGGGAGTGCGACCGGCAGCTGATCACCGAAGATCCCGGCCGGGTCGTGTGCGGGAACGGCCAGTGCCCGGATTGCGGGATGGGTAAGGAAATTTGGATGGCGCAGCGTCGCCGGGTCGAGCGCGGCAAGGACTCTCCAGCGCCCGGTCCGGGATGGCCGCGCCCGGTGATGGACCGGGGCCCGCATCCGTGGGTGGTTCCGGTCAGCAACGGGAGGCCGTGGTGGCGGCTCACCGACGGAGAGCGGATGCTCGCCGCCCAGAACGTGTGGCGCTGTCAACTGTGCGGCGAGGAAATGCAGGATCGGGTGTGGGTCGTGCTCGACAGAGCCAGGGTCGTGACCAGCGCGGCGTTGCACCGGCGATGCCTCGACCTCGCTGTCGTGGTGTGCCCGCACCTGTCCGCCGCCGAGGGCTATCGCCACGCCGAGATCGTCCGGGACGGCGTGCTCGGCAACGGTCTCCCCTTGCCCGAGAGCGGCGCGGCCTGGTGGCAAACCTGGACCGTCCGCGACCCGCGAACCCACACGACCTCGGAGATACCGAACGCCGCGCCCGCCCGCATCACGAGGCACGGTGACGCCGGGTGAACGTCTGGACTCACGTCCTGGCGGTGGTCGTCGGCGCCGCCCGCCCAAACCACGACGCCCGCCAGCACTTCGGATCGTTGCTGGGTTTCAGCGGGCACTTCGACCGGGTGAAGCGCCTCGGCCTCGTCACCGAGGTCAGTGACCCGGCCGAAGACGCACCCGAGGCTGAATTGACCGACGCCGGACGGGAATTCGTGGAGGCCTTCGGGCTGCTCACGCTCCCGTTGGGTCGGGCCAACAGCTGGATCGGCCCGGCGGCGGACGCGCTGATCACCCCGGCCGCCGCCGAACTCGATCGTCGCTGGCATCTCCTGACCATTCACGCGACCGCGCGGAACGACGATCACGAGCCCAGCTGATTGCCCGTTCACCGGTCTGCTGCGCGACGCGGCTCGCCGGTCCGGAACGAGTGCCACGTAGAACTCGAATCGACGCTGGCCATCAGCCACTCCCGGTGGTTCTGCCGGGTGAGGAACAGTTGTCGGGGCCGCCCGCCCCGGTGCGTGCCTGCCCCGCGTCGGGAACCGTTACTCCACAAGGCTTCGGCTGTAGAGCGGCACCTACAGCGACTTCAACGGCCGGACCGGGGCGAGACACTGTGGCGGCCAGTCGGGCTATCGCTCGATCGTGGCCGGCGGCGACCTGGAACGCTTTCCTGGTGACGACATCCGAGGTTGCGGTCAACACCGACGTCTACGTCAGCAGTTTCAAGGCGGTGGAGTTCATCGGCCCCACTGACCAGGACGTGTTCGCCGCGGCCGCCGAGTGGCTCGAGGCTCAGGGGGACAAATTGATCATCCGGGCGGTGAACTACGACCATTACGCTCGCACCAACGAAAACGACTGCGCGCTCACTCTCATCTACGAGCCTGTGTAGCCATTCGGGGGGCCCGAGGTGTGCGTCACTACCGGTATCCGTTTGTTCTCGCTGTCCTCGCCGGGAGATCAGCTCATCACGGGCGGCTTGGCTTCATCGCCTGGATCGTCGAGACCGGGGTGAAAGCCGAGCGCGAGTTGATCGATCAGGCTGTGCGTGGTTACACCGGAGAGCGTCGCGAGCTGGGTCAGCAGCGTGAACGCGATCGATACAAGGCCACCGGTCAGGTAGTGCGCCGCATCGCCGGGGAAGCGCTCGTGCACATCGTCGATGTACTCGACGATCTCCGTCTTTCCTGGGCGGCCACGTGAAGCACAATCCGCTGCTGATCGTCAGTAAGCGCTTGGGGCACGCCGGCCCGGCGACGGCGTATGCCTACCTCGAGTTCACCGATGACCCGATGAACGCCGTCGACGCCGCGTTCAGCGAGTGGTCCGTGCTCGACGACGACACGTACGTCGAGATCGCCCGGCATATTCTCGCCTCGGGAGGTGCGGCTGATGCCTCGTCGCGGTGAATACCAGAGCACCTTCCCTGTTGAGGACCGGCAGGTCGAGCCGTCCCGGATCGGTGTCCGGGTCGTGCACGGTCCGGACGCGCGCGGCCAGACGCGGACGGTGCGGTTCGATCCGGCGCAGTGGCGGTGTGCCGGCCTGGCGGCGGAGCTGGCCGACGAATGGGTCGACTATCAAGACGCTGTCGGCCTGTCGGTCGGCCACGTCCAGTGCTACCGGCGGGCGATACGAGAGTTCTGCCAGTCGGTCGACGACCAGCTCGGGGTGCAGGCCGCGGCGGCGAGCCTGCCCGCCGGATCTACCGCTACTGATCTTCGGGGATGTCCGTCCGCCTCGTGACCCGATCGGTGGTTCGCCCGTTCGGCGGGCAACCTCGCGAGGGGGCCTGTGCGTGAATGGTCGGCTACACCATGTCGCCGCAGGTGACGTGGTTCGGTCCGGCAGCGAGGGGAATCGCAGGGTGGCGGAACGATGGGTGACGCTCGGAGACGGGCGGAAGGTTTTGATCAAGAGCAAGGCGGGGCCCGTGGTCGCGGCCGTCGCTGTCGTGGCGGTGGTCGCCGGCGGCGGGGGAGCGGCGGGCCTCGGCGCGTTCGGCGGCGCGGCGGGCGAGGCCGGTGCCGGTGCGGCGTCGGAAGCGCTCGCGGGCAACACCGGCGGTGTGGCGGACTCGCTGCCAGGCCGGTCGATGAAGACCCGGCGCACGGAAAGCAGGGAGTCCGCGAAACGGGGGCGGACCGAGGAGGCGCTGAGTCGTCTTCGGCTCAAGAAGCTGCGGCGGGAGGTCGAGCGCGGAACGAACTGCGTGGCGGCGGCCTCGGACCAGGTGCGGGAGTTCCTGGTCCGGACGTCGTGCGCGTCGATGGAGCGGATGCTGCTGGCCGTCGGCGACGGCCAGGGCAACGCCGCGGTCGTCTCCGTCGTCCGCGTCGGGTTCAAGACGAAGAAGGACGCGACCGCGTTCAAGAAAATCGAGGACGTGCACGGCAGTGGCGACGTCCGGCCGCTCGACATCGCCGCGGTTCTCGGCATAGCCGGCGTGAAGATGACGGGCCTGCACTACCACGCCCGCCCGGACCGCAACGCGATCGTCGTCGCCGAAGCCGACACCGCGCGCGGCCGCGTCGACCGGGAAACTCTCGACGCGCTCGCCGACGTCGGCACCTACCTCCCGACCACCTGAGCCGGACCGGCCGTCGTCGACAGGTTCGCGAGCTGATCGCGGCCGGGGTGATACTGGTCGCGACGTGCTGGCCCGGTGAGCACAGCAAGCGCGCGGCGTTGTCCGAGGGAGGTCGGCGAGACCCGTATGCCAAAGACCGGCGACCGAGGGCATCAAGGTCGAGATCCCCTACGTGGAGGTCGCCGAACTGTGCGCGGAGTTCGACATCGACTGGGGCAGCGTGGTGGAGGACTAGATGAGTAAGTCCAAGGGGTGGGTGTCTGGAGACGTGAAGCGAGGGTGTCGATGTACGGGTTGTGACGACCGACATTGACACCCTCGC
>NZ_JBVILA010000011.1:116186-233618 GCF_055580625.1 Amycolatopsis sp. NPDC031561 | reverse complement strand
CCACACAAGCCCTGGTCACCACACCGACAGGCCGGTCAGTGTCCGTGAGGTCCTGAAACACCAACTGTCCGACATGTCCTGAACTCAGACAGACGGTTAGAACCGTCCTTACCACTCACGAGACCCGGCACACCCCTGACACCGCTTTGAAACTTCCGCACCCCCACCCCAGGCCACCTTACTCAAAGCTTCAACCGGTGTATCAACGATACGCTTGAACCTCATGAGTCAAGACATCCGAGACTTCGTGACCCCCTCGTGCGACCTGCTCGGCCTGGGCGAACCAACGCACGCGACCCCGGTCTTCGCGGAGATCCGCAACGAGCTGTTCGCCCAGCTGGTCGATCGCGGCTTCCGCTCGATCGCCCTCGAAACCGATCGTGTGGCCGCGCTCGTCGCGAACGACTTCGTCCGGGACGGCACGGGCACCCTCGACATCGCGATGAGCGAAGGCTTCACGCACACCTTCGGCGCCCTGGACGCGAACCGGCGGCTGATCGCGTGGATGCGCGAGTACAACGAGAACCGCCCACCCGGGGAGCGCCTTTCGTTCCACGGCTTCGACACCCAGACCGAGAACACCTCCGCGCCCAGCCCTCGGCGCTATCTCGAATACGCCCGCGACTTCCTGGGTCTCGACGTGGACATCGCCGGCCCGGCCGGTGACGACGAACGTTGGGGCCGCACGGAGGCGGTCCTCGACGCGGCTTCCTCCGTCGGTGCCACGGCCGACGCCTACCGGCTCCGCGCGATCGCGGCCGAGCTGCTCGCCGCGCTCCGATCCCGCAAGCCGGTCACGGAAGCGTGGGCCAGGGCGGAGATCCACCTCATGGCGGGCATCGACCTGCTGCGCTACCACCGGCAATGCGCCGAACCTCTGGAGCCGCAAGAGCGCTACACACCCCTGAGCGCCATCAGGGACGCCATCATGGCGCGAAATCTGCTGGACATCCGGGCCGCCGAAGCCGATCGCGGCCGGACGCTGGTCTTCGCCCACAATCTCCACCTGCGGCGCCAGGCGAACACGATGCGGGTGGCGGGGACGGAGACCCACTGGTTCCCCGCGGGCGCGCTGGTGGCACCGCTGCTCGGCGATCGCTACACGTTCATCGCGACGAGCCTCGGCCGAAGCGACGCCATCGCGCTTCAGGAGCCCGAGGCCGATACCTACGAAGGGTTCCTGCAGAAGCACGTCACCACGGCCTGGGGTCTGCTCCCCGCCTCCGAGATCCCGTCCGCCCGCGTCCGGACCGATCCCGTTCCGCGGCAGGGCTACTTCCCGCTCGACCAAGCGATCCTCGACGACGCGGAGGTGATCCTGCACGTAGTCGCCTAGTCGAACCGGGTGACGCCTCCTGCCCTCGGAAGGCGTCACCCGGCCACGAGCACGCGCCGTCACCCCCAGTCCCACGATTCCGGGACGGCGCGAAGTTCGCTCAACTGAGCATGAGTCAACACACCGTCCCCATAACTTCGCCAAACGCCGCCGCCCGCGATCCCCCGAGGGACTAGCCAGGACCCGCTCCGAATCCGATCTTCGTCAAAGCTTCACGAGCACGATCCCGCTGCCGTCCGTCACTGTCGACAGCGGAAAGGTCCTTGAGCGCGCGCAATTCCCACACCGGGAATCCCAGCTCGCGGAACAGCCCCGCCGCTGTGCGGAGCCCCTCGGCCGCTTCGGTCGCGACACCTTCGTCCGCGCGGAGACGCCCGAAGCTGAGCAAGGCGTATCCGCCGCCCCGGCGGTCACCGAGCTCACGGAACGTGCTCATGGCGAGTCCCAGATGCTCCGCGGCCCGGACGTGCTCACCCGCAAGGCGCAGGGATTCGCCGAAACTCCGATGCGTGTACGCGGCGGCGTGCCGGTGCCCGACGTACTCGAACAGCTCCAGTGACCGCGAAAGGCATCGTTCGCTCTCCCCCGGGTCGCCCGCTCTCGCGTGGAGATCGCCGAGGCTGCGGAGGACATGCGCTTCCCAGTGGCGTTCACGCGAACTCCGGGTGCCGATCAGAGCGCTCGTCAGCAGTTCGCCGGCCTCGTCCACACGGCCGTGCCGTCGCAGGACGTCGGCGTACCGCTTGGCGGATCTGTCGTGCTGCTGCCCGTCCTCGCAATGGAGTGAAAGCAGCAGGCTCGCGTCGAAGCATTCCGTCGCCCGCCGGAAGTCGCCGAGGTCGTCCCAGAGCGAGCCGAACTGGGCCGACGCCATCGCCTGACCGGCGAGATCACCGCAGTCCCGCAACAGGTCCAGCGCCTCCCGCAGCGCCTCGACCGCCGAGCGGGTCCGGCCGGAGTCCGCGTCGACGTCGGCGAGCGCCACGAGCGCGGCACCGGTCCCCCGTTGATCGCCCGAAGAGCGGAATCGACCCTCTGCCAACGCGAAACACGTCCTCGCCCGCGCCAAATCCCCCGAATCGGCGTGGGAGTGGCCGAGCTTCAGCAGTTTCTCCGCCTCCGCCGGGAGATCGACGCGATCGCGCACGATGTCGAACCCGAGAAGCGCCGGCGAACCGCCGTTCCTGGGACCGACGAGGTCGCTGTAGGCCTCGGCCAGCCGCGCGGTCAACTCGGTCCAACCGTGGTTCTTCGCGGTCCGGACGGCGAGCGCGAGGTTCGCGGTTTCCCTTGCGCGCCAGCCGACCGGATCGGCGGCGACGCGATCCGAAACCGCCGCCGGGACATCCGCCCGGCGAGCGGGCGGGTACTCGGCATCGAGCGCGGCGGAAGCGTGTTCGGCCAAAGCCGCCGTGACCGTCAGCGCGCGTTTGAGAGCACCGGGCGCCGGGGGTTCGCGGAGCGCGAGACGGACCAGTCCGGGCAGCCGGTACCGGAGGAAGCCGGACCGATCCTGCTCGGCGTGGAGCAGGTGATCGTCCACCAGTTCGTCGAGCAGTTCGGCCGCCTCGCCGGGCGAACAGCCCAGCAGGGCCGTCGCGAACCAGTCGGCGATGTCGGCGGCACCCGGGAAACCGAGTAATCGCAGGGAATTTCGTTGCCGCGGCGAAAGCTCGGCGAGGGCGTCGGCGAGCACCGGGCGGACGGCGAGGTCACCGGCGGCCAGTTCGTTGAGCCGCAGCCGCTCGTTCTCCAGGCGCGTCGCGAACTCCGCGATGCGCAGTCTCGGCCGTTGCAGCAGCTTCACCCCGGCGGCCCGGACAGCCAGCGCGAGCCCGTCGCAGCAGGCCAGCACCCGGCGGACGGCGTCGGTTTCCGCGGACAGCCGGTCCTCCCCGGCGATCGCGCCGAGCAGCGTCAGCGAATCCGCGGCGGACAGCGGGCCGACCTCGACCGGTTTGGCGCCGACGAGCCCGGCCAGCCGTCGCCGCGTCGTGACGATCGTCGCGCAGCCGGGGCCGTTCGGCAGCAAGGGCCGCACCTCGGCCTCGGACCGGCAGTTCTCCAGGATCACCAGCAGCCGCTTGTCCGCGGTATGGCTCCGCCACAACGAGATCAGCCCGGCCCGGTCGGCGGGGAGTTCCGATTCCGCGAAGCCGAGCGCGCGGAGGAATCCGGCGAGTACGTCACCGGGTTCACGCAGGTCGGCGACGAGCTGACCGTCCGGGAACCGCTTGCGTACTCGCCAAGCGGCCTGGACGGCCAGCGCGCTCTTTCCCGCTCCCGCCGCGCCGTGCAGCACGACGGGCGCGGGACCTCTCAGCGCACGTCCCACCTCCGTCAGTTCCCCGGCCCTGCCGGTGAAATCCGGCGTCGCGGGCGGAAGACGGCACGGCGAGCCGCCCGCCGACCAGCCGGTTCCGGCGATGCGGCGGTGGACCTCGAGCAGGTCCTCCCCCGGTGAGATCCCGGCGTGTTCCCAAAGCGCGTGACGGCATCGGTCGAGGACGGCCAGCGCGGAGTCCCGCCGCCCAAGCCCGTGGAGCGCCTCGGCCAGCCACCCGGCGAGGCGTTCGTCGCCCGGCCGGGCAGCCAGTTCGGGGCCCAGCCGGTCGGCGACCGCCTTGTGGTCACCGGCCGCGAGCTCCAGCTCGACGAGCTTTCCCAGTGCCGAAAACCGCTGGTCCTCCAGCCACAGGACGTGTGCCTCCACGAGCGGGCCGGCCGGGACGTCGGCGAACGCCCGGCCGCGCCACAAGTCCAGCGCCCGTTCGAGCAGTGCCCTGCGCTCGGCGCCGGTCGCCGTCGCGGCGGCCGCGGTCAGCGCGGAGAAGCCGGTGGCGTCCAGTTCCCCTTCCGACACCGCGAGCCGGTAGCCACCCCTGCCGGACCACAGCCGCTGCCGGGCGTCGTCCACCGGCAAGCCGGGCGACAACGCCTTGCGGAGCTTGGAAACCGCCATCTGCACGACCGCGGCGGCGCTCGACGGCGGTCCCTCGGGCCAGAGCTCGTCCACGAGGGTGTCCCGGTGGACGAACTCGTCCGGCCTGGCCAAAAGCACCGCGAGCACCCGGCGGGGCTGCGCCGCCGACGGCAACGGGACCGAGGCCCGGAGCGGGCCGAGCACCTTGAACTCCACGAACCACCTATCACCTGGACGGATGAGCAGAATCTAACCCGGCACCGCCCCAGGGTTACCGCTTCTCACCCGGATGGCCGTCCCCCTTACCCGCCGGTGTGAGCGAGCAGCCGGTCCCGCAACGCGGGCTCATCGTCGAGCGCCTCGTTCACCGAGTGGTCCAGCAGCGGCTTGAGGTCCCCGTACGGCCGCTTCGACCAGTCGAGCGGGCCCTGCGGCGGCTTCGGGTCGTACTCGATGACGAACTGGATCGTCCGCGCGATCTCGGCGCCGACGAGCCTCTCGACCAGGTGCAGCGCGAGGTCGATCCCCGCCGACACCCCGGCGGCGGTGATCACGTTCCCGTCCTCGACCCAGCGCTCGGCGACGGGCTCCGCCCCGAACGCGCGCAGCAGTTCGCGGAACATCCAGTGCGTCGCGGCCCGGCGGCCCTTCAGCAGACCGGCCTGCCCCAGCAGGAGCGACCCCGTGCACACCGACGTCACGAGTTCCGCGTTCGCCCCGGCGTGCCGCAGGTACTCGATCAGCTGCTCGTCGGCGAGTGCCTTCAGCGTCGGTTCGGCGCCGCCGGGCACGAGCAGCGCGTACGGCGACGGGACCTCGTCGAAGGTGTGACTCGCCGCGAGCCTCAGCGGGTTGTCGGTGGTGATCGGCTCCTTCGTCGCGCCGACCACGACCGTCCGGTACTCCTGCGCCGTGCTCGCCATGCCGTCCAGCACGGTCAGCGGCCCGACCATGTCGAGCGGGGTCATCCCCGGGTACACCACGAACGCGATGGTCTTCTTGTCCTCTGTCATGGGGACAACGGTGTCGCAGGTCGGCGGCCGCGGTGAGCCGGATGTCCGGATTCCTGCGAACTACGTCCGACGGCCGGGCGGTACTGCTAGCGTTCGATCATGCCGGGTTCACCCAGACGAGTGTTGATCGTCGGCTACAGCAATGCCGAGATGCTCGACATCGCCGGTCCGGCGGACGTGCTGGACGTCGCGTCCAAACTCGGCGGGAAACCCGGGTACGAGATCATGCTCGCCAGCGTCGACGGCCGCGGCATCCGCTGCGAATCCGGGTTGACCTTGCAGGCACAGCATCGGCTCGACCAGGTGACCGGCGAACTGGACACGCTGATCGTCGCGGGCGGCACCGGGCACGAGACCGCCGCCGCGGACCCGAGGATCGTCTCCCACATCCGCAGGCTCGCGCAGCACAGCCGCCGCGTCGCCTCGGTGTGCACCGGCGCCACCGTGCTCGCCGCGTGCGGGCTGCTCAACGGTCGCCGCGCGACCACCCACTGGCGGTTCGCGAACCGGCTCGCGACGAACTACCCGCAGGTGAACGTGGACCCGGTGCCGCTGTACGTGCGCGACGGCAACGTCTACACGGCGGCAGGCGTCACCAGCGGTATCGACCTCACCCTCGCGTTCGTCGAGGAGGATCACGGCCCCAGTCTCGCCAGGGAGACCGCCCGCATGCTGGTCACCTACCTGCAGCGGCCGGGCAACCAGGCGCAGGTGAGCATGTTCCTGTCCGGTCCGCCGCCGGAGAACCGGCTGGTCCGCGACATCACCGCGTACGTCGCCGAACATCTCGCCGGCGATCTCGGCACCACCGTGCTCGCCGAACGGGCGGGCATCAGCACCCGGCAGCTGACCAGGCTGTTCGACGCGCACCTGAGCACCACGCCCAGCAGGTACGTCCGGGCGGCGAGGACCGAGAACGCGGCGAAACTGTTGTGCGGCACCGAACTCCCGCTGACCTCGATCGCGCGGCGATGCGGTTTCGGCTCGACCGAGACCCTTCGCCAAGCTTTCCTCGACCACTTCGACACACCGCCGTCCGCCTATCGCCGAGTCCATCTGAGGCAGTCCTTCGGCTAGGCCGAATGCGGGCCGCGATCGCGGCTGTGGAGGATGTGCGGGTGAACCGCCGCGACATCTCCGACGACGACACCGGCCCGATTCGCCGGGTTACGGACAGCCCGTCCGATCGCTCGCCCGGAACGTCCCGTTCGCCGCGCCGGACCCCGCCCGAGGGCACCAGGCGCGCGCGTCCCCCCGCTCAGCGGCCGCGCCAGGCCGAACCGGGCAGACGTCGCGCCGCCGAGCCCGAACCCGAACCGAAGCCCGAGCCGAAACCGGCCGGTCACGGGCATTCGCACGGCCACGGACCGGCGGCGCCCGCGTCGCACCGCGTCCGGAAGCTGTTGATGTGGCTCCTGATCCCGCTCGCCGTCGCGACCGTCGCCGGGATGGTCCTGCTCTACCCGTGGGGCAAGGATCCGGCCAAAAGCGTGTTCCCCCAGGGAACTCCGGTGAACGCCACGATCTCCACGACGATCACCGGGCCGTGCCTCGCCGAAGGCCAGGTCCAGGTCGGCGAGCCGCCGCCGGACGCGAAACCGTGCCTCACCAGCGCACTGACGATGACCGACGGTCCCGGCGTCGGAAAGCCACTGAAGCTGACCCTTCCGATCGAGCCGAGCACGCCTCGGTTCGCCGCGGGCGACAAGGTGGTGCTGTCCTACAACGGCGGCGACGTCGCGGACCCCGCGTCGTTCCAGATCGTCGACTTCCAGCGCGGGATGCCGTTGCTGCTGCTCGCCGCACTGTTCGCGCTCGCGGTGATCGTGCTGGGCCGCTGGCAGGGTCTCGCCGCGCTGATCGCGCTCGGGCTGAGCTTCCTGATCCTCGCGCTGTTCGTGCTGCCGTCGATCCTCGCCGGGGAAAGCCCGCTGCTGGTGGCGATCGCGGGCGCGGGCGCGATCATGTTCATCGCGCTGTACCTGACCCACGGGCTGTCCGCGAGAACCTCGGTGGCGGTACTGGGCACCCTGGTGAGCCTGGTCCTGATCGGCGTCCTTTCGGCGATCTTCTCGGCCGCGGCGTCGCTGACCGGGCTGGACGACAGCACCTCGCAGCTGATCGGCTCACTCGGGCACGGGATCGACGCGCGAGGGCTGTTGCTGGCCGGTGTCGTGATCGGCGCGCTCGGTGTCCTGGACGACGTCACGGTGACGCAGACGAGCGCCGTGTGGGAGCTGCGGCGGGCGAACCCGTCGCTCGGCTGGCGTGAGCTCTACGGCGCGGGCCTGCGGATCGGGCGTGACCACGTCGGTTCGGCGGTCAACACCCTCGTGATGGCGTACGCGGGCGCGGCGTTGCCGGTGCTGCTGTACACGTCGCTTTCGGGTGTCGGCCTCGGTTCGATCCTCGGCGCGGAGAACATCGCGCAGGAGATCGTGCGGACGCTGGCCGGGAGCGTCGGCATCGTCGCGGCGGTGCCGGTCACGACCGTGCTGGCCGCGCTGATCGCCTCGCGGGAGCCTCAAGAGTCCCTGTAGTCACAGGCTTCCCCAAGGACCGCTGTCGTGGGGGATCCGCCTGGGAGAAGTGTCATGAAAGGGGCTTTCAGGACAAATTTCGTCCTGAAAGCCCCTTTCATGACATGCGGCAGGACTCCGTGACTCAGTCCAGCGTCGCCACGAACCGGCTGACCGCCTCCATCGTGAACCGCTGGATGTACTTCCCTGCGGGCGCCGCCGAAGCCAGCCGGTACAGCGGCCGTTCCGCCGCCGCGTCCCCGCGCGCCTCCGATTTAAGCTGTGCCACCAGCAGTTCCGAGAACACCAGGCCGTTCGCCTCGGTGTTGTTCAGCAGCGCGTTGGCCAGCTTGCGCAGTTGCAGGATGCCGAGTTCCCGGCCGCCCGCGCCCGAGTAGACGGCCAAGTCGACCTTCGCCACCTTGCGGCGTTTGCCCGCGTTGACCAGCAGGCTGACCGTCCGGGTGCCGCGCACGTCGCTGATCACCAGGTCGATGCGCTCGGCCGCGGTCAGATCGATCCGCCGGAAGCCCCAGGTCCGCACGATGAGCGTTTCACCTTCGAGCCAGACGCGGCGCCGCAGGTTGTAGAACATGACGTAGAGCAGCGGCAGCGCGATCACCGCGGCGACGACGAGCCCGGCGATCTCACCGCCGATCAGCCCGGCGATCCCGCCGAACGCGGCCGCGAAGATCACGACGCCCGCGATACCGGAGCAGCCACGCCTGCGGCGGAGCTTGGGATCGTCGTGGAACAGCGGCAGCCGCTCGGGGGTCTCCGGCGTGCCGGTCGGCTCGGCCATCACACGCCCGTCCCCGCCAGGAACGGGTTGCCCGCGCGTTCCTGGCCGATCGTGGTGGCCGGGCCGTGTCCCGGCAGGACGACGGTGTCGTCGGGCAGCGTCATCACCTTGACACCGAGGGAGCGCACGAGTTCACCGCCGTCGCCGGAGGACCGGCCGATCGAACCGGCGAACAGGCTGTCCCCGGTGAGCACGATCCGGCCGCCCTCGGCGGAGGTCAGCCCGAAGATCACCGAACCGGCGGTGTGCCCCGGTGTGCGGGACACCGAGATCTCCAGCCCGGCCAGCCTGAGCGGGCCATCGACGAGTGGCACGATCCCGTCCTTCCATTCCCCGGCGTCCGAGACCAGGAGTGGCCGGTCCGCCTCGTCCAGATGAAGAGGTATCCCGTGGCGCGCGCCGATCACGGCCGCCGAGGCGACGTGGTCCGGGTGGCCGTGGGTGGCGAGCATCGCGACCGGCGTCAAGCCGTGTTCGGAGAGCGCGGCCTCGAGCGGCTCGACGACGTCCTCACCGGGATCGACGATCACGCACTCCCCGCCGCCGTCCGCGGCGAGCAGATAGCAGTTGGCTTCGAGGGGGCCTGCCGGAAAACCGACAACCAGCACGAAACGCCTCCTCAGATCTTCCGCCGAACAGGTGACAGGATGGCCCTGATCACGATCAAGTAAGCCTAGCGGCCCCTGTACGGGGGTCTCACAGGCTGTGCCCATAGACTTCCGCTACCTCAGACGTGTGACATCGAGTGGAAACCGGGAGGGCGGGTGCCGACCAACCAGCAGCGCCGCGAAGCCGCGAAGCGCAAGCTCGAGCGACAGATCGTGCATCGGGCCGAAAAGGCCAAGCGACGCAAGATCGTCGGCTCGGTGGCGGTCGTCGGCGTCGTCGCGATCGTGGCGGGCGCGGTTTGGTGGATCGTCAGCAGTAACAGTGGTGACGACGCCGCCTCCGACGCTTCCCCGAGCTCGGCTCCTCCGACCCCCGAGGTCACCATCCCCACGGAACGCGCGCCGCTGCCCAAGCGGGCGACGCCGCTGGCGAACCCGGTGGCCTGCGACTACAAGGACGACGCCACCAAGCAGGCCTCGAAGAAGGTGAACAAGCCGGAAGGCAAGGGCGTCTCTTCGAACGGGACCGTCAACGTCGTGCTGAAGAGCACCGCGGGCGACGTCCCGCTGAGCCTGGACCGGGCGCTCGCCCCGTGTGCCGTGCAGAGCTTCATCAGCCTCTCGCAGCAGGGCTACTTCAACGACACCAAGTGCCACCGGCTCGGCACCACCGGCCTGCAGATGCTGCAGTGCGGTGACCCCGAGGCCAGCGGCATGGGCGGCCCGGGCTACACGATGCCGGACGAGGCGTTCCCCGAGATCAAGTACGGCCGCGGCATCCTCGCGATGGCGAAGACGCAGCAGCCGAACTCCGGCGGCAGCCAGTTCTTCATGGTCTACGGCGAAGCCGAACTGCCCGCGGAGTACTCGGTCTTCGGCAGCATCACCGACGAGGGCCTGAAGGTGCTCGACAAGGTCGCCAAGGCGGGTGCCAACGCCCAGGCCGGCGGCGGCGACGGCACCGGCCCGCCCAACACCGAGGTCAAGTTCACCGGCGTCACGGTCAGCCCCTGACGTGAAGCTGGAGCTCAACGGCGCGCCCGCCAGGTCGGAAGACCTGGTGGGCGCGTTCGGTTACGGTCATTTCACCGCGATGCAGGTCCGCGACGGCAAGGTCCGCGGCCTCGACGGCCACTTGCACCGGCTCGCGACGAGCACCCGGCGCATGTTCGCCACCGGACTCGACACCGACGCGGTGCGCGGATACGTCCGGCAGGCCGTTCGGGGCGAGGACGCGCTGTCCGTGCGGGTGCTGATCTTCTCCCGCGCGATGGACTGGTCCGATCCCGGCGCCCCCGCGGCCCCGGATGTCCTCGTCCGGACCGGGCCGCCGAAAGAGCACGAGCTGACGCCGCTGCGCCTGCGATCCGTGCGCTACGAACGGGTGCTGCCCGAGGTCAAGCACGTCGGCACGTTCGGCCTGGTCCACCACACGCGTGAGGCGATGATGGCCGGTTACGACGACGCGTTGTTCGTCGACCAGCTGGGCAGGGTCAGCGAGGCGTCGATCTGGAACGTCGGTTTCCTCGACGGCGGCACGGTGGTCTGGCCGCAGGCGCCGGTGCTCGACGGGATCACCCAGCAGTTGGTACGGCGCGGCTTGACGCTCACCGGGATCCCACAGGAGATCCGCGAGGTCCGTCCGGCCGATCTGCCGGGATTCGACGCGATGTTCCTGACCAACTCGGAGTCGGTCGGCTGGCCGGTGGCGTCGGTGGACGACGTCGTCCTGCCGTTCGCGCCCGAGACCGGCCGGATCCTGACCGAGGCCTACGAGAGCAACCCCTGGGACGAAATCTAACTCGAACCTTCCTCCGCGACGGCACGTGTAGTGAGTAGCCGTCCGGAAAGGGAGGACCCTTGGCCGCTCACCGGGTTCGCACCAGTTTCGTCCTCGCCGTGCTGTTCAGCGGCTCGATGGGCGGTCTTGCGCACGCGCAGGAACCGCCGTCCGGCGCGGTCGTGAAGTACTTCGTGGTCCCGTTCTCGGCGAGCCCGGACGAGAACACGCTGTTCCGGATCGCGGAGCAGACCCTCGGCGCGGGTGCCCGCTATCAGGAGATCTTCCGGCTCAACGAAGGCAGGATCCGGCCGGACGGCACCGCGTTCACCAACCCGGCCTCGATCCAGCCGGGGCAGGTCCTGCAACTCCCCGCCGACGCCCACGGCGCGATCGACGGTCCGCTGCCCACCGCGCCGGCCGCTCCCCCGCCCCGGCCGGCGCAGGCCGTCACCCCGGCCGCGTCGGCGACGTCGGGGAGCCTCGTGGCGTCGCTGGCGACCGGGATCGGGGGCGTACTGCTGGGCTTGCTCGGCGGGCTCAGGCTGCGGCGCTCGCGGCTGCGGCGCACGCCGTCGCCTCCCGAGCCGGAGCCGCTCGTCTTCCCGCCCAGTACCGGAACGCTCGACCTGCCCACCGAACCCCGGCTGGAGGAGACCCGTCCGATCCGGGACTGGATGCCGCTGCCGGATGCTCCCGATGGGCACTCGTACTTCTTCCTGAGCATGGCCGACACCCAGCTGATCGCGGCCGTCCCGGCGGACGCGCGCGTGAACGTCACCGTGATGACCGCGCCCCTGCCGAAACCGGTGATCATCGACATGCCGGAAGTCCGAAGGGCGCATCTAGAGGACTAAAT
Source organism: Amycolatopsis sp. NPDC031561 (assembly GCF_055580625.1). Lineage (NCBI taxonomy): Bacteria > Bacillati > Actinomycetota > Actinomycetes > Pseudonocardiales > Pseudonocardiaceae > Amycolatopsis > Amycolatopsis sp. NPDC031561. The sequence continues at coordinate 221,778 of NZ_JBVILA010000011.1, read as the reverse complement.
GCGGGGCCTTCGACGTCAGCGGTAGGTGAACTTCGGCGGCCGGCGCGCGAGGAAAGCGGCCACGCCCTCGGCGTAGTCCTCACCGTGCAGGGCGCCGAGCCGGATCTCGTCGACCTCGGCGTCGGATTCCTCTTGACCGGCCACGATCTTCTCGATGATCCGGTTCATCCCGCGCACCGATGCCTGCGATCGCGAAGCGAGCGTCTCGACGAACTCCGCCGTCGAAGTCTCCAGCTCGTCAGCCGGGAAGACGTCGTTGAGCAGCCCGATCTCCCTGGCCCGCCGCGCATCGACGAGCTCGCCCGAGAGCAGGAAGTACTTGGCGTGCGCCGGGCCGACCAGCGAGACCAAACGCCGGGTCGAGTCGAAGTGGTAGACGATGCCGAGCTTCGCCGGCGTGATCCCGAAGCGCGAGCCCTCCGCGGCGAAGCGGAAGTCGCAGGCAACCGAAATCTGGCAACCGCCGCCGATGCAGTTCCCCTGGATCATCGCCACCGTCGGCTTCCGTGACGCCGTCAGCGCCGCCACGGCCTCATCGACGGCCTTGTCGTAGGTCTCGGCCGCGTCGGCGGTGGACCGCAGGTCCCGGAACTCGCTGATGTCGGCGCCCGCCGAGAAATGCGCGCCCGCGCCGGTCAGCACGAGCACCTTGATCGCCGGGTCCGCCTCCACCCGCGCCACCACGTCCGGGATCGCCGACCACATCCCGTAGGTGATCGCGTTCATCTTCTCCGGCCTGGTGAACGTCAGCCGCGCGACCTCGCCGTCGCGAGTGAATTCGAACCCGTCAGTCATGTTCCGCACCCTAAGTGCGCGCCTCCCCCTGAACCACCCGGATGTGGGCAAGCCCCCGCGGAACCGGTTAGGAAGCGGAAGTCACCCGATAGACGTCGTAGACGCCCTCGACACCTCGGACCACCTTCAGCACGTGGCCGAGGTGCTTCGGGTCGCCCATCTCGAAGGAGAACCGGCTGACCGCGACCCTGTCACGAGATGTGGTCACCGACGCGGACAGGATGTTGACCTTCTCGTCCGCGAGCACCTTGGTGACGTCGGAGAGCAGGCGGTGCCGATCCAGCGCCTCGACCTGGATCGCGACGAGGAAGACCGACGACGCCGACGGTGCCCATTGGACTTCGACCAGGCGCTCGGGCTGCGCGGTCAAATCGTCGGCGTTGGTGCAGTCGGTCCGGTGCACGCTGACACCACCGCCGCGGGTGACGAACCCGAGGATCTCGTCGCCCGGCACCGGTGTGCAGCAGCGGGCGAGTTTGGCCCAGACGTCGCCGGCGCCCTTCACCACGACACCGACGTCGTTCGAGCCGCGGCGGCGGGTGACCGTGGACGGGGTCGCGCGCTCGGCGAGTTCCTCTTCTGCCTCGTCGACGCCGCCGATGAGCGCGACCAGCCGTTGCACGACGTGCTTCGCGCTGGTGTGGCCTTCGCCGACGGCCGCGTACAGCGAGCTGATGTCGGGGTGCCGCAGTTCGGTGGCGACGGCGCCCATCGACTCGGCGGAGACCAGCCGCTGGATCGGGAGGCCGACCTTGCGGACCTCCTTGGTGATGGCCTCCTTGCCGCCTTCGATCGCCTCGTCGCGGCGTTCCTTGGCGAACCACTGCCGGATCTTCGCGCGCGCCTTGGGCGAACCGGCGAACTGGAGCCAGTCGCGGCTCGGCCCGGCCGTCTCGGCCTTCGAGGTGAAGATCTCGATGACCTCGCCGTTCTCGAGCTTGCGCTCGAGTGCGACCAGCCTGCCGTTGACGCGGGCGCCGATGCAGCGGTGGCCGACCTCGGTGTGCACGGCGTAGGCGAAGTCGACCGGCGTCGACTCGACCGGCAGCGTGATCACGTCGCCCTTGGGCGTGAACACGAAGATCTCGCGCGAAGCGAGTTCGTAGCGCAGTGATTCGAGGAAGTCACCCGGGTCGGCGGCCTCACGCTGCCAGTCGAGGAGCTGGCGCATCCACGCCATCTCGTCGACGTCCACCGAGTTGGCCCCGTTGCTGCTGTGGGTGCCCTTGGTCTCCTTGTACCGCCAGTGCGCGGCGATGCCGTACTCGGCGGTGCGGTGCATCTCGTAGGTACGGATCTGCACTTCGAGCGGCTTGCCGTCCGGGCCGATCACCGTGGTGTGCAACGACTGGTAGACGCCGAAACGCGGCTGCGCGATGTAGTCCTTGAACCGGCCGGGGACCGGCTGCCACAACGCGTGGACGACACCCATCGCGGCGTAGCAGTCGCGGACGTCCTCGACCAGGATCCGTACGCCGACCAGGTCGTGGATGTCGTCGAGGTCGCGCCCGCGCACGATCATCTTCTGGTGGATCGAGTAGTAGTGCTTCGGCCGTCCCTCGACCTTGGCGGTGATCCGCGAGCCTTCGAGGTTGCCGGTCAGCTCGGTGATCACGGACCGCAGGTACGTGTCCCGTGAGGGCGCGCGATCGGCGACCAGGCGGACGATCTCGTCGTACTTCTTCGGCTGCAGGATGGCGAAGGCCAGGTCCTCCAGCTCCCATTTGACCGTCGCCATGCCGAGCCGGTGCGCGAGCGGGGCCAGGACTTCCAGGGTCTCGCGGGCCTTGCGGGCCTGCTTCTCCGGCGGCAGGAAGCGCATCGTGCGCATGTTGTGCAGCCGGTCGGACAGCTTGATGACCAGCACGCGCGGGTCCCGCGCCATCGCGATGACCATCTTGCGGATGGTCTCGGCCTCGGCGGCCGTGCCGAGCTTGACCTTGTCCAGCTTGGTGACGCCGTCGACCAGCTCGCCGACCTTCTCGCCGAAGTCGGCCTTGAGGCTCTCCAGCGAGTATCCGGTGTCCTCGACGGTGTCGTGCAGCAGCGCCGCGACCAGCGTCGTGGTGTCCATGCCGAGTTCGGCGAGGATGGTCGCGACGGCGAGCGGATGCGTGATGTACGGGTCGCCGGACTTGCGCCGCTGCTCACGGTGGAGCTCTTCGGCGACGTCGTAGGCGCGCTGCAGTAGCGCGAGATCGGCGTTCGGGTGCAGCTCACGGTGGATGACGGCGAGCGGCTCGAGGACCTGTTTGACCGGCGCGGCGCGCTGTGCGGTGATGCGGCGGGCGAGGCGGGCGCGGACGCGGCGCGTGGCGGATGGCGTCGGCGCTGCCCCCTGTCGCGCCGCACCGTTCTGCTCGGTGCCGTCCTTCGAGGACACCGCGGCATCGAGCTCTTGGCTCACCCGCACCTCCTGCAGCTTCGTGCGGCCTTCGGACGTCAAGGGTAACCGCTCCCCCTCGCGGCACACTGGGTGCGCCTGCTCAACACACCCGGAGGGCCTCCACGCGATGCCCTTCAAGCACGGAACGACCACCGAGCGCGCCGAGTTCCATGACCACCGAAACCCCGGTGACCTGCGCCTTCGCGTCTTCCAGCAGTTTGCAGGTCGCCGCGACCGTGCCTCCGGTGGCGAGCACGTCGTCGAGGATCGCGACACGCTGACCAGGCTCGACGACACCTTCGGGAAGTTCGACCGTCGCGGTGCCGTACTCCAGCGTGTAATCGACCCGGCCCGCGACGCGGGGCAGCTTGCCGGGCTTGCGGATCACCGCGACGCCGAGACCGCGGGCGTAGCCGACGGCCGCGGCCAGCAGGAACCCGCGCGCTTCCACGCCCGCCAGCAGCTCGGCCTCGGGATCGACGGTGGCGGCGAGCGCGTCGGTGACGACCTTGAACCCGGCGGCGTCGGCGAACATCGGACTCAGGTCCCGGAACAACACGCCGGGTTCCGGGAAGTCCGGCACGTCGGCGATCAGGTCGAGTGCCTTGTCCAGCTCCATGTACTTCCCTGCTCTCATGTCGTACGTGTGGGGTCGCCGAACGCAATGAACGGGACTTTCATTGCAAATTTTGCAATGAAAGTCCCGTTCATTACATGCTTGGAGCGAGCGGTTACCTCTTGCGCTTGCCCTGCGGACGGCCCTTGTGGGCCGCCTTCTGGTTCCGCGCCGGGACGCTCGCCGCGGCGGCGTACGCCTTCTCCTTGCGGAGTTCGGTGGACAGCGCGTCCTCGTCGGTCGGGTCGAAGTCGTCGTCGCGATCGGCGGCCTTGCGGGCCTGGTTCGCGCGCCGCGAGGCGACCCGCTCGGCCTGCTGGCGGAACTTCGGATCGCGCATCTTGAGGTCGACCAGCAGCGGGGTGGCCAGCGCGACCGACGACAGCACGCCGACGATGGTGCCGGTGAGCTGCACCAGCGCGAGGTCCTGCAGCGTGCCGGAGCCGAGCAGGATGTACCCGACCACGAGCAGGCCGAGGATCGGCAGCATCGCGATCAGCGCGGTGTTGAACGACCGCATCAGCGTCTGGTTCAGCGCCAGGTTGGCCGCCTCGCCGAAGGTACGGCGGGTGAGCCCGAGCAGGCCGCGCGTGTTCTCGCGGACCTTGTCGAACACCACCACCGTGTCATAGAGCGAGAACCCGAGGATCGTCAACAGACCGATCACCGTCGCCGGCGTGACCTCGAAGCCGATCAGCGAGTACACACCCGCCGTCACCACGATGTCGTGCAGGAGCGAGATCAGCGCCGCGGCGGCCATCCTGGTGTCGAAGTACAACGCCAGGAACAGCGTGACCGCCAGGAGGAACACCCCGAGCGCGATCAGCGCCTGACGCGAGATCTCCCCGCCCCAGGACGCGCTCACCGCGCTGTCACTGATGGCCTGGACGCTCGGCTGACCGTTGGTGCCGATCGGACCCAGGTCCCGGAACAGCGCCTGCTTGATCTTGGAGACCTCGGCCGCGTCCAGGGTGTCCGAACGGAGCTGGATGGTCGACGAGACGCCGCTGCCGACCTTCTGCGCCTCGTCGGCCGGACGGCCGAGTGCCTCGGCGAAGACGTCCTTCGCCTGTTGCTCGCTGATCTGCCCGTTCTTGCCGTTGGCGGGCATCTGGATCTGGGTGCCGCCTTCGAAGTCGATCCCGAAGTTGAACCCCTTGATCCCCATCGACGCGATGCAGACCAGTACCAGCGCGCCGAAGAAGATGTACCAGCGCTTGCGCTTGCCGACCACGTCGAACGCGCCCGTGCCCACGTAGAGGCGACGGAAGATGCTCTCGCGCTTGCCCGCGGTGGTGGTGTTGTCGTCGACCACGGTCACGCCTCCTTGACGTTCGGGCGGCCGGCGGCCGGACGGGCCGCCTTGCGCTCCGAGCCCACCTGCTGGACGGCACCGAGGCCGAGGTTCTTCGGGTTGGACAGGAACTTCGACTTCGACCGGGACACCATCGCGACCAGCGGATGCGTCACGAGGTAGACCACGACGAGGTCGAGCACCGTCGACATGCCGAGCGTGAACGCGAAGCCCTTCACGTCACCGACGGCCAGCCAGTACAGGATGGCCGCGGCGAGGAAGCTGACCGCGTCCGACGCCAGGATCGTGCGCTGGGCACGGGACCAGCCTCGCGGCACCGCGGAGCGGAATGTCCTGCCTTCGCGGATCTCGTCCTTTAATCGTTCGAAGTAAATGACGAAGGAGTCCGCGGTGATACCGATCGCGATGATCAAACCGGCCACGCCGGCGAGGTCGAGGGTGTACCCGATCCACCGCCCCAGCAACACCAACACCGCGTAGACGAGCGAGAACGCCAGGACGAGGGACAAGATCGTCAGCACACCGAGCAGGCGGTAATAGAACAAGCAGTAGATGAAGACGATCAGCAGGCCGATACCGCCGGCGATCAGGCCCGCCTGCAGCGACGCGAGACCCAGCGTCGCGGACACCGTCGTCGCGTCCGAGGACTCGAACGACAGCGGCAGCGAGCCGTACTTCAGCACGTCCGCCAGGTCCTTCGCCTCGACCTGACTGAACCGGCCGGTGATCTGGGTCTGGCCGCCCAGGATCGCGGACTGGATGGTCGGCGCGGAGACGACCTGCGTGTCGAGGACGAACGCCGCCTGCTTCTGGGTGTTCTTCGAGGTGAAGTCGCCCCAGATCCGGGAACCGTCGCTCTTGAAGTTCAGGTTGACGACCCACTGGGAGTTCTGGGTGTCGTAGCCCGAGGAAGCGTCGGAGATCTCGGTTCCGGGGAGGAACTCCGGCTCCAGCAGGTACTTCGCGGTGTTCTTGTCACCGCAGGCGACCAGCGGCTTGTCGGTGAGGTCGTTGCCGACCAGCGGGTCCGACACCTTGGGGTCGCAGTTGAGGGCCGCGAATGCCTTCTCGGCGGCCGCGGCCTGCTTCGCCTGGTCCGTCGAAAGCAGATCGGGGTTCTGCCGGAGGCTCCGGGCCTCCTCGATCTCCTTCTTGGTCTGCTCGTCGGTGTCGCCGCCTGGCTGCTGCTGCGGCGCTCCGGCGGAACCACCGCCGCCGTTGGCCGGGCTGCTCGGCGGAGCGCTCGCGGACGGGGCGCCCGAAGACGCGGGCGGGGCCGAAGACTGCGGCGGGGCCGACGGCTGCGGAACCGGGGTCACCGGCTGCGAGGTCACGACCTTCCGGAAACCCAGCTTCGCGGTCTTGCCCAGGCTCTTGGCCTGGTCGCCCTGCTCGCCGGGGACGGTGATGACGACGTTGCTGCCGTCGAGGACGACCTCGGTGCCACCGACGCCGATACCGTTGACCCGGCGCTCGATGATCGAGCGGGCCTGTTCGAGGGACTCTCGCGGAGGGTCGCCGCCGTCGGGATTTCGGGCGGACAGGGTGACCCTCGTGCCGCCTTGCAGATCGATGCCGAGTTTCGGCGTCGGCTTGCCGCTACCGGTGAAGAACACCAGGGCGTACAGCGCCACCACGATCAGGGCGAAGAAGGCGAGATAGCGTCCCGGGCGGAGATGCCCGGCCGGTGCGGCCACTGTGCTTCGGTCTCCTCGGACGGACTGGGTTTTCCCCAATGGACTTGGCTGTTCACTCACCGGACGGGAGTCCGGTGGTACCGCGAACCTGCCTCGATGACGATGCCCGGTGAACGGGCACGACTATGACGACGGACACGCACGCAGCACCGAGACACTACTCGGTGCTGCGTGAGCCCGGCGTTGCCCCCGCACCTACGAAAGTCTGGTGTCGGGGATGGCCTTACAAGAGCTACTTCTTGCCGTGCTCCAGCGGAGGAGCGATCTGCGCGCCCGACTTCTCTTCGACGCGCTCGTCGTCCTTCGACTCGATGGCAGGCTCCTCGACGACGGCCTCGTCGTCGATCGTCTCGTCGTCGGTCTCGACGACCGGCTCGATCTTCTCGCGGACGGCCTGGCGGAGCCAGGTGGTCACGACACCGGGAGCGATCTCGAGATCGATCGTGGTGTCGGCGGAGGCGTCGGCGACGGACGCGTAGAGACCGGAGGTGGTCATCACCCGGTCACCGGGAGCAAGGCTCGAGAGCAGCTCCTGCTGCTTTGCCGCCGCCTTCTTCTGCTTACGGGTGCCCATGACGAGCGGAATCGCCACAACGAGCATCAGGAGCAGCGGCAGCAATAACTGGTTCATGATTCTCCATTTCGAGCGGACGCCGCGCGGTGCGCTGTTTTGTCCGATTTGGCGGGGTGTGCTCTACCCGAGTGTGCCAGGTGCCAGCGGAAACTCCACCACCACCCGTCGTCACCACGGGCCCCGGACCACGTGAGCGGCCCGGTCATTCCTGGTCGAACAGGTTCGGGCCACCCTGCTCACCACGTGTGGCACCGGCCGGAGCCGGCAGGCCGAGGTGTTCCCAAGCGGCCGCTGTGGCGACCCGGCCGCGAGGAGTGCGGGCGAGCATACCGGCGCGGACCAGGTAAGGCTCACACACCTCTTCGACGGTGGTCGGTTCTTCCCCCACCGCGACGGCCAGCGTGGACACGCCGACCGGGCCGCCGCCGAAGGACCGGACCAGCGCCGTCAGCACCGCGCGGTCGAGCCGGTCGAAGCCCATTTCGTCGACGTCGTAGACCTCCAGCGCGGCGCGCACGACCTTGCGGGTGGCGTGCCCGTCAGCGCGAACCTCGGCGTAGTCGCGTACCCGGCGCAGCAGCCGGTTCGCGATCCGGGGTGTGCCGCGGGACCGGCGGGCGATCTCCGCGGAACCGTCGCGGTCGATCTCGATCTCCAGAATCGTGGCGGCCCTGCGCACGACGAGGTCGAGTTCGCTGTCGGTGTAGAACTCCATCTGGCCGGTGAAACCGAACCGGTCGCGCAGCGGACCGGTCAGCGAGCCGGACCGTGTCGTGGCTCCGACCAACGTGAACGGCGCGATCTCCAGCGGGATGCTGGTGGCGCCGGGTCCCTTGCCGACGACGACGTCGACGCGGAAGTCCTCCATCGCGAGGTACAGCATTTCCTCGGCGGGCCGGGCGATCCGGTGGATCTCATCGATGAACAGGACATCGCCGGGCGCCAGGTTGGACAGCATCGCGGCGAGGTCCCCCGCGCGTTCCAGTGCCGGCCCCGAAGTGATCCGGATGGCGGCGTTGAGTTCGGCGGCGACGATCATCGCCATACTCGTCTTGCCCAGTCCGGGCGGGCCGGAGAACAAGACATGGTCCGGCGGGACACCCCTGCGGCGTGCGCTCTCCAGGACGAGTTCGAGCTGCTCACGGACTCGTGGCTGACCGATGAACTCGTCGAGTTTACGTGGGCGAAGAGTGGTCTCGACCTCGCCTTCGCCGGTCTGTGGCAGCGCCGAAAGCGTCTCGTCGTCGGCCTCGAAATCCGTCACGGCCTCATAGTCCATGTGGCGAGCTACCGCTTACGCCCGAGGGTGGCCAACGCGGCGCGCAGCACGGAGGACGTCGTGTGGCCCTCGCCCTCGCTGAGCACCTTGTCGACGGCCTGTTCGGCCTGCTTGGCCGGGAAGCCGAGACCCGCGAGCGCCTCGACGACCTCGCCCCGCAGCACGCCGGGCGCGGTGACCACCGGCGAGCCGTCGGTCGGGCCCGCGAGCGCGGTGACCTTGTCACGCAGTTCGAGCGTGAGCCGCTCGGCGCCCTTGCGGCCGATGCCGGGCACCTGGGTGAGCACGGTGATGTTGCCTTCGACCAGCGCGGACCGCAGCTTGTCGGGGTCGAGGACGGCCAGCGTCGCCAGTGCGAGCCGCGGGCCGATCCCGGAGACCGTCTGCAGCAGGCCGAACAGTCCGCGGGCGTCGGCGTCGGCGAAACCGAACAGCGTCAAGGAATCCTCGCGGACCACGAGCGCGGTGTGCAGCATCGCCTGCTCGCCGCGGCGAAGCGTCGCGAGAGTGGCGGGTGTGGCCTGGACGGCGAAGCCGACTCCCCCGACCTCGATCACGACGTGGTCCAGGCCGATGGAGAGGATTTCTCCGCGTACCGAGGAGATCATCGAGCCGCTCCCTGCGTTTTGGCTTCGTGTTTTTTGGCGCGCTGTGCCGCGGCGGCGAGCCTGGCCTTGTGGTTCTTGGCGATCTCGGCCGCTCTGGCCTCGGCTTCGGCGAGCCGGACCCGCATCGGTTCGCGCCACAGATGGCAGATGGCGAGCGCGAGCGCGTCCGCGGCGTCCGCCGGATGCGGTTTGACCTCGAGGCCGAGCAGCCGCATGACCATACCGGTGACCTGGGCCTTGTCCGCGCGGCCGGAGCCGGTGACGGCCGCTTTGACTTCACTCGGCGTATGGAACACGACCGGCAGCCCGCGTTTGGCCGCGGCGAGCGCGACGACGCCGCCCGCCTGTGCGGTACCCATCGCGGTGCGCACGTTGTGCTGCGCGAAGACGCGCTCCACCGCGACCGCCTCGGGCTTGTAGCGATCCATCCACTGCTCGGCGGCGTCGGAGATCCCCAGCAGGCGCACGGCGAGATCCGCGTCGGGCGGGGTCCGCACGACGTCGACGGCCACGGCGCGGACGGTGCGGCCCGTGCCGCCGTCGACCACCCCGAGCCCGCACCTGGTCAGACCGGGGTCGACCCCGAGTACCCGCACGCTTTTCCTCCGCTGCTCCGGCTTCCCTGGCGAACATCAGTTCGAGGTCCCGAGGCTACCCGGAGCTGCCTCCAGGCAAGATGAGGACATGCCGAGCTTCGACGACTTCGCCGCCCATCTGGATCTCCAGCCGCTTCCCGTGGAAGGCGGCCGCTGGGCGCAGAGCTGGCGCGACGAGACCGCTTCCGCGATCTACTACCTGCTCGTTTCGCCGGAGACCTCGGCTCCGCACCGGCTGGACCGGCTGGAGATCTACGCCCACCACGCGGGTGCCCCGATGCGGATGCTGTTGCTGTTCCCGGACGGGCGGATCTCGCGGCCGGTGCTCGGGCCGGACGTCGCGGCCGGTCAGCGTCCGCAGGTCGCGGTGCCCGCCGGGGTGTGGCAGGCGTCGGTGAGCACAGGCGAGTGGAGCCTGGCCGGGACGGTGGTGGTGCCGCCCTATACGGACGACTGCGTGGAGTTCCGTTCCGCGGCGGCTTTGGCCGCGGAGTGGCCTGGGGCGGCGGAGGACCTGGCGCCCTGGCTGGGGTGAGCACGCGTACCCGGATGTCATGAAAGGGGCTTTCAGGACGAAAAACGTCCTGAAAGCCCCTTTCATGACACAGGCTCCACGGCGACCCGACGCGAGAGACCTCAGGGACCGTCGACGCCCGGCGTCCAGCTCTCCGGGTCACCGGATTCGGTCAGCACCGGCTGGTACCGGTCGAACCCCTCCGGCGCGTCCGGATGCCAGGGGAACTGCCCGTCCGGCGTGGCGACGATCAGCTGCAGCGCCGGGAAGTCCCCGTCCGGGTAGATCAGGAACGCGCTCCCGAAGTACTCGGGATAGTGCCCCTTCGCGACCCGCTCGAAGACCACCGGCGCGCCCTCGAAGAAATCGTCATAACACTTGCCGACCTCGAAGATCTCGCCGGCGGCCGCGCGGTCGACGTAGGCGTCGAGCAGGACCGGCCCCATGTGCTCGGGCAGTCCGATCACGACCGCTTCCGCGACGCTGTGCAGCGCCCACGCGCACGCGGTGAAGCAGAAGTTCGCGTCGTTCTCGTCGCCTTCGACCGCGATGACCGCGTTCCCTCTCGCCTGCGCCTGCGACTCGATCCACTGGACGAGTTCGGTTTCTTCGGCGGTGAGGGCGTCGGCTTCGAAGGTCGTCACGGGCGACATTCTGCCCCACGTCCGCGTCCGCACCTAGTCCCGGGACGATTTTTCCGCGGCATGGCGGGAAAAACGATCAGCCGACCTCGGCCATGACCTCGTCCGACACGTCGAAGTTCGCGTAAACGTTCTGCACGTCGTCGCAATCTTCGAGGGCATCGATGAGCTTGAAGACCTTCTTCGCACCGTCGACGTCCAGCGGGACGCTGACCGACGGCAGGAACGTGAGATCCGCGGACTCGTACTCGAAACCGGCCTCCTGCAAGGCTTTCCGGACCGGGACGAGGTCGGTCGCCTCGGAGACGATCTCGAAGTTCTCGTCGAGGTCGTTGACCTCTTCGGCGCCCGCGTCGAGCACGGCCATGAGGACGTCGTCCTCGGCGGCGTCACCCTTGGGCATGATCACGACGCCCTTGCGGTTGAACATGTAGGAGACCGAACCCGGGTCGGCGAGCGAGCCGTTGTTCCGGGTGAGCGCGGTCCGGACCTCCATGGCGGCGCGGTTCTTGTTGTCGGTGAGGCATTCGATCAGCACGGCCACACCGTTCGGGCCGTAGCCTTCGTAGGTGATGGTCTGCCAGTCTGCGCCACCCGCTTCTTCACCGGCGCCGCGTTTGCGCGCGCGCTCGATGTTGTCCTGCGGGACCGAGTTCTTCTTGGCCTTCTGGATGGCGTCGTAGAGCGTCGGGTTGCCATCCGGGTCGCCACCGCCGGTCCGTCCCGCCACCTCGATGTTCTTGATCAACCGGGCGAAGAGCTTGCCGCGCTTCGCGTCCAGGTTGGCCTTCTTGTGCTTCGTGGTGGCCCACTTGGAGTGGCCGCTCATCTCTCCTCCATCTACTCCTGTGCCCGCCGCTGAGCACAGTGTCGGTTTACTAAGCCTGCCGCACGAGGTCGACGAACAGCCTGTGCACGCGCTCGTCCCCGGTGAGTTCGGGGTGGAACGACGTGGCGAGAACCGCCCCCTGCCGGACCGCGACGATCCTAGCGGCCGCGTCGTCCGACCCCGGCATTTCGGGGACACTGGCGAGTACCTCGACCCCGTCGCCCGCCTTTTCGACCCACGGGGCGCGGATGAACACAGCGTGCACCGGACCGCCTTCGATACCGGTGAAGTCGAGGTCGGCTTCGAACGAGTCCACCTGCCGCCCGAACGCGTTGCGCCGGACGACGACGTCGAGTCCGCCGAGTTGCCGCTGGTCAGGCCGCCCGTCGAGGGCCTGGCGGGCCAGCAGGATCATGCCGGCGCACGAGCCGAACGCGGGCAGTCCGTCCGCGATGCGTTCCTGCAGCGGTTCGAGCAGTTCGAAGCTCTCGAGCAGCCTCGACATGGTCGTCGACTCGCCGCCCGGCAGCACCAGACCGTCCACTTCGGACAGTTCACTCGCGCGGCGGACCGGCAGCGCACGGGCACCGGCGCGTTCCACCATCGCGGCGTGCTCCCGCACGTCACCCTGCAGTGCGAGCACGCCGACCACCGGCCGTGCCCCCGTCGCGATCGCCACCCGACCTCCCGAAAGACGTTCCCGACAGCTTAGGCGCTCCGGGGAACGGCCAGGTCAGGGGACCCCGGCCAGCCGCAGCAGGGCGGCGGTCGCGGCGGCCGCGACGACGACCAGCGCGAACGGCGCCTTGCGCCAGGCGAGCACGCCGCCGACGAGGACGCCCGCGGGCCGGGCGAATCCGGCGAACTCGTGTCCCTCGGTGAGCGCGGCGACCGCGACCAGCGCGGCCAGCAGCACGACGGCCGAACGCGCCATCAGCTTCTCGGCCTTGGGCGACACGGTGAACCGCGCCTTCAGCACCGGTCCGGCGAACCGGAAGGCGAATGTCCCGACGGCGAGCACGCCGCCCGCGATGATCAGGTCCATCGGGTCCATCAGTGCACTCCCTCGGGTTCACGTTCGGCGGGTTCCTTCGCGGCCACTCCGGCCAGCACGCCGACCAGTGCGAGCAGCACGGGCAGCCCGGCGGGCAGGAACGGCGTCGTGGCCAGCGCGATGGCCACGCCGAGGAACACCGGCAGGCGGGTCGCGCGGTCCTTCAGCGACGGCAGGACCAGCGCGAGCAGGACCGCGGGGAAGGCCGCGTCGAGACCGAAGGCGTCGGTGTCGCTGATCGCGGTCCCGGCGTACGCCCCGGCGAGGACGCCGACGTTCCAGCAGACGAACAGCCCGATCCCGCACACCCAGTACGCCGCCCGGCGCCGCTCTTCGTCACGCTGGGCCAGCGCGAACGCGACCGATTCGTCGATCATCAGATGGCTGCCGACGATCCTCGACGACCACCGCTTCCCCAGGACGTCGCCGATCGCGAAGCCGAACGGCAGGTGCCGCGCGTTGGCGAGCAGGCCCGCCGCGACGGCCGCGAACGGGCTGCCGCCCGCGGCGATGATGCCGACGAACATGAACTGCGAGGCACCGGCGAAGACCAGTACCGAAAGCAGCATCGGCGCCCAGATCGGGAAGCCGGAGCCGACCGCGATCGCGCCGTAGGAGATGCCGACGATGGTGTCGGCGAGGCAGACCAGCCCGATGCCACGGAGAAGATCGCGCCCCAGGACACGAGTGGTTGTTCGCCATATCGAACGCATAGCGTCATACAATGAACGAACGCACCCGTGTTCGTCAAGGCGAACAAAACGACCGATGGAGCGAACGCATGTCCCCGACCGCGTCCGACGGCGCACCACTGGACGTCATCGCCACCTCACTGCGCCGGGAACGCGCCCGCACCGGGCTGTCCCTCACCGAGGTCGCCAAACGCGCCGGCATCGCGAAGTCCACGCTCTCCCAGCTGGAGTCCGGCGCCGGGAACCCGAGCGTCGAGACGATCTGGGCGCTGTGCGTCGCGCTCGACGTCCCGTTCTCCCGGGTGGTCGAGCCCGAGCGCCCCCGCGTGCAGGTCATCCGCTCGGGCAGCGGGCCGACGGTGTTCGCCGAACACGCCGACTACGCGTGCACGCTGCTCAGTTCCTGTCCGCCCGGAGCCCGGCGCGACGTCTACCTGATTCGCGCCGAGCCCGGGAAGCCGAGGCTTTCGGATCCGCACATGAGCGGTATCGTCGAGCACATGATCCTCAGCGCCGGCCGTGCCAAGGTCGGACCGCTGGACGAACCGGTCGAACTGCTGCCCGGCGACTACATCTGCTACCCCGGCGACATCCCGCACATCTTCGAGGCGCTCGAGCCGGGCACGTACGGCGTGGAGATCGCGGAGTACACCTGATCAAGCGGACTCTTCCGCCTTCTCGTCGGCGATCTTCTCTTCGGTGACGTCCGCGAGTTTCCAGCCGCCCTTCCGCCGCAGCACCAGGAGGTAGTACCCGATCGACAGCAGGGCGACGCAGGCCGTGACGATCAGGCTCGGCCGTCCGACCGCCGGGTCGAGCAGGTTCTGGTAGACCACGAACACCAGGACGGCCAGCGCCAGCACCGGCGCGACCGGGAACCACGGCATCCGGTATTTGGCGTGCGCCGTCGCCCCGGTGCGACGGCCGACGATCGCGCCGAGACACAGTGCCGCGTAGACCGCCACGATCGACGTGCTCGTCACCACGAGCAGCAGTTTCGGGTCGACGAAGCACAGCAGCGCGGCGACCAGGCCGGTGCCGACGGTGGCCACCCACGGCGTCCCGAACTTCGGGTGCACCGCGGACAGCGCGCGGTTGACCGGCGACGGCCACGCCCGGTCGCGGCCGCTGCTGAACAGCATCCGCGAGCTGATCAGCACGATCGCCAGCACCGCGTTGACGATCGCGAGCGCGACGGCCAGGCCGAGCACGGTGTCGAGCGTTCCGCCGCCACGCGAGTCGATGAAGTAGGACAGCATGTTCTCCGAGGCGAACAGCGCGTTCAGGTCGGGCGCGCCGAGCAGGACCGCGGTCACCGGGATCAGTTCGGCCAGCACCGTGATGCCGAGCGCGAGCAGGATCGCGCGGGCGATCCCGCGTGAGGCGTCCTGCGTCTCCTCACCGAAGTACACCGCCGAGCCGTAGCCGTTGTAGGCGAAGATCGCGATCGACATGGCGATCGCGATGGCGCCGACCGTCGCCGGGCTCCCGTCGGAGGCGACCGGATGCGCAAGCAGCTCACTGAACGACCGCGCCGGGTCGAACAGCCCGAGCGCGCTGACCACGATCAGCGCGAGGATCTCGATGGCGAGGAAGACGCCGGTCACCCAGGCGTTGAGCTTGATGTCGAACACCCCGACGACGGCCGCGACCACGCAGGTCACGGCGGCGATCACCGGACCGGGCACGCCGGGCAGGAGCACGCCGAGATAGGTGCCGACGCCGAGCGCGATCACCGCCACGATGAGCACCTGCGTGATGATCATCAGGCCCAGTACCGCGAACCCTGGCAAGCGGCCGAGCGTGCGGGTGACGATCGCGTACTCCCCGCCCGCCAGCGGGAAGGCGGACGCGAGTTCGGCGTAGACGAAGGCCATGAACACGCCGACGACCGCGGCGGCCACGAAGCTGTAGAAGGCACCCGTACCGGCGCCGGAGATCACCCCCGGCGCGATGATGAAGACGGACGAGGCGGGGCTGATCGCGGAGAGCGTGATGAGCAGCGTGCCGAGGGTGCGCAGACCGCGGCGCAGGGCGGGAGTGGACACGGCCGACCTCCTACAAGGTGGGTTCCTTGAAACTCCTTCGAAGAACTGTTGAGCACGCATCAAAGGCCCTTCACCGTGTGACGTCAAGACCTGATCCGGCTCAGGGCTTGCGTTTTTTGAAGAAGGTTCAAAGAATGAGGGCATGGCGAGACCGAGCAAGGCACCGGAACGACGGGCCGAACTGATCGAGGTGGCCAGACGGGCCGTCCTCGAACGCGGCGTGCTGAACCTGCGGCTGCGGGACATCGCCGAGGGCGCGGGCCTGTCGTCGGGTTCGGTCCTGTACTACTTCCCCACCCTCACCGACCTGCTCCAAGAGGTGCAGCGCGAAGCGGTGGCGCGGTTCTGCTCGGAGAGGGAGCGTGCGGCGAGCGCGAAGACCGGCCCGGTCGAGCGGCTGCTGTCGATGATCCGCAGCGGCCTGCCCACCGGCCCCGGCGACGAACTCTGCGTGCTGCTCTACGAGCTCGGCACCATCGCCCGCCGCGATCCCGTGTACGCCGCCCGGCACATCACGCTCTACGAGCAGCAGGTGCGGATCTACACCGGCATCCTCGAAGCGGGCGCGGCCACCGGCGAGTTCACCCTGACCGCGGACGCGGTGGCCATCGCACGGAACCTGGTCGCCCTGGAGGACGGCTACGGCCTGCACCTCACCCAGGCCGTGCCGACGCTCGAAACCGCGACCGCCGAAGCCATGTTGCTGTCCTACGCCCGCACCGCCACCACGAATCCCCTGGAGGACCGTTCATGACCCGCGCCCGCGATCTGGGTGTCCCCCTGCCCGGCCGGACCGGCGAGCACAACGCGCTCACCGACGTCCCCGGCGTCGAAATCGGCTTCACGACACTCGTCGAAGGCGAATCGGTGCGCACCGGCGTCACCGCCGTCCTGCCGCGTGGGCACGAGGACTTCGCCGTGCCCTGCGCGGCCGGGACGTACGCCCTCAACGGCAACGGCGAGATGACCGGTACCGCCTGGCTGGCCGAGACCGGGTCGCTGACCCTTCCGGTACTCATCACCTCCACCCACGCCGTCGGCGCTTGCCACCGCGGCGTGATCGACTGGGTGGTGCGGGAACGGCCCGACGTGGCCGCCGAATGGCTGCTGCCGGTGGTCGCCGAAACCTGGGACGGCTACCTGAACGACAGCACCGCACCGACCATCCACAACGGACACGCCATCGCCGCCATCGACGCCGCGGCGGCCGGTCCCGTCAGCGAGGGTTCCGTCGGCGGTGGCACCGGGATGACCTGTTACGGCTTCAAGGGCGGCACCGGAACGTCCTCCCGTGTCGTGTCCTATGGAGACGACGAGTACACCGTGGGTGTGCTGGTACAGGCCAACTTCGGCTCACGCCGCGAACTCACCGTCGCCGGTGAGCGGGTCGGGCTCGAACTGAGCGCGGACAACCCGCTGGAGGAGGCCTGGACGGCGCCGCCGGGGGCGGGCTCGGTCATCGTGATCGTGGGGACCGACGCTCCCCTGCTGCCCGGCCAGTGCACCTCGCTCGCGCGCCGGGTCCCGCTCGGGCTCGCCCGCACCGGCACCACCGGCTCGCATTTCTCCGGCGACCTCTTCCTCGCGTTCAGCACGGCGAACCCGGGCGCGCTCACCAGCCGGTTCCCGCGGACGGAGGAGGCCGAGTACGAGAACCTCCGGTTCGTTCCGTGGGGCAGGCTCGACCCGTTCTTCGAAGCCGTGGTGCAGGCGACCGAAGAGGCGGTGCTCAACGCCCTGTTCGCGAACGAGGAGATGACCGGCCATCGGGGTCACCGGGTCCCCGCGCTGCCGACGGCGCGCTGGCGCGGCTGAGCCCCGGGACCGGCGGGCCGCTACAGGGTTTACGGGGTGCCGATCAGCACCTTCCCGAGGGCCCGCCGGTCCCCCGCCATCGCGCGGGCCCGCCCCAGATCGAGCCGGACCCGCGAGGCGCAGATCTCGTCGGAAAGCGAGTCGAGCAGTTCGAGTGCGCGGCGCAGGCACGACATCGCGCTCCGCCGGTCCTGGCGCCGCAGATGCAGTTGCCCCCGCCTGCGCAGGACGAGCGCCATGCGATGCGGGTCGCCCAGTTCGGCGCAGAGCCGCGCGGCCTTGTCCAGTTCCGCTTCGGCCTCGTCGAGCAGGCCGAGCTCGGCGCTCGCGACAGCATGCGACGTGTGGGCGTGCGCCATGCCGAGGACGTCACCGATCTCGCTGAAGAGGGCCAACGCCCGCCTCGCGGTCACGCGCGCTTTCTCGTGCCGTCCGGCCGAGCGGGCGAGAACGCAGAGGCCGGTCAGCGCCCTTGCCCGCCCCGCCGGGTCGCCGATCCGTTCACTGATCCGGCGCGACTCGGTGAACGCCTCGCCCGCTTCCCGGAAGTCGTCCCGGTACAGGTGGATCTGGCCGATTCCGCGCAACAGCGCGGCTTCCCCGCGTGCGCAGCCCGACGCCCTCGCCGCCTCGAGCGCGCACCGGTGGCACCGGGACCATTCCGCGTACAGTCCACTGTGGTCGAAGTAGGACGCCGTCACGACCGCGAGTTCCCAGGCGAGTTCCCCGAGCCCGGCGTCCGCCGCGTGTGAGACGGCGGCCTCCAGCGCGGGAAGTTCACTCTGGAACCACGGGAGCGGTTCGGTCACTAGCCTTTCGTCGAGCGAGGTCCTGGCCGCGTCACCCGGCTCGGGCCGCAACACGCTGCGGGACAACCGATCCGCGGCCTTCTCCGCGAGCCAGAGCCATCCGCCGAGCACCCGTTCGGTCGCGTCCGCGCGGGCCCGTTCCGGCTCGGCCGCGACCTCCTCGACCGCGTACGCGCGCAGGAGGTCGTGCACGCGATAGCGGGGCACGCCGGTCTCCCGGGCCACAGGCTGGACCATGTGCCGGTGCCGCAGGTCTTCGAGCGCGCGGGCCGCGGTCTCGGGCTCGCCGTTGTCGGCCAGCGCGGCCGCCCAGGCGGGAAAATCGGCCGGGGGCAACAAACCCAGGCGGCGGAACAGCCGCTGCCGATCCGGCGCGAGCTGCCGGTAGCCGAGAGACAGACTGCCGCGAACGGCGAGATCCCCTGCACACAGCCAATCCAGCCGTCGCCGTTCGACGGAGAGCTCGCCCGCGGCGTCGGCGAGCCGCCAGCCCGAGTGGTCGCCGATCCGGCTGCCGACGATCCGCAAGGCCAGCGGAAGACCGTCGCAGTGGTCGAGAACCCGTTGAGCGGCAACGGGATCTTC
The DNA here is from genome assembly GCF_055580625.1 of Amycolatopsis sp. NPDC031561. NCBI lineage: Bacteria > Bacillati > Actinomycetota > Actinomycetes > Pseudonocardiales > Pseudonocardiaceae > Amycolatopsis > Amycolatopsis sp. NPDC031561. The sequence continues at coordinate 202,925 of NZ_JBVILA010000011.1, read as the reverse complement.
GTCGATCTCGGTGAGCTTCGCGAGCAGGGCCTTCGCGTCGCAGGGCGGCATGACGTCGAGCGGGACCTGGCGGCCGAGTTCGAGCCCGGCCAGGACGAACCGGCTCGTGACGAGCACCGCGCAGCCACGGCCGGCGGGCAGCAACGGCCGCAGCTGGGCCTCACCGGCGGCGTCGTCGAGGACGAGCAGGACACGGCGCCCGTGGACCAGGCTGCGGAACAGGCAGGCGCTTTCGTCGATGTCGCCGGGGATCACCTCGGTGGGAACACCGAACGCTCGCAGGAATCCGGCGAGTACGGCCTCCGGTGACCTCGGCTCGGACGTGGTCCCGCGCAGGGCCGCGAACAGCCTCCCGTCCGGGTGGTCGTCCGCGACCCGGTGCGCGAGCTTGATCGCCAGCGAGGACTTCCCGATCCCGCCCGCGCCGGTCAGCAACAGGACCGGCGGGGTGTCGCGGCCGTCGTCCTGGCGCAGTTCCGCGAGCAGGTCCGCGATGAGCTCGTCCCGCCCGACGAAGTCCGGGATCCCCGGCGGCAGCTGGCAGGGCACGGCGGGCTCCTGGTACGCAGGATGTTCACGCGCCGCCTCGCCCTGGCCGGCACGCAGGATTTCGCAGTGCAGCGCGCGGATCGCCGGTGACGGCTCGACACCGAGCTCGTCGACGAGCCTGCGGCGCCATCCGGTGTAGACGTCGAGCGCCTCGGCCACCCGGCCGGCGTGGGCGAGCGCGGTCATCAGCTGCCCGCAGACCCGCTCGCGGAACGGCGCCTCGGCGAGCACGTCACGGAGTTCGGGGATCAGCCGATCGTGCTCACCGAGCTCGAGTTCGGCCTCGGCCCGGCCCTCCAGCGCCGCAAGACGTTCCTCCTCCCAGCGCGCGACGACCTCGGCCGCGGCCGGGATCCCGGCGAGCACCGGCCCGCGCCACAGTTCGAGCGCGTCCCGGAACCGCTGGGCCGCCTCGCGATGGCAGTCACGCGCGAGGAGCTCGCGGCCCTGGGCGGCGAGGCAGGTGAACCGGCCGGTGTCGGTCTCCTCCGGCCGCGCGTCGAGCAGGTACGCCGCTCCCCTGGTCAGGATCGGCCCACCACCCCTGGGTGAACGCAAAGCCCGGCGGAGGCCCGATATCAGCCCTTGGACCTGAACTTTCGCCGAAATCGGCGGATTTTCACCCCAAAGCTCGTCGACGATCCTGTCGCGGGACACCGGACGGCCCGCCTCGATCAGCAGGAGCGCGAAGACCCGGCGTGCCTGCGGCGGACCGAGTGGCAGATCCGTGCCCTGCCACTCGGCCGCGGGTTCACCGAACAAACGATAGAAATATGCTATTTCCTTCACCTTTTTCTCCCCCGTTATTCGAAACACCCCAGACCGAGGGTGTCAGAAATATCCGAGGGAGGCGTCCGGCATTCGAAGGAAAAGGCACTCAGCAGGCGCTGGCAGAAGTGTAGATCCTGAGCGAGGTCGCCTCGTCGTTGTCGCCACTGCCCACGTACGACGACCGGGCACCGGCCTGCATGCAGCGGCTGGTCCCGCCGCCGATGTTGTAGTACCACCGGGCGTCGACCCCACGCCGGTTGTACCAGGACGACATCTGGTCGTTGAATCCGTAATCGACGAGATTCTTCAGGCCCGCCGACTGGAACTGCAGCCGCCTGCCGACGAAATCACGGTCTTGCCACAGGCACACGTAGTTCGCGGCGCAATCCCCGGGCGCCTTGGCCGAAAGCGACAGCGTGATTTCACCGCCGTTCCAGACGACCTCGTCCCCGGCGACCTTCCAGCCCGGAGCGAGCTTCGCCGCGTCGACACCGGCGGCCTTCAGCGTCGCCGACCCGTCCGAAGCGGCCGAGGCAGGTGACGGGACGAGCAGGGCCGCGACGGCGGCGGCTCCCAACACCGTGGAAACGAACCGAAGAGTGCGCATTTCTCCTCCTTGATGCCGGCGTGCCTCGTGCACGCCGGCATCAAGGTCCCGCGATGCGCTGTCCGACGGCTAAGCAGCCGGAAAGGGACCTCAGTCCGGCCGCTTAGGGCCGCAGGTCACCTGGTTCACGCGCCGTCGGTCAGAGTGCGAGAGACCATCGTTCGAGCGTGCCGGTGTCGCCGGGGCCGCCGTCATGGACGGACAGCGTCCAGGTCCCGGCCGCTCGTTCGGTGGTTTGGACGCGATAGGTGGTGGTGCCGGTCAGGGGATGGCAGGTGTAGCCGCCGTAGCGGTGAAGCACGTGGTTCTGGCCGGAGGGGCCGGTGAGGGTGATGTCGAGATCCTCGATGCAGCTGTGACTCGCGTTGATGCTCACGGTGACCGGATCGCGGGTCGTTCCCGAGGCGGTGGAGGTCACCTTGCTGGCCGTGGTCTGGAAATCGCGGATCGGGGCGTTCGCGGTGGTGGTGAAGGTGCGGCCGGTGTCGTCGGCGCCGGTCTTCACGGTGACCGGCGCGCTCGCCGTCGAGAGGTTCCCGGCGGCGTCGACGGCTTTGGCAGTGAAGGTGTAGCTCGACGCGGGAGCGAGGTCGCCGACGGTGGCCTTGGTGGTAGTGCTGGTCGCGGCGAGTGCGGTGCCGTTGTAGATCCGGTATCCGGCCACGCCCACGTTGTCGGTGGAGGCGTTCCATTCGAGGGTCGCCGTGCTCGAGGTGATGCCACTCGCGCGGAGGGACGCCGGGGCCGTGGGCGCTTGGCCGTCCCCGGATCCGCCCGCGGTGTGCAGGGTCAGTCCCCATTTGCCGAGCGCCTCGCCGACCGGCTGGAACAGGGATTGGTCGCGGGCGCCTCCCGGCGAGCAGGAGGAGTAGCCGCCGGAGTGCAGCCCGACGGCCCGGGTGCCGGCGAGCCAGGCCCCTCCGGAGTCACCAGGGAGCGAGCAGGCGGTGGTGTGGGTGATTCCCTCGAGAGTCGCCACGGTGTAGACGACCGTCTGGTCGACCGCGGTGACCTTGCCGCATTGCCACCCGGCGGTCACGCCCGCGTGGCAGACGGCCTGGTTGACCATGGGTTCGGTGGCGCCGGTGACGTCGACCGCGGGGCCGCCGTAGGTGTTCACCGAGGACGAGAGCCGCCATGACGACTCGGTGACGCCGACGAGTCCCATGTCTCCTTCGCGGCCGAAGACGCTGTGTGTGCCGCCGACGTTGGACGTGCCGATCCTGTTCTGCTGGCCGTCGCTGCCCCAGGCAGGCTGATCCACGTCGTTGGTGCAGTGCCCGGCGGTCAGGAAATGCCTGCCGCCTCCGCTGTCGGTGGCCGGGAATCCGATCGAGCAGTTGGCTTCGCCGCCGGGAAGCCACCGGCCGCCGGGCCGCACGTCGCCGCCTTGCGGTCGTGGGCGTTCGGCCACGTAGGTGATGCGCACCCCGTCACCGAGCCCGGCGACGTCCTTGCCGAACTTTTCGCTGCTCCGGTCGCGTGCGGCGGCGGTGATCCGCACCGTGACGGTGTCGGTGACCGGATCGATGCCCCAGCCGGTCAGGCCCGGCACTCCCCCGGCGGCGAGACGGGCGACTTCCGCGCTGAGCCGCTTGAGTTCCGCGCGGTCGCGGGTGACCTTCACCGGTGTGGCGCCCGACGCCGCGATCCGGTCGGCGGCCTGATCGTCGGTGACGGCGACCAGGAGCCTGCCGGTCGCTTCGTCGAGCCACGAGCCGGGACTCCGTTCGCGGATCCACGCGGGCAGCGCCCGGTTGATCTCTTCGGCCGCGTCCTGCGCGAGAAGGCGGGAAGCGGCTGCTTCATGGCTGATCCCGAGGTCGCGGGACAGCGCGTCGAGCATCGTGGCGGGTGGGGAACCGGGCGGTGGCGCGGGGAGCACGGCCGTGGCGGGGAGCGCGGTCAGGACGAGGGTGGCTGCGCTGAGGAGCGCGGCGAGAGCGGGTGTGCGCATGGTTGTCTCCTGGGGGCGGGCGGAAGGAGCGGGGTCCCCGGGGATGAGGGGACCCCGCTGGTCTCGGTCAGCGGCGGGTGATGCGGATGTCGTCCACGCCCGCTTCGACCAGGCTTCCGCCCGCGGCGTCGGCGGCCTCGACCGAAATCCGGATCGTCTTGCCCGCCAGCGCGGTCAGGTCGGCGGTCGCGGTGGACCACTGCGCGGCGGTGTCGGCGACGCCGGTCTTCTTGTCGAGCAGGACGGTCGCGCCTTCAGCAGTGATGGCACGGACGCGGAGGTAGTCAGCGCCCGCGGAGTTCGCCAGGTAGCCGAGGTACCACGACAGGGAGACGGACAGTTTTCCGTTGGCGGGCAACTGGATCGGGGCGGACAGCGCACTGGTGACGCCGCCGTCGAGGTCGTTGTCCCCCACCGCCGCGCCGGCCGCGGCGCCGGTGACCAGCGCCCGTGTGCCGCTGGTGGTGTCACCGCGCTGCATGGTCAGCGAGTTGAAGTTCGTCGCGGCGGGGTCGGCCACCTCGAACCGGCCCGCGGTCGCCGTGTCGGAGCCGGCGGGATTGACGCTCCAGCCGCCCGCGGTTTCGAAGTCCGTGGTGTAGACGGGGGTCTCGGGTTCCGGCTCGGGGTTGGTGCCGCCGGACACCGCGGCGAGGGCGTTCGCGATGCCTTCGCCGAAGTGCGAGTTCTTCGCCGGGGTTCCGGTGCAGCGGCTGTCCCCTGCCGGGCAGGGGGTGTCGATGGCCTGAGTGAGCAGCATCGTGCGCAGCTGGTCAGGGGTGGCTTGCGGATGTGCCGAGGCCAGCAGGGCCACGACACCGGCGGCGTGCGGCGACGACGCGGACGTCCCGTTGAACGTGGTGTAGCCACCGCCCAGCGCGGTGGTGTTGACCATCGCGGAGCCTTCGCCGCCGGGAGCGGTCAGCTCGACCGTGTCGACGCCGTAGTTGGAGTAGTACGCCAATTTCTTGTCGATCGTGTCGGCGGTGACCGAAACGGCGTTCGGCAGGTCGCCGGGCAGGAACAGGCCGGGCTCGTTGTCGAGGTTGGTCGAGTAGTTCCCCGCCGCCGCGACGGTGACCGAGCCCTTGCCCCGGGCGTAGTCGACGGCGCGCTGGACGCCTTCGATCACCGCGGCCTGGTCGGGGTCGCCGGGGTTGTTGAACATGATCGGGTCGACGTAGTAGCTGTTGTTGGTGACCTCGAAACCGTGGTCGGCCGACCACATCAGGCCGCAGACCACGTTCTCCGGGAACATGTTCCCCGACGGTTCCATCACCTTGACCGCCGCGATCCGCACGTTCGGGGCGACACCGACGACGCCCTTGCCGTTCTTCGCGGCCGCGACGATTCCGGCGACGGAGGTACCGTGCCCGGCGGCGGGCGCACCGGGATCGGGTTCCCACGCGCCGGGTTTGGTGTCGGGCCTGCCGTAGTTACAGGACACCGAGTTCGCGGCGTCGAAGTTGTCCCGCAGGTCTTCGTGGGTGCCCTGCACGCCGGTGTCGAGGATGCCGACGGTGACGTTCCGGCTGCCCGGGTTGATCGCCCATGCCTTGTCCGCGCCCATCTGCTGCATGTTCCAGTCGACGGGCTCGGCGGGAGCGGCGATCGACTCGCCCAGCTGGGGTTCGAGGAAGCGGCGCGCGGTCGAGTTCCGGTCCGCGGCCGCCGGGCGGGTGCCTTCGACGGGCACGTCGTAACCGGCGCGGGTGTCACCGACTTTCTGGACACCGGAGACCTTCCGCATCTTCGCGGCGAAGTCGTCGGCACCCGAATGCGCGAGGACGACGCCGATCGGCGCGTAGCCCGCCCGGACCTGCCCGCCGTTGTCGGTGACCGCCTTGGTGACGGCGTCGATGCCGCCGGGAGTGGTCAGCACCAGGTAGGCACGCACGCTCTCGTTCGCCGCGGAGGCGGTCAGCGATGCCGCGGACGACCCTTGGGTGGACACGGCGGCGAGCGCGACGGCGAGCGTGATCGTGGCCGCGATTCTCGTCCGGGAACTTCGGATCATGGTGGGGAACCTCCTCGATGAAACGTCCGTTCATCTCGGCACCTGACGATCCGCAGTGCGGGCGGGGACTTCAATCCGTGGCGGCACGCAGGAAAAGGGTCTCGTTCCACGCACTAAATCGGCCGCCGGATCGGCAGACTTTCTGTGGTTGTCCACCCTCTTGCCCGTGCTTACGGTGTCGGGATGGACACGGGACAAGCGGAGGAGGCGATCGCCGGCCTCGTCGCCCGCGCGTCCGCGGTCGTGCTCGTGGAAGGGGAACTGGGAGTCGGCAAGACCCATCTGCAGGAGCGGCTGCGCGCGCGGTACACAGCGGAGTCCCGGCTCGTCCTCTCAGGACGGTGCGCGCCCTTCTCCGGTGACCTCGAACCACTGCTGGAGGCCGCGCTCAGCGACCCGAGACTTGTTCCCCGCCAAGGCGATGCCGTCCTGGGCGCGCTGGCTCCGCGGCTGCCCGAACTCGCCGCTCGGCTGCCTGCCCCGCTTCCGCCCCTGCCCGATCCCCGAGCCGACCTCGCCCGCTGCTTTCGCGCTTTGCGCGCACTCTTCTCGTCGAAGGTGCCGACGATATTGCTGCTCGACGACCTTCAGTGGAGTGATTCCGCCACCCGCGCATTCTTGCGCTATCTGTGCACACGGCGGTCATCGGCGTTGTCGATGGTGCTCACCTATCGGCCTCACGGCGATTCCCCTCGGCTGACCCACTTGGCCGGTCCGGGTTTTCCCGTCGAAACGCTTTCACTCGGACCGCTCGACGAGTCACGAGCCACCGAACTGGCCGAAACCCTTTCCGGCCGAAGCCCGCTTTCCCCATCGCTGAGCCGTTCACTGCCCTCGGCCGAAGGGCTGCCGTACGCGATCAGCGCTCTCGTACGCGAGAAGAGCGGACGCCTGCCCAGGGCGGTATTCGACGTCCACGCCGAGCGACTGCGGTTGTGCGGCAAAGACGTGCGAGCCGTGCTCCGCGCCGCCGCCCTTTGCGCGGAGGGAGCCACCGAGGACGAGTTGCGCACGCTGTCCGGTCTGGGGCGAGGCGCGATCAGCGTCGCACTCCCGGAGGCGATCGAGATCGGGATCCTGCGGGAAACACGGCCGAACCGGTACGGCTGGCACCGCGAGCTGGCCCGGCGCGCCGTCCACGAGTCGACGTCTCCCGTCCTGCGACGCGGACTTCACCGTGCGGCCGCGTCACTCCGGCCACACGACCCGGTCTTCACCGCTCATCACCTCCGCCAAGCGGGCGACACCGGCCACTGGCTCGAGTACAGCCGGCATCACGCCGACATCGCGCTGAACGAAGGCGACTGGAGCACCGCCGTCCGGTTGCTCCGGGCGCTGCTTCGCCATGCGGACCTCAGCGACCCCGACCGCGTCCACCTCGCGACCACCCTGAGCCGCGCGGCCTTCGACGGACTCGACTGCGACCAGATCGTCTCCACGGTCCGCGAGATCCTCTCCGAGGTCCCCCTACCACCGGCCACCCGGGGCGAGTTACGCAACAACCTGGGAATTCTCCTGCTCAGCCAGACCGGAGAACACGAGGACGGTTACCGGGAGCTGGAGAAGGCCGCCGACGAGCTCAAGGACAGCGATCCGCCCCTCGCGCTGAAAGTGATGTCCTCACTCGCGATTCCCTACACCGGCCACCGGCACATCGACACGCACCTCGGCTGGCTCGAGCGGCTCGACAGCGGGCTCAGCCAGGCCTGCCTGCCCGACCCGCTGACCGCCGCGACCATCCAGGTGAACAGGTTGACCACGTTGATGACCATCGGCGCGCCCGAGGCGTGGGAGGCCGCCGAAGTCGTCACCGGCGACACCGACGACCCGCACCTCGCCCGGCAGCGGATGCGCGGCTGCCTGAATCTCACCGACTGCACCAGCTGGCTCGGCCACTACGCCGCGGCGAAGCGCTATCTCGCCCGCGGCCGCACGTGGTCCCATCAGCTCGGGGCCGACTACCTGTCCGAACAACTCCGTGTCGCGGCGGCGCTGCTGAACTGGTTACGAGGCGACTGGCGGGATCTCCGGATCACCGCCGAAGCACTCGTCGACCGGTACGACTCACTTCCCCTCGTCGCTTCCGAATGCCGCCTCGTCGCCGGAGCGCTCGCCCTGGAACACGGCGACCACCAGGCCGCGGTCGCCCTGCTCTCGGAGGTGAGCGCGGCCCGGCCCCGTTCGGCGGCCGCACCGCCGGTCGGCGCCACCGCCGCGGCACTGCTCGCCCGTCACCACTACCACCGCGGAGCCAAAACCGCGGCACTACGAGAGCTCGACGCCGCGTTGCGGGTCATCCACGACACCGGCATCTGGGTATGGGCCAGTGAAATCGCGCCCATCGCCGTCGAACTGCTGCACAACGCCGGACACCGCGACCAGATCCCGGAGCTGCTCTCGGCCATGGAGACCGGGCTCGAAGGCAAGGACGCGCCCGCGGCGATGGCCAGCCTCGCCCTCGGCAAAGCGATAGACCTCGACCTGGGACACGGTGCGCCCGACGACGTGCTGAACCGCTACGACACCGCACTGGACTCCTTCACCGACGTGGGCCGCCCGTACTGGATCGCGACGACACACGTGTGGCGTGACCGATACCTCCACACCGAACTGCGGCAGGACACCGATGACCTCTCCGTCGCCGTCGGGATCTTCGGTTCTCTGGGAGCCACCGTGTCCGAGCGCCGCACCCAGGAGACACTCGACACCCGCAAGCCCCGGCGTCGCGGGCGGCCGAGCTACGGCTCCACGCTCTCCCCGCGCGAGACCGAGGTCGCCCAGCTCGCCTGCGCCGGCCGCACCAACGCCCAGATCGCCACCCGGCTGGGCCTGTCGATTCGCACGGTCGAACAACACATCGCCCACTCCATGCGGAAAACCGGCGCCACCTCGCGCTATGAACTCGCCAATCCCGGTGACCCGGCGGCCGGGTGAGCCGGTGCACTACCGTGGTGGTGCCGTACTCGGTTGTCGTCGTGGTGAGAGAGGGTCGCGTGGAGTCTCTGTGGACGACGCTCGGTGTCGTGGCCGTCGTGCTGATCATCGTCTTCGTCCTGGTCGCGCTGTTCCTCTTGGTCAAGCTGATCCGGAAACACCGTCAGGTCCATCAGCCGGGCACGCCGGTACCGACCAAGGTCGCCTACTGGCTTTCCTTGGCCTACACGGTGTTCCCGTTCGACCTGCTGCCCGACCCGGTCTACTTCGACGACATCGTGGTCCTGACCGGTGGGCTGATCTACGTCAGCCGGTCACTCACCAAGAAGACGCGCGAAGACCGCCAGCTGGACTGAAGGGCTCCGGCTCTGTCGGAAAATGTCCGACCGCGCGGGCGGCGATCGGAATGCCGATTTCGATGACGGGCCCGAGATGCCATCGGCTCATATTGCGCATCAGGGACGAATCCTTGCCCGGGCCGACGTGCGATGGTACTCATGAAAAGGGCAGCATTATTGGCAATCACCCGCCGCTGGGCGGGTGAGTCGGCTTTGGGGGCTTGACATGCTGAAAACCGGATTCGACTCGAACCGTGAAATTCCATTCCGCGCCCGGCGATCCGCCGGGACACCGTGACCTCAGGCCCGGAACGGGCCCGCCGCGTCCGCATTTTCCGGCCGGCTTTTCTTCCCTCGCGGCCGAAACGGGCTGACCTCGCTGTTCCCCGGTGAATTCCGCCGGAGGACAAGGCCGCGCCGGACCGGTTCGGGCAAACGATCAGAGGTTTCGATGCTCGTCTTTCGTACCAGGACGGCCGACGCTGGGAGCGCCGCGTTCTGGGCGTTCCTCGTGGCGTACTCGGTGTCGTCGTTCGGGACCTTTCTCAACCTGATCGCGCTGAGTTTGTTCACCCTGGAGGTGACCGGCGGGCCGGTCGGCCTCGGGGCGGTGATGGCCGTCCGCGTCGGTTCCGGCCTCCTGTCCGGAGTGCTGGCCGGGAAGCTGGCCGCGCGCTTCGATCGACGGCGGCTGATGGTCTGCGCGGATCTCGCACAGGCGACGGCGATGATCGTGCTCGGCATCGCCGGGCGGGCGGCGGGGCTCGGCGGGCTGCTGGTGGCCGCCGCCGTGCTCGGTGTCGGCAACACGGTCTTCTCGGTGTCGCTGCGGACGAGCGTGCCCGCGATGGTGGGTCAGGAGCACCGGGTCCGGGCGAACGGACGGCTGGTCGCGGGGCGGTCACTGGGAACGGTGCTGGGCTATGCGTCGGCACCCGTCGTGGTCCTGGCAGGTGGGTTCGAGGCCGCGTTCTTGGTCAACGCCGTGTCGTTCTTGGTGTCCGCGGCGGTGTTGTGGATTCTTCCCTTGCGTACCAACGCATCCGGCCAGGACGAAGGCAGTGTGCCGTCCACCGGTTCGAGGTTGCCGGCACTGGCGGGACTGCCGCTGGCCGTCCTCGCCCTGGTGCTGATCCGTGGCTCGGACGCCTTCGGGTCGGCGTCGCACAACGTGGCTCTCCCGATCCACGCCGGTACGGAGTGGCCGGGCGCGCCGTACGCGTTCATGAGCTGGTTCTGGACCGCGTGGGCCATCGGCAGCATCGCGGTGCAGTGGGTGGTGCGCAGGATGGATCGCGGAAACGGGGTCCGGCTCGACGAGCGGGTGTTCGCGGCGGGGACCGTGCTCATGTCCGTGGCCTTCGTGGTCGCGTTCACCGGGCTGCCGGTTCCGGTGCTGGTGGCCGTGCTGTTCGTCGCCGGCCTCGCCGACGGGCTCACCGAGGTCGCGTATATCAGCAGGCTGCAGGCCGCGCCGGAGGCGGAGCGTGCCCGGTTGTTCGGCTTGTCGGCCACCGCGGAGACGGCGGGTTTCGCCGCCGGGATGGCCACCTGCGGGCTGGTGCTCGAGGTGGCGTCTCCGCCGGTCGTGGTCGCGGCCTACCACTGTCTTCCGGTTCTCGTGGCGGGAATCGTCTTGCTGCGCGTACGAGGCCGCCAGGTATCGAAGAAGGGGTCGTAATGGGGGAAGCGCTGGTTCACGGAGAACCACTCGACCTGGGTGACGGCGAGCGGGTGGATCTCGCGCAGGCGTTGCGGAACGCCGCGGCCGGCGCACCCGGCCACGCGGTGGTGACCCTGGATTCGGCGGGCAGGCCGGATCGCTGTCCCTATCCGGAACTCTTGGCCAGGGCGAGCGCGGTCCAGGCACGGCTGCGGGATCTCGGTGTCGGGCCCGGCGACCCGGTCGTGCTTTCCGGACTGCCGCTCGCCGAGTTCTTCCCCCTCTTCTGGGGATGCGTACTCGGTGGTGCGCTGCCGGTGCCGATCGCGGGCACGACAGGGGACGACGCGTTACGGCGACGGGTCCGGCACATGGCGAACCTGCTGCACGATCCCCTCGTGCTCGTCGCGGACGCGAACCCCGGCTTGCCCGGCCTGCGGACCGCGCGGGTCCCGACGGAGCCGATGAGCGCGCTGCCCGAGCTCGACGTGCACCGGCCAAGCCTGGCCGATCCGGCGCTCGTGATGCTGTCTTCCGGGAGCACCGGCGCGGCGAAGGGAATCCCCCTGACGCATCGCGGCCTGCTGGAATTCGCGGCAGGAGCCCGCCGGTCGCTCGGCCTGCGGGCCGGTGACACCACCCTGAACTGGCTTCCGATCGACCACAGTGGCGCTTTGCTGATCTACCACGTGCTCGAAGTGTTCGCCGGGGTGACCAACGTGCACGTCCCGACCGAGCTGGTCCTCGCCCGGCCGGGCACGTGGATGGATCTGCTCGCGGAGTACCGGGTCGCGCACAGCTGGGCGCCGATGTTCGGCTTCGCCCAGGTTGCCTCGGCGTTGTCCGAGAACACCCGCGACCTGGACCTGTCCGCGGTCCGGACGCTGCTCTGTGGCGGGGAACAAATCCAGCTACCGGTGCTGGCGCGTTTTCTCGAACGCACCGCCCCGTTCGGCATCGAGGAGACCACCATCATGCCGGTGTGGGGCATGACGGAGACGGTCACCGCGATCACCTTCGGAAGGCTCGGCACGCCGGAAAGCGTGCACCGTGTCCTGAAGTCCAGCCTCGGCGGCGAGCTACGCCGCGCCCCCGAATCCGCGGAAGAGCACGAGTGCAGCACTTTCGTGGCGGTCGGGCCGCCCGCGCCGGGAGTGAGTGTGCGGGTGGTGGACGACCGGGGCGAGCTACTGCGCGAGCGTGAGATCGGCAGGCTGCAGCTGCGCTCGGCGCGCGTCACGCCCGGCTACCTGCACGACGAAGCGGCGAATCGCGCCGCGTTCCCCGAGGCGGGCTGGCTGGACACGGGCGATCTCGCCTTTCTGGCGCACGGGCAGGTGGTGATCACCGGGCGCGCCAAGGATCTGATCATCCTCAATGGGCAGAACCATTTCTGCCACGAGATCGAGGAGGTCGTCTGCGCGGCGGGCGGTGCCCGTGCGGGTGAGGTGGCCGCGGTGGGCGTCCCCAACGCGGAAACCGGTACGGAGGATTTGATCGTCCTGCTGGCCGGCACGGCACCCGCGGACGAGTTCGACGCGGTCGCGACGGCGGTGCGCGGGGCGGTGTTCACCCGGTTGCGGTTGACGGTGACCCGGGTCGTCCCGGTCGCGCTCGAATCCTTTCCTCGGACGGGCGGCGGCAAGGTCCAGCGGGCCGAGCTGCGACGACGGCTGACCGCCGGGGAACTCGGGCAGGCGGGCACCGCGCCCGCCGACGTCGAGTCCACGGTCTTGTCGGCTGTCCGGGAGGTGCTCGGCCACGACGTCGATCCGGCGACGCCGTTCTATGAGGCGGGCCTGACCTCGGTGTCCGTGATCAGATTGGCCTCGACCCTCAGTGGGCGACTGCGCCGTGAGGTAGCGCCGACCGCGGTGTTCGAGTACCCGACCCCCGCCGCCCTCGCCGGCAGCCTGGCAGGCGCCGCCCAGCGGCCGCTCCCCGCCGCGCCGGAGACCCCGGCGTCCGAAGACCGGATCGCGATCATCGGTATCGCGGCGCGGTTGCCCGGTGCGCCGGACCTCGCCGCGTTCTGGGCCAACCTGCGCGACGGCGTGTGCAGTGTGCGGACCTTCGGCAGCCCGGTGGAGCCGGGAGTGGTCCCGGTCGGCGGCGTGCTCGACGACGTGGACTCGTTCGACGCGGAGTTCTTCGGGTTGAGCCCGCACGAGGCGGCCCTGACCGACCCCGCGCACCGCTTGTTCCTGGAGTGCTGCCACGAGGCGCTCGAACTCGGCGGGTACGCGGCGACCGATGCGGAGACCAGGATCGGCGTGTTCGCCGGAGCGGGAATGCAGCTTTACGGCCACCAGCGGCGCGCACGGGAGAACGGGCGCCCGCCCGCCGCGGACGAGTTGGCGGCGATGCAGGCCACGATGGGTTCGGAGCCCGATTTCCTGGCCAGCCGGGTGGCGTACCGGCTGGGGCTGTCGGGGCCTGCGATCGGGGTGCAGACGGCGTGTTCGACCGGGCTGGTCGCGGTGCATCTGGCCGGGCAGGCGCTCCTCACCGGGGACGCCGACCTCGCTTTGGCCGGGGCGGCGGCGGTCCATCTGCCGCAGGATTCCGGCTACCGGCCGTACGAAGGCGGGATCCTGTCGCCTACCGGTGTCTGCCGGGCCTTCGACGCGGACGCGGACGGCACGGTCGGCGGCAACGGGGTGGTCGCGGTGCTGCTGAAACGGCTCGACCGGGCGATCGCCGACGGGGACACGGTGCACGCGGTGATCCTGGGCTCCGCGGTGAACAACGACGCCGGCCGCACGGCGGGTTTCGCGGCACCGAGCGTGTCCGGACAGGCGGAGGTCGTCCGACGGGCATTGGCGCGGGCACGCGTGCCCGCGTCGTCCGTCACCTACGTCGAGGCGCACGGGACCGGCACCGCGCTGGGTGATCCGGTCGAATTCGAGGCGCTCAGCCAGGCCTACGGCGACACCGGGCGCACGGGATTCTGCGCACTCGGCTCGGTCAAACCCGGCATCGGCCACCTGGACACCTGCGCGGGCCTCGCCGGACTGGTCAAGACGGTGCTGATGCTGCGACACGGAGAGCTGGTGCCGACGGTGAACCTGGACCGGCCCAATCCGGGGCTGCGGCTGGCGGGCAGTCCGTTCGTGCTGGCGAAGGAAAACACCCCGTGGATCACCGACGGCCCCCGGCGGGCCGGGATCAGCGCGCTGGGCGTCGGCGGCACGAACGTCCACCTGGTAGTGGAACAGGCCCCGCTGCCCGCACCGGCACCGGCACCGGCACCGGCGGCACCGGGACCGGTGCTGCTGCCCGTGTCGGCCAACGACGAGGCGGGACTGTCCGCGCTCACCGGGGCGCTGCGGGATCATCTGCGCGCGCATCCCGAACTCCGGGCCAGGGACGTGGCGGCGAGTATGGCGCTCGGCAGGCCGCACCGGTCGCACCGGCACGCCGTGGTCGGCCGGGACACCGCCGAACTGGCCGCCGCGCTCGACTCCGTCGCCGCCGAACCCTTTGCACCAAAGCGTTTCGACACGATCGCTTTCGCCTTCTCCGGGCAGGGGTCGGCGTATCGCGGGATGGCCGCGCGGCTTCGTGACACGTTCCCCGCCTTCCGCGAAGCGCTGGACGAGTGCCTGGGTTACGCCGAAGAGTTCGGCGCGACCGGGCTGGCCGACGCGCTGCTCGGCAGCCCGGATCCGGCTGCCTTCCTGTCCACTGAGGACGGACAGCCTGCGCTTTTCTGCTACCAGGTCGCACTGGCCGGGTTGTGGCGATCGTGGGGTGTGCAGCCGGACTACGTGGCCGGGCACAGCTTGGGGGAATACGCGGCTCTCGCCGTGGCGGGCGGGATCAGTGTGGCCGACGGGTTGCGGCTGACCTGCCTGCGCGGACGGCTGATGCACGCGACCGCGACGGGCGGAATGATCGCGATCCGCGCCTCGTCGGATCAGGCCCGTCGGCTGGCCGCCGCCACCGGGACCGAGGTCGCGGTCGTCAACGGCGACCGGTCACATGTATTGTCCGGACCGGCGGCGGCGATCGCGGCCGCCGAAGCGGCACTCGACCGGGAACGCCTTTCCTGGCAACGACTTCCGGTGGACCGGGCCTTTCACTCGGCACTGCTCGATCCCATCCTCGACGAGTTCGAAGACGTGGCCGCCGCGGCGCGGTTCGGCACGCTGCGGATTCCGTTCGCGTCCAATCTGGACGGACTGATCCCGGCTGGCGCCTCGGTGGACGCGCGCTATCTGCGTCGGCAAATCCGTGAGACAGCGCGCTTCGACGAGTCGCTTCAGGCGCTCGAACGGATCGGTTGCGGGGCCTACCTGGAGATCGGCCCGCGCGAGGTGCTCGGCTCGATCGGACGCGCGGCTCTCCCGCACCGATGCTGGCTGCCGTCCCTCGGCTCACCCGCCGAGAACGAACCTGACGCGGTGCTGCGCGCCGCCGCCGCGCTTTACCGTCGTGGCGCCGACCTGAACTGGCCCGCGCTCGTGCCCGGCGGACGGCGCGTCCCGTTGCCGGGATACCCCTACCGGCGCACAAGTTTCCCTCAGCCGACGGCTCCGGCCGAGCCCGTCCCCACCGGCGCCGTGCTCACCGAGGTCCGGCGCCTCGCCGCCGAGCGTCTCGGCGTGAGCGACCTCTCCGACGACACCACTTTCGTGGCGGGCGGCGCCGATTCACTCGCGCTGATGGGCTTGGCCCGCGAACTGCAGAACACCTACGGAGTGCGGATCGGTGTCCGCGAACTGCTCGCCGAGGCGCAAACCCCGGCCAGGGTGGCCGAACTGATCGTTCAGCGCGGCGGAGCAGTCCCGGAGACCGAGCCGGTGGTCCGCGAACACGAGCCGTCGTCCGCCCCTGCCGAGGACTCCTCACTTCACGGCTTGATGGCCCGGCAATTGCAGCTCGCGGACGACATGATGCGACAGGTGACGGACCTGATGCACCGCCAGCTCGACGTGGTGCGCGGCGCGCCCGCCGACACCGTGACCCCCGAACCGCCGCCGACTCCCGTGCCGAAGCCGGTCAATCACACCGTCCGTCCGGCAGTGCCACCCCGTCCGGCGACGAAGACAGGGAACGGCTGCGCCTTCAGCCTCTACTTCTTCGGCGACTATCCAGACCGGGACTCCAGCGACAAGTACCGGCTGATCATGGACGCGGCACGGTTCGCCGATCAGCACGACTTCCACGCGCTCTGGTTGCCGGAGCGGCATTTCGACTCGTTCGGCGCGCTGTTCCCGAATCCGTCCGTGCTGGCCGCCGCGCTGGCCGTCCACACCGAGCGGATCCGGCTGCACGCCGGGTCGGTCGTACTCCCGCTGCACCATCCGATCCGGGTTGCCGAGGAATGGTCCATT
The DNA here is from genome assembly GCF_055580625.1 of Amycolatopsis sp. NPDC031561. Taxonomy (NCBI): domain Bacteria; kingdom Bacillati; phylum Actinomycetota; class Actinomycetes; order Pseudonocardiales; family Pseudonocardiaceae; genus Amycolatopsis; species Amycolatopsis sp. NPDC031561. The sequence goes on along the minus strand of NZ_JBVILA010000011.1, from coordinate 186,750 downwards.
GTGGACAACCTGTCTTCGGGCCGGGTCGGCCTGTGCGTGGCCAGCGGATGGCACGCCAGGGATTTCACGCTCGCCCCGGAGAATTTCGGCGGCCATCGCGACCTGATGTACGAACACCTGGACACCGTGCGCCGACTGTGGTCGGGAGAAGAGATCGACGCTGCCGCGGGTGACGGTACCGCGACCCGGGTCCGCCTGCATCCCGCGCCCCTCCAACAGGATCCGCCGTTGTTCGCGGCCGTGGTGGGCAACCCGGACAGCTACCGCCGGGCGGCCGCCGCCGATCTCGGCGTGGTCACCAACCTGATGACCCAGGACGTGCCAACGCTGGCCGAGAACATCGCGCTCTACCGCCGCACGCGCGCGGAATGCGGACTCGATCCGGACCAAGGACGGATCGTGGTGCTGGTGCACACTTTCCTCGGCGAGGATCACGAAACCGCGCGGCAGAGGGCTTTCCGGCCATTCTGCGATTACCTGCGCTCGTCGCTTTCCCTGCTCGACCAGGTCGGCAACAGCCTCGGGATGAAGGTCGACCTGGACGGCGCGACCGATGAGGACGTCGATTTCGTCCTGGGTGACGCGTACGAACGCTACTGCGAATCCCGTGCGTTGATCGGCGGTCCCGATCAGTGCGCGCCGGTGGTGGACGCGCTGATCGCGGCGGGGGCTGACGAGATCGCCGCTTTCGTGGATTTCGGCGTCCCCCGGGAGCAGGTGCTCGACGCCCTGCCGCTGCTCGATGGCTTGCGCCGCCGCTATTCGCCGGGCGCGCCGGCACGGGAGAGCGAACTGTCCGCCGCCCAGCGCCGGATCTGGTTCCTGGAAAGGATGTTCCCCGGCACGGGCGCCTATCACGAGCCCAAGGCGATCCGGCTCGACGGGCCGCTGGACGACGTGGCGCTGCGGGAGTCGGTGCCGCGCGTGGTGTCGGCGCATCCCAGCCTGCGCACGGTGTTCCGCGAGCGGGACGGCGTGCCGCGGAAGCTCGTGCAGCCGTCGGTGATCGTCGACTGTCCGCTGATCGACCTGTCCGGCCGCGCCGAAGCGGAGGCCCTGGCCGAGATCCAGGCCACGGTGGGTCGGATCCGGTTCGATCTCGACGCCGGGCCGCTGGTCGCCACGGCGTTGGTCCGGCTTGCCGACGAGCGCCATCTGCTCTACCTGGTGGCCCATCACATCGTGTTCGACTCGGCGTCGACAGCGGTGTTCCTCCGAGATCTCGCCGCACACTACCGCGCGTGGCCCGCCCTGCCTGCCGCGCGGCCCGGACAGGTTCTCGAGGCGGATGAGATCGGGAATCCCGCGCCCGACACGGATTTCTGGCGCGATGAGCTGAAGGGGGCCCCCGAACTCGTGCTGCCCACCGACCGGCCGCGCCCGCCGGTGGTGTCCAGACGCGGCGCCGGTCTGAGCAGAGAGCTCGCGGCAGGCCTCGGTGAGCCGCTCCGCGCCCTCGCGGCCGCGTGTGGGAGCACGGTGTTCATGGCGGTGCTCGGCGTGATCGGCGCGGTGCTCGGCCGCTACAGCGGACAGCGGGACTTCGCTGTCGGCACGGTCGTCAGCACCCGGCCGGACACCGCGAGGGACACGATCGGGCTGTTCCTCGACACGGTCCCGGTACGGCTCGATCTGTCCGGGGATCCGACCTTCACCGAGCTGACCCAGCGCGTCCGGGACCGCACCACGGGCGCCTACGAGCATCGGGCGGTCCCGTTCGACGAGCTGGTCGGCATGCTGAATCCGGACCGCGCGGCGAACCGCAACCCCCTGTTCGACGTCCTGGTCGAGTTCGAGAACGCCGCGGACGAGCCCTTCGCGCCACCGCTGACGGCCACCGCGCTGGACGTGGCGCGCGACCAGGTGCCCTTCGACCTCGCCTGCTATCTGACGGCACACCGTGACGGCCTGCGCTGCCTGATCGAGTACAGCACCGACCTGTTCGACGAAGCGACCATCGCCCGGTTGCTGGACCTGCTGGCGGAAGTGCTGCGCCGCGCGACCGCGGATCCGTCGGCTCGGCTGTCCGAGCTGACCACACCGGTCGAAGAAGACCTTCGGCTGCTGGACCGGTGGCAGAACGGTGCGCCGGAACGCCCCGCGCGCTGCCTGCACACGATGGTCGAGCAGCAGGTCGCCGAGACACCCGGCGAGGTGGCGCTGGTCAGCGACGACGGTGAGATCAGCTACCGCGAACTGGACCAGCGCGCCGAGACGATCGCGCGCCGGCTGGCAAGCCAGGGCGTCGGACCCGGGCAGATCGTGGCGGTGTCCCTCCCCCGCGGCCCCGAACTGATCGCCGCGCTCTACGGCGTGCTGAAAAGTGGTGCGGCGTACCTGCCGCTGGATCCGCGGCTCCCGCCGCAACGGTGCCGGTACATGCTGGAAGACAGCGGCGCCGTCCTCGTACTGACCACAAAGGACGTTCGCGTCTCCCAGCCGGTGCTGAACGACTTCCCGGTGCAACTCGCCGAGGAGATTTTGCCGGGCCCGGAGGCGCCGGAGCTGCCCGAGGTGCGACCGGAGGCGCCCGCGTACTGCATGTACACCTCCGGGTCCACCGGAACCCCGAAGGGCGTTCTCGTCCCGCACCGCGGTCCGGCCAACGTCGTCGCGTGGCAACGGGATCAGCATCCGCCGATGCGCACCCTGCACTGGACCTCACCGAGCTTCGACGTCAGCGTCCAGGAGATCTTCTCCACGCTGACCGCCGGCGGGACGCTCGTGCTGCTCGACGACGAACAGCACAAGGACCGCGACGCCGTCGCCGCCGTGATCGGCCGCCACCGGGTGGAGCGGATCCTGATGCCGTACACACCGCTGAAGTACCTGGTCGAACCCGGCCTCACCGCGCCGTCGCTGCGGTTGATCCTGTGCTGCGGCGAGCCGCTCGTGCTCACCCCGGCGTTGCGTCGCTTCCTCGCCGACAACCCCGGCTGCGTGCTGCACAACCAGTACGGTCCGACCGAGGCGTCGATCATCGTCACCGACCACCGGGTGGATCCGCGCCGCGGGTCCCGTCCGCCGATCGGCGGCCCGATCGACGGTGTGCGGCTGCGGCTGGTCGATCCCGCCGGGCGGGCTGTCCCGATCGGCGCCGTCGGCGAGATCCACCTCGGCGGGGCCGGGCTCGCCGAAGGTTACGTGGGCAAGCCGGAAGAGACCACTGCGGCTTTCCTGTCCGACGCAGCCGGAGACCGGTGGTACCGCACCGGCGACCTCGCCCGATGGCGCGGCGACGGCACGCTCGAATTCCTCGGCCGCCTCGACGACCAGGCCAAGATCCGCGGGAACCGGGTCGAACCCGGTGAAACACAACGGGTGCTGGCCGGCCTCGGCGCGGTGGCGGACGCCGCGGTGATCGTCCGGCCGGACCACCGGGGCGAAGCGGAACTCGTCGGCTATGTCGTACTCGCCGACCCGGCCACGCCGGAGCCATGGGCGGGAATCGCCGAAGCCCTCGCGGACGACCTACCCGGCTACCTCATCCCGACCCGCTGGGTCGCGCTCGACCGCTTGCCCATGACCACCACGGGCAAGCTCGACCGGTCCGCCCTGCCCGAACCACCGGCCGAGAGCCGGGACAGCGCCCCGCCGTCCACCGAGGTCGAACTCCGTCTGCACGCGCTGTGGTGCGCGGAGCTCGGCCTGGACGCCGTGGCGGCCGACCGGTCCTTCTTCAACGCGGGCGGGCATTCGCTCGCCGTGGTCAGGCTGGTCAACCGGATCAACGAGGAGTTCCGGGCGGCGGTCTCGGTCGCGGAGTTCTTCCGCGCGCCCACCATCCGCGCGATGGCCGCCGGACTGGGCCGCCGGATCGCACAGACCGTCCCGATGACCTCGCTACAGCGGAGGCTTTGGGAACGCCAGGCGGAAAAGCCGCGGCCTCAGGTCTACAACGTCGGTCATCGCGTCGACCTGCGCGGCGACCTGAACCCGCGGGCCCTGCACCGCGCGCTCGACCGACTGGTGGCCCGGCACGACGCCTTGCGCGGCCGCGTCGCGGCGTCCGGCGCCGGGCGGATGATCGAAGTGCTGGCCCCGTTCGCGCTCGACCTGCCTGTCGACGAGCTCGGCACCGGCATCGACGCGTGGTGCGGAAGCGTCGTCGCGGAACCGTTCGAACTCACCGAAGGCCCGTTGCTGCGTGCCCGGCTCGGCCGGATCGCCGGTGACCGGTGGGTGCTGGTCCTCGTCCTGCATCACCTGGTCTGTGACGGCTGGTCCCTGAACATCCTGTGGCACGAGCTGTCCCGGCTGTACGCCGCCGAGATCGACGCGACGTCCGCGGCCCTGCCCGCGCCCGGGGGCCAGCACTCCGACTATGCGCGATGGCAGGCGGGCGCCGATCATTCTTCCGACGTCGACTACTGGCGAACCGAGCTGGCAGACGCCGACCTGCGCTGGCGGCTGCCCTATGACCGCGTCCCACCGGCCCGGCCTTCCGGTGAGGGCGATCTGCACCACGTGCGTCTCACGCCGGAACAGCTGCGCCACATCGACGGCTTCGCCGCTGCCGCCCACACGACCCGGGCCATACTCCTCGCGAGTGTGTTCGCGCTCTGGGGCGCGAAGACCTGCGGTCAACGGGACCTCGTGCTCGCCACCTCCAGCGCCCGCCGGAGCCGCCGCGAGCACGAGCAGACGGTCGGCATGATCGGGGAAGCCGTGCCCCTGCGCGTCCGGCTCGGCGAAACCGCGGAGCTGTCCGACGTGATCCCGGTCGTCGCGGAGAAACTGTTCGCCTCTCTCGATCACCAGGATCTACCGCTCAGGGAAACGATCGCGCTGTCCGGGCAGGACGTCGAGCGCTACCCCGCTGTGTTGTTCACCGTGGTCACGACGCCTCCAGGGGAACTCGACCTGCCCGGCGTTTCGGCCGCCGTGCGCGGACTGCCTGTCCCCGGCTGCGCCAGAACCGAGCTCTACGTCGTGTTCGCCGAAGACGCCGACGGCCTGGGAATCACGTTCGAGTACTCCACCGACCTGTTCGACGCCAAGACCATCGACCGGTTCGCCCGCGAGATCCTCCGACTGCTGAAGGAGCTTCCCTGATCGGCTTTCCCTACTGGGCCGACACCCGGCCCTCGGCGCGGTGCCCGCGGATCCGCATACCCGCCCGGCGGGCCCGCTCGACCCACACGCTGCGACCGGCATCCAGCATCCGCTCGGTCCGGTAGTCGACCTCGGCCAGCACCTCGGCGAGCAGGACGTCGTTGCTGTTCATCATCGTTTCCCCTCAGGAACTCACTACCTCGTTTGGTAATGACCAGATTCGTCCTGAGGGGTGCCCTCCGGCATCGGGTGATCACCTACACCCGGGGGCCGATCGACCCCTTACCCCTGGCTCTTCCCTGATCGAAGGCCGTAAGGGCACCATCGACAGCTGTCGCCGGAGGGCCGTAACTGCCGGTTATGGCGGTCACGACCAGAAAATTCCAGTGCCGTTCCATCAGTACTTCCAGGTCGATCCGGTGCCGCGGTACTGCTCCACCGGGATCGGCTCGACGCCGTCGCGCATCCGGTCGGTGTAGAGCTTCCCGTTCAAGTGGTCGACCTCATGGGCGACAAGGCGGGCTACGCCCCGCTCGAACACGGTGATCTTCGTCTGGCCGTCGATGTCGGCGTGCTCGACGTGGATGACATGCGGGCGCGGAACCCGGCCGCGGACGTCGAAGAAGGACAGGCAGCCTTCGTACTGCTCGTCGACCTCGCCGCCAGATTCGATGATCGTGGGGTTGAACAGGGTGATCGCCTCGCCGTCCGGGGTGCGCACGATAGCGGCGGCACGGTCGATCCCGATCTGCGGGGCGGCAACACCCATGCCCTTGCCGAAGGTGTGAGCTTGCGCGACCCGTTCGGCGGCTGAATTGAGCTCGGTGACGACTCGGCGAGCGTCTTCGGCTTCGGTGGGTAAGTCGAAGCGGCGCGCTACTTGACGCAGCGCCGGGTCGGTGTCCTGCACGATGCCGAGCGAAGCCATGACCTTGCTCGGTGAAGCGCCGGCGGTCCGCGCTGCGCGGCCGCGGAAGTCCCATTCGAGCCGGTAGCGAGCGTGCAGCGGCGGATCTTCACACGACCAGGAGAAGATGTGCCGGTCGCCGGTGTCGTCGCGGCCAATGGCGGTGGCGAACGGCGCGGCTTGCGCGGTCATCGAGGTGTGCAGTCCCCAGACCGACGCACCGAATTCGGCAGGGAAGTCCAGGCACACCGACAAGGTCCTGGTGGGGAGCCGGACAGCGCGCTGAAACCAGTTCCCCCAGTGCGTCTCGGTCACGGTGTATTCGTACTCGATCCAACAAGATTCGCCAGGATACAAAGGAAAGTGCCCGTGCGCGCCCGCGAAGAGCAGCCAGACTTCCTTGAAGGCGTCCCGGTCGTGGTGCGCCGTCCAGTCCATCGGGTTCGCTCGGCCGCGCCCATGCCAAGCATGTAAATCGATCTCGTCCCAGCTCAGCGGATTCTCGGAGTAGAGCTGGTTCGACCGCTCCGGATCTCCGGGATACCGGTCGACAGAGATGCGGATCAGGTAGCGGGTGATCGGCTCGGTGCCCTGGTTGACCAAGTGACGGCGCTGAGTGAGCCGATAGGCCCCGTCCTCGTAGCGCAGAATCGCATCGTCGTGGGCGACCACCAGGCCGCCCATCCCGGCCGCAGTGTCGGCGACCGGCCCCACCACAGGCCGGGTCTTGGCGGGGCGGTTGGCCTCGAAGTCGCGGAACGCGCTGCGCAGGGCGCCGCCGGCTTGCAACGCGGCCTCGGCGTGCCCGGCGAAGGTCTCCGAGGGCCGCTCGGCGCCGGAGAGCACTTTCGAGACGTAAGAGCGGTCGTAGCCCATCACCTTGGCCAGCGCGGCGCGGGAGAAGCCGCGCACGTCGCGCCAGCGTTCGAGCTCGACCGCGAACACGTTGACCTCAGCATCCGGGCCGCCGGGTTCGGTGGTGCTGGTCGTGCCCGTCGTCATCGCCGCCTCCGGAGCAGGGTTCGGGGACCGTGTGTGTGCGTGAATGCACCGTGAGTCGCCCCTCACCCTAGAGGCACGCCCGCCATTCGCGATGTCCTTCCCTCCAGCAGTGCGACGGAAGGGACAGACACCGCGATGATGACTGGCAACACCTACGGTTCCCGGGTGCCGTGGCTGCGCGATCACCCGAACGAGATCTTGGCGGACAACGAAAGCGTTGTCGTGCAGGACATTCAGTCGAATGAAAGAGACACCACGATGGCCGATCTGCTCGGCTCGACACTGGACGACGACCCCTTGGCCAGCGCCCGGTTCCGCTACTCCGTGCGCGTCCCGGTGACCTCCGCAGCGGCGGGTCCGGAGGAGACTCGCCCGTTCGGGTTGCGGTTCGCCCAGTCCATGCCGACCCCGGTGACGAAAGTGGTCGCCTATTGCCACGCACAGCAAGTCGCGGTCGATGCCGACGGCCGTCCGCTGATCGAAACAATGGGCAAGGACTGGAAGACCAAGTCCGCCACCGACGGCGACGAGGGCCCTGAGGAAAACTGGGGCTGGGAAGAGGAATGACCGTTCTCAATCCTCGCGCAGGAGGCCGACGCTCCAACCGACGCGCTGGTGGCGGAGCTGATCCGGCGGGATGTCGCGGTGTTCCGCGCCGATACGAGCTGGTTCCCCCGCCGGCTCGTGCTCGATGCCGAACTCACCGGCGGCCACTGGATCGGCACCCTGACTACTGCGTACCGCTCCGTGAAGCTTGGCGATATCCGCGCCATTTGGTATCGCGACCCGGCCGCGTTCGCGTTCCCGCCCGAACTCACCGAAGTCGAACGCGCCTACGCACACCGGGAGGCCAGGCTCGGATTCGGCGGCGTGCTCGCTGCGCTTCCGGATGTGTTGTGGGCGAACAATCCCAACAGGGCCGCCGACAGCATGTACAAGCCGCTGCAGTTGACCACAGCCGCGGTGTGTGGCCTGCACGTCCTCCCCACGCTGGTCACCAACTCCCCAGACGCGGTACGCCGGTTCGCCGGGAGGCTGCCGGGCGGCGTGGTGCACAAGTCGTTCGGACCTAACAACATCACCGAAGGCGGACAGCTCAAGGTCGCCTACACCCGCCGGTTCACCGCTGCGGACATCGACGATCTGCGCGGTGCCGGGTCGACCGCGCTGCAGGCACAAGCGTGGGTGGACAAAGGCTCCGAAGCCCGGGTGGTGGTGATCGGCGAGCGGATGTTCACCATCCTGATCACCGCGACCTCCGCCGCCGCACACGTGGACTGGCGGGCCGATTTCGGCGCGCTGACCTACCAGCTGATCGACACTCCGCCCGATGTCGAGGCCGGGGTCCGCGCGTATATGAAGGCGCTGGGCTTGGCTTATGCGGCACTGGACTTCGGCATCGAGAAGGGCACAGGGCGGCTCGTGTTCTACGAAAGCAATTCCTCGGGGCAGTATGGATGGCTGGAAGCCCAGACCGGCGCACCGATCACCGCGGCGCTGGCGGACCTACTCGCGGGAGCGTGCTCGTGACGACCAGCCCGAACGTTCAGTGGCAGGACCACGCCGCAGAACTCGCCGCGACCCTCACCGGGCTGGGCAAGCTCACCGACTCCGCGTGGCAGGCCGCAGTCCGCGCCGTCGCTCGGCACGAGCTCGTGCCGAGCTTCTACACTCAGGACGCCACCGGCGCCTGGACTGAATCCGACACCACCACCGACAACGGCCGGAAGGCCTGGCTGGACGCGGTCTACTCCAACAAGCCGCTGATCACCGCGCTGCGCCGGGACACTGACCCCGTCCGGGTGCTCTCGTCTTCCAGCCAGCCTGGCCTGATGACCCGGATGCTCGAAGCTCTGGACGTGCGAAGTGGACATCGGGTCCTCGAGATAGGCACCGGCACCGGCTACAACGCCGCGCTGCTGTCGCACCGGCTCGGCTCCGGCAACGTGTTCTCCGTCGATGTCGAACCGGACCTCATCGACCTGGCCCGCACTCGGCTGGCCGGGCTCGGCTACACCCCGACCCTGGTGGCCACTGACGGCGTGCTCGGGCTCCCGGGGCACGCACCGTTTGATCGGATCATCGCGACCTGCGCGGTGCCGGTTATCCCGTGGGCGTGGGTGGAGCAACTGCGGATAGGTGGGGCGGCATTGACCGACCTGAAAACCGCACAAAGCGCGGGCAGTCTCGTCCGGATCACCCGCACCGGGACCGACCGGGCAGAGGGCCGGTTCGATCCGACCTACGCGGCGTTCATGGGGCTGCGTCACCAGCCGGGCGAACCGGACCGCACCGTCACCTGGACCGCCCGCGACACCACCGTCGCCCATCGGTCAACCAGCACCGTCGATCCGCGGACGCCATGGAACGCGATGGTGGTGTGGTTCCTGGCAGCGTTCGACCTCGGCCCGGACGTATCGATCGGCTACACCGGACCCGACACCACCGGCCCGCCCACCACGGTCACCCTTTCCACCCCGGACGGCTCCTGGGCACATGTCGCCGTCGCCGCGGTGGACGGGGCACACGCGGTCACCGAAGGTGGTCCACGACGTCTCTGGCGGGTCGTCGAGAGCGCCCACCGGCTGTGGAATCAGCTGGAACGGCCCGGATGGGACCGTTTCGGGCTCACCGTCACCCGCGACACCCACACCCTCTGGTGCGACCAGCCCGACAGTGACCACCGCTGGACCTGCTCGACCTCGACACCGAACATCGGGCACTGGACCAAGCCGGTCTCCACGCCGAGCCTGTAGCAGGACCGTGACCTGATCGACTGCTACCGGCGGTTCACGGCGAAGAGGCCCCGTGAACAGAAGTCCACGGGGCCTCTCGATCGACCGATTCGCTTACCAGCCGCGCTCAGCCAGCCGGTGCGGCTCGGGCAAGTCCGCGACGTTGATGCCGACCATCGCCTCGCCGAGACCGCGCGAAACCTTCGCGATGACGTCCGGGTCGTCGTAGAACGTGGTCGCCTTGACGATCGCCTCGGCGCGCTGCGCCGGGTTGCCGGACTTGAAGATGCCGGAGCCGACGAACACGCCTTCGGCGCCGAGCTGCATCATCATCGCGGCGTCGGCCGGGGTCGCGATGCCACCCGCGGTGAACAGCACGACGGGCAGCTTGCCCTTCTCCGCGACCTCCTTAACGAGCTCGTACGGTGCCTGGAGTTCCTTCGCCGCAACGTAAAGCTCGTCCTCGGGCAGCGAGGAAAGGCGACGCAGCTCCGCGCGGATCTTACGCATGTGCGTGGTCGCGTTCGAGACGTCGCCGGTGCCGGCCTCGCCCTTGGAGCGGATCATCGCCGCGCCCTCGTTGATCCGGCGCAGCGCCTCACCGAGGTTGGTCGCACCACAGACGAAGGGCACGGTGTAGGCCCACTTGTCGATGTGGTTCTCGAAGTCGGCCGGTGTCAGCACCTCGGACTCGTCGATGTAGTCGACGCCGAGCGACTGCAGCAGCTGAGCCTCGACGAAGTGGCCGATGCGGGCCTTCGCCATCACGGGGATCGAGACGGCCTCGATGATGCCGTCGATCAGATCCGGGTCGCTCATCCGCGCGACACCGCCCTGCGCGCGGATGTCCGCGGGGACCCGCTCGAGCGCCATCACCGCGACGGCACCGGCGTCTTCGGCGATCTTCGCCTGCTCGGCGGTGACCACGTCCATGATCACACCGCCCTTGAGCATCTCCGCCATCCCGCGCTTGACCCGGGCGGTGCCGGTGAGCGAGGTGGTGGCCGTGTTCGTGGAGTCGTCAGACACTGCTGGACCTTTCGGAAAGCGCACGAGGAGGGGTGACGCTTCCGAGGGTAGGCCGCTTTTGGACCTCTGAAGCAGGCCAGTTCGCGGCGATTTCAGCAGTCCACTGGGTGATCTAGCCCGCAATTAGTCCTCTAGTTGCGGTACTTGCGCGTGCAACTACCGCAACTAGAGGACGAATTGCGAAGGGGGCTAGCGGGCCAGGCCCTGCTCGAAGGCGAACAGGCCGTCCGGGTCGTACTTCCGCGCCACCCGGCGCAGCCGCGGCAGGCTGTCGCCGTAGTACGCCTTCGCCCAGTCCGGCATCTCCGGGTCGATGTAGTTGACGTACCCGGCCTGCCCGAATTCCCGGCCGAGTTCGTCCCTGACCCGGCCGATCACCTGACGCGCGTGCGCTTCCCCGCCGGCCAGGCCGCGGGTGATCTGGATGCTGCCGAGCGCGGACCGGTGCGGAAAGCACGACTCGCTCGACGGCACCCGCGCGATCGCACCGCCGTACGCGTCGACGATCGAGTACAGCTCGGGATCACTGGTCAGCAGTGACGCCAGCGCGTCGGGATCCGGAACCCGATGGGTCAGCATCCGCGAAGTGGAGACGTACTCCCCTCGCTGCGCCACCGCGGCCGGGAAATGGGTCTCCTCGGCGAAGGCGCGCATGGTCGCCAGGTGGCTCTGTTCGCTCACATCCCGGGTGAGCGGCTCGGTGCCGACGCGGCGGACGAGGTCGTCGATGAGCGGGTTCAACTCCGTGGCACGGCCCACGAAACAGCCACCGCAGTTGACGGCCGCCGATCCGAGGCCCATGCCGGACCACACTTCGTCCGGCATCGCGGGCTGCCAGTCCTGCCAGGCCGCGACCAGATCGGCCAGCACGGCGGGTGGGAAGGTCAGGCCGAAGTTCGTCAGCGTCCTGGCCGCCGCCGTGCGGAAGGTGAACGAGGTGACGATGCCGAAGTTGCCACCGCCACCGCCACGCAACGCCCACAACAGGTCCGGCGCGGTCTCCTCCGACACCACGCGCAGTTTCCCGTCCGCGCCGACGAACCGCACGGATTCCAGGTTGTCGCAGGTCAGTCCGTACTTGCGGCCCAAGACGCCGATCCCGCCGCCGAGGGTCAGCCCGGCGATGCCCACCGACGGACAGCTGCCCGCGGGCAACGCGCGGCCCGCCGCCGCCAACGCTTCGTACACCCGGCCGAGCTGCGCGCCGGCTCCGATCGCCGCACGGCCACCCGGCCGGATTTCGACCGTCGACAGGCGGGACAGATCGACGATCAGCCCTTTGTCCACAATGGAGTAACCGGCGTAGCCGTGCCCGCCCGAGCGAGCCGCGATCGGTACGTGGTGCCGCGCGGCGAAATCGACACAGCGCCGGACGTCGTCCTCGTTCGCGCAGACCGCGATCCCGGCGGGCAGCCGATGGTCGTACAGCGAGAAGAACCCGAGCCGCGCTTCGTCGTACCCGGGATCACCGGGCCGGAACAGCGTGCCTGTCAGCCGGGCTCGCAGCCGTTCCCATTCGTCCCCGCCGCCGTGTCCGGGGATCGCCGCGGGCACCGCCGCCAGCACCGGGACCGCACCTGCCAGTCGCAACACCGTCCGCCTGTCGAGCTCCATCGCTCATCCCCCACCGTCGGATTCGGTTCGGATACGCCTCCGGGTGTCCGCCATCGAGCATAGCGCCGGGTCGACATTCGGGGGGTCCCTCGCCGGTCGCCTTGCCGCGACGGCGGTCGTGGGTGTGTGATCGAGGACACACTGTTCGCGGCGTCGTGTGGTGAGGAGACCGGCATGGCCGAGAAACAGAGCAAGAACGGAGACTCCGGGGCCGCCGTCGCTGTGGACGACCCGGCGAAAGTGCGCAACGTCGTCCTGGTCGGCCCGTCGGGATCCGGAAAGACGACGCTCGCCGAAGCACTGCTCGCCGCGTCCGGCACGGTGACGCGGGCGGGCTCGGTCGTGGAGGGCACCACGGTGTGCGACCACGATCCCGCCGCGGTCCGGCAGCAGCGGTCGGTCGGCCTCTCGGTCGCGCCGGTGCTGCACCAGGGCCACAAGATCAACCTCATCGACACCCCCGGGTACGCCGATTTCGTCGGCGAACTGCGGGCCGGGCTCCGCGCCGCCGACGCGGCGCTGTTCGTGGTCTGCGCGGCCGAAGGCGTCGACGCGGCCACGATCGCGGTCTGGGAGGAGTGCGCGGCCGTCGGGATGCCGAGGGCGGTGGTCGTCTCCCGGCTCGACCATCACCGCGCCGACCCCGAGGGCGAGATCGCGGCCTGCCAGGAGGCCTTCGGGGCCGGCGTCCTGCCGCTGTACCTACCCTCTCGTGACGGTCTCGTCGGGCTCATCACGCGCCGCTACTTCGACTATTCGCACGGCTTTCCGCCCGACGTCGGCGAGCCGGACGGGAACGATCTCGCCCGGATGACCGAGGCCCGCAACGAACTGATCGAAGGTGTCATCGCCGAGAGCGAGGACGAGTCGTTGATGGACCGGTACCTCTCCGGTGAGGAGATCGCCGAGGACACGCTGATCGCCGACCTCGAGACCGCCGTCGCGCGCGGGTCCTTCCATCCGGTGATCCCGGTGTGCGCGACGACGGGCGTCGGGCTCGCCGAGGTCCTCGACGGGATCGTGCGCGCCTTCCCCTCGCCGCTGGAGCACGTCCCGCCGGAGGTCACCTCGCCCACCGGCGAGCCGCACGCGCTTCTCCGCGCCGATCCTGACGGTCCGTTGGCCGCCGAGGTGGTCCGGACCGCCGTCGACTCCTACGTCGGCCGGGTGTCACTGGTGCGGGTGTTCTCCGGGACGCTTCGCCCGGAACGCCCGGTGCACGTCTCGGGCCACGGTCTCGCCGAACGCGGGCACGAGGATCACGACGCCGACGAGCGGGTCGCGCACCTGTACTCGCCGCTCGGCGCGAACCTGCGCGAAGTCCCGTACTGCGTCGCGGGCGACCTCTGCGCGCTCACCAAGGTCGGCTCGGCCGAGACCGGCGACACCGTCTCCTCCCCCGAAGACCCACTGATCATGAAACCGTGGACGATGCCGGAACCGCTGCTGCCGGTCGCCGTCATCGCGAAGACACGCAGCGACGAGGACACACTGGCGCGCAACCTTTCCCGGCTCGTCGCGGGCGACCCGACCCTGCGGCTGGACCGCAACGCCGAGACGAACCAGCTCGTGCTGTGGTGCATGGGCGAGGCCCACGCCGACGTCGTGCTGTCGCGGCTGCGCGCGGGAGGCGCCGACGTGGACACCGAACCCGTCCGCATCAGCCTGCGGTCGACCTTCGCCGGGCCTGGCCGCGGGCACGGGCGGCACGTCAAGCAGTCCGGCGGCCACGGCCAGTTCGCCGTCTGCGACATCGAAGTCCAACCGCTGCCACGGGGTTCCGGCTTCGAGTTCGTGGACAAGGTCGTCGGCGGTTCGGTGCCGCACCAGTTCATCCCCAGCGTCGAGAAGGGAGTCCGGGCGCAGGCCCAGCGAGGGCTGGTCGACGGACATCCGCTGATCGACATCCGGGTGACCCTGGTCGACGGCAAGGCGCACAGCGTCGACTCGTCGGACGCGGCGTTCCAGACGGCGGGCGCGCTGGCGCTGAAAGAGGCGGCCGCGGCCGGGAAGATCGCGTTGCTTGAGCCACTCGAAGAGGTGGCGGTGCGCCTTCCGGACGAGCATCTGGGCACCGTGCTGGGTGATCTCTCGTCGCGGCGAGGCCGCGTTCTCGGCACCGAATCGGGTGAAGGCGGCCGCACGGTCATCCGCGCCGAGGTCCCCGCGGCGGAACTACTGCGCTACGCGATCGACCTGCGTTCGCTGACCTCGGGCACGGCGACCTTCACCCGCAAGCACGCCCGGTTCGAGCCGATGCCGGAAGGAGCGGTGGCGCTCTAGCCCAGACCCCGCCCCGCCGCCACCCTCAACGGACAGGCTGCGCCTGACTGCTGAACTCGAAACCGCCGGGACGCCCGTTCCGGTCGGCGAGCAGACCGGCCAGGGTGGCGATGGCGATCTCCGGCGGCGTACGCGAGCCGATGTTCAGCCCGACCGGGCGATGCACGCGGGCGATCTCGGCGGCCGGAACGTCCAGCGCCTGGAGCGCGACGACATGCGGGCCGGCGTGGCGCGGGTTGCCCAGCACGCCGACCCACCGGGCCGGGTGGTCGAGCACCGCTTTGAGCACTTCGCCGAGTTCGGGCCGGTCGTGATCGGTGACGACCACGTCGGCGTCCGCTCCGAGGTCCGGCACCGTCGAGACGGCCTCGAAGCCGCCCTCGACGTCTGTCGCCCGTGCGCCGTCCGGATCGAACAACACCGGCGTGTACCCGAGGTCCTTGCCGTAGCGCAGAAGGAAGGACGCCACCGGCGTCGCGAACACGGCGACCAGTACCCGCTCGGTCATGGGGCAGTCCTCCTACACGTCGGGTTCGGCGATTTCGAAGTACTCCGGGAGCCTGGCGGTGCCGGCGAGGCCGAAGTACCGGACCTTCCGGCGCCGCCGTAGATGCAGTGTGTCCCGGACGGCGTCGTTGTGCACCCGCCGCGCGATGACGACGCGGTGCTCGGCGTCGTTCAGGTCTTCGGTCAAGGGGGCGGGCAACGCCGTCCGGTCGACGTGCGCCAGCCGCAACGTCAGTTCGCTTTCCTCGGCTTCGCGATCCGGGCGCTCGGCGTGCTCGGCCCGCTCGCCCAGCGCGCGCAGTTCTTCGTCCTCCAGGATCACCGCGGCCGCCCTGGCGACGACGGCGCGCCGCGCGAGGGCCGCGTCGAGCGCCGCCCAGCCCGCGTCCATCCGGACGTGCAGCCGGTCCAGCCGGTTCGCCGTCGCGAGCAGGAACAGCCCGCCCAGCACCACGATCACGGCCACCAGGCCGCCGAGCCACACCCAGGTCGTCATCGGCTGAACTCGCGTTCGCCCGCGCCGACCCGCCGGGGGTCGGCGGCGATCGCCGCCTCGTACACGCGCAAGACCTGCGTGGTGACCACGGACCAGTCGAACATCGCGACCCGCTCCCCCGCGGCCGCCGCGAGCGACGCCCGCCGTGCCGGATCGCCGAGCAGCTCACGCAACCCGTCGGCCAGCGCCGCCGCGTCGCCGGTTTCGGTCAGCATCCCGGCCTTGCCGTCGTCGAGGACCCGGCGGAAGGAGTCCAGGCCGCTCGCCAGCACCGGGGTGCCCGCCGCCATCGCCTCGGTGAGGATCATCCCGAAACTCTCGCCGCCCGTGTTCGGCGCGCAGTAGACGTCGACGCTGCGCAGGGCCCGTGCCTTCGTCTCGTGGTCGACCTGGCCCAGCAGATCGATATGCGACGCCAGTTCCGGCCCCGCTTCACGGCGGAGCTGATCGGCGTCGCCGCGGCCGACGACCAGCATCCGCAGGTCCTCGAACTCCGGCAGCAGCATCCGCAACGCCTCCAGCAGCACACCCATCCCCTTGCGAGGCTCGGTGTACCGCCCGACGAACCCGACCGTGCCGCCCGCTCGCGGGTAGCCGTCCAGCGGAAGCGCGCGGGAGAAGAAGTCGACGTCGACGCCGTTGGGCACCTCGACCGCGTCTCCACCGGCGTGCTCGACCTGGACCCGGCGGGCCAGCGCCGACACCGCGATCCGCGCGGTGATCTTCTCCAGCAGCGGCCGCAGCACCGGCTGGAACGCCGCCAGCGTGCGCGAACGCGTCGTCGCGGTGTGGAAGGTCGCCACGATCGGGCCGTCCGCGACCTTCAGCGCGAGCAGGGAAAGACTCGGCGCGGCGGGCTCGTGGAGGTGGAGGACGTCGAAGTCGCCGTCACGGATCCACCGCCGCACCCGGGCGTAGGACACCGGGCCGAACTGCAGCCGCGCGACCGAGCCGTTGTACGGGATGCCGAGCGCCTTCCCCGCGGGGACGACGAAATCCGGGACGTCGGAGTCCTCGTCCGCCGGCGCGAGCACCGAGACCTCGTGCCCGCGCGCGAGAAGCGCCCTGGCCAGGTCGATGACGTGCCCCTGGACGCCGCCCGGCACGTCGAACGAGTAGGGGCAGACGATCCCGATCTTCATGACGCGCGCCTGAGCCATCGGCTCAACTCGCTTCGCCGAGGGCGGCTTGTTCCCCGGCTTCGAAGTCGGAGAGCCAGAACTTCTGCATCATGTGCCAATCGGCCGGATGCGCGGCGATGTCACCGGCGAAGATGTCCGCCAGCGCCTGGGTGGCGGCCGGGACCTCGGACCGGTTCGTGACCCGGATCCTCGGGTGCAACCGGATCTGCCAGCCGTCCTCGGTGAACCAGCAGCCCGCCGGGATCAGCGCGGCACCGGTGGTGGCGGCCAGCCGGGCCGGTCCGCCCGGCATCTTGGTCTGCTCGCCGAAGAACTTGACCGGCACCCCGGAGTTCGTCAGGTCCCTGTCGCCCACCAGGCAGATCGCCTTGTTCTCCCGCAGCCGCTTGAGCAGTACGCGCATCGCGGAACTGTCGCCGGTCAGCGGCACGATCTCGAAACCGAGGGATTCGCGATAGGACACGAACCGCTGGTACAGCGATTCGGGTTTCAGCCGCTCCGCGACCGTGGTGAAACCGCCGAGGTAGTCCGCGAGCCAGACACCCGCCGCGTCCCAGTTCCCGCTGTGCGGCAGCGCCATCACCGCGCCGTTGCCCTCGGCGAGGGCGGCGTCGAGGTTCTCGACCCCGGTGATCGACTGGGCGACCTTGCGGCTGACCTCCTTGTGGTCCATCGAAGGCAGCCGGAACATCTCGTGCCAGTAGCGAGCGTAGGACCGCATCGCACGGCGGGTCAGTTCGTCGAGTTCGACGCCGTCGGCCTGAGGCACGACCCTGGCGAGGTTGCTCCGCAGCTGACGCACCCCTCCGCCGTCCCGCCGGACGGCGAGGTCGGCGCCGAGGCCGAAAGTCACCGAGCCGACCTGCTCCGGCAGCCAGCGCGCGAGCCGCCAGCCCGCCGCGTAGCCGAAGTCGCCCAGCCGCTGCGAGAACCCGGTCATGAGCCGCCTTCCGTGGCGGGTGGCCCGGCCGCCTTGGCGGCCCTCGCGGCCTTGGCCACCGCGGCCGTCCGCTGCAGAAGGGTGATCACGGAAAGCACCGCGAGCAGCCAGAGGGTGATGTCCACGGTGTACGGAACGCCCAGACCGTGCAGTCCGGTTCCCACCAGGGCGATGATCAGGCGCTCCGCGCGCTCGACGAGGCCGCCGTCGGCCTCCAGCCCGGAAGCCTCGGCGCGGGCCTTGACGTACGAGATGACCTGCGCGAGCACCAGGCAGATCAGCGCGGCGGCCGCGGCCGGGCGGTTGTCGTCGTGGACGAAGCACCACCACGCGATCGCGGCGAACAGCGCGCCGTCGACCAGTCTGTCGCAGGTCGCGTCGAGGACGGCCCCGAACGCCGTGCCGTACCCGCGGGCGCGGGCCATCGCGCCGTCGAGCAGGTCCAGCATCGCGAAGCCCCAGACGGTGAAGGTGCCCCACAGCAGCATGTCGTTCGGGAAGAACACGAGCGCGCAGAGCACCGCCCCGGCCGTGCCGATGACGGTCATCGCGTTCGGGGTCAGGCCGGCGCGCACGAGCACCTTCCCCATGGGGTCGGTGACGCGGGAAACGGAGGCGCGCGCGAAAATGTTGAGCATCGGTTCTTCAGGTGCACCTAAGCAGCAGGGTCGGTTGGGCGTCCGAAGCCTATCCACCCGCACCGACACCCGTCGTCGTGCCCGCCCTGGACCGGCTTTCGCTCAGTCCGCTTTGGCCAGTTCGGCCGTCTCTCCGAACTCGGCGAGATTGCCTTCCCGCAGCGCCAGTTCCGCCTCCGCGGCGGCACATTTCGGCGACAGCCGCCCCAGGACGGCGGCGCTGATCTCCCCGAGTGCCTTCACCTGTTCGGGGGTCAGCGGGTCGAAAAGGCTCTCCCTGACGGCCTCGACGTGCCCGGGCGCGGCCCTCTCCAGCGCGGCGAATCCCTCGGCGGTCAGCACCGCCCAGGAACCGCGCTTGTCGGTGGGGCAGGACTCACGATGCACCCAGCCGTTGGCCTCGAGCCGCGCGACCGCGTGCGAGAGCCTGCTGCGCGACGCCTTGCGCGCGTCGGCGAGCTCGCTCATCCGCAGCCTGCGGCCCGGCGCCTCGGACAGGGCCACGAGCACCTCGTAGTAGGTGTGGGGCATGCCCGCCTCGTGCTGGAGCTGGCCCTCCAGATGCGCTTGCAGCATCCGCGTGGCCGCGGAGAAGTCGCGCCAGACTTTTTGCTCCTCGTCGGAGAGCCACCGGGGTTCGGACATGTCACCCATTCTACCCCTGGTTGAACGCTCAACCAAACTGCGCTACAGTCGTGGTTGAGCGCTCAACCAGACGAGGGTTCACCACAGCCAGACCAGAGACTTTTGGAGATCGACTTCATGACCACCACCGAAATCCCGGGCTACGTCGCAGGCAAGTGGACCGTCGACACCGCCCACTCGGACATCGCCTACACCGTGAAGCACCTCGGCCTGGCGAAGTCCCGCGGCAACTTCACCGCCTTCACCGGCGAGGTCGTCACCGCGGACAACATCCTCGACTCCACGGTCACCGTCGAGATCGACGCCTCGTCGGTCGCCAGCGGTGTCGACGGGCGTGACACGCACCTCAAGTCCGAGGACTTCTTCCACGTCGACGAGCACCCGGTCATCACCTTCCGCTCGACCGGCATCCGCGAGGACGGCGGCGACTACGTCATCGACGGCGAGCTCACCTGGCGCGGCAAGAGCGTCCCGGTCTCGCTCGAAGCCGAGTTCAACGGCATCGGCACCAACCCGGCCAACGACAACGCCACCACCCTCGGCGTCTCGGCCACCGCCACCGTGAACCGCCGCGACTTCGGCATCGGCCCGGAGGGCAACGCCTTCCTGTCCGAGAAGGTCAAGATCGACATCGAGCTGCAGGCCGCGCTCAACGCCTGAGCTCGTGGCCCCAGATGTCATGAAAGGGGCTTTCAGGACGAAAAACGTCCTGAAAGCCCCTTTCATGACACTCGGGTCCGGCCACGCGAACCGGAACTACCAGGCATCCGCCAGCAGTTGCCGCGTCTCCCCCAGCAGCTGCGGCAGCACCTTCGTGTGCCCGATCACCGGCATGAAGTTCGCGTCGCCACCCCACCGCGGCACCACGTGCTGATGCAGGTGCGCGGCGATCCCGGCGCCGGCGATCACGCCCTGGTTCATCCCGATGTTGAACCCGTGCGCCGACGACACCTCCCTGATCACGCACATCGCGCGCTGGGTGAACTCCGCCACCTCGACGGTCTCCTCCGGCGTCAGATCCGTGTAGTCCGCGACATGGCGGTACGGCACGGCCATCAGGTGGCCGGGGTTGTACGGGTACAGGTTCAGCACCGCGTACACCGTCTTCCCGCGCGCGAGGATCAGCGCGTCCTCGTCGCTCTTCTCGGGAAGATGACAGAACGGGCAGCCCTCGTCGGGTCGCTTCGATCCCTGGACGTAGGCGAGCCGATGCGGGGTCCACAGGCGCTGCAACGCGTCCGGAACCCCGACACCGTCCTGTCCGACGACTTCAGGGCCATCGGGGCCCGTCACCGGAGGACCGTCTCCAAGCCCGCCACCGTCGGCGAGGAGTTCTCGCGACGCTGGACCCAACCGGCGATCGCCTCGACCGCGTCGGCCACCGGGACGCTGTTGATCTGGCCGCCGTCACGGAACCGGAACGACACCGCGCCCGCCTCGACGTCCTTCGCACCCGCGATGAGCATGAAGGGCACCTTCTGCGTGGTGTGGGTGCGGATCTTCTTCTGCATCCGGTCGTCGCTCGCGTCGACGTTGACCCGGATCCCCTTGGACCGCAGCGCCTTCTCGACCCCGCGCAGGTGCTCCACCTGATCCTCGGTGATCGGGATGCCGACCACCTGGACCGGCGACAGCCACGCCGGGAACGCACCCGCGTAGTGCTCGGTCAGCACGCCGAAGAACCGCTCGATCGAGCCGAACAGCGCGCGGTGGATCATCACCGGACGCTGACGGCTGCCGTCACCGGCGGTGTACTCGAGCTCGAACTTCTCGGGCAGCATGAAGTCCAGCTGGATGGTCGACATCTGCCAGGTGCGGCCCAGCGCGTCCTTGGCCTGCACGGAGATCTTCGGCCCGTAGAACGCCGCGCCACCCGGGTCCGGCACCAGTTCGAGCCCGGAGTCCACGGCGGCGGTGCGCAGCACCTCGGTCGCCTCGGCCCAGACTTCTTCCGAGCCGATGTACTTCTCTTCGTTCCGGGTGGACAGTTCGAGATAGAAGTCGTCGAGACCGTAGTCGCGCAACAGGTTCAGCACGAAGTCCAAAAGGGACTTCAGCTCACCGGGGACCTGCTCCAGGGTGCAGAAGATGTGCGCGTCGTCCTGCGTCATGCCCCGGACGCGGGTGAGCCCGTGGATCACGCCGGACTTCTCGTAGCGGTACACCGAGCCGAACTCGAACATCCGCAGCGGCAGTTCCCGGTAGGAACGCCCGCGCGAGCGGAAGATCAGGTCGTGGAACGGGCAGTTCATCGGCTTGAGGTAATAGTCCTGGCCGGGCTTGCGGACCGTGCCGTCCTCGTTGTGCTCGGCGTCGAGGTGCATCGCCGGGTACATGCCGTCGCGGTACCAGTCGAGGTGACCGGAGGTCTCGAAGAGCGCGCCCTTGGTGATGTGCGGCGAGTAGACGAAGTCGTACCCGGCCTCGACGTGCCGCTGACGCGAGTAGTTCTCCATCTCCTGCCGGATGATCCCGCCCTTGGGGTGGAACACCGGCAGCCCCGAGCCGATCTCGTCGGGGAAGGAGAAGAGGTCCAGCTCGACACCGAGCTTGCGGTGATCGCGCCGCTCGGCCTCGGCGAGGCGCTCCAGGTAGACGTCCTGCGCCTCGGCGGATTCCCACGCGGTGCCGTAGATCCGCTGCAGCTGCGGGTTCTTGTCGTCACCACGCCAGTACGCGGCGGCGACGCGGGTGAGCTTGAACGCCGGGATGAACTTGGTGGTCGGCACGTGCGGGCCGCGGCAGAGGTCGCTCCACACGCGCTCCTTGGTGCGCGGGTCGAGGTTGTCGTAAATGGTCAGCTCGCCGCCGCCGACCTCCATCACCTCGGAGGTGTCCACTGTGGAGTCTTCGGACTTGAGGTCGACCAGTTCGAGCTTGAACGGCTCGTCGGCCAGTTCCTTCTTCGCCTCGTCGACCGAATCGAAGACGCGGCGCGAGAACTGCTGCGAGCCCTTCACGATCTGCTTCATGCGCTTTTCCAGCGCCTGCAGGTCTTCCGGGGTGAACGGGGTCTCGACGGCGAAGTCGTAGTAGAAGCCGTCCTTGACCGGCGGGCCGATGCCGAGCTTGGCCTGCGGGAACTGCTGCTGCACGGCCTGGGCGAGCACGTGGGCGGCCGAGTGGCGGATGACGCTGCGGCCGTCGTCGGTGTTCGCCGCGACGGCTTCGACCTCGACCTCGGACTCCGGAGCCCAGGCCAGATCGCGGAGGTTGCCCTCGGCGTCGCGCACGACGACGATCGTGTCCGGCCCCTTGGTCGGCAGCCCGGCTTCGCGGACCGCGGTGCCCGCCGTAGTGCCCGCCGGTACCACCACGCGCGAGGCGGTTACGGCTGCTACTGACGACGGCTGGGACACGATGATCTCCTTGGCTAAGTTGTACAACTTTGCTGTGATGTTAGTCGTCAGCCACGACAGGTCTCACGCGCATTACCCCAACGACCACGAAGGCCTCCTTCCCATCGGAAGGAGGCCTTCGCGTATCGAGCGACGAGGTCAGACGGTCTCGACGACCTCGTCGAAGTCCAGCCGCGGCAGGCGGTCGAACCAGGGGTTCTCACCCGGCTTGCCGACGTTGATCACGACGAGGGACTTCCACGGCTTGTCCGAGAAGAACTCCTTGTCGATGCCTTCGCGGTCGAAGCCGGTCATCGGGCCGGCGGCCAGCCCGGCGGCGCGGACGCCGATGATGAAGTAGCCGACCTGCAGTAGCGCGTTGAGCTTGGCGGTCTCGATGCGGCCCACCTCGTCGGCGAACAGGTCCTTCGCGCCGGGGAAGTGCGGGAACACGCGCGGGAGGTTCTCGTGGAACTCGGTGTCGGCGGCGAGCACGACGGTCACCGGAGCGGCCTCGGTCTTCGCGCGGTTGCCCTCGGACATCAACGGGGAGAGGCGCTTCTTGCCCTCTTCGGTCCGGATCACCAGCGCGCGCAGCGGCTGGTTGTTCATCGACGTCGGGGCCCACTTGACCAGTTCGTAGATCGCGCGGATCTGCTCGTCGGTCACCGGCTCGTCACTGAAGTTGTTCGCGGTGCGGGCCTCGCGGAACAGCAGGTCCTGCACGTCCTGCGGGAGGTTCAGGGTCTCGGCCGACTCAACGCTGGTGGTCATGGGTGGATCTTCCTTCCGTACGCTTCCTGTACTCGTCACAACCTAGTTGAGCGCTTGACTATTTCTACTTCAACTACCTCTGCGTGTGCGGTCGATCACAAGAATCGGCCGCCGTCCCGGAAGGAACGGCGGCCGACGCGGCGAAAAGGTCAGTAGGCCCCTCGCCCTTGCACCACGGCCCGGAAAGTCTTCCAGAGGATGACCAGGTCCAGGGCGAGCGACCAGTCCTCGACATAGCGCAGGTCGAGGCGGATGCTCTCGGCCCAGCTGAGGTCGCTGCGGCCGCTGACCTGCCAGAGCCCGGTCAACCCCGGCTTGACCAGCAGACGGCGGCGCGCGTCGGGGGCGTACTTCGCGGTCTCCTCCGGCAACGGCGGGCGGGGACCGACGAGCGACATACGCCCGCTCGCGACGTTGAACAGCTGCGGCAGCTCGTCGAGCGAGTACCGGCGGAGCATGCCGCCGACCCTCGTGACCCGCGGATCCTTGCGCATTTTGAACAGCGGTCCGGCACCTTCGTTGTCCGACTGCAGGTCCTGCTTGAGCTTGTCGGCGTTGGTGACCATCGTGCGGAACTTCAGCATGGTGAAGGTGTGCCCGTCACGGCCCACCCGGCGCTGGCGGTAGATCACCGGGCCCCGGTCGTCGAGCTTGATCGCGATCGCGATCGCCAGCAGCAGCGGGGAAACGAGGGTGAGGAGCAGCGTGGAGCCGAACCGGTCGAGCACTTCCTTCACCAGACGGCGGCCGCCGGTGAACATCGGCGCGGTGACCCGCAGCAGCGGCATGCCGAGCACCCCGGAGACGTTCAGCCGGGGACCGGCCACCTCCATCAGCATCGGGGCGACCACCATCTCGGCGGAGGTCCCTTCGAGGTCCCAGGCGAGCCGCTGCAGGCGTTTCGGGTTCCAGTGCTGATCCGCGGTCACGGCGACCACCCGGTAGCCGCCACGGCGGACGTGGCCCGCGAGCTCGTCGAGCTTCCCGACGACCGGGACGCCTTCCACCTCACCGCTCCCCCGCTCCGCGCCGGCGCCGCTGTACGTGCAGACGGCTTCCACCCGCCAGCCGACATGGGGGTCGGCCTTGGTGCGGGCGATGAGATCGGCGACCGTGTCGGGACTTCCCGCCGCGAGTACGGGCAGCAGGCACTCACCGAGCCGCCTGCGCCGGTGCAGCACCTGTCTGAGCGCGTACCGCTGCAGGAACATGAAGACCGAGATCATCGGGACGACGATGAAGACCCACGGCTGCACGGCGAGCGCCCCGAAGAGCAGACCGCCCAGCGCGACGAGGACCGCGGTGGCCACCAGGCCACGCCCCAGCGTCCGGTACTCCTCCGCGCCCTCGCCGAGGACTCGCGGACTCCAGGCCCGGCAGACCGACAACCCGAACAAGAAAGCGGCGGCGGTGCCGAGCGCGTGCATGTCGTGCGGATCGGATCGATCGATCAAGAAGGCGCTCATCACGATGAGCGCGAAGGCGGTGAAAACGTCACTACCGATGACCCAGGCACGGTAGCGCGATTCCCAAGCCGCGTAAGGCGGCCGTGCCGACGTGGTGTCGACTGCCGCGGCGCTGCCCGCGCCCCTTTGCGGGGGACGCGGGATCGACTGAAGGTCGATGTGCTGCGGCGTCCCGTTAACGGTGGACGACGGCCGCACCGACTCTTCCATCAGACCTCCCGGAGTGGGGATTCCCGAACGCCGGACCAACACGCTGCGTAAATGAGAGCGATTTCGAAGAGTGATCGATTCTCAAGGTTCCTCAGCGGCCGATGGGGCGACACACGCCAAGGTATCGGCAACTCTCCGGCCGTCGTTACAAGGATTTCCAGCCACACCCTGTCCGAGCTTCAGGCAAATGAATGCCGTGTTGATAACAAGATGATGACGATGCGTAATAGACCGTATCCGCCGAACAACTACGCAAAGTAGTCACGAATTCCCGGCTTTCCCGGCCACTTGGAGCACCACGCGCCCGAACGGCCGAACAGCCCCGAAAACTCCACAGTGGACGGTCTGCCGAAGTCGATCTCCGGCCGGTCCACAGTGGATTTCACACCTCCGGAGCACCGCGACGGGGGAGGCGCGCTCACGGCGCGCGGACCTACCTTGTCAATCGGTCACCGGAGTGGCGTTTCGTCACATCACGTCAGCATCACGGCACCCCCCTCCCCGGAGCCGGACGGGTGAGCCGGTCTCCCGTGCCCCGCATCACTTCGAAGGTGGTCTGGACCTTCTCACGGGGTGCTAAGTGCCGAGGATCACAATGTCGTCTCGACGGATGGCTCACACGACGTTTTCGTCGCGCGACACGTGGTTTCCGACGAATGTCCACACCGGCCGGAACCGCCGCCGCCGAAGATCTTCGAACCGGCTCTCCCTGCCATCGCCCTCACACCAGGGCGATTCGGCCGCATCGACGCGCCCGCCCGCGACGGTAGAAGTACCGCCCCCACATAACCCGCGTCCGACCTGGGGATCGAATGCCGCCGGACGGCTCGCCGCCGACAGTGTCCGAGAATGAATCAAGGCCCCGGACCGAGTGGTCCAGGGCCTTCATCCGGTGGGCGATACTGGGATCGAACCAGCGACCTCTTCGGTGTGAACGAAGCGCTCTCCCGCTGAGCTAATCGCCCGCTCGCGGTGTCCGGCCGACTCTACCGCACGACTTTAGGGGGCCTGCAAACGGGTGGTTCGCGCCGACCACACTCCGCTCACCAGCAAATACGGAGCGAACAACCACGAGCTAGCCGGGGTTGTCAGGGCCGGGGGGCGCCCGCGACGCGTTTCGACATTCGTGCGACGGTGCTATCGCGTGACGACTAAACCGCGCAGTATGTACATGTGGACTGCCTGCAGGGCGCATGTAGGGCTGCGCGTCGCGCGGGTGATGATGGGGTGACGAAGCAGGAACCCGGGGTCCGATGACCCCGTCCGGGTGATCTGCGGCAAAACCGCGTTCCGATCGCCCGGCCGATGCGTCACATCATCGCCACTCGGTTCGACCGGGCCGGGAAGGAGACGAAGGGTAGGACGATGCGCAACGATCACGTGACGCTCCGCTCGACGGCGGTGTTCGACCTCCTGGCGCCGCGGACACCCGCGGTTCCGGTCAAGGTGGAACTGCGATACGACACACGCGACCCCTACGCGGTCGTCGCCGCCTTCCGCACCGGCCGCGCCGGCTGGGTCGAGTGGGTCTACGCGCGCGACCTCCTCGCGGACGGCCTCCTGGCCGACGCGGGCGACGGCGACGTACGCATCCGCCCCTCCGTCGAAGACCCCGAGTCCGTCCTGATCGAACTGAACTCGCCGTCCGGGCACGCCATGTTCGAGGCGTCCGCTCAGGAGCTGGCCGACTTCCTCGACAGGACCTACGACGTCGTGCTGCCGGGCAACGAGCACCTGTGGGTCGACGTCGACGACGCCCTCACGCACCTCATCCCCAACGATCTGTCCTGATGACGGGCTTGCGAACAGCAAGTGGCACCCCGGTTGCAGGGCCGATTTCGGGGTCGGATAGTGTTCACACACACCACGGCGACGGGGTGAGAGGCAAAACCGCGAGGTAGAAACTCTCAAACCGTACCGAGGATGTGCGGATGTAGCGCAGCTGGTAGCGCATCACCTTGCCAAGGTGAGGGTCGCGGGTTCGAATCCCGTCATCCGCTCGGAAGGCCTTCTCGGGCCTGACACGGTGGAGTGGCCGAGAGGCGAGGCAACGGCCTGCAAAGCCGTGTACACGGGTTCGAATCCCGTCTCCACCTCGCGCGATTAGCTCAGCGGGAGAGCGCTTCCCTGACACGGAAGAGGTCACTGGTTCAATCCCAGTATCGCGCACCATCTGTTTTCGCAGGACTGAAGCCCTGTCTCTCTTCGGAGGGGCAGGGCTTCAGTCGTTAAAGGACGATGAAATGGCGATGGCCCTCGGGGCCGTCTCCAGCTGCCCGTCACGGAAAGTGGCGTGCAGGTGCGGGAACCACTCCCCCAGCTTCGTGCGCTCACTTGGGGTGAGCGCGACCAGCGACCCGATCCAGCGGGTCTCCAGCGCTTGCAGAATCTGGCGGCGCATGAGTGGGGTCACGTGGTCGTAGACACGCGCGATGCCCTTCATCTTCTGACCCCAGCCGCGCTCGCCGGGCGACTTCGGGGATGCCGTCCTCGGCCAGCCAGGTGCTGTGGCTGTGCCGTCCTTCGTGGAAGGTGAACGTCAGCAGGATCGGCTGCACCACTTCCGCAGACCGTGTGTGTTCAGCGTCACTGCCATCCCACACCTGGCGCCAGTGCCGGTTGCGGAAGTTCGACCGCCTCAACGGGGCTCCCTCAGCGCTGCAGGGCACGAACGGGAAGCTGTGACTGTCGATCAACTCTTCGTAGAAAACTGCGATACTCGGCGGCAACTCCACGCTCCGCGTACCAGTCGGGGTCTTCGTCCGGTCCTTCTTCGCCCGACCTCCCTGTCGCCGCGGAGTCACCGGACGAGTCGGCCGCGGCCCGAGATCAGCGAGCTGCGAGATGTCTACCCGGCGACCGCCTTTGAACAGACGTCCACCGATTTCTTTCAGCGGCTCACGGATCTGGATCGACCGCGCTTCGCTGTCGTACTCGTGGCGTTGCTGGCCGACCAGCTCGCCCCAGCGGGAACCGGTGTAGAAGTCGAGCAACCCGAGCACGAACCCGGCGAGCCCGAGTCCGCTCTCGTAGAGACACATCGCCGCCCGCAGTGCCTGCACCGGCGTCGCGACAAGGTTCTCGATCTCGAACTCGCCCGACGTGACCCGGATCCCGGCGCACGGGTTCGCCGGGATCTTCCGTGCCTTGACCGCCGCGCCGAGGATCGTGGAGAACAACGAGAAGATCGACGACACCGACGAGTCCGCGTAGTCCTCATGCAACTCCGAGAGCCACTTCCCAATCTCCACGTAACTGTTGAAGATCCCGGCCAGCGGCCACGACGACCACTGCGGCAGTAGATGGTTGTCCAGAAAGGACCGGTACTTCGCCAGCGTCGTCGGCTCCAGCCGCGGACCGACCGCGTCCATGAACTCCTCGGCGAACACACCGAACAACATCTCCGCTTCCCGCGGGTCCAGCCACAGGTTGCGGCGGATCAACGCCTCCTGCTCCACGCCCCAGGCTTCGGCGGCCTTCTCGGTGTTGAAACCCGACCTGCTCCCCCACGTCCCGTCAGGACGCTTGAACTGAGCTTCCCCCGTTCGCCGGACACGGTGGCGTTGCCCCTAGATGACGGACTCGGGTTTGTGGAGTTAATGGCTTGTCGTCTGGGAGGCTGTCGATCATGCCGAAGGCTTATCCCGCTGAGTTCCGGACTCGGGCGGTCGCTCTGGTCAGGGCTGGTCCGGGCTGGCAAGTCGGTCCGGGAGACCGCGCGTGAGCTCGAGATCAGCGAGTCCTGCCTGCACAACTGGGTCAAGCAGGATCGTGTCGACCACGGAGAAAGTCCCGGTTTGAGCAGCGCTGAGCACGCGGACCTGGCGGCCGCGAAGCGGCGGATCCGGCAGCTGCAGACCGAACTGGAGGTCCTGCGCGAGGCCTCGAAGATCTACGAGGAGCTGAAGGGCGACCCACAAGGGCGTTCCCGGTAGTCGCCCGGCTCGCGGAGCGAGGGCTACCGGTGAAGCTGGCCTGCCGGCTGCTGGAGGTGAGTCATTCCGGGTTCTATGAGTGGCGATCGAGGCCGATGTCGTCGGCGGCGTTGCGTCGGGAGTGGCTGACCGGGGTGATCGCCGAGATCCATGCCCGCTCCCGCGGCACCTACGGCGCTCCACGGGTGCACGCCGAGCTACGCCTCGGCCTGGGCATCATGATCAGCGGCCCTGCCATGATTTCCGTGGCTTACACGGAAATCATGACAGGGCCCCAGACAGGAGAACGATGCGACGGATCGAGGTGAGAACACGCGGACGCCCAGGCCCACGATTCACGCCACACGGGCATGACGGTGTTTCACCAGATCGCGATGCCACCGCAGCACCGTGTCCGGCTGACCACAAGCCGAAGCCGACGCAACACCCCGCGCGCCGGCGGCACCAGCAACGCTGAAAGGAACATCCTGTCCTCAGGCCGAAGTCGCGGGCGCTGGTCACCGAGCTGTCGTTGCAAGATGGTCAGTTGGTGGCGCGGGGCAAGGATCTCAGCGTCCCTCTCGCGGTCGGTCATCGACAGTAGCCGCAACACAGCGAACACGTGGACAACGGCGAGATAGACGAAGCGAACCAGCACAAAGACGCAATCACGCCGGACCGCGAGCGGTCACCCACCGACAGCACTTGACCTGCACGGACACATTTGTCGGCACGTACAACGCCGCCGGTGGCGTTTCGTCGTTCAGAGGCGCCTCCCGTACTCAAGCCCGGGCGTATTAACGACGGCATGCTCTGCGCTGTAGATATTGATGCCGTCACCACGATCAAGACTATCCTGGTTGTCGCCACCGGGTTCGCCCATGAAGATGCCGCCGCCTTGCCGGAACACCACGTGTCGAAACCAGGCTGCCGGTGAAGGACTCGTAGCCGCCGCCGTTGCTCGTTTCGTTGCCGGGGCCTCGAGGCGAGACCAGTCTGGGTCGACAGCGCTGACGAAGTGTTCGCCCCGAAGTCGGCGCGCACGATTTCGACGATTTATAACACTTCAACAGTGCTCAACGATATTACGTAACAATATTCCTGACGTGGTCGAGTTCATCAGTGAAGGCACGCGGTTCACCTGCTCGACAACGATCGAGACTTTGACAGGATATCCGCCAGCTTCAGCAATCGGCGAGCACGTCTACGAGACGTTGCCGCGCACCACGTTTTTTTACCCCAGTTGTGGCGAGGGTGCGGTCTTCCCCGGGCCAGCCGAATCGACTCGGCCCGGAATTGCAGAGAGGAATAGCGACCCATCATGCCTCCATCTGGCCGGCAACTCGCATGTCCCACACTGAACGATCGCGGTCGTCGGCGAGGAGCGGTCCTCGCGCTGATCGTCGCCCTCGAACTCGGCTCCCCGGCAGCCGCGAACGGTGTCGCGGTGGCCGCCGGGTTCGACCGGATCACGGTGACGGTGTCAATCGACGGCACCACCGGGAGCTGGACACCAGCCCACGCCACGCGCGCCGCACCAGCGACAACCAGCTCCACGACCGCACCCCCTGAACCATCCGCGGAACAGCCGGGCACTCCGGCCGGACCCGAAACAACGCCTGCCACATCTACGCCGTCTGATACCGCGCCCGTCGACGAGCCGCCCGGCCCAAGCGAGTCGGCCCCGCCGACCCGGCCCTGACACCTCAGGCCTGCACCGACCGGTACAACCCTGCCCACCTATTCCATGGCCGCCCGGTCACGGGTTCCATCCTCCAGGAGGAGAATCACCATGCGTATCACCAAGAAAGCCAAGCCCGTCATCGTTCTCGCCATCACCGGCACAGTCCTCGGCCTCAGCGGTTTCGCGATCGCCGCGTTCGTCCAGGAAAGCACCGCGGGCGGAGTGTCCGGCTCGGCCGAGGCAATGTCCCCCGCCACCGTGACCGGCGCGCAAACCGGTGTCCTGCTGCCCGGAGAAAAAGGATACGTCACCCTGACACTGTCCAACCCCAACGCCAACGTGAAGATCAAACTGACCTCCGTCACCCCCGGCCAAGTCGTGATCGACACCGTCGCGAACGAAACCGACAAACCCTACTGCCAAGGCCAACTCGAACTCTCCAACGCAGGCGCGGACCCACTACAGCCGACCCTGGCCGTGAGCGAAGCCAACTTCCCCTACAAACTCACCGACGCCGTGACACTCAAACCCGACACCGACATCCGATGCCAGGCCATGACCTACCACACCACCTGGATCACCCAGTTCCAAGCCGTCCGCTAGATCCCAGCGTGGCAACCACGAGCCCGACGACTCATGGTTGCCACGCGGATGCCATGCCCACACGGGTGCCGCCGACGATCTCGGTCTTGGCGTGCGCCGACACGGCTAGCGCGGCCGCCAGCATGACTCCCACAGTCCCTGCGTGCAGTCCTCGAAGCTACTTCATCATCGGCGCTCTTTTTCGTCACCCGGTCAACGCTGAGCCTGCCTTGACGGCGCAGGGCAGTGGGAGCTGGGGAGGCGGGTCAGCTTGTCGGGGTTGGTGACCGAGTCGAGGTTCGACGCCACGGCCACGAGCAGTCGCCGCGCGACGGCCTCGCGGCCGTGGACAGGGTTCGAGGCTGGTGGCAGGGGCCCTTTCCTCCGCCGTCTGTCCACAGGGTCACGTCCGGGACCAGCGCCCGCAGGAGCGCTTCGAGGTCCCACGAGGAGACCGGCCGCGCCGAGGATGAAAACGAGCAGGAAGGCCCAGAAGCCGCCAAACGCGGCGGCCAGACCGAGCACGAGGCCGGCCAGAAGTCCGAGATGGGTGTAGCTCATGGCCACTCCTCGACGCTAGTGGCGATTCACAGAACCCGGCCGGTGTCCACAGTGGTCTCGTTCTCGTCCTCGCCGGGGATGTGGACGTCGGAGACGTTGATGTTCACCTCGACGACCTCGAGCCCGGTCATCTTCTCGACCGCGCCGATCACGTTGCGCCGCACCGAGCGAGCCAGATCGGCGATGGACACGCCGTACTCGACGACGATCTGCAAATCGATGGCGGCCTGGCGCTCGCCGACCTCGACGGCGACACCCTGCCCCGCCGAGGCGGTCGCACCCGGGATCCGCTCACGCAACGCGTTGAACGCCCGGGCCGCGCCACCGCCGAGGGCGTAGACGCCGGACACCTCGTGAGTGGCCAGCCCCGCGATCTTCTGCACGACGACATCGGTGATCGTGGTGGCGCCTTGCGGCGAGGTCAGCGCGCTGACCTCGGTCACCGCGGCAGCCGGATTCGAGTAGGCCGGTGACTTCACGGTGGTGGTGCTGACGGCGTTCGTCATGGTGACTCCTTGTGGATTCAGGCGTTCACGGGAAGTTCCCGCTTGCCTGCACAGCCAAGAGACGCTCTCACGCCGAAACGTCGCGATCGCGTGAGGAAACATCGCAGGATTTCATTGGGACACAGTGTGTTAGTGCCCCTGCCACCTTCGGCTTCCCTGCCGAGGCTGGTGGCAAACTCGGTCATGCCTACTTCAGCCGCGCGAATCCCTTGCCGAGCACCGCGCCCCAGCCCCGCGCCAGTTCGCCGTCGCGAAGAATCGTCTCCTGTTTGTCCCCGTCGACCAGGAACGAACGCGAACCACAAGAACGCGAGCACGAGGTAATGCGGGACGGCCAGCAACCACTTGACCAGCCACAGCCCGCGGGACAGACCGTGATCGAGCGTGGCTTCGACACGAACTGCCTGATTCACGACGCCTCCTCACTATGAAGTTGACATCTCGACGATCCAGCTCTTCCCTCCGCAGGGCCAGAAACGAAGGGCCCTGTCAGCCGGGCCCTCCGACCCTCCTCGACGTCCGCGCGCCCGACCACGATGGGAAACACCGGTTCCCTACCGCATTGGCAGGTACTCCTGATGGATCGTGGCCTTCCCGACGACTTCACCGTCGACAGCGCGGTGGCTCTCGCTATCCGAGCGCCTTCGGTGCACAATTCCCAGCCCTGGCAGTGGCGGTGCGGTGACCGGACACTGCACCTCTACGCCGATCGCACGCGACAGCTGCCGGAAACCGACCCCGACGGACGAGACCTGATGCTCAGCTGCGGCGCGACCCTGCACCACCTCCGGGTGGGATTCGCCGCGCTCGGCTGGCGAGCCGAGGTGCACCGGCTGCCCGACCCCGGCGAGCCGGACCACCTCGCCGCCGTGGAACTGCACCGGCACGAGCCGACGCAGGACGACATCGCGCTCGCGGCGGCCATCCCGCGCCGCCGCACCGACCGGCGGCGCCACAGTTCCTGGCCGGTACCGAAGGGGCATCTGGAGCTGCTGGCGACACGCGCCGCCGACGAGGGCGCGATCCTGCGGCCCGCGGCGAACGCGGCCCGCCACCGGCTGGTCGTCGCGATCGAGGAGGCGGCCGCCACGCACGCCGCGGATCCGGCCTACCGCACCGAACTGGCCGCCTGGAGCGGACGGCATTTCGCTCCCGACGGAGTCCCCGCGGCGAACGCGCCCGCACCGGACGACACCCCCGGCGCGGTGTCGCCGCGCGCGTTCGCCGATCCCGGCCTCGAGCAGGCCCCTGGAGTGTCGGCAGAGGACACGGAGACCGTCCTGCTCGTGCTGAGCACGGCTTCGGACGACGTGATGTCCTGGCTGCGTGCTGGGGAGGCGACCAGTGTCGTCCTGCTCACCGCGACGAGTCTCGGGCTCGCGACCGCGACGCTCACGGAGCCGCTGGAGCTCGCGGGCACCCGGCGGCAGGTTCAGGAGATGGTCACCGGCGGCACGTGCCCACAGATGGTCCTGCGGACCGGCTGGGCGCCGGTCAATGCCGATCCCCTTCCTGCGACGCCTCGCCGGGACCGGCGCGAGGTGCTCCGTCCGCTGGGTGAGCCCGTGGCCGGCCCGCTGCGCTACCGAAGCCACTGATGGATTCCGGCACTCCGAGAGTCCGTGAAGGCCTCGTTTCCTATCCCGGAGGTGCACCTCTCTGGCGCTCTGCGAGTCGTAGTCCGGCCACGCCGGACTGGCGGGC
The DNA here is from genome assembly GCF_055580625.1 of Amycolatopsis sp. NPDC031561. Lineage (NCBI taxonomy): Bacteria > Bacillati > Actinomycetota > Actinomycetes > Pseudonocardiales > Pseudonocardiaceae > Amycolatopsis > Amycolatopsis sp. NPDC031561. The sequence continues at coordinate 153,018 of NZ_JBVILA010000011.1, read as the reverse complement.
GCCCCTGCACCGGGTCAAACGTTAGCCAGCGAGGACCGGGCTGCTCACCGGTCCGGGCGAACTGCAGGCACGCGAGGTAGCGGGGCGCGTCGGTGTTTGCACCCCTGGGTGCCTCGCATCCGCGATCGAACATGGGCTCGATCGCGGATTTCACTGTCCGCCGCTCGCGGGAAGGTTGCGGGGTCTGCGCACACTCGTTCTGTGCGTGAAGAGTGTCACTGCCCGGTCATGGAAGGCCGCGATGCAGCGCGTCAAGTACTGCCCTCCCCGTGCACTCGGCGCCATCGAGCGAATCGGGATCCAGGGCGGACATTGGGGGCCAGCACGTCATCATCGGACTCCATTCCGGATACGGACGACGACATTTGAGTTACCGGCACCGCTCGGGCAGGCAGAACACGATGGGACCGGCCAGATGTTGTTAAAACCGGTCGCCTCGTGGTGAAGGTCCCTTCAGCTCCACTCACGACCAGCCCGTCATACCCGGGCCCGTTTAGCGGGTCCGCGCCCGGAATGCCTTGTGCAGGGTGTCCGCGAGCAGGACCACCGGCACGGTGGCGAAGGCCAGCACCCAGCCGAGCGGGCTGGGGATGGCGCCGCCGAGAAGCCCGGGCAGGGGCGGTAGGAGCAGGAACACGGCCAGCATCCCGAGTTCGAAGACGATGGCGTACATGAGCAGCGGGTTCCCGCGTACGCCGACCCGGCCGACCCAGCGGGACTCGCTGCGGCAGGCGAAGGCGTTGGCCAGCTGGCCGAGCACGATCGCCGCGAACGCGGTCCCCGAGGCCACGGCCAGCAGACCGGGGTCGGGCGCATCGCCGAACCACCATCCGCCGGCGAGCAGCACGATCAGGAACGCGGCCATCGACATCACGGCCTCGGCGGGCCCGAGCACACCGAAGGCGCGGCGGGCCAGGCGGGCGTCGATCAGTGAACCGCCACGCGGCGGGCCGTTCATGGTGCGCTTGTTCGGCGGCTCCGCGCCGAGTGCGACGGCGGGCAGGAGATCGGTGCCGATGTCGAGGGCCAGCACCTGCAGCACCGTGATGGCGAGCGGGATCTGCCCGCCGGCGAGCGCCCACACCACGAACGGTGTCAGCTCGGCGACGTTGTCGGTGAGGTGGTAGGTGAGGAACCGGCGGATGTTGACGAAGGTGGCCCGTCCGAGTTCGATCGCCGAGACGATGGTGCTGAAATGGTCGTCGAGCAGGACGAGGTCCGCGGCCTCGCGGGCGACGTCGCTGCCGGAAGCTCCCATCGCGATGCCGATGTCCGCGGTGCGCAGGGCGGGACCGTCGTTGACCCCGTCGCCGGTCATCGCGACGACGTGGCCTCGCTGCTGCAGCACCTTGGCGATGCGCAGTTTCTCTTCCGGGGCGACCCTGGCCACGACCACGCCGTCGACGTCGAGCAGTTCGCCCAGCTCGCCGTCGTCGGCGGGCAGGTCTTTTCCTTCCACGACAAGTTTTCTGTCGCCCAGCAGGCCGACTTCGGCCGCGATGGCAGCCGCTGTGCCGGGGTGATCGCCGGTGATCATCGCCAGCCGGATCCCGGCTCGCCGGCACGAGGCGATCGCGGCGCTGACGTCGGGTCTCGGCGGGTCTTGGAGACCGACCAGGCCGAGTAGATCCAGCTCGCTTTCACCGTCCTCTGTGGACACGGTATGGCGGTGGGCGATGGCGAGGACCCGCAGGCCCTGGTCGCTCATCGCGGTGACGGCGTCTTCCGCGCCGTCGGGGAGGTTCACACACAGCGGCAGAATGCTGTCCGGCGCGCCGGACACGTGCAGTCCGTCCTGGTCCAGTACGGAAGAACGCCGCCGATGCGGGTCGAACGGATGCCGTTCGATCGGAGACGGCGGGGCCTGAACCCGCGAGCGGGCGGCCAGGACGTGCAGGGCGACTTCCATCGGGTCGCCGACCGGTTTCCAGTGACCCGCCTGTTCGGTCGCGTGCGCGTCCGGTGAGCACCTCGCCGCCGAATCGGCGAGCGTGGTCGTGGCGGCCAGTGCTTCCGGTGTTCCGTGCAGGTCACCGGTGGGCTGATATCCCTCGCCGGTGACCTGCACCGTCCCGGCGGGTGTCCACACCCGCACGACCGACATTTCGTTCCTGGTCAGGGTTCCGGTCTTGTCGGTGCAGATGAAGGTGGTGGCACCGAGGGTTTCGACGGCTTCGAGGCGACGCACCAAAGCGTTGCGGCCGGCCATTTTCTGCGCCGCGCGGGCAAGGGACAGGGTGACCGTCGGCAGGAGCCCTTCGGGGACGAGCGCGACCGTCACCCCGATCGCGAAGAGGAGGCTTTCCGTTCCGGTGCGGCCGAGTCCGAGCGCGGCGACGAAGAAGACACACCCGGCGACGACGGCGATCACGGCGATCAGCCGGACCACCCGGTGCAGCTGCGTGGTCAGCGGGCTCTGGGGCCGGACGGCGTCCGCGGTCACCGCGGAGATCCCGGCCAGCCGTGAGCGGGCGCCGGTGGCGGTCACCACGGCGGCGGCGTGGCCTTCGGTGACGTAGGTTCCGGCGTGGACCGTTCCGTCCGGCTCCAGCCGCACGGGGCGGCTTTCGCCGGTCAGCATGGATTCGTCCACCGACAGCCGTCCGGCCTCGACCAGCCGTCCGTCGGCGCACACCCGGTCCCCTGCTTCGAGCAGGACGACGTCGCCGACGACCAGGTCCACCGCCCCGATGACCTCCGCACGTCCCCCGCGGCGCACCGTCGCCCGCACCGGCAGCAGATCGCGCAGCCGTTCGGCGGCCCGGTCCGCGCGGTATTCCTGCGCGAACGAGAACGCCCCGTTGAGCAGGACCACCACCGCGATCGCGATGGCGAGCGCGGGCATCCCGGCGATCAGCGCGAGCGCGGCGGCCACCCACAGCATGATCGCGAAGAAGTGGACGAACTGACCGGCCAGCACGAGCGCCGGATGCTTTCGCTTCGGCGCGGGCAGGACGTTCGGTCCGTCCCGCCGCAGCGCGGCCGCCGCCTCCGCGTCGGTGAGACCCGCCGGATCGCGGACGACACCCGCGCTGGTCACCGGTTCCCGCCGTTGCACGGGCGGGCGACGATCACCGGGCAGAGGGCGCCGGACAGGACCCGCAGGCTGGTGGAGCCGAGCAGCAGGCCGGCGACCCCGCCCCGGCCACGGCTGCCGACGATCAGTAGTTGAGCGCGGTCGGCGTACCCGAGGAGCTCCTCGGCCGCCCGGCCGTGGCGGACCACCCGCTCCACCCGTACGTCCGGGTACTTCTCCTGCCAGCCGGCCAGCCGTTCGGCCAGGACTTCCGTCTCCCGCTCCGCGATGCCGCCGGTGTCGAGGGTCCACTTCGCCTCGGCGAACAGGACCGGCAGGAAGGCGTTGTCCCAGCAGTGCAGGGCGGTCAGTGGCGCGCCGCGCCAGGACGCCTCCTCGAAGGCGAGCGCGAGCGCGGTGTCGCTCGCCGGGGAACCGTCCACACCCACGACGACCGGGCCTTGCGCCGGAACGTCGTCGTCGGCGACGTGCGGGCGGACCACCGCGACGGGACACGGGGCGTGTGTGGTCACGGCGATCGATACCGAGCCGACCAGTGCCCGGCCGAGCAGACTGATCTCCCCGGTACCCAGCACCAGCAACGCCGCGTCTTCCGACGTGGCGAGCAGTGCGGGCGCGGGGCCCTCGTTCCGCACGACGGCGACGACGTCGACCGAGGGCTCGGCTTCCCGCGCGACGTCGCGGGCGCGGCGCAGCAGGCGATGCCCGCGCGACCGCGCTTTCCCGGTCAGTTCGCCGTGGGTGGGCAGCGGACGGGGGTACCTGAGCACTTCCTCGTCGATCCCGTGGACCAGGCGCAGTCCGGCACGGCGGTGGCGTGCTTCGCGGGCAGCCCAGCGCACCGCCCGCAGCGCGGACTCCGACCCGTCGATCCCGACGATCACGGTCCTGCCCGGCTGTTCCGGCATGACGTCCCCGTTTCCATCTTCGATTCTCGGTTGTCCGATCCGGGCCCGTTTCCGTCAGAAGCCGCGTCCGAGCACCTCGTCGACGCCGCGGCGTGGACTGAGGTTGCCGCATCCCTCGCCTTCTTCCGGAACGCGTCGGACTGCTCCGACCATCGTCCGAGTCCACTCCTTGCGCGCGCCCTCCGATAGTGACGATCGGTACCGCCGAGGTCCCGCTCATCCGGGACCAATGGCACCGGACGGCACCCGTTCCGCGCGCCTAGCTTCGACTCGACGACGAGCGATGGGAGCGGAACGATGCCCGGTTCCACCAGCCAGGCTCAGCTCGGCACTGTCACCTGGCCGCCGTGCGGCGCACGCTCCACTGGACCACGATGACCGCCTCTCACGTCCTGGCCGTGGACGAGAATCTCGCCGCCACCGGGACAGATCCCGACCGCGGCCTGTCCCTGTCCGACGCGCTGGCCCGGCTGGCCGGTGACGGTCCCAACGAACTGCCGTCGCCAGAAGGCCGAGGGGTGCTCGTCAGGGTCGCCGGCCAGTTCAACCACCCGCTGATCTACATCCTGCTCGCGTCCGCCGCCGCGACCGGCCTGCTCGGCACGGTCGTCGACGCGAGCGTGATCCTCGGCGTCGTCGTGGTGAACGCCGTGATCGGTTTCCTCCAGGAGGGCCGCGCCGAGCGGGCCCTGGACGCGCTGGCCGCGGCGGGGCGGACCGAGGCGACCGCGGTCCGCGACGGAGTGGCCACCAGGATCGCCTCGGCCGACCTCGTGCGCGGCGATCTCGTGCTGCTCGACGAGGGCGACCAGGTTCCCGCCGACCTGCGGCTGCTGTCCACTCGCGAGTTGCGGGTCGACGAGTCCGCTCTCACCGGCGAATCGCAACCCGCCGCGAAAGACACACGAGACCTGCCGGTGGACACCGAACCGGCCGACCGGACCAACATGGCCCACGCGGGCACGCTCGTGACCTCTGGGGGCGGTCGCGGTCTGGTCGTCGCCACCGCCTCCGCGACCGAGATCGGCCGCGTGCACCATCTGGTCTCCACCACCCGCCCGGTCGACACTCCGCTGACCCGCAAGCTCGCCAGGTTCAGCGGCATCCTCACCGTGGTGATCCTCGCCCTCGCCGCGGTCGGTGCGCTGGTCGGAACCTTGCGCGGGCAACCGTTCACCGACGTGGTGACCGCCGCCGTCGCGCTCGCCGTCGGCGCGATCCCCGAGGGACTGCCCGCCGCGGTGACGGTGACCCTCGCGATCGGCGTCGCCCGGATGGCCCGCCGTCAGGCGGTCATCCGTCACCTGCCCGCCGTGGAGACCCTGGGCAGCACCACGGTGATCTGCACCGACAAAACCGGCACCCTCACCGCGAACGCCATGACCGTCACCACGGTCGTCGCGGGCGGCCGGCGGTTCGCCGTCACCGGCACCGGGTACGGCCCCGACGGTGACCCGCTCCCGGACGACACCGCGCTGCGCGCGTGCCTGCTCGCGGGCCTGGCCTGCAACGACGCACGTGTCGAACTCAGTGACGGCCGATGGTCACCGGTCGGCGACCCCACCGAGGCCGCCCTCGCCGTCAGCGCGGGCAAAGCCGGCTTGACAGCCCGCGATGTCCCACCGCGGGAAGACACCATCCCGTTCAGCTCGGACCGCCGGTACATGGCCACCCTGCACGAGCACGCCGACGGAACCCGCACGGTCTACCTGAAGGGCTCCGTCGAACGACTCGCGGGTTTCGCCGCCGACCCGCACGCGGCGCAGGAGCTGCTCGACGCGGCGGACCGGCTGGCCTGGGACGGCCTGCGGGTACTCGCCACCGGCTCGGTCGATCTCCCCGCCGGCGACTGCGAGCTGACCGAGGCCCTGTTCGCGGGCCGGGTCGCGCTTCTCGGTGTGCAGGGCATGCACGACCCGCCACGTCCGGCGGCGATCGCGGCGGTGACCGACTGCCGGGCCGCGGGCGTGCGGGTCAAGATGATCACCGGCGACCACCCCGCCACCGCGAGCGCGGTCGCGACCTCGTTCGGACTGGATCCGGCCGCCGTCACCGGCCGTGACCTGCGCGACCTCGCCCCGGAACGGCTGCGGGAGGTAGCCGAGCAGACCTCGGTGTTCGCCCGGGTCTCCCCCGAACAGAAACTCGCCCTCGTCGGCGCGCTGCAAGACCAAGGGCATGTCGTGGCCATGACCGGCGACGGCGTCAACGACGCGCCCGCGCTGCGCCGCGCCGACATCGGTGTCGCGATGGGCCGGGGCGGAACCGAGGTCGCCCGGCAGGCCGCCGACATGGTGCTGGCCGACGACGATTTCGCCTCCATCGCCGCCGCGGTCGAAGAAGGCCGGTCGGTCTTCGACAACCTGCGCAAGTTCATCGCCTGGACGCTGCCGACCAACCTGGCCGAAGGCCTGGTCATCCTCGCCGCGACGCTGGTGGGCACGACGCTGCCGATCCTGCCGGTGCAGATCCTGTGGATCAACATGACCACCGCCGTCGCGCTGGGCCTCACCCTGGCCTTCGAGCCACGTGAACCGAAGATCATGACGCGGCCACCGCTGCCACCCGCCCTGCCGCTGCTCACCACCGCGCTGGTGAGTCGGATCCTGCTCGTGTCCGCCCTGCTGCTGGGCGGGACGTTCGCCGTCTTCAGCTGGCGCCTCGCCGCCGGAGTCCCGGTGGAGCAGGCCCGCACGGTCGCGGTGAACCTCTTCGTCGCCGCGCAGATCGCCTACCTGTTCAACTGCCGCTCTCCCGAGCGTCCCCGGGTCTTCGCGGGGATGCGCCAGAACCTGTGGCTGCCTCTCGGCATCGCCGTCACCATCGCGCTGCAGATGGCCTTCACCTACGCCCCCTGGATGAATTCCCTGTTCAAGACCGCCCCGATCGGCTGGTCCGAGTGGGTGGCCATCGCCGGCGTCGCCAGTGTCTGCTGGGTCCTGGTCGAGCTGGACAAACGATGGCGCGCGCACCGGCGGTCCCTTTCGGCCCGAGAGCACGACTCCACGCAGTAACAGACGCGCGCATCCGACCACACCCTTCACCACGAGAGGAGCCTCGCCGTCCTGCGGATCACCGCCGGCCTGCTGTTCCTGTGGGCGTTCGCGGACAAGGCGGGCGGGCGCGGGCTGGGCGGACTGGCTGTTCATGCTGGGATTGCCGAGTATCGGCGTGGCCGTGACGCTCGGAATCGGGCTGCGGGTCTCCGCCGCGGCCGGTGCCGTCATGATGCTGTTCATGTGGGTCGCCGAGTGGCCCCTGGACCGGACGACCACCGTGGGCGAGCCGACGATGTCGACCAACCCGATCATCGACTACCACGTCATCTACGCGATCGTGCTGATCGCGCTCGCGGCCAATGCCGCGGGGAACCGCTGGGGTTTCGGAGAAAACTGGTCCCGAATGTCCTTGGTGGAGCGCAACCCCTGGCTTCGCTGACCTCTCGCGACACGCGGTTTCAGCCTCGCAGCGCCCTGAGGTAGGGGTCCGGCCGTCGTCGTCTCCGGACCAGGATCCGGGCACCTCCGGCCGCGGCCCCTTCCGCAGACGCCAGCACCGGGTCGAGATCGACGTCGGCGACATCGGGCAGCAGATCGGCGAGACGGCCCACGCGCAGCAGGATGTCGCGAACGGCGTCCCTGTCCAGCGGCCCGTTCGCGCTGAAGAGGCTCTCACTGCTGCGCAGGCCGTCGATCAGGGTGTCGGCGGCGGCCGAGGTCAACGGGCCGAGCGCGGTCACGCGGTCGTCGAGGAGGGCTTCGTCCACCCCGCCCAGACCCAGCACGACCATGGTCCCGAAGACGTCGTCCGCCTGGGCGCGCACGATCAGTTCACGATCTCCGTCCCCGCGTTTCGCGAAGCCGATACCGAAGCACCGCAAGAGATCCCTGCTGTCCTCAGTGGACATCCAACCGCCGTCGGGGTGCCCGTCACAGTAGTCATCGACGAGCAGTGTCGCGGCGCTCAGGTCGATACCGGCCAGTTCCGGCACGACACCCTCACCGGCGCTGAGCCAGCGGGCACGGGCGGCCAGCTTCGCCGCGACCCAGGCGGCTTCCTCAACGTCTCCGTAGCTCGGGACGCCGTGGTGCTCGGTGACCGACTCCAGCTGGCCGAGCCGCACCATGAACAGTGGTTTCTCCTGACCGGGTGTCATGGCCACCGCGGTGAGCGGATCGCCGACCCCTGTCGGGACACCGGCCGCGATCACCAGGTCTACCACGTCGTCGGCGAGCACCGCCGCCACACACGCGGCGAAGGTGTCCGGGGTGACGGCGGCGCTGGTGTCGAGCGGGTTGCCGATGCTCGCGTGCCCGGGCAGGAGACCGCGCAGCGCGGCGATCGTGTCCGGACCCAGTTCGGGCATGAGCAGGCCGTGGGCGCTGCACGCTTGCGCACCGAGAACGGCGGCACCGCCGGCGTTGCTCACCACCGCGACCCGGTCTCCGGCGGGCAGGGGCTGCCAGGACAAGGCGGCCAGCAGCCCGATGACCTCGGTGACGCTGTCGGCGACGAGGACCCCGGCCTGGTCGAACAGCGCGAGCTTCGTCGCGGCCGGGACGGCGGTCGACGACGTGTGCGCCGCGGCAGCCCGCTGCGCGGCCGCGGTGTCCGCTCCGCGGATGGCGACCACGGGTTTCTCCCTCGCCAGGGCACGCGCCAGTCTGCTGAACTTCCTGGGATTGCCGAACGATTCGAGGTACAGAACGGCGATGTCGGTCTCGGTGTCCTGGCGCCACCAGCGCAGCAGGTCGTTTCCGCTGACGTCGTACTTGTCGCCGGTCGAGACCACTGTGGACACACCGAGGCCGAGAGCGCCGAGCGACTCCAGCAACGCGATGCCGAAGCCACCGGACTGCGTCACGACGCCGATACGGCCGCGTGGAGCGACGCCGCGGGCGAACGTGGTGTCGAGCCGTGCCACCGGTGAGGTGTTGGCCACCCCGAAGCAGTTGGGACCGACGAGCCGGATCCCGTGGCGGCGCACGGCTTCACGGACGCGCTCCCCCGCCGGGGTGCCGGTCAGCCCCGCCGTGACGAGCACGATCGCGCGCACCCCCCGGCTCCCGCACTCCTCGACGACGTCCAGGACCGCCTCCGCGGGTACGCAGACGACCGCGAGTTCGACCGCTCGGGCGATGTCCGACACGGTGGGCACGCTCGGCACGCCGAGGATCTCTGTGGCGTTCGGGTTCACGACGTGCAGTTCGCCGTCGTAACCGGCGTCGACAAGGTTGCGCAAGATGGCCCGTCCCACCGAGTCGGCCCGGCGTCCGGCACCGACGACCGCCACCGAGGCCGGAGTCAGCACCGCACGCAGGCTGGCCACGTCGGCGACCCGTTCTCGCTCCTCGCGTCGCTTCACGTACTCGTCCAGGCCTCCTAGAGTGAGTTCGACGTCCCGTTCCGGCCCATCGCTGCTGATCGTGCAAGGCAGGCCAAGGTCGGAGAAGACCCGTGCCATCCGGCTGTTCTCGGCGAGGATCACGGCGACGAACCGGTGGACTCCCTGTGTCAGAGCCAGCGATACCAGGTGCTCCAGCAGAAGCGTGCCGACGCCGTGAGCCTGCGCGGTCCCGTCGATGGCGAGCGCGACCTCAGCGCTGCCCTTCTCCGGCAGCAGGTGATAGTGCGCCACCCCGACCAGGTCGTCACCGCGAAAGGCACCCAACCCGGCTCCCTCGACCATGGTCCCGGCCAGCGTGTCCAGATTCGCGGGGTTGAGGGTGAAGAACCGGAAATAGCGGTCGCGTTCGGTCAACCGGTGGTGCAGAGTGGCGACGGCGTCGAGGTCCGTGGCGCGCAGCGGGCGGACGGTGATCATGGCACCGTCGGTCAGCAGCACGGTTCTCGCCGACGTCACGTCGCGAAACCGAGCTCGACGCCGAGGCTCGTGGCCACCGCGGGGCTGGTCATGATTTCCGACGCACGCATCGGTTTCCTCCTTGTCAGGGGCCCGTTCTTCAGGCCGTGGTCCACTCGTCCGACACCCGCCACTCGCGGGTCCACGCGGCGTCGCGACACCTGCCGAGCATCGAGCGCACCGTTCTCGACGTTGATCGGCACGTCTCTGACTACGCCGTCGGCCGTCCAGCGGGCCGGTATCGCGGACTTCTCGCGGACCGGTGTGCCGCCGCGATGAGCAGGGCCGGCAGGGCAGCCAGGACCACGCCGATCACCAACGCGGTCTCGACCCGGTCCGACGTCCGCGCGAGCGGCGGAATCACGACGACCGGGCAGATCGAGTGCCGCAGGCGAGCCTGGCCTCCCGCCCGTCGGGGTCGCACTTCGAGCACCCGGTCTTCGTCGAGATGCACCTCCACCACACCGGGGTTCAGTTCGAAGAACCACGGTTGGGTGTTGTGCGGCGACGGCGCTCTCACCGCCGTCTCCAGGCGGTGGTGAGTATCGGGAAGTCGGTGAGGATCATCGTGCGGCTCCAAGCCGGTGGGTGGACACTCCCAGCCTGGTACGGCTTCGTCCCGCACGGGAGTGCCGTGGGCCCCGCCGATCCGGGACCTTCGGCACCCTTCGGAGGGGGAACCGGGAAGAGGGCCGTCCGTCCCGGGTGACCGGGACCTCCAGCGGTACCGGACCGCGCCGTGACCGATCGACACTGCGGTCATGCAAGCGCGTCTTCTGCCGGGTGGTGTGCACGATGCCGGCGAACCCCGGCGAGGCCGACACCCGGGAGTGCTCGTGGCGGTCAAAGTCGTGCACACGACGGCCTGGTTCGCCATCGAGTCCTGCTTCTCGTACGTCCTGTACTCGGGGTTGGCGAAGCGATCGGATCGGCGAGCCGCGTTTGCCGGTGGAGTGGTCGCCATCGAGTGTCTCGTCTTCGCGGTGAACGGATTCCGGTGTCCGCTGACCGAGGTCGCCGAATCGTTCGGTGCTGACCACGGCTCGGTCACCGACGTCTTCCTGCCGCGGTGGTTCGCCCGGAACCTGCCGGCGATCCACGTGCCGTTGCTCGTTCTGGCAGTCGGCCTGCACGTGAGGAACCTCCGCCATGCTCGCGCGGTCAGCCGGCGGTGTGCCGCGGACTCCGGCCCTGCCAGACGAAGTCCATCCGGTTCTTGACCCCCACGACGCCGGGTACGGCGAGGGCCAGGCGTTCCGCGGTGGCCACGTCGGCTTCGTATTCGAGTCGACCGGTCAGCAGGACCACCCCGCGTTCGACGCTCGCGAGCACGGCGTTCTTGTCGGCGTGCAGCGTGTCGTCGAAGACAACGCTGTCGACGTCGGTCCGCAGCTCTTCGTCAGTGCGCAGGAAAGTGCGCAGGAGGTCTCGCCGCGCGACGACTCCCACCAGTTGCTCACCGTCGAGCACGAACAGCCTGCGGACACCGCTCGTGGTGAGCAGCCGCGCGACCTCCGGCAGAGTGGCACCCGGGGTAGTGGTCCGCGGCGCCGGGGTCATCAGCGTGGCCGCGGTCTGCGCGGCCGCTTTCCGCCAGTCCTCCCGCGTCAGATGGCCGGCGAAGTGCGGGCAGCCCGCGCCGAGCTGGTCGTCCTGGTGCGCCTGACGGCACAACAAGTCCGCTTCGGTCACAACGCCGAGCAATGCACCCTCCGGAGTCACGACCGGGACCGCGCTGATGCCGTTGGTGACGATCGTTGCGACCAGGTCCTTGAACGGAGTGGCCGACGTCGCGGTGATCACTTCCCGAGTCATGATCTCGCCTACTGTCGCGCTGGTGCGCATGGTCTTCCTCCTGCTGTCTGCTGTGGTGACGGTGTGCCGGCCTTGTCGCTCACCGGCACACCAGTGTCCTTTGTGGATGGAACGGGGCATGCTCAGCGGAGCCAGGGGGTGCGGCGGACGAGATCCAGCTTTGCCCAGCGGCGGCCGAGGCCCCAGGTGTCGCCCGCGGCGAAGGCGGCCAACACGATGAGCACGACGAGGTACACGAGGTGGTAATCGATCAGCGGGTTGGTCGACGATGTCGCCGTCCCGGCCGAAGTGGACTGAGCGAGCGGCCATTCGGCGATCCACATGAGAGCGAGCAGGACGGTGCCCGCGGCAGCGGCCAGGCGCAAGGCCACACCGAGCAGGAGGGCGACGCCGAGGCCGAGCAAAGCCAGCATGAACAGCCAGTCGGCCCAGCCGGCACCGGCCCAGTCGCGCAGCATCGACTGCATCGGGCCGACCTGGACGCGGCCGAGGAATCCCTTGGTCGGCGAGCCGCCGCTGATCCAGGCCTGCGCCGAGCTGGTGGAGTAGCCCAGCCCGAACATCTTGTCGAGGAAGGCCCAGAGGAACGTCAGGCCCATCACGATGCGCAGGACGGCCAGTGCCGAGCCGAAAGCGGCGGAGGCCGGCTGAGGCCGTCCGGCTGTCCTCTGCTGCGGTTGGTCGGGAATGAAGGGGGTGGTCAGGGACGGGCCGCGGTCCTGGACGGACATCATGGGCTCCTTTTCGGTTGTGCCCAGAGCATGGGCCGTCATGCGGACTGGACGCTGGTGCCGGAGTCCCCGGATCACCGGGAGGAAGGTCCCTGGGAAACGCGGTGGAATCCTCTAGTGCCAAGGTTTCCCGGAGGAACACACTCGGGTTTCCACAAGTTCGCGACACTCGAGGAGTTCCTCTCATGGCCGACAACACAACCAGGCAGCAGATCGTCGTCGGCGTGGACGGATCGGCTTCGGCACTCCAGGCCGCGCGCTGGGCGGGCGACGAGGCCGCGCGCCGGCATCTGCCGGTGCGAGTCGTGCATGCCGTGTCGCCGCCCGCGCTGTCCTACGGCACCGGTGCCCGGCCACCGGACGAGTTCTCCGAGGTACTGGAAACGCAGGGCCGTCAGTGGCTCGCCGACGCCGACGCCGCGATCCGGGCGGCCCATCCCGATCTGGAGATCAACGCCGACCTGACGACGGGCGGCCCGGTGACCGAGCTGCTCGAGGCGTCGGCAGGCGCCCGGCTGGTCGCGCTCGGCTCCCGGGGACTGGGCGGGTTCAGCGGCATGCTGACCGGCTCCACCGTGGTGGCGATGGTCGCACGAGGCCGGTGCCCGATCGTGGTGGTCCGCGGCGGCGGCCGTGAAAACGGCCCGGTCGTGCTCGGTGTGGACGGCTCACCGGCGAACGAGCCCGCGATCGCGGTGGCCTTCGACGAGGCCTCGTCGCGAGGAGCGGATCTGGTCGCGGTGCACAGTTGGCTTTCGCTCTCCGCGGGCTTCGCGCACACCCTCGGCAGGCAGCTGCTCAACGATGTCGATGCCATGGAGGCGAAGGAAAGTGAACTCATGGCGGAACGGCTCGCCGGCTGGCAAGAAAAGTACCCGGACGTGGCGGTGCGGCGCGTCGTGGCGCGGGACCATCCAGTGCGCTGCTTGCTCGACCACTCCGCCGGCGCCCAGCTGCTCGTGGTCGGGAGCCGGGGCCTCGGTGGCTTCTCCGGCATGCTGACGGGGTCGACGAGCCAGGCGCTGATCCACCACGCCACCTGCCCACTTCTGATCGTCCAGTCACCTACACCGTGAGGGGAACGGATCTCGTGCTCCTTCTCCTGTGTGGAAAGAATCGGGAGACTCGATCCAGAGGGACCAAGGACTCTTCGGCAACCACGGCGTGTGGTCGCAGAAGTTCGGTCATGACTATCGCCGAACGTTCGGGTTACCCGGTGACGCCGAGGAACACCCGGAGATATCCACTACGACCGCCAAGGGTGTTTGGGCGAAGCACTCGACACCGCCTTTCGGCTATATCCGAAGACATCTATCGAGCCGTTGTTCGCCACGGCTATCCGAATATTCCCCAAGCCGACTATCGAGGGACCGTGCGCGTGCGCGTCGGAGGGCGAACACACCGAGGCTGGACACATCAACCAGACGGGCGGTCGGTCAATACAACTCTCGGGTCATGAGGCGATCCGGTCCTCATCTGCCCAGGCAGCGACCTGGACTCGACCGACACACCGAACCGATCAGACGGCGATGTGCCATGCCAGTAGCGTGCCCGGTGTCACGATGCGGTGCCGGCGCAGTTGACGGGGCAGCAGCCGCGTCAGTGCCCACAAGATCGCGCGATCCGGCCACGAGGGCCGCAGCCGGCCGACCTGGCGCGCAGGACCGACAGCTCGTAGCAAAGCACCAGGACCTCGACATCCTTGGCCGTCGAGGAACAAGTGAGCGGACCCAGCCAGCCACACAACCGCACCACGATCAAAACGCCAGCCGAAACAACACAGGCAGTGAGCATCGCATGACCATCGCGACAGAAAACGGCAGGTCAGCGAACCAAGGTCGAGTTGTGGCACAGGACTTGCAACCCTCCGCGATTGTGCCTGAATCGACATCTGAGACGTTCCACGTGCGCGTTGGAGTGAACCAGATCGGCCGATCAGGTGTACGTCGCGACGATGTGTAAACGAAACACACTGCAGGTCGACCTATTCGAGCGTTCTGAAGTGACGCAGCGTGGTGCGTAGTGGCCCGCGTTCCACTGAAAGTGATTCCCTTGAGGTGACGCCCACAATGAGCAGCCATATCTATTCCCCGGTTCTTCGAGCCGTCCACGCGTTCCGCTACCGCCCCCGGCACGCGCGCAGATCCCGCCCGTGGGCGATCGTGATCACGATGCTGGTGCTCGCGGTCGTGCTCGTGCCCATCGATCCGGCCCTCGGATCGATGGCGGTCGTGGCCGCCGGCGGGAGCATGATGCTGATCCGCCATGTTCGCCGGCTTCTGCGCCACGCGGACTCCAAGATCGAGACCATCTTCGCCGAGGAACTCGACAACGGTCCCTGACCAAAGGGGTGGTTCCGACAAGGAGGGAGACCTGAACATGAGCTATCGAGAGTGCATATTGTGAAAGGCGCGAATTTCGTAACGTTCTGCCTTTGACGGTAACGAGATTCGCGTGCACCTCTCTCGTGACACCTGCCGCGACGTCCGCCACCGGACGTGACACCACGGATTCCATGGTCGTCGCTGTCAGCGGATTCACCGGCATCGACTAACCGACTCCGCGGCTGCAGAAATACGTCAGCCGAAACAACATAGGCGGTGAGCATCGCATGACCATCTCGACGGAAACCGGCAGTTCAGCGACCACACGCGATCGGGTCTTCCCTAGTGGCATTCTGAATGCCTGAGTTGTCGGTGGCGCGTTGTACGGTCGCCGCTGTGAGCCGGTCCTTCTTCGACACGATTTCGGTGATGCGGATCGATCGCGATGGCGCGATGTAGATCGTCTTCGTCGACGGCCGGGTCGTGTCCGCATCCAGCACCCGCGAGATTTTCGAACCGACCAGCGCCATCACCTCGTCCGCCTACCACCCGCACTCGCACCAGCTGCATCTTCGGGCCAAACGCGGCGACAACATCGTCATCGAACTCCCCGAACTGGCCGAACTGGCCGAACTCGCCCCGCTAGACGACCGCCCCACGATCTACCTCGACCAGAACCGCTGGAGCACGCTCACCAACACCATCCACGAGCCCCACCGTGTCCCCAACGAACAGGAACGCGCCGCAGCACAGCGCATCATCACTCTGGCGATCGAGCGGCGAATCGTGCTGCCCATGTCCTCTGCGCACATGTCGGAAACCTGCAAACAGGTCGACGTCGAACAACGATATCGGCGAGCACTGACCGCCCGGATCTGGAACATCACCGACCCGCGTGCCCCGGCCGAGCTCGCCGCGCTGACCGCCCACACTCGGAGCGCGGTGTACGGGGTGGCCCTCAGTCCCGACGGCCGCATCCTGGGCGCACATCAGCGCCTGCCCCGGCCACTGAGATCGGCCGGCTGGAACGCCATACGGGCGCCCGCAACTCCGGGCCGACTGCATCCGAACAGCGCACGGCCGATCCCGCCTGCGATGAATGGTTCGGCCACGTTCAGGGCCAGCGTAACGACGCTCGAGACCAGCAGTGTCGACGCGCTGGTCGGATCACCTCGGCGGAGGCGCCACGCAGCGACAGCTGCCGGATCGCGATCAGCAGCGCCAGGACCGACAGGTCTACGGCAGACGCGACCAGCGGGGGCCATCCAGCCAGATACGCCGAGCCGGAGACCGAACGCCGCCCCAACAAGGGGGAACGAGAGACCACAGACCTGTGAAAACAGAGAAAATGCCTGTTCAGGAGCTAGATCGATCTTCCCTGACACGGAAGAGGTCACTGGTTCAATCCCAGTATCGCGCACCATCGCTTATCGCAGGACTGAAGCCCTGTCCCTCTTCGGAGGGGCAGGGCTTCAGTCGTCAAAGGACGATGGCCCACCTGGATCTACCAAAGGGCCGCGGGCGACACGGAACGATCGGTCAGCCGGGGATCTTGCCGAACAGGTGCGCGGCGGGGGCGTCCGGGTCGTCGCCGTAGAAGAACTCCGCGAGCGCCTGGTGGAATTCGGTGCGATCCAGCCTTCCTGAGCCGTCCTCGTCCAACGCATCGAAGACCGCGGCACAGTCCTTCGGGGACACATTGCCCGCCAGGCCGAAGATCTCCCCGAACTCCGCTTGATCGACCTCGCCGTCGCCGTCGAGGTCGATCAGGTCGAAATAGCAGTCGGCCACCGGCCCGACCTGGTGCGGGTACAGGGTGGGATCGGCCAGCGCCCGCTGGAATCCCTCGGTCATCTCCCGCAGATCGACCTTCCCGTCACCGTCCTGGTCCATCGGCGCGATCACGGCGGTCCAGAACGCGTCCAGCCCCTCGGTCAGTCGGCGGGCGGTCGCGGGCTCCGGCACGGCACCGCGGGCCGCGATGTAGCGCTCGCCCATCAACCGGACGTCCTGACGGGTGATCACCCCGTCGCCGTCGACGTCCGCGCCCCTGAACCATTGGCGGTACTTGAGATCCCGAACTCCAGTCATGGCCACGCAAGGTATTCAAGTCTTCACGTGGTGTCCAGAGGTGCGACGAAGGGGGCGGTCGGATCATTCTTTCGAGTGGCGAGGCTTGGTGGTGAAAAGGCGAGCACATCGGGAAGGGGGCCGTCGTATGTCTCGACGTCGACTAGCGTACTGAGAGCACTCGGCCCTTGAGACAGGCGCGAGCACGGTCGATCAGCGGTGAGGACGTTCGGATTGCCGTGGCGGTCCAGTGTTCCGCTCAGACCCGGTTGGACCGGATCCCACCACGCTCCTGTGGACAGTTGTATGACGCCCGGCATGACGTCGTCCGAAAGGATCGCGCCCGCGAGACAGCTGCCTCGGTCGTTGTGGACGCGCACGATCATTCCGCTCTCGATTCCGCGCGACGCGGCGTCCGACGTATTGATCGTCACCGGCTCACGGCCACGGATCTTCGTACCGAGGCTGTGGCCACCGTTGTCGTACTGACTGTGCAGGCGTGAGCCGGGCTGATTCGAGATCAGGTGCAGCGGGAACCGGGCCGACAGACCTGCACGAAGCCACTCCGCCGGTTCGAACCATTTCGGATGCCCGGCGCAGTCGTCGTAGCCGAACGAGTCGATCGTCTCCGAGAAGATCTCGATCCGACCCGACGGCGTCGTCAGGGGGAAACTTCGCGGATCCGAGCGGAGAGCCTCGAAACTGCCCGGAAACGGTCCGGTCAACGCCGGCAGTTCGGCGGTGGAGCTTCGCCAGAATTCGTCGAAGCCCGGCAATCCGGCATCGGCGCCGAGCTTGGCCCTCGTCTGCTCATAAAGATGCCGGACCCATTCGCTCTCCGAACGCGACTCCGTGAACTCCCGCTCGAATCCGAGCCGAGCGGCCAAGGCGGCGAAAATCTGGTGATCGGTACGCGACTCCCCCGCCGGCTCACGAACTTTCGGCATCGCGACGAGGTGCGGGTCCGAAAACCCGGCGGCGAAGTCGTCACGCTCCAAGCTGGTGGCGACGGGGAGGACGATGTCCGCGAACTTGGCCGTCGTGTTCCACCAGGCTTCGTGAACCACCACCGTGTCAGGGGTCTGCCAAGCGCGGGTCAACCGATGGAGATCCTGGTGGTGGTGGAACGGGTTCCCTCCGCACCAGTAGATCAGGCGGAGCTCGGGCAAGGTGAGGCGTCTGCCGTCGTAGTCGATCACCTCGCCCGGATGCAGCAGGGTATCGGCGATCCTCGCGACAGGGATGAAATCCGGAACCGGGTTGGAGACCTCCGGTATCGTCGCCACGGAGGCGCGGTCTGGGACGACGCCCGTCGCGTCCATCGTCGCGTAACCTGCGCCCCAGCCGCATCCAGGCCGGCCCATCGAGCCCGCCATGGCGGCCAGCACGACGGACATCCAGATCGGTTGTTCACCGTGGTCTGCCCGCTGAACCGCGTAATTCACCATGATGAGAGAACGTCGGGTGGCGAGGCGCCGAGCGAGGTCGGTGATCGTGTCGTGACCGATGCCCGTAATCTTCGCCGCCCAGGAGGCATCCTTCCGAATGCCATCGAGTTCGCCGACCAGGTAGGAGGCGAAGCGGTCGAACCCGACGCAGCACCGGCGCAGGAAGTCCTCATCGTGCCATCCGTTGACCAGCATCGTGTGTGCGATGCCGAGCATCGCGGCGGTGTCGGTGTTGGGGATGACGGGCAGCCATTCGGCGTCGAGGAAGTCGGCGACATCGCTGCGAATGGGGCTGATGTTCACGAACCGCACCCCGGCCTCACGGCACTGGCGCTGCAGGTTCTGTGTCTGGTGCTTGGCCAGCCCCCCGGGGTTGATTTGGCTGTTCTTCAGGGCCAGCCCGCCAAACGCCACCACGAGCTCACAGTTTTCGGCTATCTCGTCCCACATCGGCATCCGGCTCTGGTAGCTCCACGGATGACCACCGAGCACATGGGGAAGGATGACTTCCAAAGCCGCGGTGCTGTAAGTGTTGCGGGAATCGGTGTATCCCCCGCCCAACGCCAGGAACCGGTGGAGTTGTCCCTGCGCGTGGTGGAACCTGCCCGCACTAGCCCAACCGTAGGATCCGCCGAACACCGCGTTGTTCCCGTGCTGTGAACGAACTCGACGGAGTTCATCGCTCACCAGCGTGATCGCCTGGTCCCAGCTCACCTCCACGAAGGCGTCCGTACCTCTGTTCGTGCCGGGGACGCGCGGCTCGCCGTTCAGCCAGCCCTTGCGCACTGCCGGGCGCAGCACACGAGCGCTGTCCTCGGCCGCCGCCACCATACCGGGGCCGATGGGAGATGGCGCAGGGTCGTCATCCTTCGGCTCGATTCGCACCAACCGGCCGGAATCGACTACAGCGACGAAAGTGCCCCAGTGCGTAGCAACCGACAAGCGACGTTCCATGATGCATCAACTCCGGCTCTGAAGTTTTTCGATCCGGTGGGGACAGCTCCCCCGCCCGGCGACGTACCCCCACGGTAGCTCCGACCAGAGCGAGATTGAAGGCGTTCCGTCCCGATGCACGCCGCGCGGCGGTTTGTGGCCGATCGCGACTACGCCCTTTCGAGTTCTCCGGGAATGGGCGTCAGCCGCAGCGATCGTTGTAGCGATGGGAATTCATCCGGTCGTTCATTGGCGTGCCGTTCGGCAGCGCACCCTGCTGAAGTCGGGCACGTTGCCATTCGATACCACGAAGGCACAGGGACCGCGGTATCCGGAGTTGTAGTACACCGCGACGTACGAATTCCCGTCGCGGTTGATCATCGAGCTGCCGTTGGTCTCCAGTCCGTCGCCACCGTACAACGGAATGTTCGTGCCCGTGTAGCGGACTGCCCCCCAAGTTGGTGGTACTACGACCACCGTCGTTCCATTTATGGCCGGCGTAATTGGCGTTCGACCAAAAACAGGAATGCCCGGCTGGACACGTCGCCGCTGACGCTTGCGGCGCTACCAGCAGTGAGACGCCGATCGCCGCAGCTGATGCCACGGCCGCGATTCTGTGCAGTGCGATAGTGCGCATGCGTGGTGCCCTCCCCTGTATCGACGGCAGGAAAACGCATCACGGTGACCGATTTTCCCAGATCCGCCTGATATAAGGTGAAACATTAACAGCGGTCACCGAGACCGACGGTGATCCTTCTCCTGATTCACCTGAATGACCCGCACCCTTTGAGATACCCGGAGAATGATTGCTCCCCGCACCCCGGCTCGACTTCAAGCCCGGATCAGCATCTCCCCGTCGCGGTCACGTGTCACTTGCGGGCCCGGGATCTGGAGCGACCCCGGTGGCGGTACTCGTGATCTCCCAGAGCTCGTTCGCGAGCCCCCGATCCTTGGCAGCCGCCGAGTGGCGTGCCGGACCGGCCGGGCCGCGGATCTCGAACGGTCCGGTCGGGCCCAGATAGTCGCCGCTTTCGACCGGTCCCGTGGCGGCCATGAGCTGGGGTGCGATACCGGCGGTGACCGGCTGCGAGAGGTAACGGTCCGGCAGCACGAGAAGGCGGGACCTCCACGTGCTCCCGCGGGCGAGCGCGTTGGTCAGCAGCTGTGACGTCGTCAGTCCCGGGTGAGCGGCGATCGACAGCACCGGGTCGCCGGCGGCGCGCAACCGTCGATCGAGCTCCGCGGCGAACAGGAGGTTCGCGAGCTTGGAGGCCCCGTAGGCGCGGGTCGGAGAATAACGCCGACGCTCCCAATGCAGGTCAGCGAGGTCGAGTCCTCCGGTGCGGTGGCCGAGGCTGGACGTCGTCACGACCCGTGCGGGGCGCCCACGGTCTCCGGCTGCCCGCAGCGCGGGCATCAGCAGCCAGGTCAGCGCGGCCGGGCCGAGGTGGTTGGTGCCGATCTGCAGCTCGAACCCGTCCCGGGTCCGGCTGTGCGGCCCCAGCGACACCGCGGCGTTGTTGATCAGCGCGTCGATCCGGTCCCCGGTGCGTTCCCGGATCTCCGCGGCGGCGGCCCGTACCGAGGAGAGGTCTGCCAGGTCGAGCAGAACGGGTTCGGCCGACCCGGCGCCGTCGATCCCGGCTCGCACCTGGTCGACGGCCGCCGCTCCACGTTCGGCGTCGCGAACGGTCATCAGGATCCGGGCACCGGCCGTCGCCAGCGCACCGGAGAGAGCAAAACCGAGGCCGGAGGTCGTCCCGGTGACGACGATGGTGCGACCCGTCAGATCGGGCAACTCATATGACACTGTCATATGGATAGCCTGCCCAGTTCGGATGACACTGTCAACTAGAATGGCCGGCGTGACACGCACCGAGACCGCCGAGGCCACGCGGCAAGCTCTTGTCCGCGCTGCTTCCGAGCTGCTCGACCAGGGCGGCCCTGACGCTGTGACCCTGCGCGCGGTCGGAGCCCGGGCCGGAGTCTCACGAGGTGCTCCCTACGGGCACTTCGAGAACAAGGAACATCTGCTGGCACAGCTCGCCATCAACGCGTGGGGTTCCCTGGCGGACGACGTCGAGCACCTTCGCGCGAACCTCGAGTCCACTTCGGAGATACGGCTGGAACGAGCCATTCTGGCGCTGATCGACGTCGCTCGCCGCCTGCCGCACCGATACGCGCTGATGTTCAGCGCTCCGGCCGATACGCCTGCCGCGCTGGAGGCCGCGGGCCGTCTCGAAGGCGTATTCCTGGCGCTGGTCGCGGATGTGGTCGGCGAGTCCGACGCTCCTCGGTACGGCGCACTGCTGATGTCGAGTGCGCACGGCATCGCGGGAATGGAACTCAGCGGCCATCTGGCGAAAGACAAGTGGCAGGTCACCGTGGAGCAACTCGTGCACATGCTGATCGACGCGATCCGACACGGATGACGGCGTCAGCCGTCTACGAGATCCTGACCGAGGAGTTGTCCCGCGCGCTCGATACAGCGCATCCGGGCGGGTGAGAAGTCGTACGGCATCTTGGTGAACGCTTCGAGGGCGCTCATCTGCGTGTCGTTTCCCTCGTCCGGGTCTTCGTAGCTCTCGAAGAGCTTCTCCTCGTCCGCGTCCAGCCCGGCAGCCTCGATGGCCTGCCACACGGCCTTGTTATGGGTGTATCGCTGGATGGCAAGGTCTTCGACGCGCGGATCGTCCGGCTCGACACCGTCGTCGAGGGCGGCCTCGGCCGAGTCGAGACGGTCTTCCTCAGCCCGCAGATCGGGGTGGGTGGCCAGCGCGATGAACAGGCCGGCCTGGATGGCGGCGCCCAGCGGGCCGAAGATCCGTTCCGTGACCAGCAGGGCCTCCAGGTCGGAGGGACGCAGCGCGCCAGGGGGCAGGTGACTGAGCCTGTCCGTCACCAGGTCGGAAAGCAGTCCCAGTGGGCTGCCCACGGCCCGCAAGCGCTGGACGGCTGCGCGCTGACGTCGGATGTTGGCCTCCTGGGCGGCCAGGGTTTCATCCAGGAGGTCCAGGTTTTCCTCGATGTCCCGGGTTTCGTCGAACGCGGCCCGCATGTCGCCGAGCTTGATGCCGGCCTCTGCCATCTTGCGGATCCACAGCAGACGGATCATGTCGTCGTAGCAGTAGCGGCGGCGGCCGTCCCCACCGCGCTCAGGCTCCCGAAGCAGACCGATCTGGTGGTAGTGGCGGATGGCGCGCGGGGTTGTCCCGGCGAAAGCGGCGGCATCTCCGATCTTGACGTGGCGGGGAGACGTGAAGGAAAGGTACATCGCAAACGGCGCCTCTCGTGCTGTGGTTCCTCCAAGGACAGCACATGCCGTAGCGGCATGTGCAACACACAAGTGAAGAAGAAGACCTGACGAACCATGAGCGTCCCCACGCCTGCCGAAAACCTGGCAGTTCCCGCGTCTCAGGGCTAGATTTCCTGAATGGACAGATCCTGGGGGATTCTCGCCGCGCTCGGTCTGCTGCTCGCGGCCTCGGCCTGCGGCGGTCCGGACGAAAGTCCCACGCCGCCGGCTGCGTCGTCGACGAGCAAACCGCCGCCGAGCAAACCCGCCACCAGCAGCACGCCGCCCACCTTCACGCCGGCGGTTTCCCCTCCGAAGGTGACCGCCGCCTGCCCGTTCCTCGGGGCCGGCGAACTCGCCCAGATCATCGGTACCTCAGGCATCGTCGCCAAGGAAGAAGCACCCGGAAAGACCGACACGGCACCGAAGTACACCTGTGCCTACGGAACCGGCGATCCGCCGCTCGAATCGGCGCCACGGCTCTACTTCTTCGCTTTCACCAAAGCCGACCCGAACACTCCGGTCTCCACCACGGCCAAGAACTGCCCAGGCCCGAGCACACCGCTTCCCGGAGTCGGAGACGCCGCGATGTACTGCGAACTGGACGACTACTGGACCACGCTCGCCATCGCCAAGCGCGTCCACGGAGAGACGAGGATGGTGGACCTCCATCTCCCCCATCATCGCGACGACGTCTACACCCAGGTGGCGAAACTACTGGGTGAGCGACTGTGATCCGCGAGGCTTCCTTCTCCACATCAAGAGGAGAAGGAAGCCTCAGAGCCAGTCTGCCTCGATTCCGCGGGCACGCAACGTCTCCAGCGCCTCCTCGTTGCCCGTGTAGAGCAGCGTCATCGACTTCAGATGGGGAAAGTGCCGCAGGTCGGCGAACTCGTCGACGTCGAACAGCCCGTCCTCGCCGTCCCAGTTCGGCGCGATCTCCAGGTAGATCTCGTTGCCGCCGTCCATCTCGATCTCGGTGATCTTCTCCGCGAGCTCGACAGGGACCTCGAGCGCCTCGAAGTACGCCAGAGCCTCGGGTACTGCCTCGACGCTCCCGTCGTCATAGGTGAAACCCTGCGCGGCGGCGTACTCCCGCAGGTTGAACCTCGGCAGGAGGTCTTGGTTGTACATCAGCTCTTGCACGACGGCGAGCTTGAAGTTGAGGTCGGCGAAGGGGATCTGCTGGCTCATACCCCGAACCCTATATGGCGTAACGTGGCCAGGTTTTGTCACGCCCGTCATCCCGCGTCTCCGGCACCCACTCACCTGCGTCACGGTCGTCGGACCACTTTTTCTTCACAGGTAAGGAAAAACGGCCTCGACCCCTACAATCGCGACCATGTCTGAAGTGGAGCGATCGGCGAGGCGAGTGGCTGATTCCGACCGCGAAAGGGTGGCTCAGCTGCTGTACGAGGCCATGGGGGCGGGCCGGATCACCACCGCCGAACTGGAGGCGAGACTCGACGCCGTCTACTCGGCGAAGACCTTCGCGGACTTCGAGCCGGTCGTCGCGGATCTCTCTCCGGTGAGCACCGACGCCGAGGACTCACGAGGCGGACGGTCCTCCATCGCCGTCATGTCGGGCACTCGACGACGGTTCGACGGGCCACTGCCGTCGAAACACGTCAGCCGCGCCTTCTGGGGCAGCGTGCGCCTCGATCTGCGGCACGCCGAGATCACCGCCGATCCCTCCACGATCAGGGCCGTCGCGATCATGGGCGGCGTCACGATCGTGGTCCCGGAGGACTTCGTCGTCGACGTCCGGGGAATCGGGCTCATGGGCGGATTCGGGACCGGCCGCAGCCGGACGCGGCAACGGTCGGCGATCGGCGCGCCGGTGCTGCGCGTCACCGGTTTCGCCTGGTGGGGATCGGTGAAGGTCATCCGGAAGGCCCGTGAGACCCGGCGCAAGACGATCAGGGGAGCTTCGCGAACGTAGTCGCGTCAGGCGGGTGCGTCCTGCTCCCCGAGCCGGCCGGACAGAATTCGGGATCGATTCAGTGGATCTCTGCTAGTCTCCCGGATGTCTCGCGGCTCACTGGGGTGTCGCGCCGCAGCCGATACGCCGTGGCCGTCTCGGGCCCGGTGTTCCGGCGCGACTCATCGAGGAGCGAACATGACCGTCATCACCCGGGTCCACGGCCGCCAGATCCTCGACAGCCGGGGCAACCCGACCGTCGAGGTCGACGTCGAACTTGCGGACGGCTCACTCGGCCGGGCCGCCGTACCGTCGGGCGCCTCCACCGGGACCAAGGAAGCGGTCGAACTCCGTGACGGGGACAAGACCCGCTTCCACGGCAAGGGTGTGCGCAAGGCCGTCGACGCCGTCAACACCGAGATCGCCGAAGCGATCGTCGGACGCGACGCGGAGGCGCAGGCCGACGTCGACCGCGCGCTGATCGCACTGGACGGCACCGCGAACAAGGCCCGGCTCGGCGCCAACGCCACCCTCGGCGTCTCGCTCGCCGTGGCCAAAGCCGCCGCGGCCGCCAGGAACCTCCCGCTGTACCGCTACGTCGGTGGCGTATCCGCGCATCTGTTGCCGATGCCGATGATGAACATCATCAACGGCGGCGCCCACGCGGACAACCCGATCGACTTCCAGGAGTTCATGATCGGCCCGCTCGGCGCCGAGACCTTCACCGACGCCGTCCGGATGGGCTCGGAGGTGTTCCACACCCTGCGCGCCTCGCTCCACGAAGCCGGGCACAGCACCAACGTCGGAGACGAAGGCGGCTTCGCGCCGAATCTCAACTCCGCCGACGAGGCGCTCGAGTTCGTGCTGCGCGCGATCGAGAAGTCCGGTTACACCCCCGGTGAAGACATCGCCCTGCTGCTCGACCCGGCCGCGTCCGAGTTCTACACCGGCGACGTCTACGACTACACCGGAGAAGGCCGCAAGCGCAGCGTCGAGGAGCACGTGGCCTACCTCACCGACCTGACCTCGCGCTACCCCATCGTGTCCATTGAGGACGGTATCGCCCAGGACGATTTCACCGGCTGGGAGCAACTCACCGGCGCCATCGGCGATCGCGTCCAGCTCGTCGGCGACGATGTGTTCTGTACCAACGTGAAACTGCTCGAGGACGGTATCGAGCGCGGCATCGCGAACTCGATCCTGGTCAAGGTCAACCAGATCGGGACGCTCACCGAAACCCTCACCACGGTCGAGACCGCGCACAAGGCAGGTTACTCCGTGGTGATGTCGCACCGCTCCGGCGAAACCGAGGACACCACCATCGCCGATCTCGCCGTCGCCACCAACTGCGGCCAGATCAAAACCGGCTCGCTGTCGCGCTCCGACCGCACGGCCAAGTACAACCAGCTCCTCCGCATCGAAGAGGAACTCGGCACCGAGGCCCGTTACGCCGGCGCCACCACCATCAGCGGCGGCCGTCGCCGGTCATGAGGCGGGCTTGTCCCCCAGTTGCTCGAGGCGGGCCATCTCCACGTCCAGGGAGGTTTGCGCGCGGCTCAAGGCCTCCGAACTGTAGTGGCCGCTCGA
Organism: Amycolatopsis sp. NPDC031561; assembly: GCF_055580625.1. Lineage (NCBI taxonomy): Bacteria > Bacillati > Actinomycetota > Actinomycetes > Pseudonocardiales > Pseudonocardiaceae > Amycolatopsis > Amycolatopsis sp. NPDC031561. Next base: position 127,086 of record NZ_JBVILA010000011.1, on the reverse strand, counting down.
CCGCGCACGCTGGAGGCGTTCGGACTGCTCGGTGAGGACACGCAACCGCAGCCGCAGATACTGGAACACGCTTTCGGCCTGATCCGGTTCCGGGCGGCCCGCCCGCGCTCCGGACGGGATGCGCACATCCGACCGCACCCGGTCCAAGACCCGCTCGTTGAACGGCCCGTTGCCCGGGTCTTCCAGCGCCGGATCGTCCAAAAAGGACTTGGCCGCCTCGGTCAGCTCGGTCATGAGACCGACGTACTCCCGGCGCAACCGGTCCGGATCCTCTTCGGGTACGCGTGCCGCGCGGATGACCGCCGGGAGCGTCAAGCCCTGGACCAGCAGCGTGGTGGTCGCCACCACGTAGGCGATCAGGACCAGCAGCGCGCGATCCGGTGTGTCCTGCGGAAGGGTCTGCGCCGCGGCCAGGGTGATCGCCCCGCGCATCCCCGCCCAGCCGAGCACCACGCCGCCGCGCCAGCCCAGGGTTTCGGTGAGCCGGAACTCGACGTCCGCGGCGGCACGATCGAGCCGTTTCCGGAGATTCTCCACCCGCCGCGGTGATGCTTTGTCCAGGCGCTCGGTGACGGCGGGATGGGACTCGTCGCCCCGCAGAACCGCCTGGGTCGTTTCCAGGCGAGGCTTGAATCGCGCCGCTCTTCGTTGTTCGCGGTAGAGACCGGCGACGAGCGGTCCGACGAAGACGATGCGCGCGACGATGACGAGCACCGAGGCGGCCAGGCCGATGAGGAGCGCGCGCCAAGCGCTCGAGCCGTCTTCGTGCACCTCGTCGACGAGGGTCTTGACGCTGAGTCCCATCAGCAGGAACATCCCGCTCTCCAGCAGGAAGGCCACGGTGCGCCAGTTGACGGTCTCGGCGAGACGATCCGTCGCACGCAGGTGCCGCGGGGCGAGGTGACCGGTCACCAGTCCGGCGACGACGACGGCGAGGATGCCCGAGGCACCCGCCTCTTCGGCGGGCAGGAAGGCGATGAACGGAACCACGAAGGAGATGGCGGTGTTGAGCACGGCGTTGCCCAGCAACGCGCGTACCCGGACGTTGACGACTCCGACCAGGAGCCCGATCCCGACCGCCACGGCGACCGCGTAGAAGAACTCCCCCACGATGCCCCAGACGGACACCGACCCGGCGACCGCCGCGACGGCGGACCGCAGCAGCACGAGCGCGGAGGCGTCGTTGACGAGCCCTTCGCCTTCGAGGACGGTCAGCAGCCGGGGCGGCAAGCCGAGCCGCCGTCCCACCGAAGTCGCCGCGACGGCGTCGGTGGGGCTGATGACCGCGCCGAGCGCGAACGCGGCGGGCCAGCCGATGTCCGGGATCAGCCAGTGGAACAGCCAGCCCGCGCCCAGCGTCGACCCCACCACGAGCAGGACCGCGAGGCCGGTGATCGGCCGGATGTTCCGCCGGAAGTCGACCATCGGCATGTTCACCGCCGCCGAATACAGCAGCGGAGGCAACACCCCCGCGAGGATCAGCTCGGGCTCCACCTCCGGGTGCGGGACGCCCGGCAGGAAGCTCAGGCCGATGCCGACCAGCACGAGGCTCAGCGGCGCGGCCAGGTTGAGCCGCTCGGAGAACGCGGCCACGGCCACGATGCTGATGACACCGAGCACGACGACGAGGGTCAGGTCCACAGGCTGTACATGTCCTCTCGCGGCTCAGGGACGTCACTGGAGTGGAGCGTGTCCATTGGTGACACGACATCGCCGGACCCGCAAGTCGGGGATCAGCCGCTCCTCAGGTGTCAACCCTAGGTTGACGAAACCGGTCTAGTCAACCTAGGGTTGACGATATGACACAGGCAAACCCGCCGGTCAGGCTCGACGACCTGATCACGGCGATCACCAAGAACCACACCGACGCCCTCGACCAACTTGCCGGAGCGATGCTGCTGGCCGACCACATCGGCGAGGTCGCCGACCATCTCATCGGCCACTTCGTCGACCAAGCCCGTCGTTCTGGCGCGTCCTGGACCGACATCGGCCGCAGCATGGGTGTCACCAAACAGGCCGCGCAGAAAAGGTTCGTCGGCAAACCCGACGCCAACCCGTCGCACAGTTTCGAGAAGTTCTCCCAGCCCGCCCGCGCCGCGGTCATCTCCAGCATGCAAGAGGCCAAGCTGGCGGGCAACGCCGAGATCATCCCCGCGCATCTCGTCCTCAGCCTGCTCGGCACCGAGGGCACCGCGGCCGATGCCTTGCGGGCGCAGAATGTCGATCTCGACCGCGCACGGGAAACGGTGGTCGCGACCCTGCCGCCACGCACCGACGCCGATCCGGTGATGATTCCGTACGACGTCCGTGCGAAGAAAGCGCTCGAGCTGACCTTCCGGACGGCCTTGCGGCTCGACGACGACGGCGTCGGCACCGGCCACATCCTGTTGGCGTTGCTGGAAGTGGAGAACGGCACCGGGTTGCTGTCCTCACTGGGCGTCGACGCGGCGGCCGCCGAGAGGTTCGTCGCGGGCGCCGCCGACGAGCCGCCTTCGAACCCCGGCGGAACCGCCTGACCTGGCTATCCGCCCGCGCCGCGACGGAACGCCGCGCGGTAGTCCCTCGGACGTCGTCCCGTGTGCTTGGCGAACAGGGCGGCGAAGGTCCCAGGGTCCCGGTATCCGACCGCGGTACAGATTCCGGAGACGGTGCGGTCCGTCGTTTCGAGAAGATGGCGGGCGCGCCGGACACGTGAGGAATGCAGGTATTCGAGCGGGCTCTGACCCGCCTCCTCCGCGAAACGCCGCAGCAACGTCCTCGTGCTGACCTTGAACGTGTCCGCCAAGGCCGCCAGGTCGTATCGGGCGGCCAGGTTCTGGTCTAGCCGTCGCATGACCTGGCGGGAGAACTCGTTGCCGCGCTGCGGAAGGAGCCGCGCGTCGACGTAGGGGGTCTGGGACGACCGCGCGTCGTCGACCAGCGCCACCCGCGCTGTCGTCCGCGCCACTTCGGCGCCGCTGTGTTCACGGATCAGTCCGAGCGCGAAGTCGTACATGGCACTGAAGGCCGCCGTCGTCGTGACTCCCTTGTCCGTGACGACCAGGTGCTCGGGCCGGACATCGGCTTCAGGGCGGCGTCGAGCCAGTTCATCCGCGAAGAGCCAGGAGGTGGTGGCGCGGCGCCTGTCCAGGAGCCCTGCTTCGGCGAGCAGGAACGCGCCGACACAGATCGAGACTACGACGTTGCCCGCGTCGGCGTGGGACCGGATCGCCGCGACTTCCTTGGAGAGGCCCGCGATCTTCGCGTCGAGGTCCTGGCCGGGTATGAACTCGAATCCCGGCACGACCAGGACGTCCACCTCACGCAGCGACGAGACGGTCAACGCCACACCGCCCGATGCGACGACTCGACGGCGCGGCGAGACGACGGACACCTCGTATCCGGCGTTGTCCGGGCCCGCGACGTGCGTGGCCATGGTGAGGAGATCGGGGACGCCGAACACCTCGGACGCGAAACAGCCCGGATAGGCCAGGACACCGACTCGCAGCATATGGCGAGATTACCCCTGAATCTGGCGATCCGGCCCATCGCCGTCGGTGGGTGCGGTGGTCCAGGCTACGAGTGTGGACGGAAACCTCGACGATGCGATCACCGATTTCTCCCGCGGTCTTCGGGAGGTGGACGGCGTGACGAAGACGGTGTACGTCGCGGGTTCCGGTCCCGCCGTGGTGCTGATGCCCGAGATGCCGGGCATCAGCCCCCACGTCCTGCGGTTCGCGCGCTGGGTGCGGGACGCGGGGTTCACCGTCCACCTGCCGTCGCTCTTCGGAACGGACGGGGCCTACCCGACGGCCGAGGAGGGCCGGCAGGTGGTCCGTCGCGCGTGTGTCAGCGCGGAGTTCAGGGCGTTCGCCGGCGGCGGCACCAGCCCCGTCACGTCATGGCTGCGCGGGCTGGCGCGGCTGGCCCACGCCGAGTGCGGCGGTCCTGGAGTCGGCGCGATCGGCCTGTGCTTCACCGGGAACTTCGCCCTCACGATGGCGCTCGAACCCGCCGTCATCGCGTCCGTGGTCAATCATCCGTCACTGCCGTTGGACGACCCCGGCGGACTCGAACTCAGCGACGAAGACGCGCTCGCGATCCGAGACCGCGTCTCGCGTGACGGTCTCAAGGTCCTCGCCTACCGCTTCGACGGTGATCGCTGGTGCACCGGCCAGCGCTTCGCCGCCTACCAAGCCCTCCTCGGCGACGCCTTCGACGGACGTGTCCTGCCGGACGGCGCCGCGAACACCGACCCTCCCCCGTTCTTCCGTGACGTGGTCGGCACGCCGCACAGCGTCGTCACCGCCCACCTCGTCGACTCCGACGGGCATCCCACGCTGCGGGCCAGAGACGAGATCCTCGCCTACCTGACCGAGCGGCTCCGTCCCGCGCCATGAGGCTGGCCGTGTCATCGGGATTTCATCCGCCCTTCCTAGCGTGGTCCACACATGGCGGGCAGGACGACGACGGAGGCCTCAGCAACCGATGAACGACAGTGCCGAGCGGACGGCGGGCAGCGGCTCCGTCCGTCACCGGATCCTGGTCACCCTGCTGGCGATCGTGGTGTTCCGGCTCGGGCAGGACCTGCCCGCTCCCCACGTGGACACCCGCGCGCTCGAAGCAATCCCCAAGACCGACGACCCCTGGTACTGGCTACTCGACCTCTTCACCGGTGGCGGGCTGTCCACCCTGCCGGTGTTCGTGTTCGGTGTCCTTCCTTGCCTGGCCGCGGCTCCGGTTCTGCGCACGCTGATCGTCCTGGTCCCGCGGCTGGCGGCGCTCCGGGCCGAAGGTCAAGCCGGCGCACGCCTGCTGACTCGATACCAGCGGCGGCTCACCGTCTTGCTCGGCCTCGTCGGCGCTGTCGGCGTGGTCATGTTCCGAGGCCGGGAAGTCCTCGACGACCACGGCGCCGTCTCCATCGCCGTCACGGTGGCGTGCATGACGGCGGGTACCGCGCTGGTCCTGCGGCTGACCGAGGTGATCACCGACCGCGGCTTCGGTAACGGGGTCCGGATTCTGCTCCTGGTACAGGTCCTGGCGGTGCTGCCGGCGGAGTTCCTGCGCCTCTACGAAGCGAAGGGCTGGGCCGCCATCGCGGTCATGGCCGTCGTGGCGTTGTCGGTCATGGTGGCGACGATCGTCGTCGCGCAGGCACAACGCCGTATCCCGATCCAGCACGCGAAGCGGATGATCGGCGTGCGTGCCTACGGCGGAACCCCGTCCTACATACCCCTGCGGATCGCCCAGGCGAACAGCCCCGCCGTCCTCGCCGCCGTGCTGCTGTCCCTGCCGGTGCTGGCGGCGGATCTCTGGCCCACCGTGACCTGGCTCGAGTGGACCGGATCCCGGCTACGCGACGAAGGAACTCCTTGGCGGATCGCGGTTTACGTCGTCCTCGCCGGTCTTTTCGCCTTCGTCAGGGCGGCGGGAACGCTGGACGTCGGGCAGGTGTCCCGAGACCTGGTGCGCACGGGTGGTTTCGTCCCCGGGATCCGGCCGGGCAACTGGACGGCCGACTACCTCGGCTACGTGTACCACCGGATCACCTTCCTCGGCGCGGTCTACGCCGGAGTGATCGCGCTGATCCCGGTCGCCGGACTCGCTTTGCTGGACGCGAGCCCGCGACTCCCCTTCGGCGGTGTGACCCTGCAGGTGGTTCTCGTGTTCCTCGTCAGTGTCACGCTGGACACTTCGCGGCAGATCGACGAACTGCGCCTGCGGAAGCGATATGGACAATTCCTTCACTGACCGAAGCAGACCAACGGCATCAGCATTTCGCCGCGGGTGGCGTCGGCCAGCGCCCTCGCGGGCACCGTCCCCCGCGCCAGCGCCCGGTGGTAGGACTCCATGACCTGGACGACCGCCCGATCATCGACCCTGGCCACACTGGAGATCACCGTCCTGCTTCCGCTGTAGAGCAACGCCGCGGTGAACCCGAGGATCTCGTCCCCGGGACGGACCACCGCCTGGCCGATGTCGCAGGCGGACAGGACGACATGGTCCGGCACGGATTCGAGCAGCTGGACGTCGTAGGCCATCAGCGGGCCGTCTGCGAGGTCGAGGCGGGAGAAGAGCACGTTCTCCTGTTCATGGTGCCCGTGCGCGGCCAGATGCACCGAGTCGTATTCGGCGAGGGCTTCGACGTCGCCTCGATCGTGGCGTCGTTGCCTGCCGGCACTTCCGCGCGAGGGTAGACCTCCGCGACGCGGTCCGCTTCGTTCACGGCGTGCTCGAGTCCGGGACCGGCGACCGTCAGCATCGCCGCGTGGTCCGCTGTGTCGCGCGCGGGCACCGCGCAGAGGGCGAGCCACGCGGAAGGCGACGGCGTGACCGTCACCGGACGGCCCCGGAAGGGCTCGAGCAACCCCCACGGCACGATCGAAAGAACTCCCGTGGGCACCACCACCACGTCGGCATCGCCCAGCTGCGTGCGCAGCGGTACGAGCAGTTCCCGGCTCAGTGACCGCCAGGGTCACCCGCTCACGCCGAGCTTGTCCGCCGGGACGAGCTCGGCGAGGATCGCGGCCTGTTCCCGTTGGTAGGCCTCGACGTTCGCCAGTTTGACGTCCTCGTAGCCGCGGACGAGGTCGGGCAACTCGGCCAGGGCCAGAAGCCTGCCGCGATCGGCGTTCTCGGTGCCGAACGCGGTGAGGATCGTTTCCCGGTACTGCGTGACGAGCTCCCGCTCCACCTTCCGGACGTGTGCCCTGCCGAACAGGTCCCACCGGGTGCCGCGCAGTTTCCGGCCGGCGCGCAGCGCGACGAACAGCGGGCGGAAACCCGCGCCCAGCGCGATCTTCCGCTTCATCCCGAGCGCGCGGAGCACGGGCGGGTGCAGACGGTAGGCGTAGCGGCTGCCGACCCCGAATTCCGCCTCGATCCCCGCGAGCACGGCGGGATCGAGCGAGAGCCGCGCGACCTCGTACTCGTCCTTGTAGGCCATCAGTTTGTGCAGATTGCGCGCCACCGCTTCGGTGACGGTGGTCGAGTCCCCCTCCAGCACCCGGACCCGCTCGACGAACTCGGCGTACGCCCGGGCGTAGCGGGCGTCCTGGTACTGAACGAGTTCGGGGACGCGGATGTCCAGCAGGCGCGCGAGTTCCGAACCCGGCTCGGTGTGCACGAGCGCGCGGGCGCGGAGAGCGGCCTCGGACGGCGTCGGGGTCGCGGCGACGGGAGGAGCGACAGCCGCGTGCAGGCCGTCGGGATCCGCGACGAGCTGCCTGCCGCGACGGAACGCCTGGAGGTTGCCCGCGACGGCGACCCCGTTGAGTTCGATCGCGCGTTCCAGGCTGGCCGCGGCCAGCGGGATGGCGCCGGTCTGGTGGGCCGCGCCGAGCTGGAGGATGTTGGCGAACTGGTCGTCGTCGAACAGGGTCTCGGCCAGTGCCCTGGCGTCGAGCACCACGGTTCGCGCAGAGCTCTCCGCGATCGCGCCCCGCACGGCCGCCGCGTCAGGGAAGGAGACGGTGGTGTCGACGACCATACGGCCGGTCGGCACCTCGGTCGTGGAGACGACGGCGGTGGTCCGGCCGGGGTCCGCCACCGCCAGATGCGCCGGGTCTGCGCCGACGAGAACGTCGCAGGCCAGGTAGAGATCGCATTCCCCGGCCGCGAGTTTCGGGGCCTGCGGCGTCGGCTCGGCGGTGATCTTCAGATCCGAGACGACGGCGCCGCCCTTCTGCGCGAGCCCGGTCTGGTCCAGCGTCCGGACCTGCTTGCCCTCGATCACCGCTGCGGTGGCGAGGATCTGTGCGACGGTGACCACGCCGGTCCCGCCGACCCCGGTGATCCGCACGGAGAAGTCGGTGCTCCCGGTCTCGGGATCCGGCAGGTCCGCCGCGGTGATCTCCCCGGCCTGCCGACGGTGTTTCTTCCCGGTGGGCACCACCGTCATGAACGAGGGGCAGTCCCCCTCCAGGCATGAGTAGTCCACATTGCACGAAGACTGGTGGATCGCGGTCTTGCGGCCGAACTCGGTGCTGACGGGCTGCACCGACAGGCAGTTCGACTTCTCGCCGCAGTCGCCGCATCCCTCGCAGACCCGCTCGTTGATCACGACCTTGGCGGCCGGGGTGGCCAGCTTGCCGCGACGTCGTTTGCGGCGCTTCTCCGCGGCGCATTCCTGGTCGTGGATGAGCACCGTCACCCCGGGCACCGCGGCCAGTTCCTCTTGCGTGCTCAGCAGTTCGTCGCGGGAGCGGACCTCCACGCCGTCGGGCAGGCGGACGCCGCGGAACCGCTTCGGCTCGTCACTGGTGACGACCACCTTGGCGACACCTTCGACCAGGAGCAGCGACGCCAGCCGTTCCACCGGGAGCCCGCCGACGGCGTCCTGTCCGCCGGTCATCGCGACGGTCGCGTTGTAGAGGATCTTGTAGGTGATGTTCACCCCTGCGGCCACCGCGGCCCGCACCGCGAGGCTGCCGGAATGGGTGAACGTGCCGTCGCCGATGTTCTGCACGAAATGCGAGGCCTCGACGAACGGCTCCATCCCGAGCCACTGCGCGCCCTCGCCGCCCATCTGCGTCAGGCCGACCACGTCCCCGACCTGTTCCGGCTCCATGAACAGCGCCATCGCGTGGCAGCCGATGCCGCCGCCGACCACGGTGCCTTCGGGCACCTTCGTCGACGAGTTGTGCGGGCAGCCGGAACAGAAGTACGGCGTCCTGGTCAGCAGCGGCACCGAGATGCGCTCACGGCTCCGTCGTCCCCGCCACGCGGTCACCGACGGGATCTCGTGATGCTCGGTCAGCCGCCCGGCGAGCACCCTGGCGACCGCGTCCGGATCGAGTTCGCCGAGTTCGGTGCACAGGGTGCGGCCGTCCGGGCCGGTCTTGCCGTACACGGCGGGCGCGCCGGCGGTGCCGTAGAGCACCTCCTTGATCGCCGATTCGACGAAGGACCGCTTCTCCTCCACCACGACGATCTCGGTCAGGCCGTCGGCGAACCGGCGGACGATCGACGGTTCGAGCGGATGGATGACACCGAGTTTGAGGATCCGGATCCCGTGCCGGGACAACGCGTCGGCGTCCAGGCCGAGCAGCCGCAGCGCCTGCATCAAGTCCAAATAGGACTTTCCGGCGGTGACGATGCCGACGCGGTCCGCGGGTCCTTCCTGGACGATCCGGTTGATCCCGCTCGCCCGCACGTATTCCAGCGCCAGCGGCAGGCGTTCGGTGTAGAGACTGCGTTCGAGCGCCATCAGCGTGGTGCCGAGCAGGCGGGAACTGGGCTTGTGCCGGTACGCGGGCAACGCCAGCTCCGGAGCCGTCCACTGTGGCCGGACGTGGGCGGTGCTCGCGGCGTCGGCCACGTTCGCCACGAGTTTCATCGACGACCACAGCCCGCTCGCCCTGGACAGCTCGACGGCGTGGAGCCCGAAGTCCAGCACGTCCTGGGAGTCGGACGGGAAGAACACCGGCATGGCCAGATCGGCCAGCGCGAGCTCGGAGGCGCAGGGCACCGAAGAGGACTTGGCGTTCGGATCGTCGCCGACCAGCGCCACCGCGCCGCCCGCCGGGTCGGTGCCCGCGAGGTTGGCGTGCCGCAGCGCGTCCGTCGCCCGGTCCAGGCCGGGTGCCTTGCCGTACCAGAACCCGGTGACCCCGCCGCGCGAAGAACCGATCGACGCGGTGAGCTGACTGCCCATGACCGCCGTCGCGGCGATTTCCTCGTTCAGGCCCGGGCGGTGCACGACGTCGTGCTTGTCGAGCAGGACCGACCGGCGGCCGAGCTCGAGGTCGTACCCGGCCAGCGGGGAGCCCTCGTAGCCGGAGACGAACACCGCGGGGGACGCCCCGGCGGCGCGATCGTGCCGCACCCGGTCGAACAGCATCCTGACCAGGGCCTGGACCCCGCTGAGGTAGACGGTGCCGTCTTCCCGCAGATACCGGTCCTCCAACGTGAACTGCTCCACCAGACCTGCCTCCTTCGGCACCCCCACGCGATGTCACGACAGGAGACCCGACCGCGCGGGCCGCCGCAACAAGCGGCAGTCTATTGCCCCCGATCACGCAAAATATCCGGCCCACCTTCGCCGGTAGCCGATATCTGTTGCGTCTGCGTACCATCCTGGCTCATGGCGGACCAGCTCATCGACGAGACCGATCGCGAAATCCTCGAACTGCTCCGGGAAGACGCCCGGCGCACCCTCGGCGACATCGGGGCCCGCGTCACGCTGTCCACCGCGGCGGTCAAACGCCGCATCGACCGCATGCAGGAAAACGGTGTCATCGTCGGCTACACCGTCCAGATCGACCACGCCAAACTCGGCTGGGGCATCGAGGCGTTCACCGAACTGCGGTTCACCGGGACCACCAAGGTCGGCGAGATCGTCCGGACTACCACCCGGATGCCGGAAGCCCAGGCGGTGTTCACCATCGCGGGCGATCCCGACGCGCTCGTCTGGCTGCGGGTGCGGGACATGGGCCACCTGCAGCACACCATCGACGAGATCCGGCGGCATCACCAGGTGACGGGGACGAAGACGCTGATGGTGCTGGACTCCTGGACCCGGGGGCAGCAGTGGCCCGACGCGGGCGACGCCTGAGGCCGGTCGGACGGGGGAGAGTCCGTGAAGGCCCCCTTCCTACTCTGAAGGTAGCGAAGGAGGCCTTCACGGACTCGATGGTCGCCGCTTCCGCCCCAGCAAGCACAGCGCCTGCGCGTGAAGGCCCCCTTCCCTCGGCTCAGCCGAAGGAACTCGACCTTCACACCTTCCCAAGTACATGAAGGACCCCTTCACTGCGCTAGACGCAAGGAAGGGGTCCTTCATGTACTTGGGGCGACCAAAGTGCCGGTAGCGCGTCGGGGGGGGGGGGGGGGGGGGGGGGGGGGGGGGGGGGGGGGGGGGGGGGGGAGGGGGGAGGGAAAAAAAAAAAAAAAACCAAACAAACGAAAAGAACAGAGGCAA
>NZ_JBVILA010000011.1:108371-116176 GCF_055580625.1 Amycolatopsis sp. NPDC031561 | reverse complement strand
GGGGGGGGGGGGTGGCGTGGGTTTTTGGGGTTTTGGGGTGTGGGGCGCGGTTAGGGCCTCCCCCCCCCCCCCCCCCCCCCCACGACCACCCGGACCGGCCACTCCCCCGAAGCAGGCGTTGCCCCGTCCTCGCGAGGTACTCGCCGAACGCAGCCGGCTCCTCCACTGTGAAGTCGATGTCGGTGAGGGTCAGGACGACGGCCAGCCACTCGAAGGAGTCGACGTACGCGACGTACCGGCAGCTGTCGTCGCCGAGGGCCTCGAAACTCCCGTCGATCCGGTGCAGGCGGGCCGCGGCCTCGCTCGCGCCGACCCGCAGGGTCAGGGTGATCCGGAGCGATTTCGGGCTGTGGAAGCGTTCTTGGAGATGACCCGCGACGTCGTCGACGGGGAGGGGGCGGGGCTCGAACGCCACCTCGGTCGTCTCCGGCGCGGTGATCCGGTCGAGCCGGAAGCTCCGCCAGTCCCGACGGCCGAGGTCCCAGGCGTAGAGGTACCACCGCCTGCCGAGCTGGACGAGACGCATCGGCTCGACCGTCCGGGACGACGGGCCTTCCTTCCCGATGTACGCGAACTCGAGGCACCGGCGAGCCGCGATCGCCGCGGCGAGGACGTTCAGGACGTCGGGTGTGACCATCGGCTGGTCACCGCCGCCGAACTCGACCGCGGCGAGCATCGCGTCGGTGCGCCGCCGCAGGGCCGCCGGGAGGACGCGCCGGAGTTTCGCGGCGGCGCGGTCCGCCGATTCGGCGGTGAGGTCGATGCCGGTCCCGCCCGCCGCGGCGAGCCGCAGTCCGAGCACGGTGGCGATCGCCTCGTCGTGTTCCAGCATGAGCGGCGGCAGCGCGGCGCCCGCGACGAGGCGGTAATTGCCTCCGGGGCCACGGGTGCTCTCCACGGGATAGCCCAAGGTCCGGAGGTGGTCGAGGTCGCGGCGGAGGGTGCGGGGCGGGACTTCCATGGCCGTCGCGAGTTCGGCGGCGGGCCACTGGCGGCCGGACTGCAGGAGCGACAGCAGCCGCAGCATCCGTTCTCGTGGTGCCGTCACGGTGCCTCCCGACGGGAATAGTTGTGGCCGTAATCCGGCCACAACTCATCGTAGCCTTGTTTCATGGCGAAAGTACGAGCTGACCGCGGCCGGTGGATCACGGTGGAGGGAGCCCGGACGCACAACCTCCGCGAGGTGTCGGTGCGGGTCCCGAAGCACCGGCTGACGGTGTTCACCGGCGTATCGGGTTCGGGGAAGTCGTCGCTGGCGTTCGACACGATCGCGGCCGAAGCCGAGCGCCTGGTCACCGGGACCTACCCCACCTTCGTCCGGAACCGCCTCCCGCAGCATCCGCCCCCGGACGTCGACCGGATCGACGGGCTGATCTTCACCACGATCGTGGATCAGCGGCGGTTCACCGGGAACGCGCGGTCCACGGTGGGCACGGCGAGCGACATCGCGTCGCTGCTGCGCCTGCTGTTCTCCCGGCTCGGCAAGCCGGGAGCCGGGTTCTCGCCCGCCTATTCGTTCAACGATCCCAGCGGGATGTGCCCGCGCTGCGAAGGGCTCGGCATGGTCGACGACATCGATCTCGACCGGCTGCTCGACCGCTCGCGGAGCCTGCGCGACGGCGCCGTGCGCTTCCCGACGTTCGCCCCCGGGACCTACCGGTGGAAGCGGCTCGTCCACTCCGGACTGGTCGACCCGGATGTCCCGTTGGGACGGTTGCCGTCGGCGAAGGTCGAAACCCTGCTGCACGCCGAAGGGCTTTCCCTCGACGACCCCGGCTCCGAGTATCCCAAGCACGGCGTCTTCGACGGCATCGTCCCGCGGCTCCGGGACTCGTACCTGCGCAAGACGCCGTCACACCTCACCGCCGAAGAAGAGGAAGGGCTCGCCGGAGTCGTCACCCGCGGCGTCTGCCCGGACTGCGCCGGAACCCGTCTCGCCAAGGCGGCGCGGGAGAGCCTGATCGACGGGCGGTCCATCGCGGACTGGTCGGCGATGCCGGTCGGCGATCTGCGCGACGTCGTCGCGGCCGTACGCGATCCGTCGGTGGCGCCGCTGCGGCAGGCGATCCGGGAACGCCTCGACGCGCTGGATTCCGTCGGGCTCGGCTATCTCAGCCTGTCACGGGAATCGAGGACGCTGTCCGGCGGCGAAGCACAGCGCGTCAAGATCGTCCGCCATCTCGGCAGCGCGCTCAGCGACGTCTGCTACGTGTTCGACGAGCCCAGCACCGGGCTTCACCCCCATGACGTGCACCGGCTCCTCGAACTGCTGGCCAAACTCCGCGACGCGCACAACACGATCCTCGTCGTCGAACACCATCCCGCGGTCATCGCGGCCGCCGACCACGTCATCGAGCTCGGACCCACCGGCGGCGCCGGCGGCGGGCGCGTCCAGTTCGACGGCAGTCCCGGCGAACTCACGACGACCGAGACCGAAACCGGCCGGGTTCTCCGTGCCCCGCTTCGCTTCCGGCAGCGGACCCGCGCCGCCCGGGGGACCGTGACGATCTCCCGCGCCCGCAGCCACAACCTGCGCGACGTCACCGTCGACGTGCCGCTCGGCGTCCTGACCGTCGTCTCGGGTGTCGCCGGTTCCGGCAAGAGCACCTTGATCGCGGGCGAACTCCCCCGCCAGCATCCCGGTTTCGTCGTCGTCGACCAGGCTCCGCTGCGCGGCGGCATCCGGTCCACCCCCGCCACGGTGCTCGGCGTCGCCGAACCCGTTCGCGACGCTTTCGGCAAGGCCACCGGGAAACATCCGTCGTGGTTCAGCGCCAACGGCCGAGGAGCCTGCCCCGTCTGCAAGGGGAAGGGTGTCATCATCACCGACCTGGCGTTCCTCGACGACGTCCAGACCGGCTGCGACGCCTGCGGCGGCACCCGGTTCAACCCGGAAGCGCTCGGCGCGCGCCTGCACGACCGGACCATCGCCGACGTCCTGGCGATGAACCCCGCGGAGGCCGCCGCCCTGTTCGGCGAGCGGTCCCCCATCGCGGAACGGTTGCGCTGGCTTGACCGGGTCGGACTCGGCTACCTGACGATCGGCCAGAGCCTCGACACCTTGTCCGGCGGCGAAAGGCAACGGCTCCTCCTCGCCCGCCACCTCGCCGACGCGGGTCCCGCGGACGACCTGCGCCTGATCCTCGACGAGCCCACCGCCGGGCTGCACGGCAGCGACGTCGACCGGTTGCTCGTCCTCTGCGACGAACTCGTCGACGACGGCGCGACGCTCGTCCTGATCGAGCACGACCAACGGGTGATCGCGCACGCCGACCACGTCATCGACATCGGGCCCGGCGCGGGTTTCGACGGCGGGTCGGTCGTGTTCGAGGGCACGCCGTCGGCGCTGGCCGAGGACGCCACTTCGCTCACGGGCCGTCACCTGCGGAAACACTGAACGCGTTCCCGGCGCCTGACGGCGCCGGGAACACCCACCCGCCCGGGAACAGTTCCCGGGCAGAGCGAGATGATTCCCGATCAGGCTTTGCCCGACACGCCGGTACCGAACAGTTCTTCACCCGATTCCGGCGTGATCTAGCCGACAAGCCCGCACGCCTCGTTCGCCTTCATCGCCTGATCGAGCCCGGGCACCTTGCCGGTCTCGACGGCGGGCACGTGCGACACCAGGTCGATCCCGCTCACGTCGAGCGCCGCTTTGGCATAGCGGGCACCACCTTTCGGCAGCAGGGCGAGGTACTCGGTCACCTGCCCGCGCAGCTTCCGGTAGAAGGCCAGCTCCCCGGAGGCGAGCGCGTTGGCCCCCTGTGCGGGCGCGGAGACCTGCGGAAGCTTCTCGAGTCCCCCGATCGCGGCGGCCAGCGCGGTGTCCAGCTTCTTCAGCGAAGCCTCCGCCTTCGGAACGTCGGCCTCGGTCTTGATGTCGTAGCCCTTGGCCAGGCCATAGGCGATCAGCCGCATCTCCTTGACCGCGCCGCAGTACCCTCCTGCCCAAGAGACCAGTGCCGGATCCGGGCCGGCCGGAGACGGCGACGCGGGCGGCGATGGCGGCGGTTCCGGGGCGGGTTCGGGCGAGGTCGGCCCGCAGCCCGCGAGCAGACAGCAGGCGGTGAGGGCCGCGGTCACTCGAAAGCGCGCTGCCGGGTGGCTCATCATCCGGCCGAGGGTAAAGCTGTCCAGCGGGACCGGTCCCGACGAGAGGACGACATGAGCCAGTCACTGCCACAGCGGATGTACCTGCTCGGCTACGACAGCGAAAAGAACAGGCTCGACCCCGTCAGCGCCCTGGTGCGGGGCGCGCTCCTGCGCGCGGCCGCGGTGGCCGAGCTGATCATCGGTGGTCTTCTCACCGATCGTGGCGGAAAAGCCGAGCGCACCGCGGCGGCCGGTCTCACCCCGATAGACCCCTTCCTGGCCGAGGTGCTCGAGGACGCTCCCGGCGATAAGCCGCGCCGGTGGTTCACCGTCGTCGACCGCGAATGGCACAAGGCGGAGGACACCGTCCGCGACCAGCTCGCCGCGTCCGGCGTGATCTTCGTCGAGAAGCGCCGGGCGATGGGCATCTTCACGGTTCGCGACATCACCTTGATGGACCCGCAGCGAACGCAGGAGCTCCGCGAGCGGGTCCGGAACGTGGTTTTGAGCGGCCAGGACCCCGCCACCGTCGCGATCGAAGACGCGGTCCTGGCCGTGCTGTCGGCCGAGGGCGACGTCTACACGGTCTTCGGCCCCAAGGAGAAACGCGCGAACAAGAGCGCGGTCAAGGCGCTCGCCGAGCACGTCGACACCGTCCTCCCCGGGCTGAGGAAGGCCGCGCAGTACTCGATCGCCGCACGCCGGGCGGCCGTCAGCGGCTAGTACGTGCCTCCTCTTCCCTGTCGACGACCTTGGTGAGGAAATGCTGCTGCCCCAGCGTCCACACGTTGGTGGCCAGGAAGTACAGCAGCACCCCGATCGGTACCGGGAAGAACGCGCCCGAGACCAGCATCCCGAGCGGGGCCAGGTACATCATCAGCTTGACGATCCCCGCGGACTCCGGGGCGGTCGCGGTCTGCCTCGTGAGGCCCGAGCGCATCGAGAAGAACGTGGCCAGGCTCGCGATCAGCATCAACGGCACGCCGACCGCGATCATGTGGACGTGGTCCGTGCCGAACGCGGCCAGCTCCGCCGCCGGCTGCGAAAGCCAGTTGCCGAGCTTCGCGCCGAACAGATCCGCGTTCAGGAAGGACTCCACCCCGGCGCGGTCGAAGACGTGGTTCGACGCGGCGCCCGGGGTGAAGTCGCGCAGGACCCAGTACAGCGACAGGAACACCGGAACCTGGATCAGTGCAGGCAGGCAGCCGCCCAGCGGGCTGGACCCGTTGTCGGCGTGCAGTTTTTGGATCTCCTTCGCCATCCGCTGGCGATCCTTGCCGTACTTCTCCTTGATCTTCCGCATCTGCGGGGCCAAAGCCTGCGTGCGACGACCGGCGCGCAGCGCGCCGAGTGCCGGTTTGACCAGCACGAGACGCAGGGTGAAGACGAGGAACACGATGGACAGCACCCAGGCGACGCCTGAGTCGGGACTCGAAACGGCGCCGAAAACCTTGTGCCAGAACCAGAGAATGGCGGAAACGGGGTACAGGAAGACATCGAACATGACCGGGTCACTCCGTCGTTTGAAGGTGCGGGGGCAGGAATGACTGCCTCACCTTCGAACGAGGAGAAGTCAGGCAGTCACGATGCCCCGTGACGGAGCCCGTGGCCGGACGCGGCCGCGCGCGTCGGGATCGCGCAGGCTCAAGAACAGCTGCGCACGCTCGCGCAGGCTGATGGCTCGCACCCGCATCGCGGCGGCCGACGGTTCCACCCGGAAGTGCGCCGCGAGCGCGAGCAGGATGACGGCGAGGGACGCTGTCAGAGCGGCGGCCAGCCCGAGCGGATTGGCGACCGCCACCGACGCCGTCAGCGCGGTGACCAGGCTCAGCGGGTTGACCCCGCCGACGACCGGGAGCACGACGAACAACTCGGGCAGGAACAGCGCAAGCATCAGCTTGAGCCGCACGCCGAAGTAGGTTCGCTCCACGTCACCGACCTTACCGGAGATATTGCGTTGCGTGATCACCTTCGGCGAAGGCAGTCTGTCGGGATGGGGCATGTGGAAGTCGCGCACGTCGAGTACTACCTGCCCGACGGGCGGCTGCTGCTCGGCGATGTCTCGTTCCGGGTCGGTGAAGGCAGCGTCTGCGCGCTCGTCGGCGCCAACGGGGCGGGCAAGACGACCTTGCTGAGGCTGATCTCGGGGGAACTCGAACCCGACGGCGGCTCGGTGACCATCAGCGGCGGGCTCGGGGTGATGCCCCAGTTCGTCGGTTCGGTGCGTGACGAGCGGACGGTGCGGGATCTGCTCGTCTCGGTCTCACCGGACTCGCTCCGCAGCGCCGCCCGCGCTGTCGACGAGGCCGAACTCGCGCTGATGGAACGCGACGACGAAGCGGCCCAGATGGCCTACGCCCAGGCGCTCGGCGACTGGGGCGATGCTCGCGGCTACGAAGCCGAGGTCATGTGGGACAAGTGCACGACCGCCGCGCTCAACCTGCCGTACGAGAAGGCGCGCTGGCGGGAGGTGCGCACCCTGTCCGGCGGCGAACAGAAGCGGCTGGTCCTGGAGGCGCTGCTGCTCGGCGGTTCCGGTGTCCTCCTGCTCGACGAACCGGACAACTACCTCGACGTCCCCGGCAAACTCTGGCTCGAACAACGGCTGCGCGAGACCCAGAAGACCGTGCTCTTCGTTTCGCACGACCGGGAACTGCTGGCGCGGGCGGCGAAGAAGATCATCAGCGTCGAGCCGGGGCCGTCGGGCGGAGACGTCTGGGTGCACGGCGGCGGCTTCGACACCTACCACCAGGCACGCACGGAGCGGTTCGAACGCTTCGAGGAGCTTCGTCGTCGTTGGGACGAAAAGCACGCGCAGCTCAAGAAACTCGTCGCCGACATGCGTCAGTACGCCGCGCGCAGCGACGAGATGGCCTCGCGCTACCACGCCGCCCAGACACGGCTGCGCAAGTTCGAGGAGGCGGGCGCCCCCGCCGCTCCCCCGCGCGAACAGAAGATCACCATGCGCCTGCGCGGCGGGCGGACCGGCGTCCGGGCCGTCACCTGCGAAGGACTCGAACTCCGCGGCCTGATGAAACCCTTCGACCTGGAGATCTTCTACGGCGAACGGGTCGCCGTGCTCGGCTCGAACGGCTCCGGCAAATCGCATTTCCTGCGGCTGCTGGCCGGCGAGGACGTCGCGCACGACGGGCTGTGGAAACTCGGCGCCCGCGTCGTCCCCGGCCACTTCGCGCAGACGCACGCGCATCCCGAGCTGCTCGGACGGACGCTCGTCGACATCCTCTGGACCGAGCACGCGCGGAGCCGAGGACCGGCGATGAACATCCTGCGCCGCTACGAACTGGACGGGCAGGGCGACCAGCGGTTCGAGAAACTGTCCGGTGGCCAGCAGGCACGGTTCCAGATCCTGCTGCTGGAGATCGGCGGCGCCACCATCCTGCTGCTGGACGAGCCGACCGACAACCTCGACCTGGCCTCGGCGGAAGCGTTGCAGCAGGCACTCGAGGCTTACGAGGGCACCACGGTCGCGGTGACGCACGACCGGTGGTTCGCGCGGTCCTTCGACCGGTTCCTCGTGTTCGGAACCGACGGGCAGGTGCGGGAGACCGCGGAACCGGTGTGGGACGAGCGGCCGGTGCAACGGGCGCGGTGAGCCCCGAGGGTCGCCCAGCCATCTCGGGTGTCGGGGGGGGGGAGGGGGGGGGGGGGGGGGGGGGGGTGTGGGGGGGGGGGGGGGGGAGGGGGGAAGGGGA